>NZ_BJZT01000028.1 GCF_007992175.1 Methylobacterium haplocladii | reverse complement strand
AGCTAGTTCAGGTGCAGCAGGCGGATCAGCAGCAAGCTCACCGCGATCAGGACGGCGAGCGAGCCCGTGACGACGAGCGTCACCCGGCCGCCGACCTGGGCCAGCCCCCGCACGTCCACGCCGAGGCCGAGCGCCGCCATCGAGATGATGGTGAGCACGGTCGCGATCCGCGCCAGCGGTGCGAGGGCGGCATCCGGGACGAGGCCGAGGGAGCGCAGGCTCGCCAACGCCAGGAAGCCGAGGATGAACCAGGGCACGAGCTTGCCGATGCCGGGACGTGCCGGGCGCGGCGCGCTCGCCACGCCCTCCGGCGACAGCCGCGGCGCGACGAACGAGAGTGCTACCACCACGGGGCCGAGCATCAGCACGCGCACGAGCTTCACCAGGGTGCCGATCTGCGTCGCCGCGAGCCCGATCGGCACGGTCGCGGCGAGCACCTGCGGCACCGCGTAGACGCAGAGCCCCGCCAGCACGCCGTATTGGTGCTCCGACAGACCGGCGAGGGGCACGAAGAGCGGCAGGCCGAGCACCACGAGGACGCCGACCACGGCGGTGAACGCGATGGAAGCCGCCACGTCGCGGCCGTCGGCGCCGATCACCGGTGCGACGGCCGCGATCGCCGAGTTGCCGCAGATGGCGTTGCCGCAGGCGATCAGGATCGACATGCGCGCCGGCAGGCCGAGCAGGCGCCCGAGCAACAGGCTCGCCAGGATCGACAGCAGCACCGTGCCGACGATGCCTGTCAGCAGGGCAGGGCCGGAGGCGACGAGTGCGCCGAGGCTGACCGACGCCCCGAGCAGGGTCACGGCGACTTCGAGAAGCTGCTTGGCGCTGAAGGCGATGCCGCCGACGAAGCGCTCGCCCGGCTCCCAGGCTGTTCGGATGGCCATGCCGCCGAGGATCGCGACCACCAGGGCCTCGACATAGGGATGGCCGAAGACATTCTCCTCGACGGCCTGCAGGCCGACGGCGAGGGTCGTGATCAGGAGACACAGGGCGAGGCCGGGCCAGAGGGCGCGCAGGTGCTCTCCCGGGCCCAGGGCCGGCTTACGGAGCCGTTCGGACGTCACGCCGCACCTCACCCCAGATCGAGAACGACATTCCGTCGAAAGGCACGCGTGTCGAGTTTTGTCCTGCCAGAGGCCGAATTTTCGAAAGAACCATCCATTGCTCGCTTCTAGGCCAGGGGCGATATCTGCTCGGATGAGCGAGAATGCACAGCGCGGGCACCAGGGCTACGACCCGTTCGGCGAACCGCTCCCAACGGCCGCGATGCCGTCCGTTCGCGATCGGCGCGCGAACCGCATCGCCCTCTCCGTGTTCTGGACGCTGGCTCTGCTGTTCGTCGCCGGTCGGATCTACACGACGGATTGGCCGGCTGCCCGTGCTTTCGTCGCGGAGATGATCGCCGGCAGCACGCGGTAGCGCCTGTTGCAGGTACGCTCGTCGGTTCCATGTCGGCGACGGCGGCGGCGGTCGGCGCACGGGTTGATCCGGCCCAGGCGACGCTTCAGAAGAGCGCTGCAACGGCCCGCTCGCAGGGCCGAGTCGTCAGGACAGCGAACACACCATGAAAATCAGCGCGCGCAACGTGCTCAAGGGCAAGGTCGTTTCCGTCGAGAAGGGCGCCACCACAGCGCACGTCAAGATCGAGATCGCCTCCGGCCAGGTCGTCACCTCCGCCATCACCAACGAGGCCGTCGACAGCCTCGGGCTCACGGTCGGCGGTGACGCTTACGCCGTGATCAAGAGCTCCGACGTCATGATCGCAGTCGACTGATCACCATGCGGACCTTCATCGCGCTTCTTCTCGCGCTCCTCTGCGGCACCGCCCAGGCGCAGGATGCGGCGAAGTCCGAGGCAGAGCTGTGCGCGAGCTTCGACTGGCCACTGGCGCGCGAGGCCGCGTGGTTCTCCGCACCCGACCTGCCGGTCCTCGCCTCCGGATCGAGCCTGCCGGCGGATCGTCCGGCGGCCTCGCTCACTCTGAAGCCTTCGACCGAGGCCGGCCTGCCGCTTGCCCCAAGCCGCGCACCGAAGCCCGGGACCTTCGCTGGCTTTGTCCGGCTCGCGGCGCCTGCAGCGCCGGGTCAAGTCCAGGTGACGCTCTCGGGCGAGGGCTGGATCGACGTGGCGGAGGCGGGCGGGGCGGTCCTCAAGCCGGGCGCGCATAGCGGCCGCAAGGGCTGCGGGAGCCTGCGCAAGAGCGTGCGCTTTTCGGTTGGAGCGAAGCCGCTCGTCGTCAGCGTGAGCAACGCAACCGTCGAGACGATCCGCATTGCGGTAACGCCCGTCGATTGAGCCGCACGTCTTGCGCACATTCCCTCGCCCTGCTTGGGGGCAGAAGGGGATGCGCACGAACGAAGCGATCCAGCAGTCACCCTTGCAGGCTCAACCCCACCCCGTGCAGCGCCTGGCCGCCCGGCGCCAAGATCCGCTGGGAATCCCGCTCCGCCAGCTCCCCCTCGAACCCTGCCCGGTCCGCGTGTCCGGTCCAGCATTCCAGCGACAGGAACGGCGCGGTCGGTTTCGTCCAGATCGCGAAGTGCGGAAAATCCTCGACAGCCAGGGCGATCGCCTTATCGCCCGGGCCGACGAAGCGCATCGAGCGGCTTTTCGCATCGAGGAAGACCAGGGCTTCCTTGAACAGCTCGGGATCGAGCGGAAGCGTGGTGTCGACGAGCGGCACGGCGCGCGTCTCGGCGGCAATGAGGCCGCCCTCGGCGATCTCGGGCACCTCGGGCGATTCGGTTTCGTCGAACACCACGTGATAGCCGCCGACGGCCCGGCGTTCGCCGTCCGCGAACGGCCAGGGGAAGGCGGGATGGAAGCCGAGCCCGTAGGGCAAGGGCACGTCGCCGGTGTTCTCCACCTTGCAGACGAAGAGCAGCCGGGCCGAATCCACCCGCACGTCGATATCGAGGCGGAAGGCGAAGGGGTAGTGCGTCCGGGTGGCGTCGCTGTCCTCCAGCCGCAGCGTCACCGCATCCTCGGATTGCGTGACCACCGTGAAGGGCAAGTCGCGGGCGAAGCCGTGCTGCGCCATCGGGTAGGTTTGGCCGTCCACACGCACCACGCCCCCCGCCGAGGCGCCGACCACCGGGAAGAGCCAGGGCGCGTGCCGGTTCCAGTGCTCAGGGTCTCCGCTCCAGAGGTACTCGCGGCCGCCGACCTGCCAGGAGACGGGCTCGGCACCCTGTAGCGCGATCCGCGCGCTGGTCCCGTCGGCGGCCCGGATCTCGATCGTCTCACTCATCGCGTTCTCTCCCCTCGACTGGCGTGGCCCCGGCCTCGTCAGGTTCGCGGCGGAACGGAGCCTCAGACCGCAATCGTAGCCAATTTAGAGCACCGCGGAAAAAAGAGGATTCCGGGTGCAGGTAAATGTCCTGCGCGCGCAAGGAGATGGAGCACGTTCCGTCGTCGCCGCTCGAACCGCCTCGGAGCGAGCGGCAAGGTTCGATTCATCCTGAGGCGACGTGGCGGGGGATAACCCGGATCACATCAGCCGCTCGGAAACCCGTTCCTTCGAATCTCCAGGGCACAGCAACGGACTGTGCGCGGCCTGACGGGCCTGCCGCCGACACCGGCACGAGGCGTTCACGATGCGGCGCGAACCGACCTTCGACGACCTGGACTTCGACGACGCAGACGACATGCGCCGGCTCGACGCCCCGCGGGCGTTCGGCCGTACCAGCCTCGCCGTTCGCTTCGTCCTGGCAGCGGCGGCGATCACCGGGCTGACGCTGTTCGCGCGAGACCGGACCGCTCCAGCCTCGTCGCAAAGCGCCTGGACCGACCCGAAGCGCATCCTGTCCGCACCTTCGGCCCGCGCAGCGATCCCCGCCAGCACGGCTGGGCCGCTGCTCGCCATGGACGCCGCCGATCCCCCTGCACGGTCCGAACCGCCCCGCCGAAACGCGACGACGGGGCTGCGCGAAGATGCCCTGACCCAGGGCGGCTTCGATGCCATCGACGCGCCGTTCCTGCGGCTGACCCTGACTGAAGCGGGGCAGATTCCCGACCCGGCGACGAGCCTGTTCGTCACCCTCGCCCGACGCGCGGCCGAGATGCAGGGGCTGTCGGTGGTCCGCACCGGCGTGCGCGGCATGATCGAAACCAAGTTCGGCCCGTTCGAGACCGTCGAGGCGACCCTGAGCGGGCACGGTTCCCGGCTCTGCACGGGCTTCACCGGCATCGGTACCAGGGCGATGCGGATCGACGGCTGGCTCTGCGGCGTCCTCGGGCAGGCACCCGAGCCTCGGACGGTGGCCTGCGCCATCGACGACCTCAAGCTCGCCATCGCGGCCACGCCGACGATCGAGGTCGTGTTCGGGGAAGCCGAATTGCGCCGCACTGCCGGCTGCGGCGCCAAGGCCGGCGTCGCAGAGATCGTCCGCGGCACGGAGGAGACCGGATCGATCGCGGGTCGCAAAACTACAACAGGCGATCGGAATTCGCGCCGGCCGCGAAAAAATGAGGCGGAACTGCGGCGAAATGCGGAAGCTCGGCTGTAAGGAGGGAACAACGGCCGAGCTCAGGCGTCTACTCTGCAACGGGCTAATTGTTAACGAGCCCCCCTTAGCTTCTGCCCACGCAAACCAGGGTCCCGCCATGCGCTCCATCAAGCTTGCCCTTCTGGGCGCCCTCTCCGTCACCGCGATCGGGTTCGGTTCGGCTGCAGAGGCACAGGGCCCTTACGGCGGCCCGGGTTACGTCCGCGTCAGCCGTCCGCTGCCGATCCGCATCAAGCCGCGCAGCTGGCTCGATGCCGGTAACGTCACCGAGGCCTATAACGGTTCCGTCGCGAACCCGGCGACCAGCCCCTACCTGATCCAGGCCAGCAACCTGCTCTCGCCGGTCTACGGCCGCAACGACATGTACGGCGGCAGCAACCTGCCCGACCCGATCACCAACGGCCCGTTCATCGGCGCCCGTGGCGGCGCAATCCGCAACGTCGATTTCTCTGCGATCGACGCGATCGACCCGACCTCGTACGTCTCGCGCACGGGCCGTTCGCCCTACTAAGACGAAGCGTCTTCGGATTTGGAAACGGGCCCCTTTTCGGGGCCCGTTTTCGTTCGGGGTCAGGACGTGCGGTCGGCCTTAGGCCGCCCCACCCGCATCGAGTTCACGAACGATCGCATCGCCCATTTCTGCGGTGCTGATCGCGGCATCGCCCGCCTTGGCGATGTCGCGGGTGCGGGCGCCGGAGGCGAGGGTGCGCGTGATCGCGGCCTCGATCCGGTCGGCGGCGTCGCCGAGGCCGAAGGAGTACCGCAGGCACATGGCGAGCGAGCCGATCATCGCGATCGGGTTGGCGAAGCCCTTGCCGGCGATGTCGGGAGCCGAGCCGTGGACGGGCTCGTAGAGCGCCTTACGCGTACCCTTGGCATCGACGGCACCGAGGGAGGCGGAGGGCAGCATCCCGAGGGAACCGGTCAGCATCGCGGCGATGTCCGAGAGCACGTCTCCGAACAGGTTGTCCATGACCAGCACGTCGAACTGCTTCGGGCGGCGCACCAGCTGCATGGCGCAATTATCGGCGAGCACATGCTCCAGGGCGATGTCGGAATGGTGCTCGCGATGGATGCGGGTGACGACCTCCTTCCAGAGGACGCCGGTCTTCATGACGTTGTTCTTCTCGGCCGAGGCGACGCGGCCGGAGCGCTTGCGGGCGAGGTCGAAGGCGACGTGGGCGATCCGCTCGATCTCGGCGGTGGTGTAGACCTGCGTGTCCACGGCGCGCTTCGAGCCGTCCTCCAGCGTGGTGATTGCCTTCGGCTCCCCGAAATAGACGCCGCCGGTGAGCTCGCGCACGATCATGATGTCGAGGCCCTCGACGAGTTCGGGCTTCAACGCCGAGGCCTCGGCGAGCGCCGGATAGCAGATCGCCGGGCGCAGGTTGGCGAACAGGCCGAGATCCTTGCGCAGGCGCAGCAGGCCGGCCTCGGGACGGAGCTCGTAGTCGACGCCCGCCCATTTCGGGCCGCCGACGGCGCCGAGCAGGATCGCGTCGGCCGCGTCGGCCTTGGCGAGCGTCGCGTCGGAGAGCGGCGTACCGTGTGTATCGATCGCCGCGCCGCCGACGAGGTCGGTCTCGGTCTCGAACGTCGCGAGGCCGGCTTTGCCGAGCCATCCCACCACCTTCTCGACCTCGGCCATGACCTCGGGGCCGATGCCGTCGCCGGGCAGGAGAAGGAGCTTGTAGGTGGTCATGGTCGCTCCGGCGTGATGGCGCCCGTGCTCAGGTCGGCCGGGCCAGTATCTGGCGGCTGTAATGAGCCGATCCCGGTGCTGGCAAGTCCGGAGACGAAGGATCAGTTGAGAGCCGGCCGCCGCAGGGACCGGCGCTCGCCGTCGATCAGGCCCGGCTGCGGCATGTGCCCGAGATCACCGCCGGCGATGCCGAGGTCGAACGTCCGAAACGTGCCACGGCCCGCTGCCTTGGCGGCATAGAGGGCGGTATCGGCCCGGATGAACAGGTCGGACGGTGTGCAGGGCCTGCCGACGGGGGCGATTCCGACGGAGGCCCCGATCCGGAAGGCGTGGGCGCCGGACTGCATCGGCTGGCTCAAGGAAGCGACGATCGCCTCCGCCAGCGCCTCGGCCACCCCCTCACGGAGGCTGCAGCCGATCAGCACGGCGAACTCGTCGCCACCGATCCGCGCAACGAGTTCGGCCCCGGCGCACACCGCGCGTAGCCGGCGGGCGGCCTCCTGCAGGCAGGCGTCGCCGAGTGCGTGGCCGAAGCCGTCGTTGATGCGCTTGAAGCCGTCGAGATCGATCAGCAGCAGTGCGCCGATGGGCGCGCGGTCGCGGGGATCCGTGCCGAGGTAGGCGAGCCGGGCCTCGAAGCTCGCGCGGTTGGCAAGCCCCGTCATCACGTCGAAGTCGGCCAGATAGCGGGTCCGTTCGAGCAGCAGGGTCTGTTCGGTGATGTCCTGCTTCATGCCGAACAGCCGCACGGGCACGCCGTCCCGGCACTCCGTCGCGGCGGTCAGCCGGATCCAGCGGCGGCGGCCCTTCAGCGTGATGATCTCGGCATCGAGCCGAAAGTCGCGGCGTCCGGCGATGGCTGCAGAGCGGGTCCGTTCGAGCACCGCGCGCGAGCCCGGCGTGTAGCAGTCTAGCGTCGTCCGGCGGGCGAGGCGCGTGCCCCGTGGGATCTCGAAGAGGTCGTAGACCTGATCGGTCCAGGTCAGGCTTTCGTCGTGCAACGCGCATTCCCAGATGCCGACCCGGGCACCGGCAGCCGCGCGCTCGAACGTACCGCGACCCTGGACGAGTTCCTCGGCCTGCGCGCGCATCGTGGCGGCCTGAACGTCGAGACGGTGCCTGAGACGCGCGATGATGACGTCGTCGCGTCGCCGTGCGGCCACCGGTGCGAGCTCCGCCGCCAGATCTTCGAGCGCCCTGACATGGACGGGCGACAGCCAGCGCGGCTGCGCGTGGAACAGGCTCAGCACGCCGAACGGGCAACCCGTCTCCGACAAGAGCGGGATGCCGGCGAAGAAGCGGATGCGCGGCCTGTCCGCGGCGCGTCCGGCCGCATCGTCTTCCAGATCGATGTCCGGGACGACCACCGTCCCGGCAGCGGCCAGCGCCTGCAGGCGGCAGGCGGCGGGATTATCGGACCAGGGAATCGGCGCGCCGGCATGGAACTCGGCCGGTCGGCCCTCGTCGTCGCTGAAGCGGACCATCGCCGCGCGTACGCAGAAGCTGCGGCGGATGCGTTCGAGCAGCGATGCGAGCGGGTCCGGGCTGCCGACACTCATCAATCGAACGACGCGCGTCCTTGCCGAGCCGAACCGGAAGGTGGCCCGGTTCGTGAGATATCAGAGGTTTAGGTCCGAAGCGTTAACGCCTGCTTAACCTTCGCCCGTGCAGCCGCGGTTCGAGTACCGAGCAGGCCGGCGGCGAAACACTAAGAGACGCTCGCGAGACCCGGCGACGGTCTACGCCTTGCGGGCGACGGTGAACCGCGCCGCCTCGCGCAGGATGGACGCGCGCTCGCCCCAGGGAGCCACCGCCTCCTCACAGATGCCGACGAGGCGGTCGCACTCGGCGCGGGCGCCGTCGAGGCCGAGGCGGTCGACGAGGGTCGCCTTGCCGGCATCCTTGTCCTTGCCGGTGGCCTTGCCCATCGCTTCGGGAGAGGCCTCGCGGTCGAGGATGTCGTCGGCCACCTGGAAGGCCTGCCCCAACGCCTTGCCGTAGCGCAGAAGCGCCGCGCGCTGCGCGCGGTCGGCATGGCCGACGATGGCGCCGGCCTCGACCGAGAAGGCGAGGATCGCGCCGGTCTTCATCGCCTGCATGCGCAGCGTATCGTCGATGTCGAGGGAGACGGCGCCGAAGCGGCCTTCCGCCGAGAGGTCGAGGAGCTGGCCGCCGACCATGCCGCCGAGGCCCGACGACTTGGCGAGGCCGAGCACGAGGTCGGCGCGGATCGCGGGATCGGGCTGCCACTGCGCGTCGGCGGTGATCTCGAAGGCCAGCGTCTGAAGTGCGTCGCCGACGAGGATCGCGGTGGCCTCGTCATAGGCCTTGTGCACGGTCGGCTTGCCGCGGCGCAGGTCGTCGTCGTCCATGGCCGGCAGGTCGTCGTGGACCAGCGAGTAGCAATGCACCAGCTCGACGCCGGCACCGGCAGCCATGGCGCCCTCTTCGGAGCCGCCGAGCATGCGTGCGGTCTCGATCGCCAGGAACGGCCGCAGGCGCTTGCCGCCCCCGAGTACGGCGTGGCGCATCGCCTCCATCAGGCGGGGAGGGCGGGCAATCTCGCCAGCGCGCAGCGTCTCGTCGAGGAGCGCCACCAGAAAGCGCTCGACATCGTCGGCGACCGTGGCGAGCCTGTGGGAAAACGGCTCGGCCGACGCGTTCGCCTTGACCGGGGCGTCGGAACGCTGCGTTGAGGTCATCGGGACAGGCCTGGTTCGGGGATTGGCGCGTGCGGCGTGCTTAGGGCGGAACGCGAGGAGGAAACCTGCAGGCCGGATCCGCAGGAGCGCAGCCTGCGGCGGATCGAGCCTCCACGCCGGGGATCGCGAGCCCGGCGCATCGCCCTGCTGGCCATGCGCTTCGCTCTCGTCCTCGTCGCCCTCACGCTTGTGCTGACGCTCGTCTATCGCGTGGTGATGCCCGTCTCAACCCCGATGCTCGGGCGATGGTTGACGGGTCGATCGGTAACGCGGGACGCCGTCCCCCTCGACCGGATCGCGCCCGCCCTGGTCCGCGCGGTTTTCACTGCGGAAGACCAGAAATTCTGCATGCACCGCGGGGTCGACTGGGGATCGCTGACCGACGTTCTCGACGACGAGGGCGGCCCGAGCCGCGGTGCCTCGACCGTCACCATGCAGACGGTCAAGAACGTCTTCCTATGGCCCGGCCGCTCCTACATCCGCAAGGCCATCGAAATCCCGATCTCCGTTCTCGCCGACCTCGTCTGGGGCAAGCGGCGGACCATGGAGATCTATCTAAACGTCGCCGAGTGGGGCGAGGGCATTTTCGGGGCCGAGGCCGCGGCCCGGTACTGGTTCAACAAGAGCGCGCGGGACCTGAAGCCCTCCGAGGCGATGCTGCTCGCCGCGACGCTGCCGAATCCGATCGAGCGCAATCCCCGAAAACCCTCGGCAGCAACCCGGGCCAAGGCCCAGCGCATCCAGTCCGCCTACGGCGCCATGGATGATTACATCGGCTGCCTCAGCCCTCGATAGCGGCGGTCGCGTTCATCCTGTAGTGGCTCCGGAACACCCTGAAGCCCGAGCGGAACCGGATGGCCGACGACCCCACTTTCGAGTTGACCCTGGAGCGGATCGCCCTGCTCCGCCGGATGGTTGTCGCCTGGAACGGCACCGGCTCCGGCGCGCCGATCGTCCATCCGGACGCCCCCTACGGCAGCACCGACCGCGACGGCGACATCTTCAACGTCACCGGCGACGACGACGGTGCCGACGAAGAGCACCGTGCGCTCGGCGAAGCCCTCGCCGTGTTCCTGCAGAACGCCGTGCTGAAGCCGGGACGCTACCAGTACCACAACACCCTGGCGAAGCTCTCGACCAGCGATGTCGGCGACGTGTTTCGCGACGAGGCCACCGGCGAGACGCCCGAGCACGTCACCTTCGACGTGTCGCCCGAGCACATCGCGCTGGTGCAGCGTCTTGCGGTGCTGTGGGATACGGCCCGCGACGTGCCGGCGATCGATGTGGCGCAGCCCTATGGGGCGGCCGTGGAAGCGCCGGCCCTGCACCACGAGATGCAGCCGGCTTTGCAGATCTTCCTGCGGTATGCGGATCTGGGGCCGGGGTTTTTCAAGGCCGCCGGCGGGCGCTGGGTAACGGTCGATTGAGACACGTTTTTGGTGGCGCAGCACGAGGAGCCCGAAGCGTCTATCTTCAGCTCACGGCGTGCAGCGAGGCGGTTCGGCAGCCCCCGGAACCAATCCCACCTCCAACCAGCGATCGCGCGACCAGACCCGGCTCCCCGGCGGCCCCGACACGACGATTCCCATCATCAGCGTGCGAAAGCCCTCGGGAATCCGCGCCGAGACCCAGACGCGCTGCCAGCAGTCGCGGCGGGTGAGGTCGGCGTCGCGCCAGCCGAGCCGGTAATGGCCGATCGCCGCGCCGATGCGGTCGCCCTGGAAGTCGGATGGTACCCAGAGCCAGGCCGAGTAGGTGTAGATCGTCGAGGGATCGAGCTGCGCCGCTTCCTGATAGGCTCCGAAGACCTGCGGCTCCGTGCGGCCGGCTTCCACCACATCCGTCGAAGGGCGCCGGCCGGAGCGGGCCAGAAGGTTGATGCGCTTCGGGGCGGCGAGGCTGTCGGCGGGCCCCTTGCGCACGAGCCGGTGGATCCTGGCGCAGAGATCGAGCCAGGATTCCAGGTCGATGTCGTAGGCCGCCTCGATAGGTGCGAGATGCGGCAGCGTCGCGCGGATCAGGCCGTCTTCTGCGGCGGTGGCCGTGACGGCGTTCCCTTGCCTCACGTGCACGAAGGTGCTGCGCCCATGGCGACGCAAGGACTGAAGCAGCCTCCGAGCATCGTCGTCGGTCTCGTCGGCAGCGGCTTTCCGGACGAAGATCCGGTCGTCCTCGCCCAAGTCTTCGAGCAGCTTGCGCTTGAGAAATCCGACCTTGGCCGTCTCGCGCTTGAGGAATTTGGCAGCGTCCTGGTCGGCGGGGAGGTCGGAGATCAGGTAGTCGAAGCCGTAGCGCCGGCTCCGGCATGACGGCCGGCCTTGTCCGTCGGGATAGATCTCCAGGTCACCCGGGCTTCCGAACAGTTCGAAATCCGTGTCGAGCGCCGCGATCAACAGAGCGAGTTCGGTTCGCGAGAACCGGAACAGGCCGAGGGGCTCGACGCCGCAGGCGCGCTGGACGAGACCGAACTCGCAGTTGTTGCCGAGGCTCGTGAAGCTGCCGACGATCTCCGGCATCGGATCGATCGCGGCGGGCCGCGAACGCCAAAACCGGCCGAAGATCATCGGGACACCGTCAGGCGTCGTCGCGCTTCTTGCGCTGGGCGAGGGTGCGCAGCCGCAGGGCATTGAGCTTGATGAAGCCGGCCGCGTCGCGGTGGTCGTAGGCGACGGCGCCCTCCTCGAACGTGACGAGGTCTTGGTCGTAGAGCGAATGCGGGCTGGTGCGGCCGATGACGTGGACTCCGCCCTTGTAGAGCTTCAGCCGGACCTCGCCGCTGACCTTCTCCTGGCTCTTGTCGATCAGCGCCTGCAGCATCTCGCGCTCGGGCGAGAACCAGAAGCCGTTATAGATCAGCTCCGCATATTGCGGCATGATCTGGTCCTTGAGGTGCGCCGCACCCCGGTCCAGCGTGATCGACTCGATGGCGCGGTGGGCCGGCAGCAGGATGGTGCCGCCCGGCGTCTCGTACATGCCGCGGCTCTTCATGCCGACGAAGCGGTTCTCGACGAGATCGAGCCGGCCGATGCCGTTGTCGTGGCCGAGCTGGTTGAGCTTCGCCAGCAGCGAGGCCGGCGACAGCGCCTCGCCGTCGATCGAAACCGCATCGCCCTTCTCGAAGCCGATGGTGGTGATGGTGGGCGTATCGGGCGCTTCTTCCGGCGAGATCGTGCGAGAGAAGACGTAGTCCGGCACCTCGTCGGCCGGATCCTCCAGCACCTTGCCTTCCGAGGAGGCGTGCAGGAGGTTGGCGTCCACCGAGAACGGGCTCTCGCCACGCTTGTCCTTGGCGATCGGGATCTGGTGCTGCTCGGCGAAAGCGATGAGCTGTTCGCGTGATTTCAGATCCCATTCGCGCCAGGGGGCGATCACCGTGACGTCGGGCTTCAGCGCGTAATAGCCGAGCTCGAACCGGACCTGATCGTTGCCCTTGCCGGTGGCGCCGTGACAGACGGCGTCGGCGCCGACCCGCTCGGCGATCTCGATTTGCTTCTTGGCGATCAGCGGCCGGGCGATCGAGGTGCCGAGGAGATAGACGCCCTCGTAGACCGCGTTGGCGCGGAACATCGGAAACACGTAGTCCCGCACGAATTCCTCGCGCAGGTCCTCGATAAAGATGTTTTCCGGTTTGATGCCGAGCAGCTCGGCCTTCTTGCGCGCCGGCTCGAGCTCCTCGCCCTGGCCGAGATCGGCCGTGAAGGTCACGACCTCGCAGCCATAGGTGGTCTGCAGCCACTTCAGAATGATCGAGGTGTCGAGGCCGCCGGAATAGGCGAGCACGACCTTCTTCACGGGGGAGGAGGCAGGGTTGGCGTCGGTCATGGCGGAGACAATCGCATCGGGCGGCCGGAAGCTGGCGGCTTAACAGCGGAGCCGCGAGCGGCGCAACCATGGCCGCCGCGCGGCGTTCCTGCCCGTGCTCGATGGCCTGTTCGTTGCGCGATCCGCGACGCAAAACGGCCTTGCGGCAGCCACGCTCGCGCAAGACACTACGTAGACACCCGACTCCCCGGAGATTCGACGAATGGCGCGACGGCCGACCCTCGAATTCTGGTACGAGTTCGCTTCCACCTATTCCTATCTCGCCGCCATGCGGGTCGAGGCGCTGGCCGAGGCCGCGGGGGTCGACATACGTTGGCGGCCGTTCCTGCTCGGGCCGATCTTCGCGGCACAAGGCTGGACGAACTCGCCGTTCAACATCTTTCCCATCAAGGGCCGCAACATGTGGCGCGATCTCGACCGAGAGGCCGCACGCTATGGGATGCCGCCGGTCACCCGGCCGAACCCATTCCCGCAGAATTCGCTGAGCGCCACCCGCGCCGCGATCTACGGGGCCGAACAGGACTGGCTGGTGCCGTTCACCAAGGCCGTGTTCGAGACGGAATTTGCGAGAGGCGGCTCCATCGCCGAGCCGCACGCGGTCGTCGCGATCCTCGATAAGCTCGGCCTCGACGGAACGGCCATTCTCAAGGCGGCCTCCTCAGAATCCAGCAAGGGCCGTCTCAAGCTCGCCGGCGAGGAGGCGCGCTCGCGCGGTATTTTCGGCGCGCCGAGCTTTCTGACCGAGGATGGCGAACTGTTTTGGGGGAACGACCGGTTGGAGCAGGCACTCGACTGGGCGGCGGGCAACCGGCCGGGCGGGATGCGGTAGTCGCCGATGGCTCCGGGATTGCAGTCGATCGGACGTCATGGCCGGGTCTGGTCGATCCGGGTCCTACTCTTCGCATTCACCCTCTTATCCGCTACGGCTCCGGCGCCGGCGCAGCAATTGAACCTCGGTCTCGACGACCTCTCGGAGTCTCAAAGGAAGCAATTGTGGGAGCGCGTCGACCGCTACGCGGGATATGCGGCGATCCTCCACCTGTGCGGCATCGAGACGAAGTTCGACACACGGTTCGTCGACACGGTACGCAGTTGCGTCGATCCGAAAACGGTCACGAAGGTGACCGCATTTTATCGCGTCATCTACAATCGGACCTTGAAGACGGCCAACCAGAAGCCTTGCGACGACCCCTATTTCGCGAAGAACAATCTCGTAGAAAAACTGCGGCTTACGCTGGAAGACCAGATTTCAGCGGCCGGGAAGTTATGCAACACCTATAAGGTCATACGGTAGGTTGGCGGCCTCATTCGACTTGTTCCATCGGCGGCAGGAAATTCCAGTCGCAACTTGGACGCCTGCGAAACATCAACTTTCGCGCTTCACAGTCTTTGTCGGAGATGAGCAACTCCAGCTTCGGCTCCTCCTCCTTGGACACGACGGTTCCATCGCAGCGGCCGACATGGACCCTGCCGACGGTTCGAAAATAGGCGACGGACTTCGGTGATCGCTCCACCCAAAGGTTGTCCTCGGGACGGGTCCAATCGCGAATGTTTGCCGCCGGGTCGGACGATTCGGCGGCGATATAGCGGAAGGCGTTGACGCGCGTGGCGTCCGTTTCGGCGTTTTGGGCAGCCATGTCGCAGACTGCCGGTCGGAGCGCCGGCACGGACACGATCGCTGCGACGGTCAGCGCGCCAGCGACGGCAAGACCACCCAGGCCCCACAACAGACCGGGGCGCTTCCAGATTGACGGATCCGCTCCTTCAGGTGGGTCGGGCCGAATTGACGGACCGCCGCCGACCGGCTCACCGAGTAAGTTTTTTACCGTGAGCGTCAACTGCTCGAAGTGCTGCTCCATCGGCGGAGGAAATGCATTGAGCCAATGCGGCGTACTAAGATAATACTCCATCGATTCGCTGGGAACCACGTCCTCTATTCGAAAAGGGATGACGGGAATCCCGGCGCTGATCGCTCGCTCGACCTCTCGGGCAACCTGTTGCGACTTGTTCGATTGCTTGGAAAAAACCAGAAGAAGGACTTTACTGGACTTGATCGCAGCGACGATTGCCTCGGCCCATGATTTGCCGCCAACGATATCGCGTGGCGCAATCCAGCACCGTATGCCGTTGCGCTCCAGAACGTTGCACGCGGCATCGGCTGCCGGCTTGTCCTTGCTGGAGTAACTGATGAAAACGTCGTGCTGCATCGTTTCAGCGATGACAGGGACCATGCGAACCAGCAACCGTGACGCGTTGGCCCGAATGACGATCGCCGATTGACGAGATCACGACCAAGATGCGGTCGTCCCTGAGATCGATCCCTCGCAAGATAGTGCCTGCCGCCCCGCTCGACACCTCAGGAGCCTAGCGCCCGTGCGCCTTTGCATCGTCGCCGTCGGACGCATGAAGAACGGCCCCGAGCGCGATCTCGCCGCGCGCTATCAGGAGCGCGCCATCGCCCTCGGCCGGGGACTCGGCTTTCCCGCCTGCGACCTGTTCGAAATCCCCGAAAGCCGCGCTCGACGGGCGCCGGACCGGCAGGCCGAGGAGGCGCAGGCCATCCTTGCGCAGGTCCCGGCCAACGCGGCGCTCATCGCCTACGACGAGCGCGGCCGCTCGGATCTCGCCAGCGAGACGATCGCCGAGCGAGTCGGCCTGTGGCGGGATGCCGCACGTCCAGCCCTCGTCATCGCCATCGGTGGAGCGGATGGGCTTGACGGCAGCCTACGACGCCGAGCCGACCTTATTCTTGCCTTCGGCGCCGCGACATTACCGCATGGTCTGGTGCGCGTGCTCGTTTGGGAGCAGGCCTACCGGACGCTCACCATCCTGGCGGGCCATCCGTATCATCGCGGTGAGGCTTGATCTTCGAAGGCGGCTGGCGACGACGATGCAGCGACGGGCGTGCCGGATCGCGGGGTTATGGACGGTCGCCTTCCTGGGGCTGGCCGTATCTTCGCATGCCGAAGAGCTGAAGGACGCCGAGGCGATCCAGCGCACGACCGACGAGAAGAACCGGCGCGCCGAGAGCCTCAAGCAGATCCAGAACGCGCTGAATGCCAGCGCGGCCAACCGCACCAGCCTGGAGACCGAAGTCGCGGCGATCGGTAGCGACCGGGCGAAGCTGAACCTCGCGCTGCTCGACGCCGCACGTCAGGCCCAGGCGACCGAGGACCGGCTGAGCCGGCTGGAAGAGCGCCTCAAGACGCTCGGCGACAGCGAGGGCGCGATCCGCAAGTCGCTGGATGCGCGCCGCAGCGTGATCGCCGAGATCCTGGCTGCGCTGCAGCGCATGGGCCGTCGGCCGCCGCCGGCGGTCCTGGTGCGTCCGGAGGACGTGCTCGCGGTGATCCGCACCTCGATGATGCTCGGCGCGGTGGTACCGGAACTGCGCGGCGAGGCGGAGACGCTCGCCGCCGATCTCACCGAACTGGTCCGCGTGCGCGGCCTGATCGCTGCCGATCGCGAAAGTTTGAAGACCGATCTCGGCGGCTGGGCCAAGGAGAAGCAGCGCCTCGACGCCCTGGTGGAAGCCCGC
This sequence comes from Methylobacterium haplocladii, assembly GCF_007992175.1. GTDB lineage: Bacteria > Pseudomonadota > Alphaproteobacteria > Rhizobiales > Beijerinckiaceae > Methylobacterium > Methylobacterium haplocladii. Next base: position 100,378 of record NZ_BJZT01000028.1, on the reverse strand, counting down.
CGCAAGCGCATGGCCGAGGTCGAGGGCAACCTCGCCACGGAGCGTCAGCGCACGGCCGAGCTGGGCACGCAGGCCAAGACCCTCAAGGAACTCGTCGACCGCATGGAGGGCGAGGTGGCCTCCGCCCGCCGCGCCGCCGCGGAGGCCAAGGCCGCCGAGGAGCGCGAGGCCAAGGCGACGCAGGAGCGTTTCGCCGCCGCGGGTTTTCGCGATCCCGCCCGGCTCGCGCCGAAGATGAAGTTCGCCGATACGCGCGGCGAGGTGCCGAGGCCGGTCAGCGGCAACCTGATGCGCGGCTTCAACCAGCCCGACGGCAACGGCGGCACCATGCGCGGCGTGTCGTATATGACGCGGCCGAAGGCCAGCGTATCATCGCCGGCGGATGGCTGGGTGTCGTATGCTGGACCGTTCCGCTCCTACGGGCGACTCTTGATCATCAACGCGGGCGACGGCTACTATCTGCTGCTCGCAGGCATGGATCGGATCGACGTCGAGGTGGGTCAGTTCGTGCTCGCAGGAGAGCCGGTCGCTGCCATGGGCGAGGGCGGCACGGGCGCTTCGGTCGTAAATACGTCGCAAACTGCGTCATCGAAAGACGATGATCGGGGCGACCCAGTCCTGTACGTCGAGTTCAGAAAAGACGGCGGCTCCATCGATCCGGAGCCTTGGTGGGCCAGAAGCCCCAGCGAGAAGGTTCGCGGATAATGCGCAAGGTGTCCCTCGTCCTGGTCGGCGCGTTCCTCGGCGTCGGCGTGTCCGCGGTATCGACCCATACCCAATTGCTTTCGGGTACGAGCGCGGTGGCGGCCTCCGCCGAGACCTACCGGCAGCTGAGCCTGTTCGGCGACGTGTTCGAGAAGGTCCGCACCGACTACGTCGAGAAGCCCGAGGAATCGAAGCTGATCGAGACGGCGGTCAACGGCATGCTGACCGCCCTCGATCCGCATTCGAGCTACATGGACGCCAAGGCGTTCCGCGACATGCAGACCACCACGCGCGGTGAGTTCGGCGGTCTCGGCATCGAGGTCACCATGGAGGACGGCCTGATCAAGGTCGTCTCGCCCATCGACGACACCCCCGCCTCGAAGGCCGGGCTGCTCGCCAACGACATCATCACCCAGATCGACGAGGATCAGGTCCAGGGCCTGACCCTGAACCAGGCCGTCGACAAGATGCGCGGCCCCGTGAACTCGCCGGTGAAGCTCAAGATCTCCCGCAAGGAGGCCAAGGAGCCCCTCGACGTCACGCTGAACCGCGACATCATCAAGATCCGGCCCGTGCGCTCGAAGGTCGAGTCGAACGACGTCGGCTACGTCCGGCTGACCCAGTTCAACGAACAGACCTTCGACGGCCTCAAGACCGCGATCGACAAGCTTCAGACCGACATCGGCAACGACAAGCTCAAGGGCTACGTGCTCGACCTGCGCAACAACCCGGGCGGCCTGCTCGATCAGGCCGTGATGGTGTCGGACGCGTTCCTCGACCGCGGCGAGATCGTTTCCACCCGCGGCCGCAACCCGGACGAGACCCAGCGCTTCTCGGCCAAGGTCGGCGACCTCGCCAAGGGCAAGCCGATCGTGGTGCTCGTGAACGGCGGCGCTGCCTCGGCCTCCGAGATCGTCGCCGGCGCCCTGCAGGATCACAAGCGCGCGACCATCATGGGCACGCGCTCCTTCGGCAAGGGCTCCGTGCAGTCGATCATCCCGCTCGGCGGACAGGGCGCGCTGCGCCTGACCACGGCGCGCTACTACACGCCGTCGGGCCGCTCGATCCAGGCGAAGGGCATCGAGCCGGATCAGGAGGTCCTGCAGGACGTGCCGGACGAGCTGAAGGGCAAGGACGAGACCAAGGGCGAGGCCGGCCTGAAGGGCCACCTCAAGCAGAAGGACGTCGAGGAGCGCGGCGGTTCGTCGGCCTACATCCCGCCGGATCCGGCCAAGGACAAGCAGCTCATCGCCGCCGTCGACTTCCTGCACGGCATCCAGAAGGGCGCCGCCAACGTCACCAAGCCCTCGACGCCGAACTGAGCATACCGCTCGCGAGGTAGCGACGACCGACGGTCGTCGGGTAAGCGCGGTAATCTTGCCGCAGCTTAGCGAAGCGTTAACCATGACGGCCCGCAATGTCGGTCGAGACCGATGCTGCGGGCCGTCTCGCGTTCGAGGCGTCCCGCTGCTGCCCCTGGCATTGGGACCCCGGTGAGCGAGCCCTCCGACGATATCCTGACCCGTCCGCTCGGCTTCGATGCGCCGAAGCCGAGCCGTCTCGCGGTCCTGCGCCCGTATGCCCGCTACGTCGCGCCCGGGCTCGGCGGCGTGGCTCTGCTCGGGATCGGACTGCTTGCCTTGACCGGCGACCCCCAGGGCGGGGAGCCGCAGGCCGTCGCGACGATCGCCGTCCGCGAGGCGATCCCCCAGGCCCGAGCTGGCACACCCTCCGACACCGTCGAGGCGCACACGGACGCCCCATCCGCGCCGCCGTCGCTCCAGAGCAGCGCCAGCGAAGTCGAAACCGCGTCGGGCGTGACCGTGACCCGGCCCGCCGGCACCTCCGCGCCGCCGGATGCGGTGATCATCCGCGTGCCGGCGCCCGATACCGTCCGCCTCGCCACCGCGCCCGACGCCCGCCTGACCGAGCGTGGCCGTCATGGGGTGATGCCGCGGATCGGGGAGGGACGGCTGCGTCCCCTCGATGCCTATGCCCGGCCCGACGACGGCTCGGGCAGCGCCCGCATCGCCATCCTGGTCTCCGGCGTCGGCACGGGCCAGGCTGCCACGGCGGCGGCCATCGCGCGCCTGCCGCCCGCGATCAGCCTCGCCCTGTCCCCCTATGCCTCCGACCTCGACAAGGTCGCCGCCCGCGCCCGCGAGGCCGGTCACGAGATCCTGCTCCAGGCCCCGATGGAGCCGTTCGACTATCCCGACAGCGACCCCGGCCCGCAGACGATCCTGACCTCGTCGCGCCCGGCCGAGAACCTCGACCGGCTGGCCTGGGCCATGAGCCGGTTTTCCGGCTTCGTCGGCCTCGTGAACTTTATGGGCGGCAAGCTCCTGAGCGACCCGTCCTCGCTGGAGCCGATCCTGAAGGAGATCGGCAGCCGCGGCCTCGGCTTCGTGGACGACGGCGCCTCGCAGGGGTCGAAGGCGACGGCGAGCGCCCTCAAGCTCAAGACCCCTGCGGCCCGCGCCGAGATCGTGCTCGATGCCATGGCGCGTCCCGAGGCAATCGACCGCGAACTCGCCCGCCTCGAAGCGCAGGCGAAGAAGAACGGCTTCGCCATGGCCTCGGCCAGCGCCCAGCAGCTCTCGATCGATCGCATCGCGCGCTGGGCACGCGACCTCGAAACACGGGGCATCCGCCTCGTGCCGGTCAGTACGGCCCTGCGCGGCAAGCCGCCGGCGACCAAGGTCTCCATCGTCGAACCGTGAACGCCCGAACGACCGGCCTGCGCATCGTCGCGCCTGCTGCGGCTTGCGAATATTCCAAGGATCCGGCTATTCGCCGGTCCATCAGATTGCGGCCGGGCAAGCGCGTCGCCTATGGTCGCGTCATCATGACGATGTCCGCTCCAGAGACCCGCGACCGGCGCGAGGCGGCTTACCGCCCCTGTGTCGGCATCGCGCTGTTCAACCGCGACGGGCTGGTCTTCCTGGGCCAGCGGCGCGGTCAGGCCGCGGCGGCGCAATCCTGGCAGATGCCGCAGGGCGGCATCGACAAGGGCGAGGCTCCCCTGGACGCGGCCCTGCGCGAATTGCACGAGGAAACCAACGTCTCGGCCGGGTCGGTGACGCTGCTCGGCCAGACCGACGGCTGGCTCACCTACGATCTGCCGCGCGAGGTGCTGAAGCGCTCGTGGAAGGGGCGCTATCGCGGCCAGACCCAGAAATGGTTCGCCTTTGGTTTCACCGGCGACGACGACGAGATCGACATCGAGCGGCCGGCCGCCGGCACGCAGAAGCCCGAATTCGACGCATGGCGTTGGGAGCGACTGTCGGTGACGCCGGACCTGATCGTGTCCTTCAAGCGCCCGGTCTACGAGAGCGTTGTCGCGGCGTTTTCCGGCCATGTAACGTGGCGGGCGCCGGCGTGATCACGCGCCTGCCACGCCCGTCCGCCAGCTGACGCGGGCCGAGGCATGCGCTGGTGGCTGATTCCGATCGTACTGGCACTCGGCTGGTTCGCGTACACGCTGACCCCGCTCTGGGCGCTGTACGATCTCGCGCGCGCGGTGCAGGCCGGCGACACGGCCTATGTGGAGAACCACGTCAATTTCCGTACGCTGCGCGTTTCTCTCACCCGGCAGCTCGCCGCGGCGGTCAAGAGCGGCAGCAGCGAGTTCGAGCAGCGCGAGCGCCAGCGCATCGTCGACGCCGCCACGGCCCTGGCGCTGCCGCTCGCCGAAGCGCTGGTGACGCCGCAGACCACCGTCGATCTCCTCGACGACGGCTGGCCCCAGAGCCTCGACCTGCCGAACCCGCCGGCCCTGCTGGCGACCGGCGGCCTGCGTGTGGACAAGCTCGGCCGGCTCGGCGCTTTCTACACCGCCTCCGAGTTGCGCGGCTTCCGCACCGTCGTGATCGCCGTACCGCCCGACCGGACGGGACCCGACCAGTTCAAGATCCGGATGCGGCTGCGCAACTGGTCGTGGCGGCTGATCGAGGTGGAGCTGTCGGAGACGCTCCGCGCCCGCATCGTCGCCAGGATCTCGCGGGCGACCAAACGGGGTGGCGAGCAGGGGACGGAGGCGCCGGCACTGCGGTCTGGCGATTGACCCTGATACCGGTTGCCGCTGATCCAGCCGGGTCGCGCGCATCGCCTCTCCCCGCACGCGGGGAGAGGCGATGCGCGCACGACCGAAACGACCGACGACGATATGAGACGTCTCGCGATATCACTTCGCCTTCGTAGGCGCCTTCGGCTCGCGGGCCTCTTCGATCTCGTCCGCTTTTTCCTCGTCGGTATCGCCGCCGCGCTCGATCGTCTTCACCGGTTGAGCCGTGAGCTGCTTGAGGATGACGACGAGGCGCTCGCATTCCGGTTCGAACTTGAAGGCGTCGAGCACGATCGCAGCGTCGCGGAGCGTGCGCAGGTCGCGCACGGTCTGCTCGTTGGCCGCCTTCCGGAGTTCCTTCTTATCCGCGATCTCGTCTTCGAGCTTCAGCCCCTTCACGTCGCAGGCCGCGGAGGCGGCGAAGCTGCCGGCCAGAAGGATCGTCAGGGCCGTCGGGAGCGCGAAGCGCATCGGAGAGTGTCCTGAGTGCGGCGCGGGCGCATGCGCGCTCACGCGTGATGGGGGCTGGGGAACCGGCGCAGGATGTCGTTGGTGAGCGCGACGATCTCGCTCGGAAGATAGGGCTTCGGCACGAAGACCGAATCACAGACCGCCTCGCTCGGCGACAGGCTGCCGCAGCCGCCCGAGGTGTAGACCACCGGCAGGTCGGGGTGCTGGCATCGTGCGCGGTGGGCGAGCACGAGGCCGTTCGTATTGCGGGCCAGATCGATATCGGTGAAGAGCAGGTCGACCCGCTCGTGCGCGAGAATCTCCTCCGCCTCCATCGCGTCGGCGGCGGTGAGCACGCGGTAGCCCTCGTCGTGCAGGGCCTCGGCCGTGAGTTCGCAGACCATGAATTCATCCTCGACGACGAGGACGACGCGATCCGCCAGCCCGTCGAGGCGGAAAGCGGGGGCGGCGGGAAAACAGGCGAAAGGCAGCATGAGGGTACTCCAACTCACCCGAAAGCCTGCAACGGCAAAGCTTTCAGATCGCCGGACCAACGGCTCCGCTTGCGCCGTCGTTCACCGTGATTCCCTCGATTTGCGCCGAACTGGTAACCGAATCGTTAACCTTTCGGGGCCGGCGGTTAAGAACTGCATTCCATGCCTCCGGACGCGGTCGCGCGGCCGAAAGGCGACGCATCGTCTTTCGACATTCCCCGGCGGCACGCCGTGAGCCGGTCCGTTCTCCTCGGCTTCGGACTGACGCTGACGGCGCTCGCCGGCTTCATCGACGCCATCGGTTTCATCCGGCTCGGTGGCCTCTACACCTCGCTGATGAGCGGCAACACGACCCAGCTCGCCGTCGCGATCGGGCACGGAGAGGGACACACGGCGCTCCTGCCCTGCCTGCTCATCCTCGCATTTCTGGTGGGAGCGATGCTGGGAGGCGCCATCGCGGCGCTCATGTCCGAACGCTGGGCGACACCCGCCATCCTCGCCTTCGAAGCGCTTGCGGTGGCGACGGCCTTCGTCAGCGCGCAGGAGCGGTCGCATCTCGGGATGGCGGCGTTGTTCCTTTCGCTCGCGATGGGCACGCAGAACGCCGTGCTCGCCCACATTCAGGGCTTCCGGGCGGGTACGACCTTTGTGACCGGGGCGCTGTTCGCCTTCGGGCAGAAGTTCGCCCTGGCACTCGCCGGGCGCGGGCCGCGCTTCGGCTGGGTCGGCGACGGCCTCGTCTGGCTATCGCTGTTGGTCGGAGCGGTTGCCGGCGCCTTAGCGCATGTGCAACTCGACATCGAAGCGCTTGCCATCCCTGCGGCGATCCTGGCGGTGCTCGCGTTCTGGGCGGCCTTCGTCACTGTGACGAGCGGAACCCTGACCGCCGAACCGCCTCCATCGACTCCCTTGCCGTCTCGAAAAGGCCCGCGCGGATGACGTCCAGCGTTCCCTCCCTCACCGAACACGTGGCACCGCTGAGCGCGGGCTCGCACGTCACGCTTGCGCACTGGCTCAAGGACACGCTCGCCCTGGCGACGGCCGAGGGCGGCGTCGTGCTGGCGCGCGAGGGCGAGCAGCGCACCGTGACGCCGCATGGCGAGGCCGGCATCCTCGTGGCGACCGGCGATGCGCGCCGCCTCGTCACCGGCGGCGATGACGGCCGCGTGATGTCCGTTGCCGGAGATGGCGTGGTCGGGGAGGTCGCGACCGCCAAGGGCGGCGCCTGGATCGACGCGCTGGCGCTGCACCCGGATGGCGGCGTCGCCTATTCCGTCGGCAAAAGCGTCGTCTCGCGCGACGCCAAGGGCCGCGAGCGGACGTTCGCCGCACCGACGAGCGCCCGCGGCCTCGCCTTCGCGCCGAAGGGCTACCGGCTGGCGGTCGCCCACTACAACGGCGTCAGCCTCTGGTACCCGAACCTCGAGACGCCGGCCGAGTTCGTCGAATGGAAGGGCTCGCATCTCGACGTGACCTGGTCGCCGGACGGCCGCTTCGTCATCACGACGATGCAGGAGAACGCGCTGCACGGCTGGCGCCTCCAGCCCGACCGCGGCCACATGCGGATGTCCGGCTACCCAGCCAAGGTGCGCTCCACAGCTTGGTCGCATGACGGCGACTGGCTGGCGACGAGCGGGGCCGAGGCCGCCATCGTCTGGCCCTTCGACACCAAGGAGGGACCGACCGGCAAGGCGCCCCGCGAATGCGGCGTGCGCCCGGCCCGGGTCGCCCGCGTGGCCTTCCACCCCAAATCCCTCGTGCTCGCCATCGGCTACGAGGATGGCTGCATCCTGCTCGTGCGCTTCGTCGATGCCGCCGAACTGCTGGTGCGTCCCGCCGTCCAGGACAGCGCGATCTCGGCGCTCGCCTGGGACGGCGGCGGCGGCCGTCTCGCCTTCGGCTGCGCCGACGGGCAGGCCGGCATCCTCACACTGCCGCGCTGAAGCCGGCATGGCGCTGTTTGGATTCGGTCGGCCGCGTCCGGGAGACGCCAAGCGAGAGGCGGAGCGCGATCGGATCGAAGCCTGGGCGCGCGCCGCCGGCGGCTACGGAACGACCGTCGTGGTGAAGGTCAACGAGATCGTCTGCGCCGATCCGGCCTGTCCGGGCTTCGAGACCGTCATCCTGGTGATGGCACCGGGGGTGCGCAGCATGGCGCGCAAGATCGCCATGCCGCTGGCCGATGTCACGCGACAGGACGTCCTTCGTGCGATCCGCCTGGACCACTGACGATCGCGGCTGGAACAGGCGTCCCGCTCATGCTCTTTCCATCGAACCCTTCAGGAGACGGCCCGTGTTCCGTGTGATCCGTACGTTCGGCCTCGCACTCGGCATCATCGGTGCGATCATCGCGGCACAGGCGCCCGAATTCGCGCAGCAATACGCCCAGCGCCTGGGGGGCGCGATCGAGGAACTGCGGCGCCAGATCGCGACGCTCGATTCGGATGCGCAAGCCACCGGCAACACCCGCGAGAGCGCCATCGAAAACCTGCGCAAGAACGCCGACGCCCTGGTCGCACGCCGGGGCGAGGCCGTGCGCGGCGATGTCGAGCGCTTCCGGGCACTCGACGCACAGAAGCAGGCCATCGACGCCGCTGCATCGCCGCTCGGCAAGACCGTGGCGGTCGCCCGCAATCCCGACGTGGCCGTGGCGTGGGCCGCCTATCGCGACTACCGGCCGGCCGTACCGACCACGACGGACGGGCTGATCGCCGGCCTCGTCGGGTTCCTTGTCGCCTGGGGCGGCTGGCGCGTCGTCACCGATTTCGGGCGCAGTCTGAGCCGGCGCAGGAAACGTCCGACACCGGCGACGCGGGCAATTTGACCGCCACGATCCGTGCCTATCGGGGCACAGGTGTTGCAGGAGCCCTACAGCCCTGTCAGGACGGCTGAACTAGGAGAAGCATGACGGCGCCAGCATCCGCTCGCCGCGCCGGCCCCGGTTCGAATATGGCGCGTGCGCCCACCACCACTGCCGATCCTGCCCTCGACGCCGCCGCCCTGTTGCGCCGTATCGGGTTCTTCACGCTGTTCGTGATCGTGCCTGTGGCGGCTCAGGTCTCGCGCCGCGCGACCGTCGTGCTCGCACCGATCACCGTAGTCCTGCTCATCATCGCCAGCGCCATCGACGGCAAGCAGCGGCCGCCCGGCGGCGGCATCGTTCGCCTCCTGCGCGCGCCGGCCTTCCTCGCCGGCACGCTGGTGATCTTCTGGTCGGCGCTTTCGCTCGCCTGGACGCCGTTCCCCGGCCCGGCCACCGAACGTCTCGCCAACCTCGTCGCGACGATCGTGCTGACGCTCGCCGGCTATCTCGCCCTTCCGGACCGGATGCGCTCGGCGAACCTCTACCTGCTGCCCCTCGGCGTCGGGGCGGCGGCGGTTGTCGCGATCCTGATCGGGTTGTTCAGCGACGCCATGATGAGCGACAGCGGCGACGGCGACGGCGCCCTGGAGCGTGGTTCGGTGCTGCTCGCTCTGCTCGCCTGGCCTGCCGTGGCCTGGCTGCGCTCACGCCGCCGCGACACCGGAGCTCTGGCGACCGTGCTGCTCGTCGCTGGAGCGCTGCTGCTGGCGCCGGGGCTGACGCCGCTGCTGGCGCTGGGCGTCGGCGCACTCGCCTTTGCCCTCACCAATGCCCGGCATGCCCTCGGCGTGCGGGTGACGGCCCTGACGGCTGCGCTGCTGCTGGCCACTGCGCCGCTGCTGCCTTTCCTGATCCGGCCGATCGGGGCCGCCCTGTTCGGGCCGACGGCCCCGAGCGCGCTCTCCCTCAAGGTCTGGCAGAAACTCGTCACGACCGAACCGGTTCGATTCATCACCGGGCATGGCCTGGAAACGGCACTCCGCGGTCGCTTCGTCGGCCTGTTGCCCGCGAACGCCCCGACCACGATGCTGTTCGAGTTCTGGTACGAGCTTGGGATCGTCGGCGCTTTCGCCGCCGCCTTCGCCCTCTACGCCTCGATCCGCCGAGCCGGTCGCGACAGCTCGCTCCTGGTCCCCGGCGCCATCGCAGCCTTCGTCACCGCCTTCACCATCGGTTGCATCGGCGTCGGCCTCACTGCGATCTGGTGGCTCACCTCCATCGCCGTCGCCGTACTGGCCTTCGTGGCGATCGAGCGCGGGCAGTTCCGGTCGAGCCGGCCGAAGGCGAGCCTTTTGTTGAAGGCGCAGGGGTAGCGAGACGCTTCGGAGCCGGCGGCTGCGCTGCAAGGACCAGCCGGCCCGTCACGCCATTCGCTCCGATCCTCGTCCTGAGCGCTCGCGCAACGGGTCCCGCGAAGCATGAGTGTCGTCCGGCACGCCAGATGATGTCATCACGCGCGGTGGAACCGCCGAGGCCGCGCGAAAAAAATCACCCCTCGGCCTGCGCCTCGATCCGCGCCATATCCTCGTCCGAGAGGCCGAAATGGTGGCCGATCTCGTGGACCAGGACGTGGGTGACGAGGTGGCCGAGGCTCTCGTCGTGCTCGGCCCAATAGTCGAGGAGCGGCCGGCGGTAGAGCCAGACTGCGTTGGGCATCTGGCCGGTCGTGGTCTCGCCGGCCTGGGCGAGGCCAGTGCCGCGGAAGAGGCCGAGCAGGTCGTATTCCGACTCGCACTCCATCTCGTCGAGGGTCGCGTCGTCGGGAAAATCGTCGACATGGATGCGCACGCCCGCGCAGAGCCGCCGGAAGGCGTGCGGCAGTTGCGCGAAGGCATCGAAGGCGATGGCCTCGATCTCCGCGAGGCTCGGGGCGCGTTCTCGGGAGCGATCGCTCATCGGGTCTCGATCGTGGCTACGGGCAGGACGCAAGCCTCGAGGAAGCCGGCGAGATCGCTGGTGATGTGGTCGATATGCGGCTCCTGCACCGCCTCCTGCTCGAAACGCTCGCGGAACGGGTCGGGCACGGGGGGCACCACGAGGACCGTCGCCATGCCGAGATCGTGCGGTACCACGAGGTTGCGGGCGATGTCCTCGAACAGGGCCGAGCGCCGCGGGTCGACGCCGTGCCGATCGAGGAAAAGCTCGTAGGTCGAGCGCTCGGGCTTCGGCACGAAGCCGGCGGCGGCGATGTCGAACACGTCCTCGAAATGATCGAGGATACCGAGCTTCGCCGCCACGTTCTCGGCATGCCGCCGCGAGCCGTTGGTCAGGATCAGCTTTCGCCCGGGCAGGCGCTCGATAGCCGAGCCGAGCGCCGCGTCGAGGCGGATCGTCGAGTGGTCGATGTCGTGGGCGAAATCGAGGAAATGGTGCGGGTCGACCCCGTCCTCGACCATCAGCGCCTTCAGCGTCGTGCCGTAGCGATGGTAGAAATGTTTTTGCAGGGCACGGGCCGAGAGGCCGTCCAGCCCGTAGAGTTGCATCACGTAGAGCGTGATGCGCTCGTCGACCTGGGGCCAGACCTGCGCGTCGCTCGGATAGAGCGTGTTGTCAAGGTCGAACACCCAGGTGTCGACCCGGCCGAAGCCGCGGCCGTTCGAGATGCCGACGTCGATGTCGCCCTGGACGGCCAAGGAACGCGTCATGTGCTGCCGAGATGAGGGCGGCCGGACGGACCGCCCTTCAGGATAGGCGCGCGGAAGCGCCAAGGGAAACGTGACCGCTGACAAGTGTGGCCTTCGACCGTGGCCGGCCGAAGGCATCCGCCGCAGGACCGGCGACGCGCAGTCGCGCTCGCCGACGGACGGAGGGTCGAAACCGACGGCCGTCGGCGTTACCCCCGCCGGATCAGCGTGCCGGCACCATAATCCGTAAACAGCTCCAGCAGCGCCGCGTGCGGCACCTTGCCGTCGAGGATGACCACTGCCTCGACGCCCTGCTCCAAGGCGTAGATGCAGGTCTCGACCTTCGGGATCATGCCCGCGGTGATGGTGCCGTCGGCGATGAGCCGCCGACAATCCTCCACGGAGAGTTCGGGGATCAGGTTCTTGTCCTTGTCGAGCACGCCCGGAACATCGGTCAGCAGCAGCAAACGCTTGGCCCGCAGCGCGCCGGCGATGGCGCCGGCGAAGGTGTCGGCGTTGACGTTGTAGGTCTTGCCGTCCGGGCCGTAGGCGACGGGAGCAAGGACCGGGATCAGCTCGGCCTTCAGCACCGCGTCGAGCACGCCGCGCTCCACGTGGTCCGGCTCGCCGACGAGGCCGAGGTCGATCTCGGTCTCGGTGTCCGTCTCCGGGTCGCGCAGGGTGCGCATCGCCCGCTTGGCGCGGACCATGTTGCCGTCCTTGCCGCACAGGCCGATCGCCCGGCCGCCCTCGGCCGAGATCCAACCGACGATCTGCTTGTTGATCGAGCCGGCCAGAACCATCTCGACCACCTCGACGGTGGCCTCGTCGGTGACACGCAGGCCGCCCTTGAATTCGGACTGGATGCCGAGCCGGTTCAGCATCCGGCCGATCTGCGGCCCGCCGCCGTGCACGACGATCGGCTTGAGGCCGGACTGCTCCAGCAACACGATGTCCTCGGCGAAATCCTCGGCCGCGGCAGGATCGCCCATGGCGTGCCCGCCATACTTGATGACCACGATCTCCTGATCGTAGCGCTGCATGTGGGGGAGGGCCTGGGTCAGGACCTCGGCGCGCACATGGACGTTCGGCAGCGGATCGGTCATCGCGGTCCTGTCGGCTCCGTGGCTGAGGGCTGTCGCGGCCGGGCTTCTAGCCCAGGCGGGTGACGATGCGAAGCGGCGCCGCCGGGAAATCCGCGTGGGGGCCGCGCGGCTGCGCTGCGATCGTCAGATCACCGGCACGCCGCGTTGCTTGGCGTGGTCGCCCGGCTCGACGTGGATCGTCACCACGGCGCCCTCGATCTCGCCCTCGATGGTTTCCTCCAACCGATCGCAGATGGCATGGGAATCGGCGACCGTCATCTCGCCCGGTACCACGAGGTGGAAATCGATGAAGGTGGCGCTGCCGGCGTGGCGGGTGCGCACATCGTGAGCTTCCAGGGCGCCTTCGCTGTGGTGCGAGATCAGTCCGCGCAACTTCTGGATCATCTCCGGCGAGGCCGCCTGATCCATGAGGCCGTTGATCGAATCCCGCATCATCGTCCAGCCGGACCACAGGATCTGCAGGGCGACGAGGCCTGCCACCAGCGGGTCGAGCACCAGGGTATCGGTGACGAGCACCAGCCCGACGCCGACGATGACACCGCTCGAGGTGACCACGTCCGCGAGGATATGGCGGGCATCGGCGATCAGCGCCGGCGAGCGCCAGCTGCGTCCGCGCCGCAGCAGCACCCAGCCCCAGACCGCGTTGATCGCGGTGGCGAGCCCATTCACGGCGAGGCCGATGACCGGCGCGTCGAGGGGTTTCGGCGTGACGATGCCCTGATAGGCCTCGCGCAGGATCAGCAGGGCGGCGACGATGATGAGCGTGCCCTCGATCACCGCCGAGAAGTATTCGGCCTTGTGGTGGCCGTAGGGGTGCTCGTCATCCGCCGGACGCGAGGCGACGCGCAGCGCCACGAAGGCGCAGATCGCCGCGACCACGTTGATGATGCTCTCCAGCGCATCGGAATACAGCGCGATGCTGCCTGTCAGCCAGAACGCACCGAACTTCAACGCCGTGACGAGGGCGCCGATGGCGGCACTCAGCAGAGCGGCTTTCTCGGTGCGGGTCATGTTGCGACCGGGCGCTCGCTGGAAGAGTGGGAGGAGGGGCGGCCATAGCCGCGGCTTCCTCCGAAGGCCACGGCAAAGGTTTTAGCCGGGGCTATGGACGCCGCGATCGGAGCCCGGCTTGCCGCCACGCTGGAGCGCGACGATATCCTTCGAAAGGGCGGCTCGAGGCTCGTCCCGCAGTTCGGTTCGAGGAGGGGAACGCGTCATGGCTCTGATCCACTGCACCGCTTGCGACCATCGGATCTCCGACATGGCCGTCGCCTGCCCGTCTTGCGGACATCCGTCCAGACCCGACCGACGGGGCGCCCTGAATGTCCTCGGCTCCGTCGCCGGGACCTACATCTCCGCGACGACACTCGCGAGCCTCGCGCTCGGCGTGGCGATGTTCGTCTGCACGGCAGCGGTCCTGATCACGTTGATCCTGCACAGCCGCTGACGGGCAAGAATGGAAGCGCCATCGGCGTGAAGGCGACGCCGCGTGCAGAGCGCCTCACCTCGCTTCGGGGAACGAGCCGTGCCCGTTGCCGGAGTACGGCGAGGCGGCAGCCGAAGGTGAGGGAGCGGGTTCGGAGGGGTCTGATCCGAAACCATCTCCTTGATTTTCGCTTCGGCGCCTCCCTCAGCTCGAACCCGGGTCCCGTCCCCGCGCGGCCTCGCGCCTGCGGCTCGTCTCGGCCAGCGCGCGGGCGCGCTCGGCCCTGCGGGCGTAGCTGCGGGCCATCCATTTGATCGCGGCACGCTCCTGCAGCTCGTCGAACCGTGCGGCCTCGCGCTCCCAATAGGCGACGAGCTGGCCATCGAGGGTGACGCGCTGGGGGCCGATTGCGTCACTCATGCAGCGATCCTCGTCCACGGCCCGGGTGGGATCGACCGGGACCGGATAGCGAACGAGGCCGCATCGCTGCGGTTCCGTACGCAGCCGCAGCCGAAAATTTGATTCGCCACCACCTTCCGTGCTGTTGGCGCGGCATGCGCGTGGACCTGTTCGATTTCGACCTGCCGGAAGCTCTCATAGCCCTGCGTCCGGCGAGCCCGCGCGACGCCGGGCGGCTGCTCGTGGTGCAGCCGGGCGAGCCTTTCGCGGATCGCGGCGTGCGCGATCTCGCCGGGCTGCTGCGGGCGGGCGACGCCCTCGTCTTCAACGACACCCGCGTGATCCCCGCGCGGCTCAACGGGGTCCGGCATCGGCCCGGCGCCCCGGGCCAGCGCGTCGAGGCGATGCTGCATCTGCGCGAGGCGCCCGATCGCTGGCGCGCCTTCGCCCGTCCGGGCAAGCGCCTCGCGCCCGGCGATCTCCTGCGGTTCGGAAGCGATGGCGGCGCGAGCGAGACCTGCGAACTCGGCCGCCTCGACGCGACCGTCGCGAGCAAGGGGGAGGGCGGCGAGATCACGCTGCGCTTCGACCTCTCCGGCCCCGCGCTCGACGAAGCCATCGCCGCACAGGGCGCCCTGCCGCTGCCGCCCTACATCGCCGGCAAGCGCCCCGCTGACGCCCGCGATGCCACCGACTACCAGACGATCTACGCCCGCGAGCCCGGCGCCGTGGCAGCGCCCACCGCGGGCCTGCATTTCTCGGAGGCGATGCTGGCGGACCTCGACGCCGCCGGCATCAGGCGGCACGCCGTCACGCTCCATGTCGGCGCAGGCACGTTCCTGCCGGTGAAGGCGGAGGATACCGACGCGCACCGGATGCACGCCGAGATCGGTGTTCTGTCGGGCGAGACGGCACATGCCCTCAACCGGATCCGCGCCGAGGGCGGACGCATCGTCGCCGTCGGCACCACGGCCCTGCGGCTGCTGGAGAGCGCGGCGGACGCGGACGGCACCATCCGCCCCTTCGCCGGCCCCACCGAGATCTTCATCACGCCGGGCTACCGCTTCCGCGCCGTCGACGCCCTGATGACGAACTTCCACCTGCCGCGCTCGACCTTGTTCATGCTGGTCTCGGCCTTCTCGGGGCTCGAGACGATGCGGGCGGCCTATGCCCATGCGATCGGGGAGGGGTACCGCTTCTACTCGTATGGGGATTCGAGCCTGCTGTTTCCGGCGACGGTCTGATAGGGCGTAACGCCGACGCGCATCTCCCTCTCCCGCCGAGGGGAGAGAACTTTTCCCGCGCACGATGCAGGAAGCCGCTTCGAGCACATGTCCGATCTCCCGACCGATTTCCGTTTCTCCGTCCACGCCACCGACGGCGCCGCCCGCACAGGCGCTATCTCCATGCCGCGCGGCACCATCCGCACACCCGCCTTCATGCCCGTCGGCACGGCGGCGACGGTCAAGGCGATGTATCCGGAACAGGTGCGCGATCTCGGCGCCGACGTGGTGCTGGGCAACACCTATCACCTGATGCTGCGGCCGGGCGCGGAGCGGATGGAGCGGCTCGGCGGCCTGCATCGGTTCATGCGCTGGGACGGGCCGATCCTCACGGATTCCGGCGGCTTCCAGGTGATGTCGCTGTCGGCGCTCAGAAAACTCGACGAGAAGGGCGTGACCTTCCGCTCGCATATCGACGGAACGGCGCATCACATGAGCCCCGAGCGCTCCATCGAGATCCAGGGCCTGCTCGGCTCCGACATCCAGATGCAGCTCGACGAATGCGTGCGCCTGCCGGCCGAGCGCGAGGCGATCGAGAAGGCGATGCGGCTCAGCCTACGCTGGGCGGAACGCTGCCGGGTCACGTTCGGCGAACAGCCGGGCAAGGCCCTGTTCGGGATCGTGCAGGGCGGCGACATTCCCGATCTTCGCGTCGAGAGCGCGCGAGCGCTGACGGAACTCGACCTCAAGGGCTACGCCATCGGCGGCTTGGCGGTCGGCGAGCCGCAGGCGGTGATGCTCGCGATGATCGAGACGGTGGAGCCGCACCTGCCTTCTGGCAAACCCCGCTATCTGATGGGCGTCGGCACGCCGGACGACCTGATGCAGGCGGTCTCGCGCGGCATCGACATGTTCGATTGCGTGATGCCGACCCGGGCCGGCCGCCACGGCCTCGCCTATACCCGCCACGGCCGTATCAACCTGCGCAACGCCCGCCACGCCGAGGACACGCGTCCGCTCGACGAGCAATCGACCTGCCCGGCGACCCGCGACTATTCCCGCGCCTATCTCCACCACCTCGTCCGCTCGGACGAGATCCTGGGGATGATGCTCCTGACCTGGAACAACCTCGCCTATTACCAGGAGCTGATGGCCGGGATGCGCGCGGCGATCTCGGCCGGCCGGCTCGCGGATTTCATCGGCGAGACGAAGGCCGAGTGGGCGCGAGCCGAGGCCGAGCGGGCGGCCTGAGCTTCAGCCCCGCTTCTGCGCCTTGGTGTAGCTGGCGATGGCGGCACGGCAATCGGGCGTGAGCTTGGCGTTGTTCTGCTTGAAGCAGGCCTTGAGCTCCGGCGTATCGGCCGCATAATCGCTGCAATAGTTCAGGTAGTCGCCGGTGCAATACTGCTTCAGCGTCTCGCGGGTCGCAGGTGCGGCGGCAGGTGCGGCAAAGGCCGCCGTGGCGCCGAGGCCGGTGACCAGAGCAAGGGTGATACGGACAAGCATTCGGACAACTCTCATGCGCCGCGGTCCAGCCGGGCGGGGGGACTGAAATCAGTCAATCTCGACGAGAGTGCGACCGTCCTCCGGTCGGATCGCGGCCCCGGTCGTCCTCGCCTGCGTCGGCGTCCTTTGGAAGGCGGAGCCGCCGCACCCGCAACTCGCCGATCTCCAGCCTGCCGATCCGCGCATGGCCGATCGACAGGCGACCGATCGCGAAGGCCCCGAGGGCCACCGCACCAAGGGCGAGGGCGCCCAGTGCAACGGCCCCCACGGCTCGGGTGCCGAGTGCTTGGGTGCCAGGCCTCTGCGGCGTCCGGGCCGAAATCTCGTCTGGCATGAAACGACCTTCGCGATCGGATCGGAAGGGAAGCACAGGCCGGTCACGGACGGGCCAGTACACGATAGACTCCACCGGCATCGTCGGCACCGCCCTGCGTCGCCGCCTTCAGGGAGCCGATAATCCGTCCTGCGACCGGCAGGCGATAGTGCAGAGCGTCCCAGTAGTTTGTATCGTCGGTGGTGACGGAGGAAGGATAGCGGAAATCGACGACCGTCGCACCGCGCATCTCGCCGATCCGCGCGACCTGCGCCTTGCAGGCGGCCTCACGCTGGCCCTGCGGCGTCCCGGGGCGGCCCTGAGCCGCGACGTTGACCGGCATGAAGGCGACGAGCTTCAACGCCTCTGCCGGAGTCTTCCGAAGCAGTGCGTCAAGCCAGGCGAGAGCCGGCATCGGGCCATCCGATGCCGGGGCCTTGGTCTCGGAGGCATCCGTGTCGTCGAGCGCCGTCGCGCCGGAATGGATATGCGCCGCAGCCCGGGGTGCGTCGTAGCTCCACTCCGGCGGGGTGAACACGGCGAAGCCGTCGCCGCGGATCCGCTCCGGCGCGAGCCCGAGCCGGTGTAATAGCACGCCGCCCGCGATGGTGAGGCTGCGCCAGTTCACCTGCCTCATGAACCCGCCGTTCGCGGTGTCCTCGTAGAGCCAAGCCGGAAACGGCCGAAACGTCAGACGCCGCCTGTCGGCCTCGGCCTCGCACCAGGTGGTGTCGAGGGCGAAGATCATCGCCTTGGGGCGGACATGGCGCAGGACAAGCGCCGCGACTTCGCTCTGCTCGTAGGGCGTCGCGGCGTTCATCGCGAGGTTGGCGAAGCGGGCGCCGAAGGCCCGGTCGAGGTCGCGCGGGTCGAGGAGTCGGGCCGTCGAGGTGCCGATCACGGCCGCGTCGTAGGCGCCCGAGCGCACGATCTGCGGGTATAGGAAGCGTTGGTTCGAATCCATCAGCGGACCGGGCGGCCGGCCGGGTGCCGCACGCAGTCCGTAGGGGTCGAACAGCGCGACGAAGCCGATCGCCGCGAGGCCGAGGACCGCGACGGCCGCGGAAAAACTCGCTCCGAAGCGGCGCCAGGCCGCCTCGGGTGTGATGTCAGATCGCGGCACCGCGCCTCAGTGCAACTTCACCCGCGCCACGCCGCGGCGTGTCAGCGCCCGCGCCACGGCGTCGAGGCTCGTCTTGATCACGCCGTTCACCGCCATCTCGTGCATCTTGTAGAGCGAGCGGTACATGACCCGGGCGAACAGCCCGGCGATGAACATGTTCTTCCCCTGTATGAAGCCCATCAGGTTGCCGACGGTCGTGTAGTGGCCGAGCGACACCAGCGAGCCGAAGTCGCGATACTTGAATGGCTTGGTGGTCTTGCCGGCGAGCCGGTTGGTGATCTGCTTGTACAGGTACGCGGCCTGCTGGTGCGCCGCCTGCGCGCGCGGCGGGATCGGCGTGTCCGAGCCCTGCTCCACCAGATAGGCGCAGTCGCCCATGGCGAGGATGTTCGGGTCGCGCGTCGTCTCCAGCATCGGCGTGACGACGAGTTGATTGCTGCGCGTGGTCTCGAGGCCGCCGACGCCCTGCAGGAAGGGCGGCGCCTTCACGCCGGCCGCCCAGACCACGAGTTCGGAGGGAATGAACCCGCCATCGGCGAGTTGGACGCCCTCGGCCTTGACCTCGGTGACGCGCGCCTTCACGCGGACCTCGACGCCGATCTTGGAGAGCAGCGTCATCACCTCGCCGGACAGTCGCGCAGGCACCGCCGGCAGGATGCGGTCGGCCGCCTCGACCAGAGTGATCTTGAGGTCCTTCGACGGGTCGATCTTGTCGAGGCCGGTCTTGGCGACTTCGCGGGTGGTACGGTGCAGCTCGGCCGCGAGTTCGGTGCCGGTGGCGCCGGCGCCGATCACGGTGACGTGGAGCTGTCCCGGCCGCACCGGGCCGACCTGCGTGTGGGCGCGCAGCATGCCGTTGACGAGGCGCTGGTGGAACCGCACGGCCTGGTCCTGGGTGTCCAGCGCGATGGCGTGCTCCTTCACCCCCGGCGTGCCAAAATCGTTGGTGGTCGAGCCCACTGCCATGACGAGCGTGTCGTAGGGGATCTCGCGGACAGGCGTGACCTCGCGGCCCTCGCTGTCGTAGCTCGCTGCAAGGTGAATGACACGGCGCTCGCGATCGAGGCCCGTCATCTCGCCGATGCGATAGCGGAAATGATGGGCGTGCGCGTGGTGGAGGTAATCGACCGCGTGGTGGCCAACGTCGAGGCTGCCGGCGGCGACCTCGTGCAGCAGCGGCTTCCAGATATGGGTGCGCGCCCGATCGACCAGGGTGACGTGGGCCTTGCCCTTGCCGAGCGTGTGCCCGAGCTTGGTCACGAGCTCCAGGCCGGCCGCCCCGCCACCGACGACGACGATCTTGTGCCGGTCCGTGACCGCTTCACCCGGAACCATCCCCGTACCCCGTGTTTGAGCCGTCGGCCCTGCCGCCGCCATGCCCCATGGCAGCGAAGGCCTACGTTGGAACGTCTATACATCACGCCTGCGCGATCGGCCTATCGCACGCATGCGAGAGGGGGTCGCAGTCCGGGTTCTAGCTCGCTGGCGCGCCCGGCTGCTTCAGCGGATGCGCGCGGGCGACGGCGTCGAGGGCGAGGCATGCCTCGGCAACCCGCTTCACGGTAGGGTAAGGCGCCGTGTCGACTCCGAAGATGCCGGTGCCGGCCCAGAGACTGGCGAGGCAGAGATCGGCGTGGCTGACCGCGTCGCCCTGCGTGAAACGGCCGGTGCCGGCTTCGGTCGAGAGCCGCTTCTCCAGCGTCTCCAGCCCTGAAGCGAAAGCGAAGTGCAGGAATTCCAGCCCCTGTTCCTTCGACAGATCGTAGGCCTTCATCAGGTGCTTGCGCACCCGCGGCGTGTAGAGCGGATGCGTGTCGCAGGCGATGAGCTGCGCCAGCGAGCGGGCGCGGGCGCGATCGCGCGGATCGGCCGGCAGCAGCGGCGTCTCCGGATGCGTCTCCTCCAGATAGTCAAGGATCGCCAGCGACTGCGTCAGCGGCGGCCCGTCATCGACGAAGAGCGCGGGCACCGCACCCTGCGGGTTGATCGCAAGAAACTCGGGCTTCCGGTGATCGCCGGCGTCGAGATCGAGAAAGACCTCCTCGTAGGCAATGCCCTTGAGGTTGAGCGCAGCCCGCACGCGGAACGACGCTGCCGAGCGCCAATTGCCATACATCTTCATGGACTTGCCTCTCCCTGATGAGGTGCTGCGAGAACCGGTCAGGTTCCGCCTCTTCAACGCTCGCCCTCACCCTCAAGGCGAGGGTAGGACGCTCCCGAGGGGGACAGACCCTCACACCACAACCGTAATCGCCCGCGCCGCCCGCGTCAGTCCCGTGTAGAGCCAGCGCGCCCGGTGCTCGCGGAACGCGAAGGATTCGTCGAACAGCACCACCTTGTCCCACTGCGAACCCTGCGCTTTGTGGACGGTCAGCGCGTAGCCGTAGGTGAACTCGTCGGTCTCGCGACGCATGGAGAACGGGATCTCCTCCTCGCTGCCCTCGATGATCTGGCGCAAGACCTTGATGTCGACGGCACGGCGGCGAACCGCCGGATCGTCCTCGGAGACGACGTCGAGGCGGATGGTGTCGGGGCGCGGCGGCGCGCGCAGCGCCTGCACCGTCCAGGTGGAGCCGTTGAGCAGGCCCTTCGTGCGGTCGTTGCGCAGGCAGACCAGCTTCTCGCCCACCGACGGCATCGGGTCGGTGTGGCCTGCGAGCTCGCGCAGGCGGTTGTTGTAGAGCCGGCGGGTCTTGTTCATGCCGACCAGCACCTGATCGCAATCGAGCACCTCGGTCGGGTCGAGGGTGCGGCGGGAGACGACGCGGCTGTCGCCGAAGGTGCCCAATTCCAGCCGGCCGCCTTCGCGCACCGTCATCGCCATGCGCACGATCGGATCGTCGGCCGCCTGCCGGTGGACCTCGGTGAGCATCACGTCGGGCTCGGCCTCGGTGAAGAAGCCCCCGCCGCGCACCGGCGGAAGCTGGGCCGGGTCGCCGAGCACCAGCACGGGCTTGTCGAAGGCCAGGAGGTCGTTGCCGAGGTCGGAATCGACCATCGAGCATTCGTCGATGACGATGAGATCCGCCTTGGCCGCCGGACCCGAGCGGTTCAGCGTAAAGGTCGGGCCGCCCTCGTCACCCTCCTTCGTGCGGTAGATCAGGCTGTGGATCGTCGCGGCGTCGTGGCAGCCCTTCTGGCGCATCACCGAGGCCGCCTTGCCGGTGAAGGCGCCGAACAGCACGGTGCCGTCGACGTCGTCCGCGATGCGCCGCGCTAGGGTAGTCTTGCCGGTGCCGGCATAGCCGAACAGGCGGAAAACCTGATCGCCGCCGCCCTTCATCCAGTTCGCGATGGCCTTGAGCGCCGCCTCCTGCTGCGGGGCGTAGGCCTTCGGCAGATCGGCCGTCACGGCCAGCGCACGGTCGGCGGCAGCGAGGACAGGATCGAGGCGACGTTGCCGCCGGTCTTCAGGCCGAAGATGGTGCCGCGGTCGTGCAGCAGGTTGAACTCGACATAGCGTCCCCGCCGGACCTGCTGCTCGACCCGGTCGGCCTCGGTCCAGTCCTTGGCGAGGTTCGAGAAGACGATCTCGGGATAGGCCTTGAGGAAGGCCTGTCCCACGTCCCGCGTGAAGGCGAGATCGGCCTTCGGGTCGCCGGTCCAGTGATAGTCGTAGAAGATGCCGCCGATGCCGCGCGGCTCCTGACGGTGAGGGAGATAAAAATACTCCTCGCACCACGCCTTGTACTTTTCGTAGTTCGCGGCCGGCGCGTGTGCATCGCAAGCCTCTTGCAGGGAGGCATGGAACAGCCGGGTGTCGGGGTCTTCCTGATTGCGACGGCGCTCCAGCACCGGCGTCAGGTCGGCCCCGCCGCCGAACCACGCCTTCGTGGTCACCACGAAGCGCGTGTTCATGTGGACCGTCGGCACGTTCGGGTTCCACGGATGGGCGATCAGCGAGATGCCGGTGGCGAAGAAGCGCGGATCCTCGGAGGCACCCGGCATCTGCGCCCGGAATTCCGGCGCGAACTCGCCGTGCACCGTGGAGATGTGGACGCCGGCCTTCTCGAAGACGCGGCCTTTCAGCATCGACATGACGCCGCCACCGCCCGGGGCGCCGCTATGGTCGGTGCGCTGCCACGGCGTCTTTTCGAATTTTCCGGCCTCCGCCGGCGCGTCCGCATGGAACGGGCCGGCCGCCTGATCCTCCAAGGTCTCCAGCGCCGTCACGATCCGGTCGCGCAAGGTGGCGAACCACGTGGCCGCGTCGGCCTTGATGGCAGCGAGGTCGCTCTCGCTCGGCAGGGGGAGGGTCATTGCGGGCTTCTGCATGGCCCCAGCGATGTCACATCCCGAGCGGGAGGCGTCAATTCGCTAAGTCGCGAGTCCGACTTCGACGAGGTTGTCGCTGAAGGTCGGCGAATGGCCCATTCCGCCGTAGGTAGACGAACTCACCACGTTCACCGCGCCGTTTCGGTTGAGCGAGTGCCAGTAGCCGAGGGACGCCACGACGAGACCCGGCGGCACGTCCTCCGTCACCTGGGCCTGGCCATGGAACGTGCCGCGCTCGTTGAACACGCGCACCAGCGCCCCCTCCGTGATCTGCCGCCCAGAGGCGTCCGACGGGTTGATCAGGATCGCCTGCTCGCCCTGGCGGGCGATCTTGTGGGCCTCGTTCGCATATTGCGAATTGAGGAAGCCGTGGCTCTTCGGGGAGACGATGTTGAGCGGGAAGCGCGCGGCGAGCGCCCCGTTGGTCTCCGGCCGCTCGTTGGCCGGCACGTAGCCGGGCAAGGGATCGAGGGTCTCGCCACCCTGCTCGGCCTCGTACATCTGCCGGAAGGGCGGGGCGACGAAGTTGCCGTTGTCGAGGGCCCCCTGTGAGAAGAATTCGCATTTGCCGGACGCCGTCGGGAAGTTGCCCTCGGCATGGGGCGTGCGCGTTTCGGGATCCCCAATGTTCAACCGGTACCAGCCCTGCTCGCGGAAGTGGTCCATGCTGGCGCCGGCCATCTTCGGGCTGTCCCAGTCGAGATACCACTCCATGAGCTCTGTTTCGCTCATGGAGAATTGCGGTTCGTCGAAGCCGAAGCGCTTGGCGAGACGGCGAAACAGCTCGGCGTTGGAGACGGTCTCGCCGGGCGGCTCGATCGCCTTCTGATTGAGCGTGAAGAAGAAATGCCCCCACGAGAACATCATGTCGTCGTGCTCGGCAGCCATGGTGGCCGGCAGCAGGATGTCGGCGTAGCGGGCGGTGTCGGTGACGAAATGCTCGCTCACCACCGTGAACAGGTCCTCACGGGCGAGGCCCTTCTTGATCGCGGCGGTCTCGGTCGAGTTCGAGACCGGGTTGGCGTTGTAGACCATCAGCGCGTGGATGCCGGGGTCGAGTCCGGCCTCGCCGTTGAGGACTGCGCCGAGCTTCAGCACGTTCACGGCGCGCGTGCCCTGCGGAATCCAGTCGGGCCGGCAGACGCGGTCCCAATGCACCGGGAACTCCCACAGCGGCATCTGGTAGACGCCGCCGCCCGGGTCCTTCCAGGCCCCGGTCAGCGCCGGCAGCGAGAAGATCGCGCGCAACGCCTGCGCCCCGCCGGCGCTGCGCTCGACGGCGACACCCGGCCGGATCGCGGCGTTGCGGGTGGTCGCGTATTCGTGCGCCAGCATGCGGATGTCCGCGGCCGGCACGCCGCAGATTTTCTCCGCGTATTCCGGCGTGAAGGGCTCTGCCCGCTCCTTCAACTGGTCGAACCCGACCGTGTGGCTCTCGACATAATCCGCATCGATCAGATTGCCGTTGATGATGCAGTGGATCAGCGACATCGCCAGCGCACCGTCGGTGCCGGGCTTCGGCATGATGTGCCAATCGGCTTCCTTCGCCGTACGCGAGCGGTAGGGATCGATCACCACCACCTTGGCGCCGGCGCGCTGCGCCTCCTTCACCACGTGCCAATGGTGGATGTTGGTGGAGATCGAGTTGCAGCCCCAGATGACGATGTACTTCGATTGGGTGAAGCTCATCGGGTCGAGGCCGTTGGTCGGCCCGACGGTCAGGAGCCAGGCCGTGCAGGAGCCCGAGCCGCAGAAGGTCTTCTCCGCGACGCTGGCGCCCAGCTTGTTGAAGAAGGCGTCGCCGACGGTGAGGCCCTGCACCACGCCCTCGTTGCCGAGATAGTTGTAGGGAAGGATCGCCTCCCGGCCGTGGGTCTCGCGGACCTCGGTGAAGCGGGCGTGGATCTCGTCCAGCGCCTCGGTCCAGGTTATGCGGGTGAACTGGCCGGAGCCTTTCGGACCCGAGCGGCGCATCGGATAGAGCACGCGGTCGGGATTGTAGTGGTGCCGATCGAAATCGTTGATTTTGCCGCACAAAGCGCCGCGGGTCATGGGATGGTCGGGGTTGCCCTTCACGCTGATCAGCCGGCCCTCCTCGATCGTGTAGATCATCGAGCAGGTATCGGGGCAGTCGTGCGGGCAGGCGCCGAGCTTCGTGGTCTGGGTGGCAGGCATCGGCGTATCTCTCCCGGCGGGCGCCTTGGGGCGCTTTTGTGCCGGCAGGATTTCGCGCGGGCGCGCTCAAGTCAATTATAATTCTAAGAAGGGGACCGACCGGCCAGGGCGTTCAGCCGGCTGAGAACCGCAGGAATGTCACGGCCGTCTCGCCGTAGTAGCGCCGCTCCAGTTGCGAAAAGCCGGGGAGGGGAGCGAGGACCACGCCAGCCGCCTCCTCGACCAGCACCAACGCGGCGGGCTCAAGCCAGCCACCCTCGGCAGCTGAGACGAGCGCCCTCGGGGCGAGGTCCCGGCCGTAGGGCGGATCGCAGAAGACCAGGGAGAACCGCCCGCTCGCCTGGGCCAGACCGAGCTTCGTGGCATCGCGCCGGTAGAGGCGGGTGGTGCCCTCGAGTCCCAGGGCCTCGATGTTCTCGCGGATGAGCCCGCGAGCTTCGGCACCCTCGTCGACGAGTTGCGCGTAGGCAGCGCCGCGCGACAGCGCCTCGAAGCTCAACGCTCCGGTGCCCGCGAAGAGGTCCAGGACGCGGGCACCCGCGACCGCATCCTCGTAGGCATGGGCGAGGACGTTGAAGAGCGCCTCCCGCAGCCGGTCCGAGGTCGGCCGGATCGCGTCGGTGCGCGGGCCGCGCAGGGTGCGCCCACGCAGATCTCCCCCGACGATCCTCATTCTTTCACAGATCCGCGAACCGAAGCGGCCGTGCGCTCACCGCCTCGGGCAGTGCACGGTCGTTCGTTCGAGATCATTTCCCCGCACGCGGCGGACGGCCACCGCCGGAATTCGGCTTGCCGCCGAAGCCGCCCGGACGCCCGCCGGGCTTGCCGCCCTTGAAGCCGCCGCCGGGGCGACCGGCGCCCGCCTTGAAGCCCCCGCCACCCGGGCGGTCGCCGCCGCCGGGACGATCGCTGCGGAAGCCACCCGGACGATCGCCGCCGGGCTTGAAGCTGCGACCGGCGCCGGGGCGTCCGCCCGGGGGCTTGTCGGTCCGGAAACCGCCACCGGCAGGGCGGTCGGAACGGGCACCGGAGCCGGACCGGCCTTCGCCTCCCTTGAAGCCGCCGCGATCGCATGCGGAACGGTACCCGCCCGGGCGCTCGCCACGACCGGCTGCGCCGTCGGGACGGTCCCGGCCACCACCGAAGGAGCGCGGACGCTCGTCGCCACGATTGGCCCCGCCCTCGGGACGATCGCGGCCACCACCGAACGAACGCGGACGCTCGTCACTCCGATTGGCCCCACCCTCGGGACGGTCGCGACCGCCGCCGAAGGAACGCGGACGGTCCTCTCCGCGAAAACCACCCGAGCGCTCGCCGCCCTGAGGGCGGTCGCGCGGCGGGCCGCGACGCTCGCCGCGATCCTCGAAATTGTCGCGCCGGGGCGGCCGCGCATCGGCACGCGGCGCGCGGTCGTCGCCCGAACGCTGCGGGCGCTCGTCCTGCGTGCGGAAGCGGGTACGCTTGTGCGGCTCGGGCGCCGGAGCCTCGGGGCTCGGCTGCAGTCGCTCGACCAGCACCCGGCGGTCGCCGGCGGCCTGGATCGCACCGACGCGCTCGCGTCCGCGCTCGGCCGCCACGGCCCGTGATGCCTTCGGGTCGGCACCGCGGCGGGGGATCTTGGTGCCGTGCGGCTTCTCGACATCGGCATCGGCGCGCCAGATCGACTCGCGGGGACCGGCACTCATCCCGCCGGTCGGTACTCGAGCAGGGGCGGCGGGACGCGCCGGTCGCGACGGGTCGCGGCCCTGGCGGTCGAAGCTCGGCCGGCCATAGCTCGGCTCGCGCGAGCGCCCGCCCTCGCGGGGGGACTTCTGGCCCTGGCCACCAGAGCGCTCGGGCGCGGCGGCGGCGGGCTTCTTCGGCTTGCCGAACGGCGCGATCGGCTCGCGCGTCGGGCTCTCGAAATCGACGCCGGCCTGCTCGGCCAGGGTCTTGCCGAGCTGCTCCTTGAGCACCTTGGTGCGGATCTCTTCCACGAGGCCCACTTCGAGATCGCCGAGTTGGAACGGACCGAACGAGAGCCGGATCAGCCGGTTCACCGACAGGCCGAGATGCTCGAGGATACGCTTGACTTCGCGGTTCTTGCCCTCGCGCAGCCCCAGCGTCAGCCAGAGGTTGTCGCCCTGCGCCCGATCGAGATGCGCCTCGACGGGGCCGTATTCCATCCCGTCGATGGTGACGCCCTTGCGGAGCTTGTCGAGTTCCACCTGGGTAATCTCGCCGAAAGCTCGCACACGATACTTGCGCAGCCAGCCGGTGTCGGGATGCGCGATGACCTTGGCGAGACCGCCGTCGTTGGTCAGCAGCAGCAGGCCCTCGGTGTTGATGTCGAGCCGGCCGATGGCGACGACGCGCGGCAGTTCCTCGGGCACGACATCGAAGACCGTCTGCCGGCCTTCGGGGTCACGCGCCGTGGTGACGACGCCACGAGGTTTGTGCAGGATCCAAAGTCGCGTGCGCTCCCGGGCCGGCAGAGGCTCGCCGTCGACGGTGATGCGGTCGGCATCGGTGACGTTGATCGCCGGCGACGCCAGGATCTTCCCGTTGAGGGTGACGCGGCCCGCCTCGATCATCGCCTCGACGTCGCGGCGCGAGGCGATGCCGGCACGGGCGATCGCCTTGGCGATCCGTTCACCGTCCGGTGTCGCGGGCAGCGCTTCGGGGCTCGCGGGAATCGTCTCGTCGCCGCGCGCGGGCTCCGCCACGGGGATGTCGTCTTCGGAATTGTCGTTCATGCCCGATGCCATAACAGAGCATGCCGCCTGTTACGAGACGCGTGTTGGGCGGCCATGGGCACGCCCGCGATGTCGCCGCTGCATGGGCCGCTGCCGTCATCGCAAATCGCAAAAGCGGCCGACGCCGCCCGTATTCATCCGATCCGGCGGGCCGCTTCGTCAGATCCGCGGTGCGCGTCCGCGTACGGCACCGGACACCGCGGAGATCAGGAACAGTGCGATCGCCACGAAGAATACGATCTTGGCCGCTTCCATCGCAGTGCCCGCGACGCCGCCGAAACCCAGGATCGCCGCGATCAGCGCGACGACGAGAAACGTCACTGCCCAACCGAGCATGGTGCCCTCCGATCAATCCGTCCCGAGCACAATGGCCAAGCTGTGGCAATCGTTCCTGCGTCGACGGCATTTTCTCGCACGGCTTCGATGGACCGGGACTGAACGCATGCCGCGCGGCTACCGCAGGCGCTTTCCCGCGACGGTTGCGTAGACGTTCAAGCTGCAGCGGCAGATGCAACGGACCGCTTCGCGGCGGCGTCGGCGATCATCCGCGCGATATCCTGAACCGGTCGCGGCGGGCTGAACAGGTAGCCCTGCATCTCCTGCGCCCCCTCCGCGCGGACCGTGGCAAGCTGCTCCTCCGTTTCGATGCCCTCGACCAGCGTGGTGATGCCGAGGCTCGCGCCGAGCCCGACGATGGCGCGGATAATGGCGCCGGCATCCGAGCGGCCTGCGGAATCGCGCACGAACGACCGGTCGATCTTGATCTTGTCGAAGGGGAAGCGCCGCAGGTAGCTGATGCTCGAATAGCCGGTGCCGAAATCGTCCATCGAGATGCGGACGCCGAGACGACGCAGGGTATGCAGCGTCTCGAGGTTCGACTCGGTGTCGTCGAGCAGCACGCTTTCGGTGATTTCGAGTTCGAGCCGCGTCGCCTTCAGGCCGCTGGCCGCGAGCGCCATGAGGACTCCTTGCGCGAAGTTGCGGTTGCGCAGTTGCAGCGCGGAGACGTTAACGGCGACGCTGATGTCGTCCGGCAGCGCAGCGGCATCACGGCAGGCCTGATTGAGCACCCAGTCGCCGAGCGGCACGATCAGGCCGGTTTCTTCCGCGAGCGGAATGAACACGGTCGGGCTGACGAGCCCCCGCTCGGGATGCCGCCAGCGCACCAGAGCTTCCACGCCCTTGATCCTGTTGTCGTCGAGGTCGACCAGCGGCTGGTAGTGCAGTTCGAACCGGCCATGGACGAGGGCCTCGCGCAGTTCGCGCTCCATGACGGTGCGCTCGCGCGCCGTCTCGTCCATCTGCGTCTCGAACAGGCAATGGGTGCCGCGGCCGACGGCCTTGGCCTCGTAGAGCGCCATGTCGGCGTCCTTGAGCAGACGCTCGATGTCGCGTCCCTCGCCGTCGGCGAGCGCGATCCCGACGCTCATGCCGATCTCGATGTTGAAGCCGTTGAGCTCGTAGGGGGCGCTGACCACGGCGATCAGGCGCTGGGCCAACGTGACCGCGCCGGAGATGTCGGCGACACGGTGAAGCACGGTGAACTCGTCGCCGCCGAGACGGGCGACGACGTCGCCACCCCGGATGTGGCTGCGCAACCGTTCGGCCACCGCCCTGAGGAGCTTGTCGCCGAGTGCATGCCCGTAGCTGTCGTTGACGGGCTTGAAGCGGTCGAGATCGAGGCAAAGCACGGCCAGCGTCGATCCATCATCCGTGCGGCTGACCATCTCAGCGCCGATCTCGCGGAGCGCCGAGCGGTTCGGCAGGTCGGTCAACGCGTCGTGGCGCGCCATGTGGATGATCCGCGCTTCGTTGCGCCGACGCTCCGTCACGTCCTCGAAGGTCGCGACCCACCCCCCGCCGGCCATGATGCGATGGGTCGCCGCGACGACCCGGCCGTCGGCCAGTTCGCGCAGGACCGACTTGGTCGCGTCCGCGGACAGGGAGGTGCGGGTGCCCTCGCTCACGGAATCGACGGTGGCGCCGGCTTTGTAGCGCTCGAGCGCGACGAGGGTCTCGATGATCTGACGCTGGGTCATGCCGGGCGCCAGCGCGGCCTCCTCCAGGCCGAAGATCTCCAGGTAGCGGTGGTTCCACACGACGAGGCGGCTCTCCGCATCGAACATGCACAGGCCCTGGGTCATGTTTTCGAGCGCTGCGTCGAAGAGCCTGTTCTGTTCGACGAGTTGCGCGTTGGCGCCCTGGAGCTGGGAAAGCGCCGTCGCCAGCGCAGAACGGGTGCGGTGCTGATCGCTGACGTCGCTGCCGACGCCGCGATAGCCGAGGTAGGTACCGTCGGCGTCGAAACGCGGACGCCCGCTGATCTCGAACCAGCGCGGTGCGCCGTCCGGATGCCGGAAGACGTAAATCCGGTCGCGGAACGGCTGCTGCGCGGCCATTGCCTCGGAGACTTCGTGAAGGCTGTAGATGTTTTCGCCGGCCGCTCCGTCCTCGACGGAATAGGCCTCACGGGTGAACCCGAGCATGGCCGCAACCGGGTGCCCCATGAACCGCTCGGCCTCGGCGGACAGGTAAGTGAACCGCCCGTCCTGGTCGGTTTGCCAGAGCCAGTCGGCGGAGATCTGAGCGACTTCTTCGAGTGCGTGCAGAGGCATGAGACTACCGGAGGAGACGCCGGAATTTCACCTGTAACCGTTAAGAAATGTTCATGCCGAAGTTGTAGGCAAAGTGCCTGAGAAGTGGTCGAAGGGCCCGCATCATAGACCCGCGATTCTCTTCGATCCGTGATCCTGCGATGCAAAGAGATTCGCGTGTGGAGCCGCCGCGCGGACTCTACGTTGTTCTTGTTCCAGCAGCAGGAAAACGTTCGATGGCCGGGGACGACACCGAAAATCTCTTTCCCGGCTTCGAAGCGCTGTGGATCGACACACCGGCGGGACGCTGGTTCGCCCGCGCCGGCGGATCGCCCGACGCGCCGCCGCTGCTCCTGCTGCACGGATTTCCCCAGACGCACGCGATGTGGCATCGCCTCGCACCGACCCTGGCGAAGACCCATCGGGTGATCTGCCTCGATCTCAAGGGCTACGGCTGGTCGGACGCGCCGGTGGGCACAGGCGACCATTCCACTTACGCGAAGCGGACGCTCGGCCGCGAGATCGTCGACCTGATGGAGCGGATCGGCCACGTCCGGTTTGCGATGGCCGGCCACGATCGCGGCGCGCGCGTCGCCTATCGCGTCGCCCTCGACGCGCCCGGCCGGGTCGAGCGTCTGGCGCTGCTCGACATCGTGCCGACTACGATCCAGTGGCAGCGGATCGCAGCGAAGCCCGGCGCGAATCCGCACTGGCCCTTCCTCGCCAAGCCCGCACCGGAGCCGGAAGAGGCGATCGGCCGAGATCCCGACGCCTATTACGAAGGCCTGCTGCGGGACTGGACGAGCAAGCACGATCTGTCGTCCTTCGCACCGGGGGCGCTGTACCTCTACCGGCAGAGCTGGAACGTGCCGGAGCGTATCCATGCCATGTGCGAAGATTATCGCGCCGGCGGACCCGAGGGACCCGACCGCGCCGCAGACCAGGCCGACCTGGCGGCCGGCGAGACTCTGGCGATGCCCGTCCTCGTCCTGGCCAGCCGCGACTACCTCGACAAGGACAAGCCCGAGAGCGCGCTCGCGGTGTGGCAGCGGACGTTCGCGCCGAAAGCCACGGGCGCCTCGATCGCCGGCGGCCACTTCCTGGCCGAGGAAAACCCCGACGAGACGCTCGCGGCGCTCATGGCCTTCCTGCGAGGCTAGCCGGCCTCAGTCTCGCCGCGCCTGGAAGAACTCTTTCAGGAGCGCTGCAGCCTCCGCCTCGCGGAACCCGCCATAGACCTCCGGCACATGGTGGCAGGTCGGCTGGTTGAAGACACGGGAGCCGTGCTCGACACCGCCGCCCTTAGGGTCGGCGGCGCCGTAATAGAGCCTGCGGATGCGGGCGAAGGCGATGGCGCCGGCGCACATCGGGCAAGGTTCGAGGGTCACGTAGAGATCGCAGCCGGTCAGCCGCTCGTCACCGAGCGCGGCGCAGGCGGCGCGGATCGCCAGGATCTCGGCATGGGCCGTCGGATCGTGAAGCGTTCTCGGCCGGTTGCCGGCGACCGCCAGCACGACGCCATCGCGTACGACCGCCGCACCGACGGGCACCTCGCCGAGAGCCGCGGACTGGCGGGCGGCCTCAAAAGCGAGGCTGAGCGGATCGAGGCGCACGGCACCCTCAGCCGGCGTCGGTCTCGGCCTCGCGGCTCACTGCCCGGTAGCCGATGTCGCTTCGACAAAAGCCCTCCGGCCAATCGATCCGGCTGACGGCGGCATAGGCGCGGGCCTGTGCCTCCCGAACGCTTGGAGCGACGGCCGTCACGGCGAGGACCCGGCCGCCATCAGCATAGAGGGACCCGCCCTCACTGCGCGTGCCGGCCTGGAACACGATGACGTCGTCGGCTCCAGCCTCCGCGACGCCGCGGATCTGCGAACCGCGCACGACCGTCCCCGGATAACCGGCCGCTGCCATCACGACGGTCAGCGCAGATCGGCTCGCGTCGAAGGGCAGGGAGATGCCGGATAGATCGCCGTCGCAGGCCGCGATCAGCGCGGGCACCAGATCGGCGGCGAGACGCGGCATCAGCACCTGCGCCTCCGGGTCGCCGAAGCGCGTGTTGTATTCGATGAGCTTCGGCCCGTCGGTGGTCAGCATCAGCCCGGCGTAGAGGATGCCGGTGAAGGGCGTGCCGCGCTCGGACATGCCGCGCAGGGTCGGTGCAACGATGCGCTCCATCACCTCGGCCTCGAGGGCGGGCGTGAGGATCGCCGCCGGCGAATAGGCGCCCATGCCGCCGGTATTGGGACCGCGATCGCCGTCGAAGGCGCGTTTGTGGTCCTGAGCGGTGCCGACGGGGATCGCGCGGGTGCCGTCGCAGAGGGCGAAGAAACTCGCCTCTTCGCCGAACAGGCATTCTTCGATGACCAGGGCGGCGCCGGGCGCATCGAGGATGGCGCGGACAGCCGCTTCCGCCTCGCGAACACTTTCGGCGACGACGACGCCCTTGCCGGCGGCCAGGCCGTCGGCCTTCACGACGATCGGCGCGCCCTTCGCCTGCAGATGGGCGAGGGCGGGTTCGATCTCGGTGAAGCGCGCGAAGGCGGCGGTCGGGATGCCGTACGCGGCGCAGAGCTCCTTGGTGAAGCCCTTGGAGCCCTCCAGTTGCGCGGCGGCCCGGGTCGGGCCGAACGCGCGGATCCCGGCGGCCTGAAGGTCGTCGACGAGTCCGGCGACTAGCGGCAACTCCGGCCCCACCACGACGAGGTCGATCTTTTCGGAGCCGCAGAACGCGACCACCGCGGCGTGATCGGCGACGTTGAGGTCCGGGCGGTTCTGCCCGTGCTGCGCCGTGCCGGGATTACCCGGCGCCGCGAACAGAAGGTCGCAGAGTGGGGATCTGGAGATCGCCCAGGCAAGCGCGTGCTCGCGCCCGCCGGATCCGATGAGCAGGATGTTCATGCCCCACCCATCACCGAAAATGGCGGGCGGGGCAAAGGCCGATTATGCCGGGACGGGCATCCGTCCACGGCTGCCGTACCTATGCCTTCGGCTTGCCGACGAGAACCGGGTCGGTGTTGGCGCGCTCCGGAAAGAGACGCTTCAGGTCCTGCAGCTTCGGGGCATCGTTGGCGACGATGTAGCCGGCGTCCGGGTTCAAGGCCATGTAGTCCTGATGGTAGTCCTCGGCCGGGTAGAAGGCTGCGCCCGGCTCGATCTTGGTGGCGATCGGGCGGCGATAGACCTTCGCGGCGTCGAGCTGAGCGATGTAGTCCTTGGCGACCTTCGCCTGCTCGGCATCGCTGGGGAAGATCGCGGTCCGGTACTGGGTGCCCGTATCCGGCCCCTGACGGTTCACCTCGGTCGGATCGAGGGCGACCGAGAAGTAGATCTGCAGCAGCTCGTCGTAGCGGATCACCGCCGGGTCGTAGGTGATCCTGACGGCCTCGGCGTGCCCGGTGCGGCCGCGCCCGACGGCGCCGTAATTGGCCGTCTCGCGGGTGCCGCCGGCATAGCCCGACACCGCCTGCGTCACGCCCTTCACGTGCTGGAACACGCCCTGGACGCCCCAGAAGCAGCCGCCGGCGAGCGTGGCCGTGCGCAGTTTGCCCGGCGTCTCGGTGGACTTGGCCGTGGACTCCGGAACGCGCTGGCCGGCTTCCTCCGCGAAGGCGATGCCCTGCGGCAGGGAAAGCGAAGCGATCAGGCCGAGGCCGACCGTGCCGCCGAGGGCCAGCGGCCAGGCGACCGCAGTAGATTTCAGATACTTGGACAGGGTCATCGGGACCTCCGTGGATACAAAAAAGGGCAGGCGGATCAGGCCGCCTGGAAGCTCAAGGCCGCGCCGTTCATGCAGTAGCGCAGGCCGGTCGGCTTCGGGCCGTCGTTGAAGACGTGGCCGAGATGGCCGCCGCAGCGGCTGCAATGCACCTCGGTGCGGGCCATGCCGTAGGCCCGGTCGGTGCTCTCGCCGACGGCGCCGGGCATCGGCTGGTAGAAGCTTGGCCAGCCGGTGCCGCTGTCGAACTTGGTCTGCGACGAGAACAGCGGCTGGCTGCAGCCGGCGCAGCTGAAGGTACCGGCGCGCTTCTCGTGGTCGAGGGGGCTGGTGCCGGCGCGCTCGGTGCCCTGCTTGCGCAGGACGTTATAGGCGATCGGGTCGAGCTGGCTGCGCCACTCCGCGTCGCTCTTCACAACCTCGAAGGCTGCAAGCGCAGGGTCGGACAGCTTCAGGCCCGACAGCAATCCGGCGAGCGAGGCTCCGGCGAACAGGGTCTGACGGCGGTTCATGGGCGCTTCTCCCGAAACGGGGATGGATCATCTCCCCATTCGTACGATCTGCGCGCCGGTTACGTTTCAGCTCGGACGGTAGAACCGCCTGCGACGCGCCGTACCGGGTCGTGGACCGAGACGGGCGGAGGATAGACGCGCGAGGCTGGCCGAAGAAGGTGGATTGCAGAGGCAACCCGTCGCAGGCGGAGGCTTCGAGATCCAGAAAACCACATCCGTCATCGCGAGCGGGCGAAGCGAAGCGAAGCGATCCAGGGCCACGTTCGCAACGTATTGAAGGCGGCCCCGGACTGCTTCGTCGCTGCGCTCCTCGCAGTGACGAGAGAGCCGGCCTCAGCTCTCCTTGAAGCCATATTCCGGCACGCCGTCCTCATTGTCGTAGTACTTGTACGGCAGGAACTTGCCGGAGAGGTTCATCTTCACCCGGTCGCCCTTGTTGTTGGGCTCGCGCTCCATGGTCATGTTGAAGTCGATCGCCGACATGATGCCGTCGCCGAAATCCTCCTGGATCAATTCCTTCCAGGTGGTGCCGTAGACCATCACCAGTTCGTAGAAGCGGTAGATCAGCGGATCGGTCGGCGGCATCTGTGGGATCGAGCCGCGATAAGGCGCCTCGTTCAGCATCCGCTCCTCGGCTTGGCTGAGGCCGAACAGCTCGGCGGCCTTCTTGGCCTGAGCCTTCGGCAGCTTCATCTGGCCCATGCAGGCGGCGGTGATCAGGATTGGCGAGATGCCGCCGATCTCCGCCTGGATGTGCTTCCAGGTCCAGCCCTTCTCACGCTTGATGTCGAGGAGCTTTTCCGTGAGGTCTTCGCGCTTCATGCCGTGTCTCTTGCCTGGATGACCGTGCGGCGCTGTGGCCGCCTCTCCGATCCGCCGTCGCGGTCGGAACGGCACCGTGCCTGCAAGTTCTTCGCCATCAACGCCGCGAAGCGCGCCTCAATCCACCAGCGCGGCGTAGGTCAGCACCCGCAACTCGCGCCGGATCGGCAAGGCGGATGAGGGGATGAGCTGGGCGAAGAGAACCACGGCGAGATCCTCGACCGGGTCGATCCAGAACGAGGTGCTGGCGAGGCCGCCCCAGGCGACTTCGCCCGGCGTGCCGACGATCTGCGCTTTGGCCGGGTCGAGCATCACCGAGAAGCCGAGACCGAAGCCGATGCCGGCGTAGGACGATTCCGAAAAACGCGGCTGACCCATGGCGGCCATGTCGCCGGGCAGGTGGTTGGCGATCATCAGCTCGACGGTCTTGCGGCCCAGCAGGCGCACGCCGTCGAGTTCGCCCCGGTTCAGGATGAAGCGGCAGAAGCGCAGGTAATCCGGTGCCGTGCCGGTGAGGCCGCCCCCGCCCGAGGTCACCGGCCGGGGGGCGAGGAAGCGGCTGCCCTCGGAATCGTCGTAGACCTTGAGCTGGCCGGTGCGATCGAACGCGTAGTTGGCGGCGAAACGTTTGCGCTTGTCGGCAGCGACGAAGAAATCGGTGTCGTGCATGCCCAGGGGTTCAAGCACGCGCTCACGCAGGAACTCCGAAAACGGCACGCCCGAGA
Organism: Methylobacterium haplocladii; assembly: GCF_007992175.1. Classification (GTDB taxonomy): domain Bacteria; phylum Pseudomonadota; class Alphaproteobacteria; order Rhizobiales; family Beijerinckiaceae; genus Methylobacterium; species Methylobacterium haplocladii. Next base: position 64,524 of record NZ_BJZT01000028.1, on the reverse strand, counting down.
CCACGGCGACGAGGTGCCCGAGGACGTCGGTCGCAACCGAATAATTCCATTCCGCACCGGGCTGGGCGAGCAGCGGCTGCTTCGCTACCCGCGAGACGAGATCGGCCAGGGAATGCTCGGAGGCCTGAAAATCGATTCCGTGCACCCGGTAGAGCGCATCGACCAGCGTCGCCTCCATGAAGCCGTAGGTCAGGCCGGAGGTGTGGGTGAGCAGGTCGCGGATGGTGATCGGCCGCAGGGCCGGCACGGTCTCAAGCTTGACCCGGTTGCCGCCTACCGCGACGCGCATCTCGGCGAATTCGGGCAGGAAGCGGCTGAGCGGATCGTCGAGCTGGAAGCGGCCTTCCTCGTACAGCATCATCACCGCCACCGAGGTCAGCGGCTTCGTCATCGAATAGATGCGGACGATCGTGTCGGTGTCGAAGGGCCGGTCGCGGGCGATGTCGGCCCTGCCGTGGGCGCGGGCGAACCCGACCTTGCCGCGCCGGGCGAAATGCACCGACAGGCCGGCGAGTTTTCCCTCATCGACATAGCGCCGCATCCAGGCGTCGATGCACTCGAGGCGGTCGGGACAGAGGCCGAGGTCGCGGGGATCGGTGTCGGTCATGTTCTGAAAGTAGCCCTCGCGCGGCGCTCAAACACTCCGCCGTCATCCCGGGGCGCCGCAGGCGAACCCGGGATCCAGACCCGCCGGGCCCGTCAAGCATGGCTCAATCGGCGGCTCTGGATTCCGGGTTCCGCTGCGCGGCCCCGGAATGACTGAAGCGTTGAACAGCCGAAAACCCCATCACAGCAATTCCCGCAACCCCTTTCCGTACCGCTCGAAGTAGAAGGGGATCGCGCGGAACGGCTGGAAGTCGAGCGCGGCCGCGGCTTCCAGGTCGTCGAGCACGGCGCGGGTGATGCGGGGCAAGTCGAGCTTGCGGGCCTCGTCGAGGCCGACCCAGGCGATCTCGGTCAGTTCGGAATCGGGGCCGACGATGCCCGGGCGCTCGGCGGCCACGGCCGTGCGGTCGGCGACGAAGAACCGGGTGTCGAAGCGGCGCGGGCGACCCGGCGGCGTGATGGCGCGGGCGAGCAGGTGCAGCGCCTCGAGATCCGGAAACACGCCCTCCTCGGCGAAGGCCGTCCAAGCCCCCTCGGGCACGGAGGCCGGCGGCCCGTAGTCACGCGAGCCGACCAGCAGCCCGGTCTCCTCGTAGGTTTCGCGGATGGCGGCGAGAGCGAGAGAACGGCCGAGCATCGGCGACGGTCGGACGAGGCGCGCGTCGAGGGCGTCTTCGCTGCGCTGGGGCAGGGCGCCCGCGACGATCATCCGGCGGTCCGAGGGCTCGACCCGCCCTCCAGGGAACACGAACTTGCCGCCCATGAAGGCGAGGCCGACATGGCGCCGGCCCATCAGCACCCGCGGCTTCTTCTTCGCGCGATCGACGAGGATCAGCGTGGCCGCGTCGCGGGGACGGAGAGCCGGAGCCGCGCGGCTCCGCGTCTCAGACCCGGCCGATGCCGGCGGCGGGGGCGGTGTCGCCTGATCCAACGCGCGTCTCCTCGGCTCCGGGCCGCGGGGGAAGGGAGGTCTCGAAGCCGTGCATACGCATGGCGTATTGCAGGCCGATCACGGCGCCCTTCACGGGCTGCAGCAACCCGAGCGCCAAGCCGAGCGTCAGACCGGGCCACAGGGTCGCCGAGACCCAGAGCGGCAGATCGTAGCCCATTTCGATCTTCAGGATCAGGTAGCCGACGATGTGGCCGACGATGAAGATCACGAGGTAGGGCGGCAGATCGTCGGCGCGGTGTCCGTCGAGCGAAAGCCCGCAGGCCTCGCATGCGGGCCGGACCTTGAGGAAGCGGCCGAAGAGCCGGCCCTCGCCGCAATGCGGGCAACGGCAGACGAAGCCGAGCGCCATGGCCGGGATCAGCTTAGTCCGCTCGACCGTGCTGGGAACGGCGACCGGCGGCGGATCGATCTCGTGCTTCGTCTCGAGCGGCATGGTCCCGTCCTACACCACCCCCCTCAGCCGCGCGACCCGCGCTTGCGGTTGGGTGTGTTGCGGCCGGCCGCAGGAGGCTTGCCGCGCTTCGATGCCGTGCCGGGAGGGCCGTAGCTCGTCTGCTTCGACTTGGCCTTGTGGAATTTCGGGCGTCCGCCCGGTCCCGGTCGACTGGAACCCGAGCGTCCTTCCGACAGGATCTCGAATCGCAACGCGCCGGCCACGGCCGCCGCTTCGACGAGCTTCACCTCGACGGTATCGCCCAAGCGAAACGTCTCGCCGGTCCGGTCGCCGACCAGCGCGTGTCGGGTCTCGTCATGCCGGTAGAAGTCGGCGCCGATGGTCGAGGCCGGGATAAAGCCGTCCGCCCCGGTCTCGGCCAGCTTCACGAACATCCCGGCGCGGGTGACGCCGGAGATGCGGCCCATGAACGTCGCGCCGATCCGATCGGCGAGGTGGTGGGCGATCAGCCGGTCGATGGTCTCGCGCTCGGCCGCCATGGCGCGGCGCTCAGCGGCCGAGATCTGCTCGCCGACGGCATCGAGCATGCCGACGGTCGTGTCGGACGGCAGGCCGTCCGAGCCGAGCCGGCCCGCCGCGATCAGGGCGCGGTGCACGATGAGATCGGCGTAGCGGCGGATCGGGGAGGTGAAGTGCGCATAGCGGCGCAGGTTCAGCCCGAAATGACCAAGGTTCTGGCTCGAATAGATCGCCTGCGCCTGGGTGCGCAGGATGACCTCGTTGATGAAGATCGCGTGCTCGGTCTCGGCGACCGAGCCGAGGATGCGGTTGAACAGCGAGGGCCTGAGCACATCGCCCCTCGGCAGCTTGATGCCGATGGAGGCGAGCACCTCGCCCAGCGCCCTCAGCTTCTCCAGCGCCGGCTCGTCGTGGACGCGGTAGATCAGCGGCGACTTCGCCGCCTCCAGCGTCTCCGCCGCGGCGACGTTCGCCTGGATCATGAATTCTTCGATGAGGCGGTGCGCCTCCAGCCGCTCCGGCACGATCACCCGGTCGACCGAGCCGTCCGGCGCCAGCAGCACCTTGCGCTCCGGCAGGTCGAGGGCCAGCGGGCCGCGGGCGTCGCGCGCCTGCTTGAGCGCCTCGTAGGCGGCGTAGAGCGGGCGGAGAACCGGCGCCAGCAAGGGCGTCGTGGTGTCGTCGGGCCTGCCGTCGATGGCGGCCTGCGCCTGGGCGTAAGCCAGCTTGGCGCGCGAGCGCATCATCACGCGGTGGAAGGTGTGCCGGCGCTTGGTACCGTCGGCGGCGATGACCATGCGGACAGCGAGCGCTGGCCGATCCTCGTTCTCACGCAGCGAACACAGGTCGTTCGAGATGCGCTCGGGCAGCATCGGCACGACCCGGTCCGGGAAATACACCGAGTTGCCGCGCATCAGCGCCTCGCGGTCGAGGGCGCTGCCGGGGCGGACATAGGCCGCCACGTCCGCGATCGCCACGGTGACGATGAAGCCGCCTTCGTTCTTCGGATCGGGATCCGGCTCCGCCATCACGGCGTCGTCATGGTCCTTGGCGTCGGGCGGGTCGATGGTGATCAGCGGCACGTCCCGCCAATCCTCGCGGCCCTTCAGGCCGACCTCCTTCACGTCGTCGGCCTCGGCTTGCGTGTCCTTGGCGAAGACGTGCGGGATGTTGTGGAGGTGCAGCGCGATCAGGCTCACCGCCTTCTCGGAGCCGAGGGAGCCGAGGCGCTGGCGCACACGGCCCTTCGGCAGGCCGAAGCGGGTCTCGCTCTCCAGCGAGACGCTGACGAGATCGCCGTCGCGGGCCTCGCCCTCCTCGCCTGGGGGGATCGCGATCTCGCGGCCCTGCGAACGCTTCTCGACTGGCACGAGACGCCCGCCGTCACGACCGTTGTTGCCCCCCTGGCGATAGATGCCGATGACCTCGGACTTGTTCTTCCCGATCACCTTGACGATGCGGCCGGTGTAGCGGTTCGACGTGTCCCCATCCGGCTCGACACGGATCAGCGCGCGGTCGCCGATGCCGGGGGCGGGGCGGTTCGCCTTGCGGCCGCCGCGGGGCATTTGGACGGTGATGCGCGGAGCCTCGCCATCCTTGGCCTCCCACTGGGCCGGGCGGGCCACGAGTTCGCCGTCGCGATCCCGCGAAAAGATGTCGGCGAGCACGACCGGGGGCAGGCGGCCGGCCTTGCTGAACCCGCCGCGCCCACGCTCGATCGCGCCGTCCTCCTCGATCTCCTTGAGGATGCGCTTCAGCTCGATCCGGTCCGAGCCCTTCACGTCGAAGGCCTTGGCGATCTCGCGCTTGCCGACCTTCTCGGTGGAGTCCGCGATGAACGCGACGATCGTCTCGCGCGAGGGAAGGGCGCCGGTGGCCGGTGCGGGTGCGGTGCGTCTGGTCAAAGCGGGGAGGGCTCGCTGCGCCGGGCTCATGCGGCCGGCGCGCTGGATCGGGAAGGGATCGGCCCGCAGGCCATCGACCGAAACATGGGCTTGCACCCGTCCCGCGGCAACGCCTTCGTCATTCAGGGCTGGGGATCAGCCGGTGGAGGCCGCGTTGGCGATGCGCTCGACAGCTGCGTCGACGTCGAAGGCGGGATCGACCAGCTCCGCCAGCGTGAATGGACTGGCCTGCGGCAATGTGAGGTTCACGCGCCTCGCCTCGGCTACCATGTCCGGTGCCTCGGCGGCGCGGATGCCGAAGGTCCAGGCGCCGTCGATGCGGACCGTAGCGGGATCCGGCGGGTCGGCCGCGAGGGCGGCGAGCCCGGCTCGTGCGGCATCCCGGAATTCGAGGCTGCGCCGATCATCGGAGATCAGCGCCGCCCTGACGAGGTCGGCCAGACACGCGCTGACCCGCTCGACGCTCTCGTTCATCCGCAATCCCGATCCGTACACTTTCGGTCCAGGCCGGGCGGCGGCAAGCCGGGTGCCACGCGCGCTGCGACACTTAATAAGGCGTTCCCTCCGCGCGCTTCGCCTTCAGCGCCTCGGCATACCAGACCAATTCGTCGAGAAACTTCTTCGCAGCCTTGCCGAGCCACTCCTCGGCCGGCTCGCCGCCCGCGCTCAGTGCCTTCTGGATACGCGGAATCGGCAGCAGCGAAGGGATGCTCGGCGCGCCGAGCTCGGCCATCATTGCGCGAAGCTGCATCGCGGCGCGCACGCCGCCATACTGGCCGGCCGAGTAGCAGACGATGCCCGACGGCCGCCAATAATACTCTTCGAGAAAGTGATCGAGGGTGTTCGAGAGGGCTGGCGGGATCGAGTGGTTGTACTCGCCCGAGACCACCACGAAGGCGTCCGCGCGGCGATAGAGCGTCGCGAGATCTTCGAGCGCCCGGGGCGCCTCGCCCTTCGGATATTCCTTGTACATCCGGTCGAGGAGCGGAAGCTTGAGTTCCGCCGGGTCGACCAGAGGTGCCTCGAAACCGCGGCCTTCCAGCTGCGCAACGAGAAAGCGCGCGGCGCGGATGCCCTGGCGGTCGGATCGAACGCTGCCGAGGATGACGGGGACGACGAGGGACATGGGTGGCTCCGGATTCGCGACGCCGGCGATCATAGGAGCCCGGACCGGCGCCGTCGCGTCCCGACCCGGGCATGAAAAAAGGGCCGGATCACTCCGGCCCCGTGTCGTCTCCAAAACTCCGAGATGCTCAGAGCGAGTAGTACATCGTGAACTCGACCGGGTGCGGAGTCATCTCGTAGCGCATGACCTCCTGCATCTTCAGCTCGATGAACGAGTCGATCTGGTCGTCCGAGAACACACCGCCGGCCTTGAGGAAGGCGCGGTCCTTGTCGAGATTCTGCAGGGCTTCGCGCAGTGAACCGCACACCGTCGGGATCTTCTTCAGCTCCTTCGGCGGCAGGTCGTAGAGGTCCTTGTCCATGGCCGGACCCGGATCGATCTTGTTCATGATGCCGTCGAGGCCGGCCATCAGCAGGGCCGAGAAGGCGAGGTAGGGGTTCGCCATCGGGTCGGGGAAGCGGACCTCGACGCGCTTGGCCTTCGGGTTCGTTGTCCACGGGATGCGGCAGGAGGCCGAGCGGTTGCGCGCCGAGTAGGCGAGCAGCACGGGGGCCTCGTAGCCCGGCACTAGGCGCTTGTAGGAGTTGGTCGACGGGTTGGTGAAGGCGTTGAGCGCTTTCGCGTGCTTGATGATGCCGCCGATGTACCACAGGCATTCCTGGCTGAGGTCGGCGTACTTGTTGCCGGCGAAGAGCGGCTTGCCGTCCTTCCAGATCGACTGGTGCACGTGCATGCCCGAGCCGTTGTCGCCGTAGACGGGCTTGGGCATGAAGGTCGCGGTCTTGCCGTAGCTCTGAGCGACGTTGTGGATCGCGTATTTGTAGATCTGCATATGGTCGGCGAGCAGCGTTAGCGTATCGAACTTCATGCCGAGTTCGTGCTGGGCGGAGGCCACCTCGTGGTGGTGCTTCTCGACCTTGACGCCCATGGACTGCATCGCGGCCAGCATCTCGCCGCGCATGTCCTGCGCCGAATCCTGCGGGGGCACCGGAAAGTAGCCGCCCTTGGTCTGGATGCGATGGCCGAGGTTTCCGCCCTCGTAGTCGGTGAAGCCGTTCGAGGGTAGCTCGGTCGAATCGAGCTCGAAGCCGGTCTTGTAGGGGTCGGCGCCGAACTTGACGTCGTCGAACACGAAGAACTCGGCCTCGGGGCCGACGAAGATCGTGTCGCCGATACCGGTCGACTTCAGGTAGGCCTCGGCGAGCTTGGCGGTCGAGCGCGGGTCGCGCGAGTAGGGGGCGCCGGTGGAGGGCTCGAGCACGTCGCAGACGATCGACATGGTGGAGGCCGAGAAGAACGGGTCCATGCAGGCCGTGACCGGGTCGGGCATCAAGAGCATGTCGGACTCGTTGATGGCCTTCCAGCCGGCGATCGAGGAACCGTCGAACATCGTCCCTTCGGAAAACAGCTCGTCGTCGACGAGCGAGACGTCGAAGGTGACGTGCTGCCACTTGCCCCGCGGATCGGTGAAACGGAGGTCGACGTATTTGACGTCGTTGTCCTTGATCGCCTTCAGGACTTCGGCTGCGTTCTTCATCGTCGGCGTTCTCCTCGGACAGGGAGCGTAGGCAAGGGAGCGTGGCCACCCCGGTCGAGGGATCATCCCGCGTTCGCAGCCGCATCGGGCGGCCGGTCACGCCGGAATGCTCGCGACGATGGGGCTCGGACGGATCCTCAAGAGCGCCGGACGCGCGAGCGTGTCGGACGGACCCTGGTCCCGTGCGCCCTCCCGTCACGCACGTTGGCCGGGGGCACTGATATCCCCCGAGCGCCCACGTTGCCAGACTCAGTCGTTGGGGAATGTGCCGCTTTTTAAGGCATTCGTTGGGGTAAATCGTTCTACGGCAGCGATGGACCGGAGCAACGCCGTGCTTCCTGCGGGCACGGCTTGCCCGTTCATGCGCCAACAGCACAGCCCGCCGGGCAGCTTGAGCTGGCACGCATCATGCAAGCCTGCGCTCGTCGGCCGACGACCCGGTGGCGCCCGGGCGTGCTCAGACCGAGCCTTATTGGCGAACGAGAGAATGCAGGGATGACGAAATACAAGCTCGAGTATCTATGGCTCGACGGCTACACGCCGACCCCGAACCTGCGTGGCAAAACGCAGATCAAGGAATTCGACAGCTTCCCGACGCTCGAGCAGCTTCCGATGTGGGGCTTCGACGGATCGTCGACCAAGCAGGCCGAGGGCGGTAGCTCCGACTGCATGCTCAAGCCCGTGCGCCACTTCCCGGATTCGACCCGGAAGAACGGCATCCTGGTGATGTGCGAGGTCATGATGCCGGACGGCGTCACCCCCCACGCCTCGAACAAGCGCGCCACCATCATCGACGACGACAACACCTGGTTCGGCTTCGAGCAGGAGTACTTCTTCTACAAGGACGGCCGCCCGCTCGGCTTCCCCACCGCCGGCTACCCGGCCCCGCAGGGCCCGTATTATTGCGGCGCCGGCTACTCAAACGTCGGCTCGATCGCGCGCCAGATCGTCGAAGAGCATCTCGACCTCTGCCTCGACGCCGGCATCAACCATGAAGGCATCAACGCCGAAGTCGCCAAGGGCCAGTGGGAATTCCAGATCTTCGGCAAGGGCTCCAAGAAAGCCGCGGACGAGATGTGGGTCGCCCGCTACCTGCTGCAGCGCCTCTGCGAGAAGTACGAGATCGACGTCGAGTATCACTGCAAGCCGCTCGGCGACACCGACTGGAACGGTTCGGGCATGCACGCCAACTTCTCGACCGAGCACCTTCGGACGGTCGGCGGCAAAGAGTACTTCGAGAAGCTGATGGCGGCCTTCAAGGACAACATCGCCGACCACATCGCGGTCTACGGCCCCGACAACCACATGCGCCTGACCGGCAAGCACGAGACCGCGGCGATCGACCAGTTCAGCTACGGCATCGCCGACCGCGGCGCCTCGATCCGCGTGCCGCATTCCTTCGCGAACAACGGTTACAAGGGCTACCTGGAAGACCGCCGCCCCAACAGCCAGGGGGACCCCTACCAGATCGCCTCGCAGATCCTGAAGACCATCGCCTCCGTGCAGATGGAAGCTTCGATGAGCGAGGCCGCCGCCTAACTTTTTTGCGAGACGATCAACACGGTGTGCGGCGCGGTCCTTCGGGGTCCGCGCCGCTTCTCTTGCTACGGTCGAAATCGCGCGGATGCCATTCGCCGTATTTCGACGTCAATTCCCGAAGATCGACCAGCCCATGCGCTTCGTCAGCCGCTCCAGACTGAGCCGGCCGAGATGCGAGTTGCCGGCGGCGTCGAGCCCCGGCGACCACACTGCGATCGAGGCCTGACCCGGCGCAATGGCCAGGATGCCGCCGCCGACACCACTCTTGCCCGGCAGGCCGACCCGGTAGGCGAAGTCCCCGGAGCCGTCGTAGTGGCCGCAGGTCAGCATGATCGCATTGATGCGGCGTGCGCGCTCGGGCGAGATCACCAGCAGGCCCGTCGAGGGGTTGCGTCCGTTATGGGCGAGGTAGCGCCCGGCCATGGCGAGCTGCCGGCACGACATGGCAATGGCGCAGTGATGGAAATAGACGCCGAGGGTGAAGTCGACAGGGTTCTCCAGCACGCCGTAGGACTTCATGAAATTGGCGAGGGCGACGTTGCGGAAGCCCGTCCGCTTCTCCGAGGCCGCCACGGCCTGATCGATGGCGATGGTGGGGTCTTCGGCCAAGAACTGCAGGAAGCGCAAGATCTCGCCCAAAGCTTCGCGCGGCTCGTGCCCGGACAGGATGGCGTCGGTGACGGCAATAGCACCGGCATTGATGAACGGGTTGCGCGGTACGCCCTTCTCCAGTTCGAGCTGGACGATCGAGTTGAACGGGTTGCCCGAGGGCTCGCGGCCGACGCGCTGCCAGAGCCGGTCGCCGATCTTGCCCAGTGCCAGCGTCAGCGTGAATACCTTGGTGATGCTCTGCACCGAGAACGGCACGTCGCAGTCGCCGGCAGCCACGACCTGACCGTCGTTGCCGATGACGGCGATGCCGAAGGCCTGCCGGTCGGCGCGGGCCAGCTCGGGGATGTAGGTGGCGACCTCGCCGCGATCCGGCCGGCGCCGCATCTCTTCGGCGATCTCGCTCACGACGTCGTTGAGGTTCGGCAGGGGATCGCTCGCAGTGTTTTGCGGGTTCAGCGAAGCGCCATGGCGCTCAGGCGCCCTTGAAGCTCGCGGCCGGCAGCGCGCCGTCCTCCAGCAGCATCCGTGCCGCCGCCTCGAAGCCGGCCCAAGCCGCGAAGGCGAGGCGGCTGCCGGTGCTGACCCGGCGCACGCCGCTGTCCGCGAGGTCCGCCACGCGCATCGCCGGCGACGCCAGCAGCACGTTGACGGATTTGGGCGCGACGGCCCGCACGATGGCTCGGATGTCGTCGGGATCGGAAAATCCCGGCGCATAGAGGCAATCCGCTCCGGCCTCGGCATACGCGACGAGCCTGTCGATGGTCTGCCCGAGGTCCGTCCGGCCGATCAGAAACCCCTCGCTGCGGCCGATGAGCACGGCTTCGGAATCGACGGCATCGACCGCAGAGCGTGCCGCCGCGATCCGCTCCACCGCCAGTGCCGTCTCGTAGAGCGTGTCGCCGGTGCGATCCTCGATCGACAACCCGGCGACGCCGGTCGCCATGGCCAGCGTCACGTTGGTGGCCACGCCCTCGGGATTGTCGGCGAAGCCGGATTCATAGTCCGCGTTCACAGGCAGGTCGGTCGCGGCGCAGACGTTACGGAGGTGGCCAAGCACCGCGTCGCGGGTCATGGCCCTGTCGTCGAGTCCGGCGCTCCAGGCGAAGCCCGCGCTGGTCGAGGCGAGCGCAGGAAAGCCGAGCGCTTCGAGGCGCCTCAGGCTGCCGATATCCCAGGGATTCGGAAGGACGAAACAGCCCTGCGCGTGCAGGCTGCGGAAGGCGCGGCGGGCGGCTGTCGCCTTCTCGCCCATCTCAGATGGCGTCCGGCCCCGTCTCGCCGGTGCGGATGCGGATGGCGTCCTCGATCGTCGAGACGAAGATCTTGCCGTCGCCGATGCGTCCGGTCTGCGCAGATTTTCGGATCGCCTCGACGGCGGCCTCGACCTGCGAATCGCCGAGCACGATCTCAAGCTTCACCTTGGGCAGGAAGTCCACGACATATTCCGCGCCGCGATACAGCTCGGTGTGGCCCTTCTGCCGCCCGAAGCCCTTCGCCTCGATCACGGTTATCCCTTGAAGCCCGACATCCTGAAGGGCCTCCTTCACCTCATCGAGCTTGAACGGCTTGATGATCGCTTCGATCTTCTTCATTCGGGGCGCCTGATCTGCGCTTTCGCGAGGATACGGATTCGTAGCACCGCCTCCCGAGGACCGCCACGGCGTTCTGCCACGCCACCGGCGTAAACTGCGCAAGCACTGAGCAGATTCTGCACATCATTCGGGCAGTTTGTTCGAAACGGCCCATTCCAAAGGCAACGCCTGAGCGATGCGCGAGCAGAGAGCCGAATGCCGCCGATGACGACCAACCGCCTGCTCACGGTCGCGGCGATGCGGCGGGTCGATGAAACCGCGATCGCCGACGGCATGCCCGGCTACCGGCTGATGCAGGCCGCCGGCGCTGCCGTGGCCGAACGCGTCCGCGCCCTGGCACCGTCCGGCGGACGCATCCTGATCCTCTGCGGCCCGGGCAACAATGGCGGCGACGGCTTCGTCGCCGGCAGGCTGCTCTCCCGAGCCGGTTTCGGCGTCGTATTGCGGCGGATGGGGGAGGTCGCCGGCCTCTCCGGAGACGCGGCCCTCGCCGCAACCGATTGGGTGGCAGCGGGTCAGCCGGTCGACCCGGCAGGGCCGGGGAGCGACCTTTCCGGTTTCGACCTGATCGTCGACGCGCTGTTCGGCGCCGGGCTCTCGCGCGACATCGATGGCGAGGCGCGGGCGTTGATCGCCGCGATCGACGCCTCCGGAACAGCCGTCCTCGCGGTCGACGTGCCGAGCGGCCTCGACGGCGACAGCGGCGCGGTTCGCGGCGCGGCGGTCACGGCGACGGAGACGATGACCTTCGTGGCCCTCAAGCCCGGTCACCTGCTCCAGCCGGGACGCTCGCTCTGCGGCGCGCTCCACATCGCCGATATCGGCACTGGCGAAGCGGCTCTGGAAGCGGGGCTCGCGGTCGACAGTCTCGCGGCCTTCCGCAACGGACCGGATCTCTGGATCTCCGCTTTTCCGAGGCCCGGCGCGCAGGGCCACAAATACACCCGTGGTCACGTCCTCGTCCTGTCGGGGCCGGCCTTCAAGACCGGCGCGGCGCGGCTGGCTGCCCGCGCGGCGCTCCGCGTCGGGGCGGGGCTGGTGACCGTGGTCGCCCCGAGCGGCGCCATGGCCGAGAACGCCACCCATCTCACCGCGATCATGCTGCGCGCCTGCGACAGCCCCGACGACCTCGACGACATCCTCACCGACGAGCGCCTCGACACCGTGCTGATCGGACCGGGCCTCGGCATCGGAGAGGCGACCCGCGACCTCGTCGCCGTCGCAGCCTCGGCTGGCCGCAAGCTCGTCCTCGATGCCGATGCGCTGACGAGCTTCAAGGGACAGGCCCCGCTGCTCGCCGACCACATCGCTCAGGGCGACTCACAGGCCGTGCTGACGCCGCACGAGGGCGAGTTCGCCCGGCTGTTCGCCAACACGGACGCCACCGACGAAGGTCTTAACAAACTCGAACGTACCCGGCGCGCGGCGGCGATCCTCGGCGGCGTCGTGGTACTCAAGGGCTCCGACACCGTCATCGCCGCGCCCGACGGCCGGGCCGCGATCAACGACCACGGCACGCCCTATCTCGGCACTGCAGGCTCCGGCGACGTGCTCGGCGGCCTGATCGCCGGGCTGCTGGCGCAGGGCATGCCGCCGTTCGAGGCCGCTTGCGCCGGGGTCTGGCTGCATGGCGATGCGGGGCTGCGGCACGGGCCGGGGCTCATCGCCGAGGATATTTCGGAGCTGATGCCGGCGGTGCTGTCGGGGCTGCTGGCGCTTAGCTGACGTCGAAACTCGTCCACAGCCCCGTATCGAACCGCTCCAGCACCGTCGAGCTGATCAGCCAGCGGCCGGGGTTGTCGGCAAGGAAGGCGATGCGGGCGAGCTTTCCGTCGAGAAGCTGGAAGGTATCGAGCCAGTAGGGCTCCCAGCCGTCGTCGAGGGGGTGGAGCAGGCGGAAGGCGTGGCCGTGGACGTGCAGGGTCTGCAGGAACGATGTGTCGTTCCGGACCGTCAGCACTACGACTTGGCCGCGCTTCACGCTGAAGGCGGGGGCCGCGCCGGCGGTCCCGCTGACGCCGTTGACCTGCCAGATCCGGGTCGGGTCGCCGGTGAAGGCCGGCTCGACGCCCGGCTTGTTCGTGTCGATCTTGGCCCCGCCGGTGAGGACGAGGTCGCGGCGGAACGCGTTCTGCAACCGCACCTCGGCCGGCAGCAGCGTGTTGTTGCCGATGCCCTTGATCTCCGGACGCTTCTGCGTGAGCGGCGCGCCATTGGCGGTGATGGTGGCCAGCGCCAGTCCGCTGCCGATCAGCGCGTTGATCGTCACCGCGGCGCCGGCCTCGGCCGGCATGTCGAGCAGCAGGTCGTAGCGGGTGCCCGGCGCGAAGGGCAGCGTCGCGCGCAAGGGCTCGAAGGTATCGGTCGGCTGGCCGTCGACGGCGACGACATAGGCCTTGGCCCCATCGAACCTGATGCGGGTCGTGCGGGCGTTACACGCATTGGCGATCCGCAGGCGCAGGCGGCTTCCCGGTGGCACCTCGACCGCATCCGGGATCGGCCGGCCATTGAGGGTGACGAGATTGCCGAGCCGGCCCGAGGCAGCGGCGAAGGACACCTGTCCGAACGGCAGCGGCTGGCCATCCTCTTCCAGCCGCACGTCCTGCAAAAGGAAACTCAGGTCGCGGTCGACGGCCGGCGGCGTCTTCTCCTCGACGACGAGCAGTCCGGCAAGGCCGCGGCCCGACGGCTCGCTCGAACCGCCGACGACGAGGGGCCGGATCACCGACGTGCCGGCATCCGGCGGCGTGAAGGCGTAGGTGAAGCTCGCGCCCGGCGCGATGGGAGGCTGCGTCACCCCGCCGACGCCGTCCATGGCGTTCTGGTTCCGCACGCCGTGCCAGTGCAGCGAGAGTGGTTTCTCGGTTTTGTTGTCGAGCTTCAGTCGCACGGACTCGCCGTGCTTGATCCGCAGAACCGGCGGCGCCGACTTGCCGTCGAAGCACCAGATCGGGGTTTCCTTGGCCGGCTCCGGCTTCAGTCGCGTCTTGCCGGGGCCGGCCGTCCAGATCGTCTCCGCCTGCGCCGCGCCCGGCGCTGCTTGCGAGAAAGCCGGCCGCGGTACCCAGGCGAGCGCGGCGGCGCCTCCGAGGAGGGCGCGTCGGGACGGTCCGGACCGGGCTTTGCGTGACGGCATGGCACTCGGGTTCGCGATGGAGGAGCGGAACGCTGCGGCTGTTCCTTAACGGCGTGTGCCTGCCGCCGCCACCGGGCCGCCGGACGCCTGAAGTTTTTTGCTGCGGCCCGGAATGCCCGTGTTATAGAGCCGCCCCTGTGCGGCCGGACGTGTGCCTCCTCGCAGGTGCCCGCGGGCGTGGCGGAATTGGTAGACGCGCTGGTTTTAGGTACCAGTGTCGCAAGACGTGGGGGTTCGAGCCCCTCCGCCCGCACCAGTCCAGCCGCCGTGACCGCCGAGGGGCCTGTGACGGGCTGACCCGCGGTCGCGTCGAGACGGCCCCCGACCCCCGGATCGGTCCGTCGCCCCGTCACGGGTTCGCCCGCGGCGGACGAAGCCATTGCGTACGAATTTCAGAGAAGCGGACGAGACGACGATGCAGGTGACCGAGACGACTTCCGAAGGGCTGAAGCGCGAGTTTCAGGTGCTTCTGCCCGCGAGCGAACTCGAGGATCGCCTGAACACCGAGCTCTCGAACATCAAGGGCAAGGCCCAGCTCAAGGGCTTCCGCCCCGGCAAGGTGCCGGTGGCGCATCTGCGCAAGGTCTACGGCAAATCCGTCATGGCCGACGTGCTGCAGAACGCAGTCAACGAGGCGAACCAGAAGATCGTCGCCGACAACAGCCTCAAGCTGGCTCTCGAGCCGCAGATCGAGTTCCCGAAGGACGAAGACAAGAACATCGTCGAGCGCGCGCTCGACGCCAAGGGCGACCTCGCCTTCAAGGTGAAGCTCGAGGTCCTGCCGACCTTCGAGCTCGTCGATCTCTCCGGCGTCACGCTGACGAAGCCCGTCCTCAAGCCCTCCGACGAGGAGGTGCAGGAGGCGCTCGACCGCATGGCCAAGCAGAACCGCGACTTCACCCCGAAGGACGAGGGCGCCGAGGCTGCGACCGGCGACAAGGTCACCATCGATTTCGTCGGCAAGATCGACGGCGTCGAGTTCGAGGGCGGCAAGGGCGAGGACGTCGAGCTGGAGCTCGGCTCGAACAGCTTCATTCCCGGCTTCGAGGACCAGCTCGTCGGCGCCAAGGCCGGCGACAGCCGCGTCGTCAAGACCGCCTTCCCCGAGGGCTACCAGGCCGAGCAGCTCGCCGGCAAGGACGCCGAGTTCGACGTCACCGTGAAGGCGATCCAGGCGCCGGGCGAGGTCGTGATCGACGACGAGCTCGCCAAGCGCTTCGGCATGGACGATCTCGAGAAGCTGAAGGAGGCCGTCAGCAAGGCGATCGGCACCGACTACGAGGCGCAGTCGCGCCGCAAGCTCAAGAAGGCGCTGCTCGACGCCCTCGACGAAAAGTACGCCTTCGAGCTGCCCCCGAGCCTTGTGACCCAGGAATTCGCGAGCGTCTGGGCCCAGGTCGAGCAGGACCTCAAGACACGCGAAAAGACCTTCGAGGACGAGGGCACCACCGAGGAAAAGGCGACCGCCGAGTACCGGACCATCGCCGAGCGGCGGGTGCGTCTCGGACTGGTGCTTGCACAGGTCGGCGAGACGGCCGATATCAAGATCTCCGACGAGGAGGTCAACCAGGCCCTGTTCGCCCGGGTGCGTCAGTTCCCCGGCCAGGAGAAGGTGGTCTACGACTTCTATCGGAATAATCCGCAGGCGCTCGCCGAGCTTCGCGCGCCGCTGTTCGAGGAAAAGGTCGTCGACCACGTCCTCGGTCAGGTCACGCTCGTCGAAGAGCCGGTCTCCAAGGAGACGCTCTTCGCCGACGACGACGAAGAGGCCGCACCTGCCGAGACGAACGAGGCGGCGACCGAGACGGCCGCCGGCTGAGGCCCGCACCCGGGTTCAGGGAGGCGGGCCTGATCAGGCGGTGTTAAGAACCGCCGTAGTTGGCTTGTAACACCGGCTTCGGAGCGATTCGCTCCGGCCGGTCCCTGACCTTGAGGGCGTGACGATGAGAGATCCGGTCGACTATTTTCAGAGCAACCTCGTCCCGATGGTGGTCGAGCAGTCGAGCCGCGGTGAGCGCGCCTTCGACATCTATTCGCGCCTGCTGCGCGAGCGCATCATCTTCCTCACCGGCCCGGTTGAGGATTACGGCGCTTCGTTGATCGTCGCGCAGCTGCTGTTCCTCGAAGCCGAGAATCCGAAGAAGGAAATCTCCTTCTACATCAATTCGCCCGGCGGCGTGGTGACCTCGGGCCTGTCGATCTACGACACCATGCAGTTCATCCGCTGCCCGGTGACGACGCTCTGCACGGGTCAGGCGGCCTCGATGGGTTCGCTGCTCCTCTGCGCCGGCGAGCCCGGCCAGCGCTTCTCGCTGCCGAACGCCCGCATCATGGTCCACCAGCCCTCCGGCGGATTCCAGGGCCAGGCGACCGACATCCTGATCCATGCCCGCGAGATCGAGGCGCTGAAGCGGCGCCTCAACGAGATCTACGTGAAGCACACCGGCCGCGACTACGAGACCATCGAGAAGGGCCTGGAGCGCGACAACTTCATGACCGCCGATGCCGCCAAAGAGTTCGGCATCATCGACGACATCCTGCACAAGCGGCCGGAGCCTGCGGCGGCGTGACCTGCGGCCGGGGGAACCCGGCGGCGGCCCGATGCGTCCTTTTGGCGACGGATCGGGGTGCTCCGCCGGTTGATCCGGAAGCGGCAGCATGATTGCATCGTGGTTCTGACTCCTTCGGCACCGATGTAAGCCCCGAGGTGACTGTTTCTTTAGGCAGATACCTTTAACTATGAGCGATGCGCGTTCGTCCCTTGCCGGCGTCGCGCTCGCGGAGCGGAGACCGACATGAGCAAGACTGGCGGCAACGACTCGAAGAGCACGCTGTACTGCTCGTTTTGCGGCAAGAGCCAGCACGAGGTCCGCAAGCTGATTGCGGGCCCGACGGTGTTCATCTGCGACGAGTGCGTCGAACTGTGCATGGACATCATTCGCGAGGAGTCGAAATCCTCGCTCGTGAAGTCGCGCGACGGCGTCCCGACCCCGAAGGAAATCCGCCGCGTCCTCGATGACTACGTCATCGGCCAGGACTACGCGAAGAAGGTCCTCTCGGTCGCGGTTCACAACCACTACAAGCGCCTCGCCCACGCGACGAAGCACTCGGACGTCGAGCTGGCAAAATCCAACATCATGCTGATCGGGCCGACCGGTTCGGGCAAGACGCTGCTCGCGCAGACGCTCGCCCGCATCCTCGACGTGCCGTTCACGATGGCGGATGCGACCACCCTCACCGAGGCCGGCTATGTCGGCGAGGACGTCGAGAACATCATCCTCAAGCTGCTCCAGGCCTCCGATTACAACGTCGAGCGGGCGCAGCGCGGCATCGTCTACATCGACGAGATCGACAAGATCTCCCGCAAGTCGGACAACCCCTCGATCACCCGCGACGTTTCGGGCGAGGGCGTGCAGCAGGCGCTCCTGAAGATTATGGAAGGCACCGTCGCCTCCGTGCCTCCGCAGGGCGGCCGCAAGCACCCGCAGCAGGAGTTCCTGCAGGTCGACACGACGAACATCCTGTTCATCTGCGGCGGCGCCTTCGCCGGGCTGGAGCGGATCATCTCTCAGCGCGGCAAGGGCACATCGATCGGCTTTGGCGCCACCGTGCAGGCCCCGGACGACCGCCGCACAGGCGAGGTGTTCCGTTCGGTCGAGCCTGAGGACCTTTTGAAGTTCGGCCTCATCCCCGAATTCGTCGGCCGTCTTCCGGTCCTGGCGACGCTTGAGGATCTCGACGAGACCGCGCTGAAGCGCATCCTGCAGGAGCCGAAGAACGCCCTGGTGAAGCAGTACGCCCGCCTCTTCGAGATGGAGAACGTCGAGCTGACCTTCCAGGACGAGGCTTTGTCCATGGTCGCCCGAAAGGCGATCGAGCGGAAGACCGGCGCCCGCGGCCTGCGTTCCATCCTTGAGACGATCCTGCTGGAAACGATGTACGACCTGCCCGGCCTCGAATCGGTCGAGCAGGTGGTGATCGGGCCGGAGGTGGTGGAGGGCAAGTCGCGGCCGCTCTACATCCACGGCGATCGCAACAAGGAAGCGCCCGCCAGCGTCAGCGCGTGAGACATCCGGGCCGTGCCGCACCAGCGTCACGGCCCGTTCGCTGCGGCGAATGTGAAACTTGAAAGCGGTGGCGGCGAGCGCCACCTCAGCACCAGCGCAGTGGCCGCACGCTCCCTTTTCGAGGTGCGGTGCCGCGCCACCAGCCGCACACGTTCGATCCGATACCCGACCATACGCGGCCCGGTCGGCCCGTGGCAGGATGCTTGCTCGTCAAAGAGGAGCGAATGCCCGGCGTCAGAGCACGAGGGAAGCCACTTATGACCCAGTCGAAATCGCGCCAGCCGGTCGTCCCGGGCTCGACGGGCTCCTATGCCGTCCTGCCCCTGCGCGACATCGTCGTATTCCCGCACATGATCGTGCCCTTGTTCGTCGGGCGCGAGAAGTCGATCCGCGCCCTCGAGGAGGCCGTCCGCACCGATCGGCACATCTTGCTCGCCACGCAGATCAACGCAGGCGACGACGACCCGTCGACGGACCAGATCTACACGATCGGCACGCTCGCATCCGTGCTGCAGCTGCTGAAGCTGCCCGACGGCACCGTGAAGGTGCTGGTCGAGGGCGCCGGCCGCGCCAAGATCGAGGCCTTCACGCGTTCGGACGAGTATTACGAGGCGACCGCTGAGACCCTCGCCGACGATCTCGGCGACCGCGTCGAGGCGGAGGCGCTTGCGCGCTCGGTGATCTCCGAGTTCGAGAACTACGTGAAGCTGAACAAGAAGATCTCGCCCGAGGTCGTCTCCGCGGTCACGCAGATCGACGAGCCCTCGAAGCTTGCCGACACGGTCGGTTCGCATCTGGCGGTCAAGATCGCGGACAAGCAGGCGATCCTCGAGATCCCGACGGTCGCAGCGCGCCTCGAGCGCGTGCTCTCGCTGATGGAGAGCGAGATCTCCGTTCTGCAGGTCGAGAAGCGCATCCGCACCCGCGTCAAGCGGCAGATGGAGAAGACGCAGCGCGAGTACTACCTCAACGAGCAGATGAAGGCGATCCAGAAGGAGCTCGGCGACGGCGAGGACGGCCGCGACGAGCTGGCCGAGCTCGAGGAGAAGATCGAGAAGACCAAGCTCTCGAAGGAAGCCCGCGAGAAGGCCACCGGCGAGCTCAAGAAGCTCCGCCAGATGTCGCCGATGTCGGCGGAAGCGACCGTCGTGCGCAATTACCTCGACTGGATGCTCGGCATTCCGTGGAACAAGCGCTCGAAGATCAAGAAGGATCTCCTCGGCGCCCAGGCCATGCTCGACGACGATCACTTCGGCCTTGAGAAGGTCAAGGACCGGATCGTCGAGTACCTTGCCGTGCAGCAGCGCGCGAACAAGCTCACCGGTCCGATCCTCTGCCTCGTCGGCCCCCCTGGCGTCGGCAAGACCTCGCTCGGCAAGTCCATCGCCAAGGCGACGGGCCGCGAGTTCGTGCGCATGTCGCTCGGCGGCGTGCGAGACGAGGCCGAAATCCGCGGCCACCGCAGGACCTATATCGGCTCGATGCCGGGCAAGGTCGTGCAGTCGATGCGCAAGGCCAAGACCTCGAACCCGCTCATCCTCCTCGACGAGATCGACAAGATGGGCATGGATTTTCGCGGTGATCCGTCGGCCGCTCTGCTGGAGGTCCTCGACCCCGAGCAGAACGCGACCTTCAACGACCACTACTTGGAGGTCGACTACGATCTCTCGAACGTGATGTTCGTGACGACCGCCAACACGCTGAACATCCCTGCGCCGCTGATGGACCGCATGGAGATCATCCGGATCGCCGGCTACACCGAGGACGAGAAGGCCGAGATCGCCCGCCGCCACCTGATCCCGAACACGCTGAAGAAGCATGGCCTGGATGCGAAGGAGTGGTCGATCACCAACGACGGCCTGATGATGCTCATACGCCGCTACACCCGCGAGGCGGGCGTGCGGAATCTCGAGCGCGAGATCTCCAACCTCGCCCGCAAGGCGGTGAAGGAGATCCTGATCAATAAGGTCAAGACCGTCGAGGGCACGCCGGAGACCCTGCCGGAGTTCCTCGGACCGCCGAAGTTCCGCTACGGCGAGATCGACGCCGACGATCAGGTCGGCGTGGTGACAGGTCTGGCCTGGACCGAGGTCGGCGGCGAGTTGCTGACGATCGAAGGCGTCATGATGCCCGGCAAGGGCAAGATGACGGTCACGGGCAACCTGCGTGACGTGATGAAGGAGTCGATCTCGGCGGCGGCGAGCTATGTCCGCTCGCGGGCCATCGATTTCGGCATCGAGCCGCCGCTGTTCGAGCGCCGGGACATCCACGTCCACGTTCCCGAGGGGGCGACCCCGAAGGACGGTCCGTCGGCCGGCATTGCCATGGCCACCGCGATCATCTCGACGCTGACCGGCATCCCGGTGCGCCGCGATGTCGCCATGACCGGCGAGGTCACCCTGCGCGGCCGCATCCTGCCGATCGGCGGCTTGAAGGAGAAGCTGCTCGCTGCGCTTCGCGGCGGCATCAAGACGGTGATGATCCCGGAGGAAAATGCCAAGGACCTCGTCGAGGTACCCGATAGCGTGAAGAACGGCATGCACATCATCCCGGTCGCCCGGATGGATCAGGTCCTGATCCACGCCCTGGTGCGTCAGCCGATCGCGATCGAGTGGGACGAGCCTCTTCCGCCAGTGAAGAAGCCGGGCCAGGACGATGGCGCGGCGGTGGTCGCTCACTGAGGCGATCATCCGAGACCAGACGACGACGAAAGACCTCCGGGGCGCGCCTCGGAGGTTTTTTCTTGCAATGACATGATGGTTGGCCGATCGATCCGGTCCATCCCGGCATCCATCGTCTGCCAAATAGGACATCCCCTCCTCGTCGTTGCGAGCGCAGCGAAGCAACCGACGGCGATGTCTTCAACGGTGGGGACATTGGCTCTGGGTCGCTTCGCTGCACCCATGATGACGGGGGAAGGCCGATCCCATCACTTGGAAGCCGAGCGTAACCCGTTGCTGCGAAGCGCTTGGCCCGGCCGATCCGATGGCTTAGCTTGAGGCCATCGCTCGGTGCCCGATGGAGTTCGCGCCATGGCACGGCTCTCCTGCTGCCACGCAATCGCTCTGCTCATGACCGTGGCTCCGGCGGCGGCTTTCGAGCGCGCGCCGCTGCCTTCGGAAGGCGCGCTGGAAGCGTGCCCGGAGCAGGGCGCCGGCTTCGGGCGCATCCCCGGCACCACAACCTGCATCAGGGTCTCGGGCCGTATCGCCGTCGGCACCGATGCCGGCGCGCGGGTCCGCTCACCGTCGACGGCGGCGAGTTACGGCAGGCTCTCGGTCGACACACGCAGCCAGACCGATGCCGGCCCGCTGCGCTCGTTCGTGCGGATCGACGCGGGGCAACGCTGACCCCTCAGAGGCTCCGCGAAAACACCAGCGGTGCTCGGCCGGCGTTGCGTCCGTAGGGGGAGGGAGGCGACGATGGCCGGCCGTAGACGGCAGACGTGCTGGCGTTGCCGAGTTCATCGGCCAGCGTCCGGATCAGGCCCTCGGAAACGGTGCGCGCGGTGGCAAGTACGGCCTGGTTCGTCTCGACGACGGCCGTGAAGCGGCGATGGGCCGCCTTGAGGGCCTCGATGCCTGTGGGTGCGAAGCGGGTGAGCGCGATGGCATTGGCCTTCGCCGCCTCGAGGCCGTTGAGATAGGCGGAGGCGAGCTCGGCCTTGCGCGGTGCATCGACCATGGCCTCGCGGATGCGCCCGATGCGGACGCCGTCGCTCTCGCTGGCGAGTACCGCATCGAGATCCCGCATCGTTGCCATCAGCCCGGCGACGAACGCGTCCGCCGAGGCCTTGTCGTGAATGCGGACGGCGTGCGGATCAGGCGCCTGCACGGCCGGCCTCCTGCATCTTCATCATCTCGCCGTAGACTTGGCTGGCGATGCCGACGCCGCCGCTCTTCACGATGGCGCCGGCATATTCCTTGGTGAGCATCGAGCGCCAGACGCCGCCGCCGTTGCCGTTCTCGCCGAGCGGCCCCTCGGTGCCGCTCGATTGCGTGAGCGTTTCCATGCTGTTCTCGAGGAACATCGACTCGAAGTCGTTGGCGGTCTTGCGCGCCTTGGCCGAGGCCGTGGCCTTGGCGGTGTCCATGGTGTCGCTGTCGGTCTTGGCGAGCGCCCCGGCCAGGGCCTTGCCGACGCCGACGGCGGCGGATGCTGCGAAAGTGGCGAGAGGAAGCATGATCGGGTCCTCGTTTTCTGGAAATCACATGAGTTCGATGTCGGCCTGGAGAGCGCCGGCGCTCTTGATGGCCTGGAGGATCGAGATCAGGTCGCGCGGTCCGACGCCGAGGGCGTTGAGGCCGTCGACGAGCTCACGCAGCGTCACGCCCTCCTTCACCAGCGCGAGCTTGTTGCCGTCGCCGGTATCGACCTTCACGGCGGTGCGCGGCACCACCACGGTCTGACCGTTCGAGAGCGGAGCCGGCTGGCTCACCTGGGGCTGCTCGGTGATGGTCACTGTCAGGTTGCCCTGGGCGATGGCCACGGTGGAGACGCGCACGTCGCGGCCCATCACGATGATGCCGGAGCGCTCGTCGACGATCACGCGGGCGGTCTGGTCGGGCTCGACCTTCAGCTGCTCCACCTCGGTGATCAGGCGGATCATGTTGCCGTGGTACTTCGCCGGGATCTGCAGCGTGACGGTGGCCGGGTCGGTGGGCTCGGCCGTGTCGGTTCCCATGAAATCGTTGATCGCCGAGGCGATGCGCTTCGAGGTCGTGAAATCGGGGTTCCGCAGCGACAGGCGCAGGGTGCGCGCATCGTTGAGCTTGAACGCGACCTCGCGCTCGATCATCGCGCCGTTGGAGATGCGGCCGTTGGTCGGCACGCCGCGGGTGATCTTGGCGGCCTCGCCCTCGGCAGAGAAGCCGGCGATGGCCACCGATCCTTGCGCGAGCGCATAGACCTCGCCGTCGGCACCGAGCAGCGGCGTCACCAGCAGCGTGCCGCCCTGCAGCGACTTGGCGTCGCCGAGGGAGGACACGGTGACGTCGATGCGGTTGCCCTGCGTGCCGAAGGGCGGGAGGCTCGCCGTCACCATCACTGCAGCGAGGTTCTGCGTGCGCATGGTCGCGCCGCGCGTGTTGACGCCGAGCCGCTCGAGCATCGCCTGCAGCGACTGCTTGGTGAAGGGGATGTTGTTGAGGGTGTCGCCGGTGCCGTTGAGGCCGACGACGATGCCGTAGCCGACGAGCTGGTTCTGCCGCACGCCCTCGATCGAGGCGAGGTCCTTCACCCGCGACAGGGCCGAGGCCGTGCCGGTGGCCGACAGCCACAGGGCGAGCCCCAGCGCCAGGAGCGCCAGGAGGGGGAGGGAACTTAGCCGGACGGGACGCGGGGTCATGAGGGACTCGATGAATGTCGAGACCTAACCTGCGAGGGCCGTGCCATCGTTCCGGTTTATCTAATGCGTTGAAATATCTCCAATTCCTCGTCTCGGCCCGGTCGTCGTCACGGCTCTGCCACACGTCTGTTCCTGCCGGCCCGGCAGCTTCTGCCGAGCCGTTTACCGGTGGTTAACCATGGCGGCCGGAAGACTGGACGGGCCGAGCCCTTCGGGGCACCCGTTCCCACCCGTGGCCAGGATCATGCGCGTCGAGCACCGCTTTGCCACGACCGCCACCGGACCGGCTTCCGCCGGGCGCAGAACCGAAGGCGCGCGAGCGTTCGTGCTCGCCGAGAGCGCACAGCCGGCTCGCGCCGGCACGAGCGCAACCGCGCAGACCGGGATGCTCGCCGGCCTCGACGCCATCTTGACGCTACAGGGCAACGCGGACGAACCGCAGGAGCGCCGCCGCCGTTCGGTCAAGCGCGGACACGATCTCCTCGACGGCCTCGACCGCCTGAAGGCCGCGATCCTCGGCGGCCGCGTCGCCACACACGAATTGCAGGCGATCGCGGGCCGTCTGTCCGACCGGGCCGAGTCGAGCGGCGACCCCCGCCTGGACGGATTGGTCGCCGATATCGAGCTGCGTGCAGCAGTGGAATTGGCCAAGCTCGAAGCCCTACGCGGGGTCTGACGCCGGTCAGCCCCCCAGCGGCGCCTCGAGCCTGCAGCTCACACCCTCCGGCGCATACTCCGTCCTCACCGTTCCGCCCGCCAACCCGCGTTCGATCAGACGCGACCCGAACCCTTTTCGCGATGGCGGCGCGATGGTCGGCCCGCCGCGCTCGGTCCAGGTCAGACGGAACGTGGCATCCTCGCCGGCGCCGTCGACCGCCCAGACCACCGAGACATGTCCGCCAGCCTGTGAGAGCGAGCCATACTTCGCGGCGTTCGTCGCCAGTTCGTGCAGGATCAGAGAGAGGGACAGGGCGACGGCCGGGTCGACATGCACCGTCGGCCCGTCGATGGCGAAGCGGCCGACGCCGTCGGCGTGGAGAGCCAGCGCGCCGGTAACGATATCGGTCACCTCGGCGCTTTCACGGCTGCCGGCGAGCAGGATGTCGTGTGCCTTGCCGAGCGCGATCAGGCGCGGGACGAGGTCCTCGCGGGCCGCGTCGAGGTCCGCGGCATTGCGCAGGGTCTGCGTCGCGATCGACTGCACCATGGCAAGCGTGTTCTTGAGCCGGTGGCTCAGCTCGCCGTTGAGCCAGCGCTGCTGTTCCTCGGCGCGCACCCGGGCGACGGCGGCCTGGGTCCGGTCGGCCACCGTGCGCACGAAGGCGACCTCCTCCTGCGTCCAGGCATGCGCCCGGTCGTAGTGGACGAAGGCGACCGCCGCGAGCCGGCCGCGCTCGACGATCGGTACGTTGACGAGCACGCGGATGCCGAGACCGAGCAGTGCGTCCGACATGGCGCGGGTGCGCGGATCGGCCGTCACGTCGGGGATGATCACGGTCTCGCCGCGCTTGAGGTCGTCGATGAACGAGCCGTAGTCCCGGAAGCGGTGCAGGCCGGCGATGCTGGCGGTGCCGGGCATGCGCCAATCCGGCTGCATCGTCACGGTCTCGCGGGCGTGGTCGACGAGGCCGTAGCCGGCTCGCGTCGCGCCGAGCGCACGGGCGATGACTTCCGCCGCCGCGTAGGCGATCGCCCCGACCTCGTCGAGATCGCGAAGGCGGTCGCCGAGCTCCACGAGCGCGTCCTTGCGCTGCTCGGCGGACTTCCGTTCGGTGATGTCGATGGCTATGCCGGGATAGCGCGAGGGCCGTCCCTGCGCGTCGTGATAGCAGCGGCCGCGGGCGTAGATCCATGTGACGGTGCCGTCGCCGGACAGCAGTCGGTACTCCTCGCGGAACTCGCCGGCCGTGGCGATCGCGTGTTCGATCCGCTCGCCGACGAAGGCCCGGTCGTCCGGATGGATGCCGTCGATGAAGTCGAGGATCGGCGCGCCCGCAGCGGCCACCGTCGGATCGACCTCGTACATGCGGGCGAAGGTCTCGCCCGCATAGACGCGATCCTGAGTGATGTCCCAGTCCCACCAGCCGAGCGACCCCGAAGCCTCGACGGCGAAGGCGAGCCGCTCTTCGCTCAGCGCCAGCGCGGCGCGGCTGACGCGGAGCTCGGATTCGAGGTCGTCGGAGGCCGCGAGTTCGGAGACGGCACCCGCGAGATCGAGCTGATAATCCCGGTCGGCCGCCTGCATCTGCCGCTGCACGAGCCGCCGGGCATCGAGCCCCGCATCCCGCAGCAGGGCGCGTAGGCGCGCATTCTCCGCCGCAAGCTCTTCGACCGACATGTGTTTCTGGTTCTGCCCGGTCACGCGCCGCTCGTCTCGACGCATCCGAGCTTAACGGGAAAACACTGTCCGGACAACGAGATGGAGACGATGCGGGCGCAAGCGCATCGCCGCAGGATCGGTTTCCCCGGCAGGCCGGGTTCAACGCTTCGTTGACGGTGCCGCAACGATCCTCGACAAAGCGCCCGCGTGAGGGGGCGAACGCAAGCGACGCGCCCGGGATCGCGCGGCCGATGCAGCGTCGATGCTCTTCAACTCCTTCATCTTCCTCCTCGCCTTCCTGCCGGCCGCCCTCGCGCTGCATGCGCTCGCCGAGCGCTTTCGGCCGGCCTGGCGTTTGCCGCTCCTCGTCCTGCTGTCCTTCGTGTTCTACGGTTGGTGGGACGTGCGCTTCGTGCCGCTGCTGCTGTCCTCGATCGGGCTGAACTGGCTGGTGGCGCGGGCCTTCCTGGCGCGTCCCGTCGCATGGCTGATCCCGGCGGCGATCGGCGTGAACCTGCTGGTCCTGGCGCTCTTCAAATATCTGAACTTCTTCGCCGATCTCGTCTCTCTGCTGCCCGGCATCGCAGCGCCTCACCTGGACTGGGTGCTGCCGCTCGGCATCTCGTTCTTCACCTTCCACCACATCATGTACCTGACCGACTTGAAGGCCGGCCGCGCGCCGGCCTTCGGGCTGACCAAATACGCCCTCTACATCGCCTTCTTCCCGCAGGTTCTCGCTGGCCCACTCGTGCGCTGGAGCGAGATCATGCACCAGTTCGACGAGCGCCCCTATGCCCGCGCCGACGCCATGGAGCGGATCGGGCGCGGCATCCTGCTGCTCACGGTCGGCCTGGCGAAGAAGGTGCTGCTCGGCGATCCGCTCAGCGTCTACGTGAATCCGGTCTTTCAGGCCGCCGCCGCCGGCAAGGTCGTGACCATGGCCGAGGCTTGGCAGGCGACGCTCGGCTTCACCTTCCAGATCTATTTCGACTTTTCCGGCTACACCGACATGGCGCTCGGGATTGCCCTGCTGTTCGGGCTGGTGCTGCCGCAGAACTTCGATGTGCCCTATCGTGCGACGTCGCTGCGCGATTTCTGGCGGCGCTGGCACATGACGTTGTCGCGCTTCCTGCGCGATTACCTCTACATCGCGCTCGGCGGCAATCGCCGCGGTCTCGCGCTCCAGATGGCGGCATTGTTCGCGACGATGACGCTCGGCGGCCTCTGGCACGGCGCCGGGCTGACCTTCGTCGCATGGGGCGCGGCACACGGACTCGGCCTCGCCGTTGGCGTGCTCTGGCGCAAGGCCGACCGAACCATGCCGGCGATTCTCGGCTGGGCGCTGACGCTGCTCTTCGTGATGCTGAGCTGGGTCCTGTTTCGCGCCACCTCCTTCGAGGCGGCGCTCGCCGTCTTCAAGGGACTGTTCGGGCTGGCGCCCGTCGGGTCCGGCTTCAAATGGCGCACCATCGCCATCGCAGCCGCAGTGGCGACGCTCGGCCCGAGCGCCTGGGCGGCGGTCCACAAGGCGCCGCCGAGCCGGGCGCTGGCCATCGGCGTCGCCGTACTGTTCGTGGTCGTGCTCCTGAAGATCGGGGACGATGCGAATTACGAGTTCATCTATTTCCAGTTCTGAGCGGATGACCGGCCCCGAAACACCCACTGCGGAGACACGCTGGGCCGGTTGGGCCCGGACCTTCGCCTATGGGCTCGCCGGTCTCGTCGCCGGCTATCTCGCGCTCGCCTACGCCATCGATCCCTACGACAGCGGGCGTTCATCCCTGCTCTCCGTCGATGCGGTGCGGCCCCAGGGGCCGCGAACCTCGGCGGCCGTGCGCGGCCGCGATCCGGCCTATCGGGGCGCGATCTTCGGCAACTCGCACATCCAGCTCATCGACCCGGGCCGGCTCTCGCAGGCGACCGGCATTCCGTTCGTCCAGCTTTCGGTGACGGCGACGGGGCCTGGGGAGCAATTCACGCTCATGGACTGGTATCTGCGCCATCACGCGGCACCGCGTGCCTTGGTCGTCTCAGCCGACAATTTCTGGTGCACGGACGACCCGCATCTCTCGAACGACAAGCCGTTTCCGTTCTGGCTGTTCTCGGACCGCACAGTCGTCTACCTGCGCGGCCTGCTGCGCTGGTCGGTGCTCGAAGAGCTGTCGGACCGGATCGGCTGGCTGCTGCGCAAACGGCACGAAACGGCGCCACGCGACGGCTGGTGGGACTACGAGGCGGACTATTCTGCCCTCGGCTATGCCGGCGATCCAGTGAAGGCGGCCGAACGCGAAAAGCCGGCACCCGAGGCACCGGAGGCCGGCCGTGCCGGACCGTCCTTTCCGGCGGCCGAGCGCTTCACGGCCATCGCGGCGGCTCTACCGGCTGAGACGGCGCTGATCCTGGTCTTCCCGCCGATCTACGCCGCCGCCCTGCCGCGGCCCGGTACGCCGCGTGCGCGGGCGGAGCAGGCCTGCAAGGCCGCTCTCATCGCATCGGTGCGCGGTCATCGGCGGAGCGCTGTGCTCGATTGGCGCCGCGACGGGCCGGAGGCCCGCGACCCGGCACTGTTCTTCGACCAGTCACATTACCGGCACCCACTGGCGCGCAAGGTTGCAGCAGACATCGCCGCCGCGATCGCGCGCCTGGAAGGCGACGCCAGAGCGCATTGATCGTCGAAAACCTGCGGTTGAACGAGACGCGTCGCTGACGACGCGCCGGCGCGAGACTGCCGAGCGGCGTGCACGTTCCGAAATGCTCTATTCGCGGCAGGCCACATCCCGGCAAAAAAGATTTTCTTGAAACTCGATCATTGAAATTCGGATCAAATTTGATTTTTCTCAATGTTTGATACGAAGGACCGTGACGCGTTTGCCGCATCGCGGCGACTTTTCGTGTCGAACGGTCCGATTGCCGCGCCGTACGTTGTGAACCGACAATCCCTCGCTTATACGCTCGCCCACTATCGCGGCTGACCGACAGGGATTGGCGTGAGGCGGACCATGACGAAGGTGACGATCGACGAGAGCTACGCGCCCTCCGACGCCGAACCTTTCATGAATGAGCGGCAGCGTGAGTACTTCCGTCGCAAGCTCATGAATTGGAAGAGCGAAATCCTTCGCGAGGCACAGGGCACGCTGACGGCTCTGCAGAGCGAGAACGAAAACCATCCCGATCTGGCCGACCGCGCCTCGTCCGAGACCGACCGAGCGATCGAGTTGCGGGCCCGCGACCGTCAGCGCAAGCTGACCAGCAAGATCGACGCAGCGCTGTCGCGGATCGAAGACGGATCCTATGGCTTCTGCGAAGAGACCGGCGAGCCGATCTCGCTCAAGCGTCTCGACGCCCGGCCGATCGCTACGCTGTCGCTCGAAGCACAAGAGCGGCACGAACGCCGCGAGCGCGTCTATCGCGACGATTGATCGCTGAAACCAAACGCCGACTAGAATATCACGAAACAGCCAAGATAATCTTGGCTGTTTTTCTTTATCTCAGCGCCAGAACTATTGTGCTCAAGGCCAGGAACAACGGTGGCCGGATCGGCTTCTCCGGGAACCCACTCGGAGATACAATTCAATGTCGAATGACGTTCTCATACCGCTACTGGCCATTTTCACGATCGTCGCAGTCGCCGCCTTCGCGATCTGGCAGCGCGGTCGCGTCGCAAAGGCCAAGAATCAGCCCGAGCGCTCGGCTTTCACCCAACAGCACGGGGAAGCCCCACGGCAGAACAGGCCCGGGACCGAGCACTGACGCAATCGGGACGGCAGCGACCCGGTTACGGTTTCCACACTGCTTCCAGTCGATGATCGGCTCATAGCCGAATCAAGGCCGGGAGATCCGACATGGACGGGTTGTATCGCGGGATCGAAACCTCGCTCCTGGCTTGTACGCTGATCCTCGGCCTCGCGGCCGCGGCCACCTCCACGCTTCCGCCGAGCGCCCCGGCGGCGGCGGTGATCGCGACCACGTTGCCGATGATCTCCGTCACCGCCGGCGAGCCGACGGAGTAGTTCGGGGTGCCGCTCAGGACGCGGTAGCGGTCCGGCTCGCCGCCGCGGTCTTCCCGCCACGGCGCGTCAGCAGCAGCAGGCCCGCCAGCGCTGCGACGGCGACGATCACGGCCTGCGTACCGAGCGCTTCCCAACTCCCGTTGAGGCCCCAGGACCCTACGAATTCCGGGACGCCGTCATTGTGGACGGACACGATCGCCTGCTCCTGAAGCTCCTGGAAGGCGGCCCCGACCATCTTCAGGGCCATGACGAACAGGAAGGCGGAAGTGACGATGAACATCGGCCGCAGGGGCAGGCGCAGCGCGAGCCATTGCATCGCCACGAACATCGCGACCAGGGCGAGCGACGCAACGGCAAGCCCGGCCAGTAGGCTCGTATCGAACCCGTTGGCGCCCTTGGCCAACGCGTGCAGGAACAGGATCGTCTCCGCTCCCTCGCGGAACACGGCGAGGAAGGCGATAGCGGCGAGCGAGACGATCGTCCCGGCGCCGAGCGCCTTCTCGGCGAGGCGGTTCAGGTCGGCTTGCCACGCCCGCGGGTCCTGCCGCAGGAAGAGCCAGCCGCTCATGTAGAACATCAGCGCCGCCGCGATCAGCATCACGCCTGCCTCGAACAGGTCGCTGTGGTTGCCGTCGTAATAGGTCTCGAAGACCCAGGCCATGGCGAGGCTCGCCAGCACTGCCGCGGCGGCGCCCGCATAAAGCGGCCCAATGCGCTCGGCCGCGCCTGCGCGGCGCAGAAAGGCCGCAAGAGCCGCGATCACCAGGAGCGCTTCGAGGCCTTCTCGGAACAGGATCGTGAAGGCTTGTGCGAACGTCGACCCATCCACCATCGCGAAAGTCTCCTGCCCAACTTTACCTTGCATCGGGCTGTCGTTCTACATGAACCCGAAGCTTCGGGCGCCGAAGATCCATGCGATACGTTGTTTGGAATTGTTCCGAACAAGCAATCGCAGGACCAATGACAGGTGGAACGGCCGGCTCGATTGTCCGACGACGCACTACCCTCGTTTCGGAGATCTTTTCAAGGCCTCCGGGACTGCAGCGGCGTCGCGGCAGAGCCGCGTCGGAGGGCGGCACGGCGAAGGTGGATGCTCGGATTTCGTGCAGTGAAAATGTCCACAACCTGCAACCGAACAGCCAGGCTCGGAATTGTATCGGTACAGGTTCAGCCGAGCGTTCCCGGCGAGAATTGATCGAACACAGCGTGTCGTCAGAAGCGATGCGCGGGCAGGGCACAATGGCCGTCAAAAATCGTTTCGCCGCCGTCGCCACTGGCACGTTTTTCCTTGGGTTCGCGGCATCGGTCGCCATGGCCGCACCGGCCCAGGTCGGGAGCGGCCCGACCAAGGTCGCGGATGCCGTTCAGGCCCAGCCTGCAGCCGCGATCGAGGATGACGATTCAGCCACGTGCAGCAAGTCGCGCAAGCGGCTCTGGGTGGAAGGTGAGGGCTGGATCATCCGCCGGGTCACGATCTGCCGCTGAGGCGACGGAGCCATCCCGAACCACCGAGCTCGACCCGAAGCGGGGCGTTGTTCGTATGCTGAGCGGAACGTCCGTCTTCAATTCCTCGGGATACCGGCTGGTGTCAGCATTCTGCATCGCTGGCGGGATGCAGGCATCCGGAACGACCTGGGACACGTGCGATTGGTGTCGCGTCGACTCGGGAGTTGTCTCAGATGCGTACAGCCCTTCACAGCCTCGGCCTCGCCATACTCGTGTCAGCCGGCTCTATTTCCGGGGTTACGGCCGGCGAGCGCTACGGCTACGACGGCTACACTGGCGGCTATGGTGATAGAAGCGGTTACGGCTTCGCGGCCGAAGCGATCGGCGGCAGCTATATCGGAGCGCCCCTGACGCGGTTTCCCCGCCCGAACGAGCTCGTCCCGTCGGCATGGGGCTACGGCACCTACGGGGTGCCGACGGTGACCGGCATCCGTCAGGCACCGACTGCAGCACCGACGCTGACAGTGATCGACGGCTACAAACCTGCGCCGCGCCGGCGTGCCGCGAGGGGGCCTTACCGCGGCATAACGGGGCAATGGGCACGCGAAGCCGAAACGGCAGGTTCGGGCCAAAGCGGCGTGCGCGTCATCTCGGTCACGGTCCCGAGGCGCTGACGAATGCTGCCTCCGGAGAAATCCGCGGTTGCCGGGAACACGCTTCGCGCCCTTTTTGCAGTCCCCGGATAGCACAAGTTGCAGTGGCTTCTGGGGTGTGTCTTAACCTCTTGGCTGCACTCTTCCCCTTAGAGTCGTGCCCAGTCGGGGGCGACCGCTAGGGGATCGTATGCACATCGCGATCGTCGACTCGAGCCGCGTCGTACTTAAGCTCGTGGCCGGGCTTCTAGAACCGCGCGGACACGTGATCGAGCCGTTCACGGATTCCGCTCAGGCGCTCGACTACATCTCGGCGCATCCATCGATCACCGCGCTGATCACCAGTCTCGAAGTGCGGCCGATCAGCGGCTTGGAACTGTGCTGGGCCGCACGTCTTCTCGGCGATGCCAGCCGACCGCTGTCGATCATCGTGATGTCGTCGTCCCGCTCGACGCACACGCTCGCCGAAGCGCTCGACAGCGGCGCCGACGACTTCATCGAGAAGCCGCCGAGCGCAGAGGAACTGCACGCCCGGCTGCGGGCGGCCGAGCGGCTCAACACCATGCAGAGCGCGCTGATCCGGCTGGCCGAGACCGATCCGCTGACGGGCCTCACGAACCGCCGGGCCTTCATGCGGCGCGCACACGAGGCGGTCGCCGATGCAGGGGCCGGCGGGAGTCTGGCTGCGATCCTCGTCGACATCGACCACTTCAAGCGGATCAACGACGCCCATGGGCACGATGTCGGTGACGAGGCGATCAAGGCGGTGGCCTCCCTCATCTCCGGGAACGGCATTGCCGGCCGGCTCGGTGGAGAGGAATTCGCGCTTCTGCTGCCCGATCGCGACATCGCCAGGGCGCTCGTAGTCGCGGAGCGGTTGCGCCGACGCGTCGTCGCCTTGCGCATTCCGGCGGAGGGGGGGCCCGTGAAGCTCTCCTGCAGCTTCGGCGTCAGCGCGTGGCGAAGCGGCGAGACCGTGGACGGCCTGCTCAAGCGCGCGGACATCGCCCTCTACGAGGCCAAATCGACCGGGCGCGACCGGGTCGTTTCCGCGCGCGAAGAACGGCCGCTCAGCAAAGCCTGCTGAGACGGGCTGGAACGCTTTTCGCTAACCATTAAGAAACACTAACGAAAGGTTACCGCAACTGTCCCGCATCGGGATCAGGATGGCACAGATCTTCGTAGTGCAGATCGAAATTGAACCGAAACTACCCTCCAAAGCGCTGGAACGACTCTTGTTCTGAATACCCCCGACCCGACCGCGATGTTCTGCGGTGGGACGCTCAATTGGGGGAATGCGGCATGAGTAACGCCGTCGGGGTGCTGATCATCGACGAGCCGCCCGGGCTCGATCCAAATTTCCGGGCCACGCTGGAGCACACGCCGGCGTTGCGCACGATCGGCGAGGAGGATCTCAGCCGTGGCGAGCCGGATAGCTCCGTCGCCTTGGTCTGCCTCCGCGACTCGTTGCCGGAAGCCACCTGCGAGCGGATCGCGGCCTTGCGCGACGGCCATCCGGCCTTGCGGATCCTGGTGGTCTTCCAGACCCTTCGGTCGGAAGATCTGCAGCGGCTGCTCGCTGCGGGCGCAGACGCCTTCATCGGGCGTGGCATCCCTATTCGCGACGTCTGCGGCGTCATCCTCGGCCTCGCGGGGGCCACGGCCGAGATCGGCATCGACATGCGCGAGCGCGGCTTCCTTGCCGCCCCCGAGACCCTGTCGCTGACGCCACGCGAGGCCGAAGTGCTGCGCTTCCTCAGCGCCGGGTTTTCGAACAAGGAGGTCGCGCGGCGGCTGTCGCTTTCCGTCCGCACCGTCGAGACGCATCGGTTGAACCTGCGCCGCAAGACCCAGACGGGACGCCTCAAGGATCTCGTGATGCTCGCCCGCCAACTTGGTCTCGACCCCGTTGTGGACGTCGATCTCCCGCGCCGTGGCGCCCCGCATTGAGGCGGCCGGCACGGCTGTTGAGGGATCAAGCGGCGCGCCGACCCTTCGTGGGGCGCGCCTTCGCCGGTGCTCCCTTGCGCCTCGCGCTCGTCCGCTTCGTGCTCGGAGACCTCGTGGCATCCTGTAGCCGGTTGCGGAGCAGGCTCAACACGGCCGCCTCCTCCGGCTTAAGCTGGTCGAGTTCCTCGGCCAGCTCATCCTCGACCGCCTCCTTCACCTGCAGCAGCAGCGCACCTTCGAGGTAGCAGTCGACCACCTGCGGGTGGATGTAACACTTGCGGCAGATCGTCGGCGTGTTGCCGAGACGGCTCGCGACGGATTCGATGGCATCGCGCACGTTGCGCTTGGCCTTGGCCTCGCTGTCGAAGGTCTCGAATTCCTTGAGCGCCAGGGCCGCGAGCACCGTGCCCGCCCAGGTGCGGAAATCCTTTGCCGTAAAATCCTGCCCGGTGATCTCCCGCAGGTATGCGTTGACGTCCGACGAGGTCACGTCGCGCCGTTCGCCGTCTTCGTCGAGATACTGGAACAGCTCCTGGCCCGGCAGGTCCTGGCAGGCCTTGACGATCCTGGCGACGCGCCGGTCGCGGATCGACAGGTTCCACTCCTTGCCGCTCTTGCCCTTGAAGCGGAAGGACAGTTCGGCCCCGTCGATCTTCACGTGCCGGTCGCGCAGGGTCGAGAGGCCGTAGCTCTTGTTCGCGCGGGCATAGTCGTCGTTGCCGACGCGGATCAGCGTGCTCTCGAGGAGATGCACCACCGTCGCCAGTACCTTCTCGCGGTTCAGCCCGCGCTTGCCCATGTCCGTGTCGATGCGGGCACGGATGCCGGGCAACGCATCGGCGAAGGCCATGATGCGTTCGAACTTGGCCGTCTCGCGGGCCTGCCGGAATTCCGGGTGATAGCGGTACTGCTTGCGCCCCTTGGCGTCCCGCCCGGTCGCCTGGATGTGGCCGTTGGCGTGGCGGCAGATCCAGACGTCGGTGTAGGCAGGCGGGATCGCGAGCTTCTTGATGCGCGCGATCAGGGCCTTGTCGCGGATCGTCGCGCCGTCGGCATCCTGGAAGGAGAAGCCGCTTCCGCTGCGCTTGCGCGTCAGGCCGGGCTTCGAGTCGTCGACGTAGCGCAAACCGGCCTCGACGGCGGCTTCGCGCGGATCGACGGTTCCGGTGTCCTCACAGGCTGACATGCTGGATTTCTCACGCGACGTGAGGGCTCAACCGGCATCCGATGCGGCGTGTTCCGGCGTCCCGTGCCGCACCGTCTGCGGCCATGCTACACACCGCCGCGATGGACACCCCAACTCTACAAAAGAAGACCCTCGCCTACGTGGTCACCGAGGACTGGTTCTTCGCCTCGCACTTCCTGCCGATGGCGCGTGCCGCCGTGGCGATGGGCCTGTCGGTGGCGGTGATCACTCGGGTGCGCGCGCACAGGGCCGTCATCGAGGCGACCGGCGCACGGGTGGTCGAGCTGGAGGCCGAGCGTTCGAGTCTCAACCCGATGGCGGCAGGCTACGCCGCCGGGCAGCTCTCCGCGATCCTGAAGGCCCTGAAAGCCGACATCGTGCACTGCGTCGCCCTGCGCGGCATCCTCGTCGGCGGCACGGCGGCGGCGATGGCGGGCATTCCCGATCGGGTCTACGCGCTCACCGGCCTTGGCCTCCTCGGCGCCCGCGAGGACCGCACCGGAAAACTCGCGCGGCTTGCGCTCAAGGGCCTGATCCGCGGGCCGCTGGCAAGCCGGCGCACCCGCTACCTGTTCGAGAATGCCGACGATGCCCGCGCGCTCGGGCTCGACCCGTCCGACACTGCCGTGACCATCGTCGGCGGCGCCGGCGTCGATCCCGACGCCTTCGCGCCGTGCCCGCTGCCACCGATGCCGCCGCTGAGGGTGGCGATCGTGGCGCGGATGCTGTGGTCGAAGGGTATCGACATCGCGGTGGAGGCCGTGCGGCTGGCGCGAGGGCAGGGGGCCGCGGTCGAACTCTCGCTCTACGGCGCGCCCGACACCTCCAACCGCCGCGCCATCCCCGAAGCCACCTTGCGCGCCTGGAGTCAGGACGGCGTCACCTGGTACGGGCCGACGCGGGACGTCGCGGGCGTGTTCGCCGCCCACCACGTCGGTTGCCTGCCCTCGCGCGGTGGAGAAGGACTGCCGCGTACGCTGCTGGAGGCCGCCGCCAGCGGTCGTGCGATCCTCACCAGCGACGTGCCGGGCTGCCGCGACCTCGTCCGGGACGGCATGGAGGGGTTTTTGGTCCGGCCCGACGATGCTCCGGCATTGGCCGCAGCGTTGATACGTCTCGCCGGCGACCTGGCGCTGGCGAAGCGGATGGGGGAGACGGCCCACGCCCGTATCCTCGAGGGCGGCTACACCGAGGAGGCCGTGGGCGGTGCCGTGGCCGGCATCTACGCCGAAATGCTGTCCGCGTGACGCCCTCCCGCGATCCGCTCGCCTTCATCCGCTCCAACACCCGCCTCACGCCGGTGCCGTACGCCCCCGAGATCCGGCTGCACGTCGCAGACGAGGCGACCGAGCTTTGGCAGAAGACCGAAGAGGAACTGGAAGAGATCGGCCTGCCGCCGCCCTTCTGGGCCTTCGCCTGGGCCGGAGGGCAGGCGCTGGCCCGGTACATCCTCGACCATCCCGAGACGGTCGCAGGCAAGCGCCTGCTCGACTTCGCCTCCGGCTCCGGCCTCGTCGCCATCGCGGCGGCGAAGGCGGGAGCGGCGCATGTGCTCGCGAGCGACCTCGACGCCTTCGCGCTCGCCGCCATTCCCCTCAACGCTGCCGAAAACGGAGTCGCCGACCGGATTACGGCGACGGGCGAAAACCTCATCGGCTGCAATGGCCCGTTCGACGGCGTGCTCGCCGCCGACATCTGTTACGAGCGCGACCTCGCCGGCGCGGTCGGGGGTTGGCTCCATGGGCTACACGCCATGGGCACGCTGGTCCTCATCGGCGATCCGGGCCGCTCCTACCTTCCGCGTGACCGGCTGGATGCCATCGCGACCTATGAAGTGCCCGTGACGCGCTCGCTCGAGGATGCCGAGATCAAGCAGTCGAGCGTGTGGCGGTTTCGCTGACGTGGCTCATGCCGGGTTGGCATTTCCGCCTGCGGCAGCATCATTTCGAGATCGAGTCACAGACGGCCGGACGTCCGACCGAGTGACGGGCCGGTCGGGAGCCAGGAGGACGGGCATGATCACGCCGAGCTATGCGCGCACCATGGCGGCCTACAACACCGCCATGAATGCCCGGATCTACGACGCGGCCGGACGCCTCTCCGAGGCCGAGCGGCGAGCCGATCGCGGCGTCTTCTGGCGCTCGATTCACGGTACGCTCAATCATCTGCTCTGGGCGGACCGCATGTGGATGAGTCGTATCGACGGCTGGGAGAGGCCGGCGCAGGCACTGGCCGAGAGCGACCGACTCCACGAATCCTTCCAAGCCCTCGCCGCGGCGCGTACCCGTGTCGACGTGGACCTCGTCGCATGGGCCACGCGTCTCGACGAGACTCTGCTCGGCGGGTCGCTCTCGTGGTTCAGCGGTGCGGCCGGCCGCGAGATGACCGCGCCGCGCGCCTTCATCGTCACACATCTCTTCAACCACCAGACCCATCATCGCGGGCAGGTACACGCCCTGCTCACCGCCGCCGGCGAACGAAGCGGCGACATGGACCTGCCGCTGACCGTCGCCATGATCGCGTGAGATGCGACGGCACGGACGGGTGGTCCAACGGGCTTGGAAAACTCGTGGGAGCCCTTCTCAGCATCCAGGGCACGGCGTAGATTTCCGGGACTGGTAAACGCTGCGCCAGGGAGGTTTCATCCCATGTCCCGACTGATTTTCGCCGCCTCGATCCTCGCCCTGACGATTGGCGCGAGCGGGCCGGCCTCGGCCCTCTCCGCCAGCGAATGTTCCACCAAGTACCAGGCCGCCAAGAAGGACGGCTCGCTCGGCGCGACGAAGTGGAACGACTTCCGTAAGGCCCAATGCGGTGCCGACGCGCAGCCCGCCGCAGCAACGACCACCACGGCTCCCGCGGCTGCCCCGACGGAAGCGGCCAAGCCCGCCCCGACACAGACTGCCGCCAAGCCCGAGCCGACCGCAAAGCCGACGACCCCGGCCGCCTCCGGCTCTGCGGTCTTCCCGAGCAAGATCGACCCGAAATACGCCAGCGAGTCCGCCGGCAAGCAGCGCCAGAAGACCTGTCTCGATCAGTACAACATCAACAAGGCCAATGGCGGCAACGGCGGCCTGAACTGGATCATGAAGGGTGGCGGATATTATTCGGAGTGCAACAAGCGGCTGAAAATCTGACCGGACGACGGAATTTTATTTGATCGCAACGAACTTCGCATTGGATTCGAAAGCCATCGACCTGATTCAAATAGGTCGATGGCTCAAGGACATGCCGCGCGCTCGTTTTCGCCGACCCGGCATCACCGTCAATCGAGTACGTTGAAGACGAGGGCGCCCTCGGCGCCCTCGACAAGAACGAACGTATCGCACGCGGACACCGCTGCTCATTGTCACTCCGCCGCGCGTCCGCGCCGAACGGCCTTTCAGGCTGCCAGAGCTTAGCCAGAGCGTCAGGATCACGACGAAACACGTCGGCCGACATGGCTAAACGCGCGTTGGGGACAGGTGTGCAGCACTGCCCGATACCGCAATGGATCGGGGATCAACGCTGACAAAACGGCCAAACTGTCGACTAGTGGACAAATTCCGATGATTTGTCTTTTCTGACGTCGGCGAAATCTGACTTGGTCCGACAGCCTCAAATGATTGCAGGCGTGACCTTCGCGCACTAGCCCAACGAATCACGCGAGCATTAAATAACCGTGCAATTCGCCTTTCAGGGGTCTCGGGCGATGATTGATCACACGGCTAAAGGTGCCCTGTTGTGCAGAGCAATCCGCGTTCTGGCCGATTTCGATGTCAGCCTCGTCATCACCAGCACCGCCGGGCAGGCGTATCATTTTGAAATGGATGGCGAGCCGGCTCAAGAAGGCGATCTCATCACGCGCGCAGCCATGCTCGACGCGACGTTCTTCAATGTGCGGCAGGACAATCGTTCCGACGAGCGGCGCCAGAGGGCATGAATCGACCGAACGACAGTGGCTCCGGATCGCAGCACGGTCCGGCCAGTCAGTCGGCCTTGTAAAGCGCAACCTGGGCGACGCCGTCGATGCCCAGGGCCCGCGCGCTGCCGCGCGAGAGATCGATGATGTAAGGCCGCTTCTTCTGGGTCTGCTGGTTCGTCCGGTCCGTGATCCTCACGATCACGGAGCGTCCGTTCCCGTTGTTCACCACG
Organism: Methylobacterium haplocladii; assembly: GCF_007992175.1. GTDB lineage: Bacteria > Pseudomonadota > Alphaproteobacteria > Rhizobiales > Beijerinckiaceae > Methylobacterium > Methylobacterium haplocladii. The sequence goes on along the minus strand of NZ_BJZT01000028.1, from coordinate 25,494 downwards.
CGTACCCGGGCACCGAGGGGCAGCGTGTGATGTGCAGCGGTAAGGCCATCGGGCTTGAACGTCTCACCACTCGCAGTACGGCCGGGATGCTGGTACCAGCTCGCGCGGCCGCTGCCGAGCTTCGTCGTATTCCGCGTCTCGACGCGCCGCCGATGCGGCCCAATCGAACCCGAAATGTCGCTCCGGGCCGTCGCCGTCGAAGTCGTCTCTGCGCGCTCGGCGCCCGGCGCCAAAGCCGGTAAGGGGGACGCCGACGGCGGCTGTGTGAAAGTGGGGCTTACCGGCCCCGGCATTGTCAGGTGCGGATCGAACAGGCTCGCCGTCGCAGACTTCTCCTCGGCGCGTGCGCCGCATATGCCAGATACCACCAACAGAGCCGCCATCGCTACGGTAGGCGCAGCAATTGATTTTCGATCATCGGCATCCGGCATAAGAATCGCTCCAAATCATCATGGTTTTTGATTATCAAAAACTCTTTTCATGATTCGGTTCCATGAATTCGATTCAGCGGCGACCGAACTGCACTGAATTCAGAGCGTCGCGCATTGGCTCAGACCGGCCGAGCGTTCTGCAATTTTTCGTGCATGTTGAGAGCGTCAAACGGATGGTTGGCCTGATGCGAGACGGCTCTGCCAATCGCCGCCGCGCACTCCGTCGCATCTGATTTTCGCACGGCATCTCGATCGAAATGCCGGCTAGGCTACCGATGGGGCGAAGGTGGCGGTGACACGAAGGCCGGGCGCGTTGTCGGCGATCTCCAGGTCGCAACCGTGCAGATCCGCAACCGCTGCGACCAGCGTCAGGCCGAGACCGTGTCCGGTGGTGCCGCGGCTCTTCTCGACCCGATAGAACCTGCGCAAGACCTTGTCGCGCTCATCGACCGGAATGCCGGGGCCGTCATCGGCGATGCTTGCCCGTGCCATGCCGTCGATGGAGCGGAGTTCGATCCGGATCGTCGCGCCGACCGGCGTGTGTTGCAGGGCATTCTCGCAGACGTTCGAGAACAGTTGGGTGAGCAGCTCCTTGTCGCCGTTGACGCGCATATCCGGATCGATGTCGCAGATCAGCCGCCGGCCTCCGTCCTCGATGGCCGGGGCATAGGCCTCGGCGACTGTCCGAACGACCAGCGAAAGGTCGATCGCTCGAAACCCGGCGCGGCGAGCCCCCGCTTCGATCTGTGCGATGCGCAGGAGAGCCGAAAAGATGTCGAGAATTCCGTCGATCTCCGTCACCGCCTTGTCGACGGCAGCACGATACTCCGCATTCGTGGAGGGCCTGCGGTTCGCGTTCTGCAATCCTTGCTGAAGACGCGTGAGCGGTGTTCGCAGATCGTGGGCGACGTCGTTCGAGACCTGCCGAAGGTTGTTCATCAGGCCGGAGATCCAGTCCAGCATCCGGTTGAAGGTTCGGGCGAGCCGGTCGAAATCGTCGCCGGAGCCCGTGGTCGCAATCCGTCGTGCGAAATCGCCTGCGATAATGGCCTCGGCCGTTCGGGTCACGGCATCGACCCGGCGCAACAGGGCGCCGGAGACGAACAGACCCAGGACCAGCCCCAGCGCGGCGGAGGCGAACAGCGCCGTCGTGAAGGCCTGCTTCACGATCGCCCTGACGTCCTGAATGCTCTGGAGATCATCGACCACGATGAGGGTCGTCCCATCGTCGAGCGCCTGAGCAGCGACGATCACGGGTTGGCCCGATCCCGTCCTGTCGACATCGTCGAAAGCATGCGCCGACGGACTGGCGCTGGGTTTGAAAGCGGCGAGTTTGGGGTCGCCTAAGACGATACGACCGTCCGTTTCGACGATCGCGAACCGCTGACGCGCCTCGTCGCCCGTCGGACGCCCGGCCAGCGCCGCTTCGAGATCGGCGCGACCGCCATGGACGAACTCGACGGCGAGCGCGCTGATCTCGCGGTCGACGTGACCGCGGGTCTGGACCCGCAGGGCATCGGTGACGGCCTTCTCCACCAACCAGCCGATCGCGGCGACCGAACATACCAGGGCGACGGTGTAGAGGAGCGCGTATCGAAATCCGGCGCTGCGGACGAGCTTACGAAGGAAGGCCACGAAGCAGGTATCCGGAGCCGCGTACGGTTTCGATGAGCCAGCAGTCGAAGCCCCGGTCCACCTTGGCGCGCAGGCGGCTCATATGGGTTTCGACGATGTTGGTCTTCGGGTCGAACTGGAATTCCCAGACGTTCTCGAGCAGCTGGCGGCGGGTCACCAGACAGCCTGCATTGCGCAGGAGAAACTCGAGCAGCTGAAATTCGCGCGGCTGCAGTTCGATCGTACGCCCGGCGCGCCGGACCTTCCGCGCGATCAGGTCCATCTCGAGGTCCGCCACCCGAAGAACCGTCCGGACGGTTGCGAGCAGCGGCCGACGTCCGAGAGCGTTGACCCGGGCCAGGAGTTCCGGGAAGGCATATGGCTTGACGAGGTAGTCGTCCCCGCCGGCTTCGAGACCGTCGACCCGGTCGTCGATGCCGGACATCGTCGTGAGAAACAGAAGCGGCGTCTGTATGCCGGCGGCGCGCAGCATCCGCGCGAGGTTGAGGCCGTCGATCCCCGGCAGCATCCGATCGACGACCGCGACGTCGTAGCTGCCTTCGCGCGCGAGCCGCAGACCCTCGATGCCGTCGGCAGCGTGCTCGACGCTGTGTCCTGCTTCCGACAGGCCGGCAGCCACGAGGGCGGCGGTGCACGCGTCATCCTCGATGAGTAGAACTTTCACTGTCGAACTCGAGAGTTGCGGCTGGGGAGCAGCCCGTTTTCCACAGGCCGACCGTGTGATGCCGATGCGGGTGTCCTGAAAGCCACACCCAGGCTTACGATATTCTCACTCGGGCCTTCGACAAGCATAACGTCGTGATTTTCAGCAAAGACGCAAATATGTCTCGGATCGAACGGTGCAGAAGCCAGTATTTTTATTGGGCCCTTGATTTAGACAGGTTCTAAAAAGCAAACATTGGTGATCCGTAATTTGACCATACACTGACCCCTCTGCCTAGACATGCCTCGGCGAAAACCTGCGCGAAACGTCGCTGGATCGCCCGTACGGTGTGGCTCGGGGGCTTCTATGCACAAGGTCGTCATTCGCGGCAGGGTCCGCGCATTCCTAATTGTCTGCGGATCGGCGGCGGGTCTCGGCATGGCCTCGGCCGCCCCACGCGAACCGGGAGCCGACACGACCGGAGCAGCGCTGGCCGGGGCGACGGCGACGACCCTCGACGAACTCAGCGTCGCGGGCGAGGGCGGCCTGCGCCAGGAGCCATTGGGCGGCGTCACCGTCGGCTATCTCACGAAAGCCACGCGCAGCGCCACCAAGACCGCGACGCCGCTGATCGACACGCCGCAATCCGTCACGGTGGTGACGCAGCAGCAGATCCGCGACCAGGGTTTTCAGAGCATCGAGGAGGCCGTGCGCTACGTGCCGGGCATCATCCCGCACCAGGGTGAGGGCAACCGCGACGATCTCGTCATCCGCGGGCAGCGCTCGAACGCCGACTTCTTCGTCAACGGCATCCGCGACGACGTCCAGTACTTTCGCGATCTCTACAACACCCAGCGCATCGAGGTGCTCAAAGGCCCGAACGCGCTGATCTTCGGCCGCGGCGGCGGCGGCGGCGTCATCAACCGCGTGCTGAAGGAAGCCGACGGCGTTCCGATCCGTGAGATCGTCGCCCAGGGCGGCCAGTTCGACAACAAGCGCGTCGCGCTCGATGTCGGCGACCGGATCTCGGACAGCGTGTTCTTCCGCCTCAACGGCGTTTTCGAGGATACCGGGACCTATCGCGACTTCGTCGACATCCGCCGCTACGGCGTCAATCCGACGATGACCTTCCTCATCGGGCCGCAGACGACGCTGAAGCTCTCCTACGAGTACTTCCACGACGAGCGCACCACCGACCGCGGCATCCCCTCGCAGTTCGGCCGGGCCTATCGCTACCGCCAGAACACCTCGACCTATTTCGGCAATCCGGACCTGAGCTACGCCAAGGTCGACGCCAACATCGCCACCGCCACCCTCGACCATCTGTTCGAGTCGGGCGTGGCCCTGCACAGCACACTGCGCTTCGCCGACTACCAGAAATTCTATCAGAACGTTTATCCGGGCGGCCCAGTCAACGCGGCTGGGACGGCGGTCAACATCACCGCCTACAACAACGAAACCCCGCGCACGAACTACTTCTCGCAAAACGATTTCACCTACCAGTTCGCGACGGGGCTCCTCAAGCACACCGTCGTGGCCGGTTTCGAACTCGGCTACCAGGAGGGCCTCGCCTTCCGCGAGGAGGGCTTCTTCTCGACGACTGGTACGCAGACGCTGGTGGTGAACCCGCTTTCGCCGGTGACGCGCGTGCCGGTAACGTTCCGCAACACGACAGGGGCGAACAACACCTACAGTCTCGGCCTCGCCGCCGTGTATGCCCAGGACCAGATCGAGGTGAACGAGCATCTGCAGTTCATCGGCGGCCTGCGCTACGACCATTTCGACTTCTCGTCGCAGGACCGGCGCACGGCCGCGGTCAATGCCCGCGTCGACGACCTGGTCTCGCCACGCGCCGGCGTCGTGGTGAAGCCATTCGCGAACCTCGCCTTCTACGGCAGCTACGCGATCTCCTACCTGCCCTCCTCGGGTGACCAGTTCTCGACGCTGTCCCCCGGCCTCGCCATCACCGAGCCGGAGCGCTTCGAGAATGCCGAGATCGGCGTGAAGTACGATGTCTCGCCGGTTCTGCAGTTGACCGGCGCGCTTTATAACCTCGACCGGTTCAACCAACGCCTGAACGACCCGAACCGGGCCGGGTTCTTCCTCGCCAGCGGCCAGACCAACACGCAAGGCGCGGAAATCGGCATCAACGGCTACGTCACCGACTGGTGGCAGGCCTCGGGCGGCTACTCCTTCATCGACGCGACCATCGTCTCCGGCTTCGGGGCGGCGACAGCCGGCATCAGGCCGGGCAACCGCGTCGGGCTCGTGCCGTTCAACGCCTTCACGCTCTGGAACAAGTTCGACGTGACGGACGAATTCTCCCTCGGCGTCGGCTACATCCAGACCGGGCACACCTTCGCATCGTCGGACGACACCGTCAGGCTGCCGGGTATCACCCGCTTCGATCTGGGCCTGTTCTACAAGATCAACGAATACGCGCGCGCCCAGGTCAACATCGAGAACGTGTTCGACCGGCGCTACATCGCCACCGCCGACGGCAACAACAACATCAGCCCCGGCGCACCCCGCACCGTTCGGGCGCAGGTCGTCGTCCGCTGGTGATCGCCGCTACGATGGATCACGGACGGGCCACGGCCCGTTCGCTCCCGGGCAGCCTTCGACCGAATGGCCGGATCCGTTCAGATCGCGAAATGTGTACGGGCGTCGTCAGGACCTGAGCAAAAAGCGGGGCAAAAACCCCGCTTCAGTCATTCCGCCAAATGCCAGGACATGATGGAGCGGGTACCGGGAATCGAACCCGGGTATTCAGCTTGGAAGGCTGCTGCTCTACCATTGAGCTACACCCGCATACGGCACCGGATAGCATGGCGCCGAAGCGTTGAGAAGGCATCCGTCGTGTAGGTTTGGTGGGGGAAGTAGGACTCGAACCTACGAAGCTTACGCAGCGGATTTACAGTCCGCCCCCTTTGCCGCTCGGGACATTCCCCCAAACCGCAGGACCGCCCCGAGGGGTGGTCTCGACAGGGCGTCCTTATGGTGAGGGCGTTTCCGGGTGTCAACAGGATCGCGGGCTGCGCGAACACGACGCGCCGGAGTGTCACTCCGGGACCGCAAGATCGCCGATGCGCAGCTGCGCCCGCTCGGCCCCCCGCCAGCGATCGGTGGAGAGGGTGCCGGCGACGTGGAAATCCTGGCCGATGCCGCCGAGCAGCGCCAGCCCGAGCGGTCCCTGGGCGACGCGGAAGGCGATGGCGCCGACGATCTGCCCGTCGCGGCTGCGGAAACGGGCGCGGACATGGCCGTTGCCGACGACGGCCGCATCGACGAGGCGGTGCCGGGGAAGGGCGAGGACGGGCTCCGGCGCACCCTGGCCGAAGGGGCCGGCGCGCTGGATCGTCTTGACGAGTTCGGCGGTGGCGCCGCCCGCGCTGACGGTGCCGTCGATCAGCAGGGCTTCCGCATCACGGGCCGCGGTGACGGCCGAGCCGAGTGCCGATGCGAGATGCGCGGAGAAAGCGGAAAAATCCGAACTGGGCAGGGTTACGCCCGCCGCCATGGCGTGGCCGCCGCCCTTGATCGCAAGGCCGGCCTCGACCGCATCGTGGACGGCACGGCCGAGATCGGCGCCGAGGATCGATCGGCCGGAGCCGGTGGCGGTGCCGTCCGAGCGGATCGCGAAGGCGAAGGCCGGGCGACCGAAGCGCTCCTTCAGACGCGCCGCGATCAGCCCGACGATGCCCGGATGCCACGCATCCGAGCCGGTGACGAGGACCGGCCGGCCGGGTTCGCCCATCAGGTCGCGATCCATCGCGGCCTCGGCCTCCTCGACGGCCAGCGCCTCGATCGCCTGCCGCTCGCGGTTCAGCCGGTCGAGTTCGACGGCGATGCGGTGGGCTTCGGCCGGGTCCGCTGTGCCCAGAAGCTGCGAGCCGAGCCCGGCATCGCCGATACGTCCACCCGCATTGATGCGCGGGCCGACGAGATAGCCGAGATGCCAGGCCTCCGGCGGCTCGCTCAATCCAGCCGCGTCGAACAGCGCCGCGAGTCCGGGCCGGCCGCGCCCGCGCATCACGGTCAGGCCCTGCACCACGAAGGCGCGGTTGAGGCCGACGAGCGGCACCACGTCGGCGACGGTGGCGAGGGCCACGAGGTCGAGGGAATCGGTGAGCGCCGGTCCTTGGCGGTTGGCGAAGGCGCCGAGTTGGCGAAGGCGGCGATTGAGGGCAACGAGGGTCAGGAACACCACGCCCGCAGCGCAGAGGTGGCCGAGGCCCGACAGGTCGTCGAGGCGGTTCGGGTTCACCAGCGCGACCGTCGGCGGCAGGCGCTCGGTGGCGGCGTGGTGGTCGAGCACGATGGCGTCGAGGCCGAGCGCCCTCGCGGCTTCCAGCGGCGCGTGGCCGGCGGTCCCGCAATCGACGCAGACGAGCAGGCGCGCGCCGTTCTCGGCCAGCTTCGTCACCGCGGCGACGTTGGGGCCGTAGCCCTCGGTGATGCGGTCGGGAATCCAGATCTGCACCGGCACGTCGAGCGCCCGCAGGTAGCCGGCGAGGAGCGCGGCGCTGGCCGCGCCGTCGACGTCGTAATCCCCGAAGATGGCCACCGGCTCGGCGGTCTTGACGGCGCGGGCGAGGCGCTCGGCAGCGGCCTCCATGTCCACGAGCACGGACGGGTCCGGCATCAGGTCGCGGATCTTGGGGGCCAGAAATGTCTCCGCCTGTTCCGGCCGCACGCCGCGGCTCGCGAGGATGCGAGCGAGCAGGTCCGGCAAGCCGTGCGCCTGCGTCATCGTCGTGGCGAAGGCGTGCTGCGTCGCGTCGGCACCGCGCTCGCGCCAGGGCCGGCCGAGCACGGAACGCGAGACGTCGAGGAAGGGGCGGGGCTGAGCGGGGATCACTGGGCCGGGTATAGCCGGATCGGTGGGAATGCGCGCCCTCGGCGAGGCGCTACGCCGCCATCGCCCGCGAACGCGCCTCGCGCACCGCCGCCATGATTCGCGCTTCGTCCACCGCGAGCTTGATCGCTTTGACGGCGTGCCGGATGTTTTCCTCGGAATGGCCGGCCATGACCTGCAGCCGGAAGCGCGCGGCACCCTTGGCCACGGCGGGGTACTCGACGAGGTTGGCGAGCAGGCCCAGCGTCGGCAGGCGGCGGCTGACCATACGGGCGATGCTCTCGGCTCCGACCTTGGCGCAGACGATCGCCGAGGGGTCGCCGTAGACGTCGAGGCCCTGCTCGCCGAACTGCCTGCGCAGGCTGACGACGTTCCGCATCAGTTTTTCGCGAAGCATCTTGCCCTCGGCGGAGGCGACGATCTCGAAGGCCTTGCCGATCACCGCGGTCTGCACCGGCGAGAGCGCGTTCGAGAAGGTGGTCGAGGGGCTGTAGTAGCGAAGGTATTCCTTGATCGCGCGCCGGTTGGTGGCGACGAAGCCGCCGTTCGAGGCGAAGGTCTTGGAGAAGCTGCCCATCACGAGGTCGACCTTCCCCAGCATCCCCTGGATGCCGATATGGCCGCGTCCTTCCGTGCCGAGCGCACCGAGATCATGGGCGACGTCGACCATCAGCGTGGCGCTGTATTCGTTGCAGAGCGCCTGCAGCGCGGCGAGATCGGGCGTGTCCGAGTCCATCGAGAACAGGCCCTCGGTGATGACCATGACGCCGTTTCGCGCGTCCTTCGCGCGGATCGCCTGGAGCTTCGATCGGCAATGGTCGAGGTCGAGATGGCGGAACAGCGAGATGTTCTGCGTTGACGCGCTGGCGCCCTCCTGCAGGCAGGTATGCGAGAGGGCGTCCATCACGATGTGGTCGGCCGAGCGCACGAGCCCGCGGATCACGCCGTAGCCGGCCGCCCAGCCGGTCGGATAGAGCACGGCCTGCTCCATCTCGAGGAAGTCGGCGATGCGGCGCTCCAGGGCGACCGAACTCGCGGTGTTGCCGACCAGCACGGCCGAGCCGGCGCTGTGGACGCCGAAGCGCTTCACGGCATCGGTCGCGACCTCGGCGATCTCCGGATGCGCGGCGAGGCTCAAGTAGTCCTGCGAGGAGAAGTTGACGCCCTCCATCGGGTTGCCGCTGTCGTCGCGTGCTCGGCAGGCGGTGCCGGGGCGGGTCTCGGTGGAGCGCGAGAACGGCCAGTATCCGTTCTGCCGCCGTGTCTGCTGCCACGCGAAGAAGCCGTCGCCGCGCCCCAGCAGATCCGGACCGCCCGGGACGCGAAAATCGCGCGCGCTGCCGGTGAGGCCGGATCGGCCTGCGTCGCTGGTGTCGATGATGCTCATGCCGTGCCCGCCGCTCGCGCTTGTGGTTGCGCGTAGTGGAAGGAGTTTTGCGATTGCGGATTGCTTTCGGCTTAATTCTCAACGGCGTGGCGCAGCTGGGTGCGGACGCGATTAACGAATGATGTTGGGCGATGGGTTCGGTTTGGGAAAGGCGGCGCAGGGACGGTCGGTGTGGTGGGACCGCTGCGAGCGACTTGCGCTCGTACGGTATCGCTCCAACCCACCCCCCTGTGCGCGACAGTGTCTGGCGGGCGTCATGCACCGACCGGCTCGGCCGGCATCCACACTGACTCCTCCGCCGCCGCAACGACCGGTGCCGCCACCCGGAACCACAGCGCATACAAGGCCGGCAGGAAGAGCAGCGTCAGTACCGTGCCGACTCCCACCCCGCCGATCAGCACGTAGGCCAGCGCGCCCCAGAACACCGAATGGGTCAGGGGGATGAAGGCGAGCATGGCGGCGAGCGCCGTGAGAATAACCGGCCGGGCGCGGCGCACCGTCGATTCGACGATGGCGTCGTAATCCGAGAGGCCGGCCGCCTTCTCTCGATCGATCTGGTCGACGAGAATCAGGGTGTTGCGCATCAGGATGCCCGACAGCCCAATGAGGCCGAGGATGGCGTTGAAACCGAAGGCCTGGCCGAACACGAGAAGCGTCGGCACCGCGCCGCAGAGCCCGAGGGGAGCGGTGGCGAGCACCATGAACATCGTCGAGAACGAGCGGACCTGAAACATCAGGACGGTGAGCGTCACCACGAGCATCAGCGGAAAGACTGCACCGAGCGCCGCCTGCGCCTTGGCGCTGTCCTCGACCGAACCGCCCGTATCGATGCGGTAGCCCGGCGGCAGCCCGGCCTTGATCGGCTCCAGCAGCGGCAGGATCTTCGCCGTCACGTCCGGCGGTTGCCGCCCGTCGCGTACGTCGCCCTGCACGGCGATGCAGGGATTGCGATCGTAGCGCTTGAGCACCGCGTCCTCGCTGCGGCTCTCGAGCCGGGCGACCTGTGAGAGCGGCACGGCTTTTCCATCGCTCGTAACCAGGGTCATGCTGCCGATGGAGCCCAGCGTGCGGCGCTCGGCCGAGGGACTGCGCACCATCACGTCGACCGGGCGCAGGTTTTCGCGCACCTGCGTGGCCGGTGCTCCGTTGAGCATGGTCTGGAGTTGCATCGCCGCGTCGCGGGGAGAGAGGCCGAGCAGGCGCAGGCGCTCCTGGTCGAAGGCGAGGCGCAGGTTCGGCGTCCTGTCGCCCCAGTCGAGATGTGCGAGGCGCATGTCCGGGTTGGCGGCGACGACGTCCCGCACCCGCGCCGCGATCTTTCGCAGCTCGTCGAGATCGGGGCCGATCACCCGGAAGAGAACGGGATAGCGCACTGGCGGCCCGAACACGAACTGCGTCACCCGCACCCGCGCCTCGGGAAACAGCCCGGCCTCGACCATGGCCCGCGCCTTGTCCTTGAGCCGGTCGCGGGCGTGGCTGTCGGCGGTGAGCACCACGATTTGCGCGAAGGCCGGATCGGGCAGTTCCGGATCGAGCGGCAGGATGAAGCGCGGCAGGCCCTGGCCGACATAGGCCGTGACGATCCGGGATTCCGGCTCGGCGCGCAAAGCCGCCTCGATCCGCTTCACCGAGGCCTCGGTGACGTCGAAGGCCGTGCCCGGCGGCATGTTCACCTCGACGATCAGCTCCGGCCGGTCGGAATTCGGAAAGAACTGCTGCTCGACGAGGCCCGCGCCGGCCGCCGCGAGCACGAACAGGCCGAGCGTCAGCCCGGCGACGAGCTTTTTGCGGTCGACGCAGAGGCGGACCAGCCGGCGCAGGCGTGCGTAGTGCTTGGTCGCGTAGATCGCGTCGTGCCCGCCTTCGACCCGCTTGATCTGGGGGAGCAGCTTCACGCCGAGATACGGCGTGAAGGTCACCGCCACGAACCACGAGACGATCAGCGAGAACGCCACGACCCAGAAGATGTTGCCGGCGTATTCTCCGGCGGTGGATCGGCCGAAACCCACCGGCAGGAAGCCGGCAATGGTGATGATCGTACCCGAGAGCATCGGCAAAGCCGTCGTGCCCCAGACATGGGTGGCGGCGCTGATCCGGTCGGCACCTTCCTCCATGCGCACCACCATCATCTCGATTGCAATGATGGCATCGTCCACCAATAGGCCGAGCGACAGGATGAGGGCGCCCAGGGTGATCCGATCGAAATCGCGGCCGGTGGCCATCATCACGACGAACACGGCCGACAAGGTCAGCGGCACCGCCAGCGCCACGACGATGCCGACGCGCAGCCCGAGCGTCAGCAGGCTGACGCCGACGACCACGGCCAGCGCCGTGAAGAATTTGACCATGAACTCGTCGATGGACGCGTCGATGACCCGCGCCTGATCCGAGATCTTTTCCAATTTCAGGCCGGCCGGCAGCGAGGCGCGGATGCCGGCCTCTTCCCTCACGAGGGCCGCGCCGAGGCTGAGGCCGTTCGTGCCGGGCTTCATCACGAGGCCGAGCAGCAGGGCCGGCTCGCCGTCGTTGTGGATCACGAAGCTCTTCGGGTCCTCGTAGCCGCGCGTGACCTCGGCCACGTCGCCGAGCTTGAGGCTGCGGCCGCCCGTGCCGACGGGGATCGCCTTGACTGCCTCGATGCCCTCCAGCGCCCCGTCGAGGCGGAGATAGGTGCGTGGGCCGGCGGTCTCGACGAAGCCGCCGGGCGTCAGGTCGTTCTGCGCGGCGATCGCGGCGAACAGCGCCTGTCCGCTGATGCCGAGCGTAGCGAGGCGCTGATAGGAGATCTCGACGAAGATCTTCTGGGCCTGCTCGCCCAGAATGTTGACCTTGCCGACGCCGGGCACCCGCAGCAGCCGCTGGCGCAATTCCTCCGCCTGCGCAACCAGATGGCGATGCGGCATGTCCCGGGCCTGCAGCGCGTAGAGCGAGAAGTAGACGTCGGAGAATTCGTCGTTGACGAAGGGACCGTAGACGCCGCGGGGGAGGGTGCTCGCGGTATCCGCGAGCTTCTTTCGGGTCTGGTAGAACTGCTCGGGCACCTCGGCGGCCGGGGTGCCGTCCTTGAGGTTGAGCTTCATCAGCACGAGGCCCGGGCGCGAGGTGGTCTCGACGCGGTCGTACCAGGTGAGTTCCTGAAGACGCTTTTCGAGAGGGTCGGCGACCTGCCGCTGCATCTCCTCGGCCGTCGCGCCGGGCCACGCAGCGGAGACCACCAGCGTCTTGACGGTGAAGGAGGGATCCTCGGCGCGCCCCATCTTCACGAAGGCGAAGCAGCCGGCGCCTATCGTCGCAATGATCAGAAACAGCGTGATCGCCCGCTCGCGAACCGCCAGCGCCGAAAGGTTGAAGCCGGTCATTTCACGGCATCCGCCACGCGCTCGGCGCCGACGCGGACGCGCTGCCCACCTTTGAGCAGATGCGCGCCGAGCGCGACGATGCGGTCGCCCTCGTTGAGCCCGAAGGCGATGTCGGCGCTTTCCTCGCGCATCCGGGTGACCAGCACCGGCTGGGCGGCGACGGTGCGGGTGGCGGGGTCGATCTTCCAGACTGACGGGCCGTCGCCACTGTCGAAGAGTGCGCCGAGCGGCACGGAAAAGCTCGCGTCGTTGCCGCGCAGGCTCGCCTGCAGCGCGACGGTGACCGTGGCACCCAAGGCTGCGGATTCGCCGGTGCCTTCGAGAACGTAGCGGGCGCGATAGGTGCGCGTCGCCGGATCGGCCATGGCCGAGAGTTCGCGCAGATGCGCGGGGAAGGCGGCATCACGGCTGGCATAGAGCGCGGCGGTGGCGTCGGCATTGGCCATGCGCTCGGCGCCCTCGGGTAGGAAAACCTCGGCCTCGCGGGCACCGTCGCGGGCGAGGCGCACCACGGTCTGGCCGGCGCCGACGACCTGTCCCGGCTCCGCCGGCACTTCCATGACCACGCCGTCGGCATCGGCCTGGAGTTCTGCATAAGCCGCCTGGTTGCCGATCTGGCCGGCCTGAGCCTCGGCGGCGGCGAATTGCGCGGCCGCCGCGTCGGCCGCAGCCTTGATCTGGTCGTAGGCCTGCACCGAGACCCAGCCCTCGGTGGCCAGCCGGCGGCTGCGCTTCTCGTCGGCGGCCGTCTTCACCATCTGGGCCCGCGCGGCGTCGACGGTGGCTTTGGCCGAACTCAGCGCGAGGCCGAAATCGGCGTGGTCGAGTCGCATCAGCGGCTGGCCGCGCTTCACCCGGTCGCCCGGATCGACGAGGCGCTCCGAAATCTTGCCGGCGACACGGAAGCCGAGCGCGCTCTCGGTCCGCGCCCGCACCACACCGGTGAAGCGCTGCACGCCGGCTCCCCCGGGCGCCACCACGAAACTCCGCACGAGCGGCGGCGGCGGCCCGTCGGCATCCGGGCCGCAGGACGCGAGCGCGAGCGCCGCCAAGCCGAAGACCGGCGCCGGCCGCGTGAAACGCGGGAATCGAGCCACGCAGGGGGCCTCCTCGGGCGATCGGCAGACACAGGCGCGATCGCAGCCGGGCTTACCAAAACAGCGTTTACGGGCGGTCAACGCGAGAGGAGGCTGGTGGTCCTGGCACGGAGCGAAGCGTCGGACCCCGTGCCGGATCGCCTTCCGCTCAGGCTTCAGGCGTCCGGTAAAGGGAGCCGGTCAGAACCGCGTGGTCAGGTTCGTCAGCCAGTCCGGCGAGGCGTCCACCAGGGCCGTCTCCAGCAGCTTGTCGTAGCCGGATACGATGACGAGGCCGGTCACCACGAGGATCGCGCCGAGCGCCGCCCTCATGCCCTTGCCGAGGCTCATCATCCGGTCGCGCCAGCGCATCAGCATCTCGCGCGAAAGCATGCCGAAGACGAGGAGCGGCAAGGCTGCGCCGAGGCCGAACAGCAGCATCGTCACCGCGACGGTGCCGAGATCCCGGCCCTGCGAGGCCAGCAGTGACGCCGCGCCGAGCGTCGGGCCGACGCAGGGGCTCCACACCGCCCCGAGCAGCAGGCCGACGCCAAATTGTCCGGCGAGCCCAGTCGTGGAGAACCCGCCGAAGCGCGTCTCCGTCCAGTTGCTCACGGGGCCGGCGGCGGTGGCGAGCCGGGTCTGCAGCACCGGCAGTATCAGCACGAGGCCGACGCCGATCAGCAGGATCGCCGCGACGGTGCGAAACACGCCGGTATCGAGCCCGAGCGAAAAACCGATCGTGGCCACGAACAGTCCGATCGCGACGAAGGAGATCGCGAGCCCCGCCGCAAGCGCCGCCGGACCGTATCTATGCTCGGAGGCCGCTGCCCCGAGCACCAGCGGCAGCAGCGGCAACACGCAGGGCGACAACACAGAGAGGATGCCCGCGAGGAAGGCGAGGCCGAACGTCGTGACCATGGCAGGCCCTCAGAGCGCCTTCTCGAGCAGCCCCTCGATCCATTCCGGCTGGGTTTCGCCGACGGAACGGCCGACTTCGGTGCCGCCCTTGTAGGCGATGAGCGTGCTCTGGGTGCGGGCGTCGAAGGTGCGCAGGGCCGGCTTCTGGCTGTCGAAGTCGATGTCGAAGATCTGCAGGTCCTTGAATCGCGGGTCCTTGGCAAGTCTGGCCAGGATCGGCTTCTGCGTCTTGCAGATCGGGCACCAGGGCGCGCTGACCTCGACGAGGATCGGCTTGCCGGCCTTCTGCGCGGCGGCGAACGCATCGGGCGTGTAGGCCACGCTCTCGCCGGCCCGGGCGGGGGGCGCGAGACCGAGCGTGAAAAGAGCCGCGAGGGCGAGGAGGGTTCGGCGAGGGAGCATGGTTTGACCGGCTTCGTTGGCTTGCTCGGGAAACGGAGCGGCTCGAGACGACCACGACCTATCCGCTTCAGGCCGGGTCCATTCGACTGGGCCTGTCATTCGGTTACTCGTAGCCCTGGACGGGCATCCTGTCCGCGGCCCAGGCCGGCCACGGCCGGTGCAGACATCAAACTCTTGCGTGATCACCGGCTCGTATCGGCGATCGCCCGGTCGGCGTTGACGAGATCGGCCCAACCCCTGGCAGTGTCCCGGCCTTTGATCCCCAGCAGCTTGGCCCCGCTCACGTCCATGCCCTTCACGCTGGCGCCGGTGATGATGGCTCCAGACAGATCGGTGCCGGAAGCGTCAGCGGCGGTCAGGTTCGCCTCGCTGAGGTCGGCGCCCTTGAGGTTGGCATAGTCGAGTTTGGCGTGGCTCAGACCGGCGCCCTTCAACGTCGCGCCCTCCAGGTTCACGCCCGTGAACACCGTGCCCATCAGGCCCATGGACTGGTTCCTCATGTCGGCGTTGCCCTTGAGATCGGTCAGCGTTGCGCCCCTGAGGTTCGCCCCGGAGAAGTCGCCGATCGGCTTGGCCCGGCTGAGATCGGCTCCCGAGAAATTCGCGTTGCGCGCCGTGATGCCGAACATGTCGGCTCCGACGAGCTTGGCCCCGCTGAGGTTCGCCTTCAGGAACCAGGCCTGCTGCAGGTTGGCGCCGCCGAGGTCGGCGCCCTGGAGGTCGGTGCCGTTGAGCCGCGCGGTGCGCAAGTTGGCCCCCCTGAGGTCGAGCCCCGACAGGTCGAGACCCGACAGACTCCTGTCATGGAGGTCGATCGGCTTACCGCCGGCTCCCGCGATCAGACCCTCGATATCCGCACGGGTCATCTCGGCCTTCGTCATCTTGTCCGAGGTCATGTCGGCCCCCAGCAGCATGTCCTGTGCGGCGAGGGCCGGACCGGCGGCAGCCAGCGCGACGAGAAGGGCGAGGGCAGGGGCGCGCACGGCAGGGTATCTCCCGGGGGTGCCGGACGGCGCCGGCAACTCTGCGCGTCGTCGAGCCACGGCTTATGATCGGTGTAGGGGAGTGTTATCGTGGAAGGCCGCTCATGTCGGTGACCCAGGTCACACAGGAAGCCCTCCGGCGGGAAGAACTTCCAAAAAAAAAGGGGCCGGCCGCCTCGACGGACCGGCGACAGGCGGACGCCACGCATGCCGGACAGTCATCGGATCGAGCGCTGGATCGAGCGCTTTCCGCTCATCGGAAACTTCTCCGCGGCGCATCTCCAGATCGCGCGCGGCACCGTGCAGTTTCCGGTGCTGGAGGCGAACGCCGTCGCCTACGAACTCGAGGGACCTTGCGCCTACTATCTGATGTGCATCGACGGGCGCACCCGCGTCTTCCGGGTGTCGGAAACCGGCCGTGAGATGCTGATCTACAAGGTGACCGGCGGCGGCACCTGCGTGCTGACCACCCAATGCCTGCTGTCCGGTGGCAATTTCCCGGCCGAGAGCGTCGCCGAGACACGCACCGAACTCGCCGCGCTGCCGATCGACATTTTCCGGCAACTCATGGCCGAGAGCGCCGAATTCCGTGCCTTCGTGCTCGACGACTATACCCGCCTGCTCTCCAGCCTGTTCACCCTGGTGGACGACATCGCCTTCGCGTCGCTGGAGCAGCGCCTCGCCCGCCGCCTTCTGGTCGAGGCCGATGCCGACGGTATCGTCGTCAAGACCCATCACCAGCTCGCCTCGGACCTCGGCAGCGTGCGCGAGGTGATCAGTCGCATCCTCGGCGAGTGGGCCGAGCGTGGGTCGGTCGTGCTCCGCCGCGGCCAGATCGTCGTCGCCCATCGCGTGGCGCTGGCGGCCTTTCGGAGCCGTTGACGTGTTTTCCGGCACGCTTGCGGCCGATTCGACGCCACGGCCGCGCGATCTATCTTGGTTCCGGGCGCCTTGCGTGGCATGAGACCGCTATGAACGATAACGAGACGCACCCCTACACCCTGGAGATCATCCCGCCGAAGGCCGACGGGGGCTCATACCAGTGGGCGATCCGCAAGCACGGCAAACTGGCCCAGCGCTCCGACCGCAACCACCACTCCGAGGCCAAGGCCCGCGAGAACGGCATGGCGCAGATCGAGAAGCTGCTGTCGGGCTTCGGCGACCGCTGACGGATTTGGGGACGGCCGGACCGGATGTCCGCCGTCCTGTCCGCTATTGCGCGTGCCGGATCGGGTTCCTCCGACGCCCAGCCCAGCCGGGACAGGATGTGGAGCCACGAGGATAAGGCTGCAGCGCTGCTTTCGGTAGCTTAGCCGCAAGGCTCGGTTTTCGGAAAACCGACTTCCACTTTTCGCACCCCCTTCTCACGGGTCGCGGTCTTGTGGCCGTTGACGAAAAACCGTTCGTAAAGCACGGCCGCGTAGTAATCCGGTCCGTCTTCCACCGCCGGTAAGTTCGTGTCATGCCCGCTGAGGGACAAAAGCGTGAGCCCGAGCGGCTCGCCGCACTCGACCGTTACGACATCCTCGACACGCCGTGCGAAGAGGCGTTCGACCGGATCACGCGGCTGACGCGGCGGATCTTCGACGTGCCGATGTCGACCATCACGCTGATCGACGGGCATCGTCAGTGGTTCAAGTCTCGGACCGGCGTCGCAGCCTGCGAGACGCCCCGCGGACCGGCCCTCTGCGATGTCGCCATCCGCGAAACCCGCGCGCTGATCGTCCCCGATACGAACGAAGACCCGCGTTTTCTGGCCAACCCCTTCGTGGTCGGCGCGCCCCACATCCGCTTCTATGCCGGCGCGCCGCTGATCACCCCGGAGGGGCACGGGATCGGCACGCTCTGCGCGATGGATACGAAGCCGCGCAGCTTCCTCGACGATCAGGTCGAGACGCTGACCGATCTCGCGCGAATCGTGATGAGCGAGCTGGAACTGCGAATGCTCGCCATGACCGACGGTTTGACCGGCACCCTGTCCCGACGCGCTTTTCGCGAGGAGTTTGCGCGGGCCTTCGCCCTGGCCCAACGGCACCGGCACGATCTCTCCTGCATCATGGTCGATCTCGACCACTTCAAGTCGGTCAACGACCGGCACGGCCATGCGGTCGGGGACCTCGTGCTGGCCGCGGCGACGGCGGCCTGCCGCGAGGAGCTGCGCAAGTCCGACGCCTTCGGCCGGATGGGCGGCGAGGAGTTCGCGGTCCTGCTCCCGTATACCAGCCTCGCCTCGGCGCTGAGAGTGGCCGAGAAGCTGAGGGCGGCGATCGCTCACGTGCGGATCCCGACCCCGGGGGGTGCCCTCCAGGTCACGGCGAGCTTCGGCGTCGCGGCCCTCGACGGCGCGACGGCTGACATGGATGGCCTGCTCGAGAACGCCGACGCCGCGCTCTACGCGGCCAAGCACGAGGGCCGCAATCGCTGCCGCGAATGGCGGACCGTCGCGATCGCCCACCAGGGCACCCGGCGCCGGGTGCTGAAGGCCGGGCTGATCTCGTTCAACGGCGGCCGCTCGTCCCTCGACTGCACCGTCCGCAGCCTCTCGGACGAAAGCGCCTCCCTCCGGATCGTCGACACGGCCGGCGTGCCGGAGACCTTCAAGCTCCTCATCGAGGCGGACGGACTATCGCGAAAGTGCCAGATCGTCGCCAAGGCGGATCGGCGGCTGGACGTGGCGTTCGTGTGAAGGGGTGTGCCCCTCGATCATCGGAGCGAGCTTACGACACGACCAGCCTGATCACGGCCGGGCGCTCCACGGCGTCAACCAACGCGATCTCGACATCCGCCGTGCGCGGTTGGACCGGAAGAGCCTCGTCGAGGTTGGCCGAGCGCCAGAGCATGCGCTCGCCCTCGCGGCCGAGACGGATCGCGGCGGACACGACCTCACCGAACGCCGAGTGCAGCTCGACTTCGATGAGACCGCGACGGGCGAAAAGGCGGGACACGACGCGGAGCGTCGAGACGGCGGCGGGATAGGGGAGCAGCGGCCGGCGCGAACGGCACGCGTCCGCCAGCAGGAAACGCTCGATCGCGTCGCGGATCTTGTCGGGGGCGGTGATCCGCTCGATGCGAGATACGGTCTGGCGCAGGCCGACTCGCACGAACTGAGCCTCCGGGATCACAGGGTGTGTCTCACGGTCCGCGACACGGAAGCGCGCGTCGGCGCTGAGATCCGCGAGCAGGGCGCCGGTGGCAGCGATGCCGGAGAGACGCAGGCTCGCGCGCGGGTTGGTCTCGGCGAGATGATCGAGCAGCGCCGCGATCGCACCGGCCGCCGCACCGTCGGCGAAGACGGGCTCGACCGGGCGGGGCGACAGTGGCGCCTGCCAGAGGGCGACGGCCGGACCACCCCACATCGGATGCGGCAGGGCGAGCGGGATCACGCCGCGCAGGCGCTCGATTCCGGTCTCGTTCGTGGAGAAAACGAGGGCAAAGGCGATGCCGCCCGCATTCCCGCGCGGCACGTGCAGGGCTGCAGTGGCCAGAAAATCCGGATCGGCGAAGGGATCGAGATTGGTGGCGCGGGCGGCGAGCGCCCGCCATTCCTCGATCTCGGCCTCGCGCAACTCGGCCGGACGGCGCACGTCCACGCGCCATCCGGCCGCGGCGGCGGCTTTCGCGGTGGGCGCATCCGTCACCAGAGCGAGCCCGGCGCGGCCGGGCATCGGGACGGCGCGCGGCGCCATTTCCGACAGACCGCCCTGGATGATGGTGAAGCGTGGCTGCATCGACCCGTCCCGATCCCCTGCGCCGCAGTCCCGTTACGGGACGATCTGCCGGCGCGCCCGTGAGCACGGGGTTAAGGGTTCAAGAACGGTGCCGGGAGGGTTTGTCCGAAAACGGTCAGCCGTTCGGGATGGCGAGGGGGTTGGCGGACAACGCCGCCGCATCCGGCCCGTCGATCCGGGGGCGTCCCAGGAAGGCGTCCCAGATCCGCTCGACGAAGGCAGGGTCGAGGTCGCGCACGATCAGGACGAGGCGCGAGCGGCGGTCCGCATCGGGCCAGGCCTCGAGCGTCACCGGCGCATGGACGACGTGCTGGACGCCGTGCACCACCACCGGCCGCTCCGGATCGTCGGCCATCGCGACGAGCCCCTTGAGGCGCAGCAGCTTCGGGCCGTGTGCCGAGCGGATCAGGTCCAGAAACATCTCGAAGGCCGGGCGCGGAACGGGTGTGTCGCTGACGAGATGAAACGCGCGGATCGCCGCGTCGTGGCGGTTCACGTCGTGATGATGGTGGCCGTGGCCATCATGGTGATGATCCCGGGCAGCGTCCTCGGCGCCGAGCCATTCACGGACGTCCGCACTCTTTGCGTCGAGTCCGAAGAAGCCGCCGAGGAGCGTCTCGGCCGCAACGTCGGGCTCCTCCAGCCGGGCACCGGGGTTGAGTTGGCGGAGCCGTGAGGCCAGCAGCTCGGGCTCCGCGCCGGACAGATCGCGCTTCGTCATCACCAGGATGTCGGCGACGGCGGCCTGCCGCACGGCCTCGGTGTGCTCGTCGAGGGTGGAAGCGCCGTTGACGGCGTCGACCACGGTCACGACGCCCTGCAGTCGGAACCGCATCGACAGGTAAGGGTGCGCGATCAGCGCATGCAGGATCGGGGCAGGGTCGGCGAGGCCGGTCGTCTCGATCACGACCCGGCGGAACGCCTTGATGCGGTCGTTGTCGCGCTTCTTCAGGAGGTCTTCGAGCGCCGCGATGAGATCGCCGCGCACGGTGCAGCAGAGGCAGCCGGCGCCGAGCAGGATCATGTCTTCGTCGACAGTCTCGACGAGCAGGTGATCGAGCCCGATCTCGCCGAACTCGTTCACGATCACCACGGTATCGGCGAGCGCCGGATCCTGCAGGAGCCGGTTCAGGAGCGTGGTCTTACCTGCGCCGAGAAAGCCGGTGAGCACGGTCAACGGGATCGGCGCCGGACGGCCGTTTCGTTCGGTCATATCAGTGGGCGCGATCTCGGTGGCTATCGCACCGGGACATAGGCGCTCGCGGCGCTCGGTTCTACTCGCTCGCAGCGGCGCTCTTCTTCTTCGCCGCGGGCTTGGCCGCAGCCTTCGTAGCGGGCTTGGCGGTGGGCTTGGCCACCGTCGCCGGGGACGCCTTCACGGCAGCCTTCCCAGCTGCCTTGGCCGGCTTCTTCTCCGGGCCATCGACGGCCGTGTAGGCGCTGGTCGTCGCGGGAACGCCGGCCTTGCCGTGCGGATGCGGCGCGGTGACAGCTGCGGCACGGACCTTGGCGGCCTTCTCGGCTTTGGCCTGCTTGGCCGCCTCCCGGGCCGCCTCGCGCTTCTCCTTGGCGGCCGCGAGCTTGGCAGCCTTGCTGTTCTTGGCCTCTTCCTCTTGTTGGGCGAGCGCTGCGGCGCCCGCGGCCGGGCTGCTGCCAGTCCAGACGGCGATCGGCTGCAGAGGAGCCCGCGGCGGCAGGCTGCGGCCGCGCATGTTGGCGCTGTTCAATGTGGCGAGGGCGACGGGAGCGGCACCGGCCTGGGTCGCGCCGAGGAGCTGCGAGAAGGCGTTGTCGGCGCCGGCGGGCGCGTTGGAGGTGATCGCGGCCTGGCCCTCGTCGACCGGCATCGGCTTCTTCCGGTCGCAGATATAGGGGCGCATGTCCGGCGGCGCGCCGATCGTCGAGGAGGGCAGGGCTTCGAGCGTCGGCGCGGTCCAGCCGGCGGACTGGCTGAAGCCGTAATCGAACAGGTCGGCGGCCTTGAGGTCGCGCTCGCGAGCGCTCGGCTGGCCCATCACCACCGTGATGATGCGCCGGCCATTGCGGGTGGCGCTCGCCACCACATTGAAACCGCCCGAGCAGATGAAGCCGGTCTTCATGCCGTCGGCACCCGCATAGCGGCCGAGCAGGCCATTGTGGTTCGCCATCACGGCCTTGCCGAACTGGATCGCCGAGATCGAGAACAGCGCCTGCTGGTCGGGAAAGTCGCGCATCAGGGCGCGGCCCAGAATCGCCATGTCGCGGGCCGAGGTCCATTGGCGCGGCTCGGGCAGCCCGTTTGGGTTGTACCAGCGGCTCTCGCGCATGCCGATCCGGCGCGCGGTCTCGTTCATCATGTCCGAGAAGCCGTCGACGGTGCCGCCGAGGTTCTCGCCGATCGCCCAGGCCACGTCGTTGGCCGACTTGACCATGATGATCTTCAGGGCGTTGTCGAGGGTCAGCTGCGTGCCGGGCTTGAAGCCCATCTTCGAGGGTGGCTCGGCAGCAGCTTGGGGCGAGATCGTCAGCAGCGTGTCGAGGGACACCTTGCCCTGGCGCACCATGTCGAGGGCGACATAGGTGGTCATCAGCTTGGTGATCGAGGCTGGGTACCAGGGGTCGGTGGCGCCCTGGCTGTAGATCACCTTGCCGGAATCGACCTCGACTACGACAATCGGCGCCGTGACCGCGACGGCCGTCCCCGCGAAAGCGGCGAGGACGCCGAACGCCCCGATCACCCGTCCAAGAACCCGGTTCAGCATCGATAGGTCTCAGTCGCGAGAGGTTTTGGGGCGTGCCGCCCCCGGCGCAGTGTCGGGCGCGCGACATCCATCTTCAACGCAGCCTCCATGGCGAGAGCAAGGCGAAGCGGGTTGTCCCCACCGAACTCGGCCTGGCGTTGGATCCGCGTCATGGCCGACGCCACGCCGGTGGCGATCCGAGTCCATCGGGGCTATCTGCGGCGGCAAGACCCGACGGATGCCGCATCGGCGGCGGGATGAGCGATGGCCTACGCGGTCAAGGAACTGTTTCACACGTTGCAGGGCGAGGGCGCGCAGGCCGGCCGCGCCGCCGTCTTCTGCCGCTTCACCGGCTGCAACCTCTGGTCCGGCCGCGAGGAGGACCGGGCGGACGCCGCCTGCCGCTTCTGCGACACGGACTTCGTCGGCATGAACGGAGACGGGGGAGGGCGCTTCCCCAGTGCCGCCGACCTTGCGGCCGCGATCGACGCGGCGTGGGAGGGCGGTGAGGTCGATCGCTTCGTGGTCTTCACGGGCGGAGAACCCCTGCTGCAGCTCGACACTGCGCTGATCGCCGCGGTCCACGGACACGGTTTCGAGATCGCGGTTGAGACCAACGGGACCCTGCCGGCGCCCGAGGGTATCGATTGGATCTGCGTCAGCCCGAAGGCCGGCAATCCCCTCGTGCAGACCAGCGGCCACGAACTGAAGCTGGTGTTTCCGCAAGCCGGCGCCGAGCCGGAGCGTTTTGCTGATCTCGCCTTCCTCCGCCGCTTCCTGCAGCCGATGGACGGGCCCGACCGACTTGCCAACACGCAGGCCGCGATCGCCTATTGCCGGGGCGACGCGCGCTGGCGGCTGTCGCTGCAAACGCACAAGATCCTGGGGATCCCCTAAGCGGCCGTTGCCCTCGTCCGCAGCCGCAGCGGTGCCTTGCGGATGTCCATGGCGTTGCCGCGCCAGACGATAGCGCTGCGGAACCACGCACCGCACCAGACCGCTGGCAGCATCGTGTCCCGCACCAGCATCGCGAGAAGCAGCCGGGCCGGGCGGTACCAGCCGGCGTGGCGGGCCAGAATGAACTCGGCGCCGTACCAAAGCATGGCCAACAGGCTCAGCCCGGCAGCAGCCTCCGCTGTCCCCGCGAGTGCTCCGGCGAGCACGAAGGGAAACAGCGCGCCGATGCCGATCTCCGGTGCGAAGAACACCGGGAAGGTGATCCGGCGCAGCCGCGCCCAACGCAGCTGCCGCGACCAGACCTCGGAGAGCTTGCGCCGCCCCAGCGGCTGGCTGAATGGCAGGGCGACGAGATGAACCTTGCGGCCGGCCGCCCGCACCAGCTTCGTCGCTGCCGCATCCTCGGCGATCTCGGCGCCGAGGGCGCGGATGCCGCCGCGCTCCTCCAGGAACGGCTTGTGCCAGAGCATGCTCTTGCCCTGCGCGAAGCCGAGGCCGAGGGCGGCCCCGGAATACTGCCAGCGTGCCTGCAGCGTGTTGAGGAAGGCGCACTCGACCTCCGCGAAGAAGCCGTCCGGACGGGCGCCGATCGGCGTCGAGCAGACGAGGCCGGTATCCGCGCGCCACGCCGCCTGCAGCTGCCACAGATAATCGTGCGGCATCAGTACGTTGGAATCGGCGAGCACGACCCAATCGTGCCGCGCCGCCTCCCAGCCCCTCACGCAGTTGTTGAGCTTCGGGTTGTCGCTGACCCGCAGATCGCCGACGACGATGCGGGCCGGAACGGCCGGATGCGCCGCCATCAGCCGCCGCACCAGCGGCAGGACCGGGTCGCCGGCATCGGCGACGCAGAACACGATCTCGTAATCGGGGTAATCGAGGACGAAGCCGCGGCTGAGCGTCTCCTCGCTGAAGGTCTCCAGCCCGCAGACCGGGCGCACCAGCGAGACCGGCGCACCGGCCGGAAAGGTCGAGGCTCCCCGGCTTCGGCCGAGGCGGCTTGCGGCCAGCGCGATGCTGACGAGATGGATCAGGGTCAACAAAGCGCAGAACGACAGGGCAAGAAGGGTTGGGGTCTCGAGGCTGCCGACCATCCGCAATCCCTCCGAGTCGCCTGCGACTCCGCGTCCTCGCCGGCCAGAGGGCCGGAATGCACATCGGGTGGCCTTAGCGGGCAGGCGATATCAGCCGTATGACAACAGTATTTCCGAACGGCGGATTTCGCGGCCGACGTCTTGATGGCCATCCGCTGCGTCGGTGGCGGCGCACGGTCGCGCTTGCCGACGACCGATCGCCGGACAAGTCGCTCTCGACGGCTTTTGACTGTCAGACACGAGGAGGTGATCCGGCACGTGGTCCCGATCCTGTTCCATCCCGCCTACGAGGCGGCGCTGCCCGAAGGCCATCGCTTTCCGATGCGCAAATACGGGCGGCTCGCCGAAGTTCTGACCGCGCGTGGCCTCGTGCCGTGCGGATTTCTGAGGCCGGAGCCGGCGGATGCCGATCTGATCGCGCTGGCCCACGACCGCGCCTATGTCGACGCCGTCTTCGCGGCGGCGGTGTCTCCGGACGTCGAGCGCACCATCGGCTTCCATGTGGACGAAGGCGTCGCCGCACGGTCCCGAGCGTCGTCCGGCGGCACGCTCGCGGCGGCGCGGCTCGCCCTGGCGCACGGCCTCGCCGGCAGCGCGGCCGGCGGTAGCCATCATGCGCGGCGGGATGGCGGACGCGGCTTCTGCATCTTCAACGACGTGGCGGTCGCGGCGCTTGCACTGAGGCGCGAGGGAGCGGTGGGGCGGGTATTGATCGTCGATCTCGACGTGCATCAGGGCGACGGTACGGCCGATTGCCTGTCGGGGGAGCCGGACCTGTTCACGCTGTCGATCCACGCCGAGCGAAACTATCCGATCCCGAAGGTGCCGGGCGATCTCGACATCGGGCTGTCGGACGGCCTCGACGATGCTGGCTATCGGGCCGTGCTCGAAGCGCGGCTGCCGTCTCTGATCGATACCATTGCCCCGGATCTCATCTTCTACAATGCCGGCGTCGACCCGCATCGGGACGACCGGCTCGGACGGCTGAGCCTCACCGATGAGGGCCTCGCCGCGCGCGACCGTTTCGTGATCGGGCAGGCACGGTCGCGCGGCATCCCGTTGGTTTCGGTCATCGGCGGCGGCTACGACACCGACGTCGACGCGCTCGCAGGCCGCCACGCCCTCGTGTTCGAGGCTATGGCAGCGCTGGCTTGAATGCGTCGCCACCCA
This sequence comes from Methylobacterium haplocladii, assembly GCF_007992175.1. GTDB lineage: Bacteria > Pseudomonadota > Alphaproteobacteria > Rhizobiales > Beijerinckiaceae > Methylobacterium > Methylobacterium haplocladii. Next base: position 130 of record NZ_BJZT01000028.1, on the reverse strand, counting down.
CGGCGGTCGTTCCGGGGCTTGCCGAAGGCGAGAACCCGGGTCGAACACCTCGGCGTTTCTGGATCCCGCGTTCCGATGCCCAGCCCCGGAAATGACGGAGACGTCAGCACTCAGCCGGCGTGGTCTAGCT
>NZ_BJZT01000027.1 GCF_007992175.1 Methylobacterium haplocladii | reverse complement strand
AGCTAGCCCTTGCGGCGGGGGGAGCGGGGCTCCGAACTCGGGTCGATGCCTTTGCGAGGCCGGCTTCGACAAACCCGCGCGGTCATTTCGGAGCCGCGCAGCGGAACCCGGATTCCAGAGCCGCGCGTGCTTCTCTGAGATCGGTCGACAGTACTGGGTCCAGGGCTGGCCTCCGGCGCCCAGGGATGACGATGCCTTTGTCATCGAGCCGGAACGACCAGCTTTGCGATCACGGTTTTGTTGGCCCGAGATCGAGGTCGAGCACGGGACAACCTATCCAGCCGAGCGCTCGGCGTCCAGGAACTTGGACGCAGGCGGGCTTCGGACCCGAAGTCCATACCCGGCAAAGCATTGGAAGTGCGACGGAATGTGGTGAGCGCGCTGGGACTCGAACCCAGGACCTACAGATTAAAAGTCCGTTGCTCTACCAGCTGAGCTACGCGCTCGCCTCCGAGGGCAGGATCTGCACTCGATCGTCGGAAGCGTGATCCAGAAAAAACACCAACCGTCAGGTTGGTGCGGCCAAGAGGACTCGAACCTCCACCCCTCGCGGGACTAGCACCTCAAGCTAGCGCGTCTACCAATTCCGCCATGGCCGCTCGCCACATGTCCCGGGCCAGCGCCGCGAGCGGGGCCGGTGAGCCCGTGTGAGCGGCGCAGCGAGTACCAGATGGTTTCAGAAGGCACAAGCGCGGTTTCGGCTTTAGCGTGGCCAATCGCGCGTCGGCACCTGGATCAACCCCTTGCCTCAGATGCGACCGTCGGCGTGATCGAGGATCGGAACCTCGCCTTCGCCGATGGTGACGCCCGGGGTGCGGATCACAGACGCCTTGCGGATCAGCTCGGTCACCTCGATGGAGATGCGGTTGCCGGTCACCACGATCTGGCCGCGCGCGATCGGGTGGTCGTTGGCGAGGATCTCGACCATGTCGGTCTCGGTGGATTCGAGCTCGATCACGGCGCCGCGGCCCATGCGCAGCAGCATGTGCAGCGGCATGTGGCTGCGCCCCAGCACCACCTTGAGATCGACCTTGAGGTCTTCGAGAACGGCCACGCACCGATTCCTGTCTGTCTGGTCCTCATGGCCGATGCCGCGAGGATCACCGCCGTGCCGGCGGCGAGGCGTTGGCCGACGATTGACCGTTGGACGGAACGGCCTTTCGGACTACGCCAGCACAGACCTTCGGCGCGTTATGGTGAAGCCTTGGTAAACGACGCGTCGACCGGCCCACGAGAATCCACCCGGCGCCTCGCGGTCAGCCCGGCCTCGTTCCTGCCCGTGCCCGGCGCGCCGCCGGTGGCATGGCGGGTGAGCGATGCGCTCGTGGGCTACGACGCGGCAGTCGAGGCCATGGAGGCGCGTGCGGCGTCCATCGCCCGGGGCGAGGCGCGGGAACTCGTCTGGCTGCTGGAGCATCCGCCGCTCTACACCGCCGGCACCTCGGCCCAGGAGGCCGATCTCGTCGAGCCGGAGCGCTTTCCCGTGCATCGGACGGGGCGGGGCGGGCAGTACACCTACCACGGGCCGGGCCAGCGCGTGGCCTACGTGATGCTCGACCTGAGCCGCCGCCGGCAGGATCTGCGCGCCTACGTGGCGAGCCTGGAGGCCTGGCTCATCGCCACCCTCGACGCGTTCAACGTGCGCGCCGAGCGCCGCGAGGACAGGGTCGGCGTCTGGGTGCGACGTCCGGAGAAGGGCGAGGGCGTCGAGGACAAAATCGCGGCGATCGGGATCCGCGTCCGGCGCTGGGTGAGCCTGCACGGGATCAGCCTCAACGTCGAACCGGATCTCGCGCATTTCTCGGGCATCGTCCCGTGCGGGGTACGGATGCACGGCGTCACCAGCCTCGCCGATCTCGGACGGATCGTTTCGATGGACGAGGTCGACATGGCCCTGCGGGCGGCCTTCGTTCCGATCTTCGGCGCGGTCGGACCCGAGGCGAACGGATCGGAATAGGCACTGCTCAGGCGCAGACGAGTCTCGCCGACGGCAGAATGGCCTTAACAAAAGTGCAGGTTTAACCGCGGATTAACCATGCGCGCGGAGAATGTTCCTGTCGCCCAGGAACACGACCATGCTCGATACCGACCTCTTCACCCCGCGCCCGACCCTGACCAGCCCCAACCTCCTGGCGCGCGCGCTCCACGCATTCGGCCAGAACGCGCCGTCGCAGGCCGAGATCTGGAATCGTCTTACCCAGAGCTTCACCGTCGACCTCGACGCGGTCGCCGCCCTGATGCCGCGCAGCGAGCCCGAGCCGGCCTGGCTCAAGGCTCGCGACTGACCCCTCGACCCCTCGCGCGCTGTGTCATGCATGACACGCGAGGTCCCCGAACGGGAATGGCAAGGCAGGTTTGGCACGGCCTCTGCCTAAGATTCCCGCAAGACGATACGACAAGAGGGGGACGCCCAGGCAACGACCACGCGGTGACTCGCACGCCCGAGCAACGCCGCGGACCTTTTCGCAACACGAAAATGGGGTCCGTCATGCCTGAACTTCTCGCCGTCGCCCTCGTCTGCGCGACCACGCTCTCCTCCGTGGACTGCTCGCGCGACACCGCCCTCGACATCATCGTCGCGCCTGCGCATTCGGCCATGGAATGCCTGATGCACGCCCAGGCCTCCGCCGCATCGGCGGGCCTTCCGGGCGGGGAGGGGCGCTACCTCAAGGTCACCTGCGAGCGCCGCACCAAGCTCGCCGCCGTGGCCGAGCCGGTCGATCACTGAGCCCTTCGAAGGTGTGGCGCTTCAGCCGTCGAGCGCGAGGGCGTCGCCCTCGCGCAGGGTGCCGCCTGCGATGACCTCGGCATAGATGCCGCAATCCGTGTGGCCCAGCCGCTCGCCGAGCGCACGCGGTATCGCGAGATCACGGATGCCGGTCTGCGGATCGACGTTCGTCGCCGCGCAACGCTGCGTCCGCGCACTGATCTTGAGCCGCGCGCCGCCCGGCGCCGCGATGATGCGGCCGACGAGACCGAGCTCGGCCCAGGGCTCGAGTCCGTCGAGGAAGACGTTGCCGCGAAAACGCAGCGGATCGACGGCTGAGCCGACGAAGTCCTCGATCGCGCGGACGCTGGCGAGGTTGATGAACGACACGAACCCCGTGCGGGAATCGGTGAAGCGGTAGCCCGGCGGCGCCTCCAGCACCCGCGGCTCGCCGCGCAATTCGTGCGGCAGAAACGCTTTCAGGAACGCGGCGAGCGCATCGCGCCCCTCGCGGCTGCCGAGATCGCAGGAGACCGGGGACCGATCTGCGTGCGCGATGGTGAGCGTACGGGAAGCGTCATCGAAGCGGGTGTCCAGCCGAGCCAGCGCTTCGTTCCGCATCAGCATCAGGTAGACGATCTTGGGCAGGTGGCGCGGCGCGACCTCGTTGAAGCCCGACGGCCCGTTCTCGATCGCGTAGAGCCGGTCGCCGGGGAAGTAGCCGCTGGTCTCGAGTTCGGCGGAAGGCACGCGCTCGGGGGACAAGCCCTTCACGGGGTAGCGGTATAGCTGCGCGATGCGGATGTCCGGGGGTCGGTTCATGTGCTCCGGCTAGTCCCGGCATGGCTGCGCGGCAAGTCACAAAGCAGCGTTTGCCGCGGACGCGATCGCCGTACCGACACCCCTTGTGTCGCGAATTTACAACACCAGATTTCTCTCATCGGCGGCCTCGCGAGGCGCCGGTATCCCGGCGGGGCCAACCTCGCGGGATGTCGCATCGGGCGGGTTGTGCCGACAGGCCGGGCAACGCGTCCGATCCGGGAAAGGGTTTGATGCATGAACTTCGAGAAATACACGGAACGGGCCCGCGGCTTCATTCAGGCGGCGCAGTCGCTGGCGATGCGCGAGGGGCATCCGCAGCTGGCACCGGGCCACCTGCTCAAGGTGCTGCTCGACGATACGGAAGGGCTCTGCGCAGGTCTGATCGACCGGGCCGGCGGCCAGTCCAAGGTGGCGCAGGCGCAGATCGCGCAGTGGCTCGCCAAGCAGCCCAAGGTCTCCGGCAACGCCGCGCAGCCGCAGGCGACGCGTGAACTCGTGCGCCTGTTCGACACCGCAGAAAAGGCCGCCGAGAAGGCCGGCGACAGCTACGTCACGGTCGAGCGGCTGCTGCTCGCCTTCGCCGTCGAGAAAGACACGGAGGCCGGCCGGGCCCTCGCGGCCGCCGGCGTTACCGCGGCCTCGCTCAACGCCGCGATCAATGCGCTGCGCAAGGGCCGCACCGCCGACAACGCCTCGGCCGAAAACGCCTACGACGCGCTCAAGAAATACGCCCGCGATCTCACCGAGGCCGCCCGCGAAGGCAAGCTCGACCCGGTGATCGGGCGCGACGAGGAGATCCGCCGCACCATCCAAGTGCTGTCGCGGCGGACCAAGAACAACCCGGTGCTGATCGGCGAGCCCGGCGTCGGCAAGACCGCGATCGTCGAGGGCCTGGCTCTGCGCATCGTCAACGGCGACGTGCCCGAGAGCCTGAAGGAGAAGAGCCTGCTCGCCCTCGACCTCGGCGCACTCATCGCCGGCGCAAAATATCGCGGAGAATTCGAGGAGCGGCTGAAGGGCGTGCTCTCCGAGGTCACGGCGGCGGCCGGCGGCATCATCCTGTTCATCGACGAGATGCACACGCTGATCGGCGCCGGAAAGGCCGACGGCGCCATGGATGCCTCGAACCTGCTGAAGCCCGCGCTCGCCCGCGGGGAGCTTCACTGCGTCGGCGCGACCACCCTCGACGAGTACCGCAAACATGTCGAGAAAGACGCGGCTTTGGCCCGGCGCTTCCAGCCGGTCTTCGTGTCCGAGCCGACCGTCGAGGATACGGTCTCGATCCTGCGCGGACTGAAGGAAAAGTACGAGCAGCACCATGGCGTGCGCATCCAGGATTCGGCGCTCGTCGCAGCCGCCACCCTGTCGAACCGCTACATCACCGACCGCTTCCTGCCCGACAAGGCGATCGACCTGATGGACGAGGCCGGCTCGCGCCTGCGCATGCAGGTCGATTCGAAGCCGGAGGAACTCGACAACGTCGACCGCGAGATCGTGCGGCTGAAGATCGAGGGCGAAGCGCTCAAGAAGGAGACCGACGCGGCCTCCCGCGACCGGCTGCAGCGCCTCCAGAAGGAGCTGGCGGAGCTCGAAGAGCAATCCGCATCGATCACGGCTCGCTGGAAATCGGAGAAGGACAAGCTCGGCGCAGCCGCAGACCTCAAGAAGAAGCTCGACGAGGCCCGCACCGATCTCGCCAACGCGCAGCGCCAGGGCCAGTACCAGCGCGCGGGCGAACTCGCCTACGGCGTGATCCCGGGGCTGGAGAAGACGCTCGCCGAGATCGAGGCCGCGGCCGAATCCGCTGCGGACCGCGACGGCATGATGGAGGAGGCAGTGACGCCGGCCCACATCGCCGGCGTGGTCTCACGTTGGACGGGTGTGCCCGTCGACAAGATGCTGGAGGGCGAGCGCGAAAAGCTGCTCGCCATGGAGGACGCGTTGGCGAAGCGCGTCGTCGGCCAGCGCGAGGCGGTGGAGGCGGTCTCGACCGCCGTGCGCCGGGCGCGCGCCGGGCTGCAGGATCCGAACCGGCCGATCGGCTCGTTCATGTTCCTCGGCCCCACCGGCGTCGGCAAGACCGAGCTGACCAAGGCACTCGCCGGCTTCCTATTCGACGACGACACGGCACTCGTGCGCATCGACATGTCGGAATACATGGAGAAGCACGCGGTCGCCCGGCTCATCGGCGCGCCTCCGGGCTATGTCGGCTACGAGGAGGGCGGGGCGCTCACCGAGGCGGTGCGGCGGCGGCCCTATCAGGTCGTGCTGTTCGACGAAGTCGAGAAGGCGCATCCGGACGTGTTCAACGTCCTGTTGCAGGTGCTCGACGACGGGCGCCTGACCGACGGGCAGGGCCGCACGGTCGACTTCCGCAACACGCTGCTGATCATGACCTCGAACCTCGGCTCCGAGTTTCTGGTCAACCAGCCGGCCGGGCAGGACACGGACGTCGTGCGTGAGGAAGTGATGGGCGTCGTGCGCGGGCACTTCCGGCCGGAATTCCTGAACCGGATCGACGAGATCATCCTGTTCCACCGCCTCGCGCGGTCGGAGATGGGAGCGATCGTCAAGATCCAGCTCGCCCGGCTTCAGAAGCTCTTGGACGAGCGCAAGATTGCCCTCGACGTCGACGCGGAGGCCGAGGGCTGGCTCGCCGACCAGGGATACGATCCGGCCTACGGCGCGCGTCCGCTGAAGCGCGTGATCCAGAAGACGGTTCAGGACCCGCTCGCCGAGCTGCTTCTCTCCGGGCAGCTCCACGATGGCGAGGCGGTGCCGGTGCGGCTCGGACCGCTTGGGTTGATGATCGGCGATGTGAGCGTCGGCGGTGAGCGGCGGCCGGTGGGGGCGACGTTGAATTGACCGAATCTCATCCTTGCCCCGGTATACTCGCGCATACCGGGGCAAGGGCTGTCGGGCGATGATCCCGATACTGGCAGGACGATCCGCGTGCTCAAGGCTTCACGTCGTGATACGTTCGGCAGATCGAAGGCTCGAGGCGATGTCGGACAGTTCTACGATCACCGTCCATCTCCCCCATGAGACGACGACCAAGCTCGAGCGTTTGGCGGGACACACGCGGCGGACGAGTGGCGCTCTCGCGGGCGATGCCGTCGCGGCATACGTCGATCGCGAACTCGCCGTCATCGATGCGATCGAACGGGGCCGCGCAGAAATTCGGGCAGGCCTTGGGCTCAGCACGGACGAGGTGTTCGGCGAGGTCGAAACCGTGATCTGCAAGGAGGCGGAACGGATCGCGAGATGAGGCGGGAGGTTGTCTGGTCGCCGACCGCGAGGGCCGATCTCGTTGCAATCGCGCGCTACATTGCCCGTGACAACCCAAGCGCCGCTCGGACCGTCGCCGCCACGTTACGAGCAGCGGGCGAAGCTCTCGCGGAGGTACCGACGGGGCGCCCTGGTCGGGTCGATGGCACCTTCGAGAAATCTTTGCCGCGGCTGCCCTATGTCATCGCCCACGAATTGGTGCCGAAGGGTGATGGCGAACAGGTAGCCGTTCTGCACATCATCCATACGTCGCGCGACTGGCCGCCGAACGAATGGCCCGCCGGATGAACACGGTCATGCTCACCTACGCCATCGGCGACATCCACGGCTGCGCCGATCTCCTCGACGCTCTCCTCGAACAGATCGACAGCCACGCGGCGGGCCGTGCGCGGACCCTGGTCTTCCTGGGCGACTACATCGATCGCGGCCCGGACAGCGCGCGGGTGGTCGAGACCCTGCGCAAGCTGCAATGGCGGGAGGAGGAAGCCGTGGTCTGCCTGATGGGCAATCACGAGGCTATGCTGCTGAAGACGCTGCACGAGCGCGGCGCTCTCGATCTCTGGCTCCAGAACGGGGGCGCCGAGACGCTGGCGTCCTTCGATGCCGACGGTCCCGAGGATCTGCCGACGGACGTGCTCGACTGGATCGAGGCGCTGCCGACCCTGCACGAGGACGCGCGGCGCTGGTACGTCCATGCCGGCTTCCGGCCGGAGGCGGAGGTGCCCGATCCCGACGTCGAGACGCGGCTCTGGATGCGCGAGCCGTTTCTCTCGGAAGATCACGATTTCGGCCGGCACGTCGTCCACGGTCATACGCCGCTGTCGAACGGAACGCCTGACGTCCGGGCCTTCCGGACGAATCTCGATACCGGCGCGGTCTACGGCGGTGCGCTGACGGCCGGCGTGTTCACGGCGGATCAGGCGAAGGCCGTGGAATTCCTGGCGGTTCGGACGACTTGAACGTCATTGTCCCTTGAGGCCGCTCCGGTTCCGGCGCCTATGCTGGTCCGGGGAGGACGACCATGGCCGAGCACGTGCAGCGGACACCAAGGAACGACGACAAACCCACACCGGTCTCGCGACGAGAGGAAGGCGCTTTGGCGCGCCTCGCGTTGCGCTTCACCGAATGGGCGGAAAAGTGGTTCCCGGACGCCTTCGTGTTCGTGGCCATCGCCGTGGTCATCGTGGCAGGGGCCGCGCTCCTCAACGGCGCTCCCGTTCAGGCCGTCACGAAGAGTTTCGGCGACGGCTTCTGGAGCCTGATCCCCTTCACCATGCAGATGGTCTTCGTGACCATCGGCGGCTACGTCGTCGCGACCTCGCCGCCGGTGCAGGCGCTGATCGACCGGCTCGCCCGGCTGCCGAAGACAGGGCGGGGCGCAGTCGGCCTCGTCGCCATCGCGACGATGCTGTCCTCGCTGCTGAGCTGGGGCCTCAGCCTGATTTTCGGCGGACTGCTCGCCCGCGCCTTGGCACGACGCGAAGACCTGCGCATGGATTACCGCGCGGCCGGCGCCGCCGCCTATCTCGGGCTCGGCGCGACGTGGGCGATGGGGCTGTCCTCCTCGGCGGCGCAGCTTCAGGCCAACCCTAAAAGCCTGCCGCCGAGCCTGCTTCCGATCACGGGCGTGATCCCGTTCAGCGAGACGATCTTCCTCTGGCAGTCGATGTTGATCGCCGCCGTGTTGGTCACGATGTCGGCGGTGATCGCGCTCGCCTCCGCGCCCGGCCGCGACAGTGCCGTCACGGCACAGGATCTCGGCATCGACCCGCGTCGGGAAGAGGAGGCGATCAGCGGCCCGCGCCAGCCCGGCGAGTGGCTGGAGCATGCGCCTCTGCTCACGATCCTGATCGGACTGCTCGCCCTCGGCTGGCTGGTCCAGGAATTCGCGCGCCAGGACTGGATCGTCGCGATCTCCAACCTCAACACTTACAACTTCCTGTTCCTGATGGTCGGCTTCGTGCTGCACTGGCGGCCGAAGCGCTTCCTGGTCTCGCTCGGCAAGGCGGTGCCGGCGACCGCCGGCATCCTGATCCAGTTCCCGTTCTACGCCGCCATCGCCGCCATCCTCACCGGCGCCAAGAATGCGGGCGGCCACAGCATCGCCGACGTCATCACCCACGCCTTCGTCGCGCTGAACACGCAGGGTAGCTTCCCGCTGGCGATGGGCGTTTATTCGGCGGTGCTCGGCTTCTTCGTGCCGTCCGGCGGCGGCAAGTGGCTCTTGGAGGCGCCCTACGTGATGCAGGCGGCCAACGAGCTGAAGGTGCATCTCGGATGGGCGGTGCAGGTCTATAACGCGGCCGAAGCCCTGCCGAACCTGATCAATCCGTTCTTCATGCTGCCGCTGCTCGGCATCCTCGGCCTGAAGGCTCGCGACATCGTCGGCTTCAGCTTCCTGCAGCTGATCTTCCACCTGCCGGTGGTGCTGTTCCTGCTGTGGGCGCTGGCGTTCACGCTGGAATATCACCCGCCGGTGCTACCCGGCTAACGACGAGGCAGAGAACACGGACATGCGCCTGCGTTGCGGACTGGCCTTCGCGATTGGCCTCCTGGCCTCCGTCCCCGCCCTCGCGCAGGATCGGATGCCGGAGATCCCTGCCGACAAACAGACCGAGGCCCAGAAGAAGGCCTCGGACGAGTTTCTCGCGGCCCGCAAGGTGCCGGTCTTCGGCCCGTTCGTGCCGCTCCTGCGCAGCCCGCAGCTGATGCTGAACGCGAGCAACATGGGCCTCTACCTGCGCTACAACAGCGTGGTGCCGCTCAAGCTCAGCGAGTTCACGATCCTGCTCACGGCGCGGGAGTGGAGCCAGCAGCTCGAATGGCAGATCCACGAACCGATCGCGAAGAAGGCCGGGCTCGATCCGGCCATCGTCGAGGCGGTGCGGGAGGGGCGGCGCCCCGACGCGATGGGCGAGGACGAGACACTCGTCTACGCCTTCGCGACTGAACTCCACCGCAACAAGGCCGTAAGCGACACGACCTATGCCCGCGTCGTCGAGAAATTCGGCGAACAGGGCGCGATCGATCTTGCCGGAATCAACGGCTACTACACGTTGCTCGCCATGACCCTGAACATGGCCCGCACGGCGCTGCCGCCGGGAGTCGCGCCACCGCTGCCACCCCTCGTCAAGTGACACGCGGGGGTCGTCAGCGCCGGACCGGCACGAACGCGGCGACGGTGGTCAGCAGCCAGCCCGCCATCAGGGCGAAGCCGCCCGACGGGGCCGCATAGGCGAAGAGTGGGCTGCCGGTCAGCGCACGGAGCGCGAGATCGCCCGAGAACAGCGCGAGGCCGACGAGGACGACCGCGCCGGCGAGCCGCGTGATGGTGCGGTTTGCAAAGCCGCTGGCACCGAGTGCCACCAGCCCGACGACGAGCGGCGCGTGGAACAGCAGGAACTGCGCCGCCGTCTTCAATGTCTCGCCACCGCTCGTATGCGCGGCCGCCGCACTCGCGGCGACGCCGAGCAGGCCGCAGAGGCCGGCGAGGGCGAGCAGGATGCGATCGAGCGGGGTCACGCCCCGCGCTCGGACAACAGCCGCGCGACGCAGGCGCGCAACTCCGTCACGCCGCGGTCGTCGCGGCTCGAGGTCAGCAGGATCTCCGGAAAGGCCGCCGGCCGGCGCGCGATGGCGGCCTGGATGCCCGCGATCCGCGCGTCGATCTCGTGCTTCTTCAGGGCGTCACCCTTGGTGAGAACGATCTGGTAGGACACCGCCGCCTTGTCGAGGCCGTCGAGCACGTCGGTGTCGATCTCCTTCAGGCCGTGCCGGGAATCGATCAGCATGAAGACGCGGGCGAGGTTGGCGCGGCCCTTGAGGTAGGCGTGGATCAGATCGGTCCAGGCCGCGACCTTGGCCTTCTCCACCGCCGCATAGCCGTAGCCCGGCATGTCGACCAAGGTCAGCCGCTCGCCGATCTTGAAGAAGTTGAGCTGCTGGGTGCGTCCCGGCGTGTGCGAGGTCCGCGCCAGCGTGTTGCGCCCGGTCAGCGCGTTGACGAGGCTCGACTTGCCGACGTTGGAACGGCCGGCGAAGGCGATCTCGACGCCGTCCATCGGCGGCAGCACGCCGATCGATGGCGCGGCCGCGATGAAGTCGGCGCTGCCGGCGAAAAGCAGACGGCCGGCCTCGGTGAGGCCGGCCTGTTCGGTGTCGGGTGAAGTCACGTCAGCCCTTGATCATCAACTCTTGGCGGCGGCACCCTTGCCGGGCGGCGTCTTCTTGCTGAACGTGCCCCTCAGGTTGTCCCACAGCTCCACCTTCACGCCGTTGCGGCGCATGATGACGTATTGCTGGATCACCGAGAGGGTGTTGTTCCAGGCCCAGTAGATCACCAGACCGGCCGGGAACGAGCCGAGCATGAACGTGAAGATGATCGGCATGAAGGTGAAGACCTGCGCCTGGACCGGGTCCGGCGGCGTCGGGTTCATCTTCATCTGCACGAACATCGTCACGCCCATCACCAGCGGCCAGACGCCGAGGTGGACGAAGTCCGGCGCCGCGAAAGGGAGCAGGCCGAACAGGTTGAGCAGACTCGTCGGATCAGGCGCGGCGAGATCCTGAATCCAGCCGAAGAACGGCGCGTGCCGCATCTCGATGGTGATGAACAACACTTTGTAGAGCGCGAAGAAGACCGGGATCTGGATCAGCACCGGCCAGCAGCCGGCGACCGGATTGATCTTCTCCTTCTTGTACAGCTCCATCATGGCTTGCTGCTGCTTCATCTTGTCGTCTTTGTACCGCTCCCGGATGGAGGCCATCTCGGGCTGCACGGCCTTCATCTTGGCCATGGAGACGTAGGAGCGGTTGGCGATCGGCAGGAAGAACAGCTTCAGGATCGCGGTCACGAGCAGGATCGAGACGCCGAAGTTGCCGAGCAGGTGGAAGAAGAAGTCCAGTGCCTTGAACATCGGCTTGGTTAGGAACCAGAACCAGCCCCAGTCGATCATCAGATCGAACTGCTTGATGCCGAGTTCCTTCTGGTAGGCGTTGATCTGGTTGACCTCCTTGGCGCCGGCGAACAGGCGCTGCGTGGCGGTCGAGGAGGCGCCGGGAGCGACCGAGACGGCATCGCCGCGCACACTGGTCTGGTAGACCTTGGTGGCGCCGTCGGTGCGCTCGGTGAAAGCGCCGGTGAAGGGCTTGTCCTGGTCGGGGATCGAGGCCGCGGCCCAGTACTTGTCGGTGATGCCGACGAAGCCGCCGGTCACGTTCGTCCAGGCCTTGCCCTTGGTGTTCGCGCCGCCGTAGGCGGGCTCCTTGGCGACGTGGTCGTAGGTGTATTCCTGTAGGCCGTCGGTGCCGAGCACGCCGATCAGGCCCTCGTGCAGCACGTAGTAGCCCTGGGTCTGCGGCTTCCCCCAGCGGGAGACGAGGCTGTAGGGATAGAGGGTGACGGCCTTCGAACCGGTGTTGTCGACCTCGTCGCGCACCGTGAACATGAACTTGTCGTCGACGGCGACGATGCGCTTGAAGGTCAGCCCTGCGCCGTTGTCCCAGGTCAGGGTGACGGGCTTGCCCGGCGTCAGAACCTCGGCGTCGGCCTTCCACAGCGTCTCGGAATTCGGCAGCGGACCGGCATCGGCACCGACCCAGCCGAACTCGGCATAGTAGGGGTTCGCGCTGCCGGTAGGCGAGAGCAGCACGATGCGCGGGCTCTCGTCGCTGACGGTCTCGTGGTAGTTCTTCAGCAGGATGTCGTCGATGCGTCCGCCCTTGAGGGCGATCGAGCCGAACAGGGCAGGGGTGTCGACGCGCAGGCGAGCAGAGCGGGCGATGGCCTCGTCGCGCGAGACGGGAGCCTGTCCGGCGCCCGGCACCGTACCGGGCACGGGCGCGGCGGGACCGCCTTCCTTCGGGCTCGGCGTCGGCACGGCGTCGCCGCCCGGCGGCTGGCCGGCGGCCTTGTTCTGGGCCTGGGTCTGACGCTGGCGCTCGCTCATCGGCGCGGCGACGAAGTAGTTCCAGCCCAGCAGGACCGCCAGAGACAAGGCGATCGCGACGAACATGTTCGTCTTGTCGTTACCCATCGGTCGATCCGTGCGCCGTCTATGGTTTGATCTTGCCGGGATTCGGCTGGCGGGGGACATGTGCCCCCGTTCGGGGCCGAGCGCCAGGGGCCGCGGCGCCGGGGCTGCCACGCCTGCCCTCGGGCGTGTCCTTCGGGCCGCGCGGCTTCGTCACCGCCTTCAGCGCCCGGCGCAGGTCGTCGACCAGCGTGTCGAAGGCGGCGTCGAGGGCAGGGCGGCGCGCGACCAGGACAACGTCGGCCGGACCGCGGGGCGCGTCGTCGCCGACCGCCGCGACGGCCCCGCGCAGGCGGCGCCGGATGCGGTTCCGCTCGGTGGCGTGGCCGACCCGCTTGGTGATGGTGAAGCCGAGATAGATCCCCTCGGCGGGTCCGCCGTCGCGCATCTCATCAGGTTCGCGGACGCGACCCTGCGCAGTCATGCGCTCGGTATGGTAGCGCCGACCTGACGCTGCAGCGAGGAAGTCGGGCCTGCGCCTCAGGCGTTGAATGCTAGGCACGGCCGCCAACCTCCGGCGCCCGGCCCTCGTGAACCGGTACGCGCGTCCCGCAATCTCAGGCGGACAGCTTCTTGCGGCCGTGGGCGCGGCGGGCAGCAATGACCTTGCGGCCGCCAGCGGTCGCCATGCGCGCGCGGAAACCGTGACGGCGCTTCCGAACGAGCTTGCTCGGCTGGTAGGTTCTCTTCATGGCATGGACTCCGGCGGACGGGATGACGATCCAAGCGGCGCCAGGGCGCGCTGAGGACCGAAGCGTCCTTCAAGAAATGTGTCGGCAAGCGCGAAGAGCGCCCGAATGGGGCGCCGCTTCACATGACGCGGGCTTATGTCGGATGGTCCTGCCCAAGTCAATTCTCACCCGCGCTCCGCCCGACGATCGGTCGGGCCGGATTGCCGACGACGGTCGTTCCGGCGGCGACATCTCGCGTCACCACGGCGCCGGCGCCGATCACGGCATCGTCGCCGACGGTGACGCCCGGCATGATCAGCGCGCCGCCGCCGATCCAGACGTTGCGGCCGATCACCACCGGCCGTCCGAACTCGAGCCCGGCCCGGCGCGGCTCGGGATCACGCGGATGGTCGGCCGCGTAGATCTGCACGGCAGGACCGATCTGCGTGCCGTCGCCGATGCTGACGCGGCAGACGTCGAGGATCACGCAGTTGAAATTCATGAACGCACCGTCGCCGATGCTGATGTTGAAGCCGTAGTCGCAGAAGAACGGCGGCCGGATCACGGCGTCGGTCCCGACATGGACGAAACGCTCCGCGAGCAGGGCGCGTCGCTCGCTCGGCGGCGCGGCGGAGGCCGCGTTGTATCGGGCCATCCACGCCTTGGTAGCCGCGATGTCCGCCTGGATCTCGGGATCGCCCGGCCGATAGAGCTCGCCGGCCAGCATCTTCTGTTTTTCGGTCACGCTCACGCCTTGCCCTCTTTCGGCCAATCCCGGACTTAGCGTCCGATATGTCCCGAACCTGTAAGAGGCGTCGACCACGACAAGGGTGGCGGAGCGCATGGACCGTAACGGATCGTTAACCTTTCCGGATTATCAACGGGCCATGTCCAGCGTGCTGGATATCGAGTGGATCCGTCCACTCTGTTTGATGCCTCCCTGTTCGACTTCATCAAAGCCGTCCTCCGGGGCGGCTTTTTTTCGTGCCGTCGCGCCCCCAGCACCTGCCGCGGGATCACGCACATGCGACCGGCCGCCCTGGCACGAAACCCGGCCATTAACGTTAAGCCCCGGTAAACGGTGCGGCCGGCGCGGAATGCGGTAGGTTCGCTTCGTCGGCCCCACGGATTCGAATCCTCAAGCCGTATCCAACCGGGCGGGCCACAGGAGACACGATGACCGGCTTAGACGTCATGTTCCGGGACGACAGCGACTGGGTCAGCTTCGGTGAGACCTACGTCGCCTCCGAGAGCTTCAAAGACCTGTTTCGCGACGGCATGACCCTGGTCGAGGAAACCGCCGCCTATCTCGACGGCAACGGGCGCGACGAATCGCGGGGCGCCTCGCGCGATGCGACCCTCGCCTATGCCGGCGAGAGCATGCGGCTGACCACGCGGCTGATGCAGATCGCCTCATGGCTGCTGGTCCAGCGCGCCGTCGCCGAGGGTGAGATCACGCATGGGCAGGCGCAGGAAGAGAAGCGCCGGGTCAAGCTGACCGCGTCGGAGAATCGGATGATCGACGAGGGCGACGGCTTCGCGCTGTTGCCCGAACGGCTGCAGGATCTCGTCGAGCGCTCGCGCCGGCTGCATGCCCGCATCCTGCACCTGGACGGTCTGATCACCGAGGACCGCCCGACGCCGCGTCCGATCGAGAGCCCCGTCGCCGCCCAACAGGACCTCTTACGCTCCGCCTTCGGCGGGCTCTGAACCCTGGATCGGCATCACCGGACACGAAAACGGCGGCGCCTGCGGGCGCCGCCTTTTTTCAGTTCGGGGCCTGGCGCAACACCAAGCCCCAAGAAATCACTTCTTGCCGAAGGCCATGCTGCCGAAGCGCGAGTTGAAGCGAGAGACACGGCCGCCGCGATCGAGCATCTTCTGCTCGCCACCGGTCCAGGCCGGGTGCGTCGAGGGGTCGATGTCGAGGTTGAGGACGTCGCCCTCCTTGCCGTAGGTCGACCGGGTCATGTAGTCGGACCCATCGGTCATCACGATCTTGATGAAGTGGTAGTCGGGATGCTCGGTCCCCTTGGCCTTGGCGGCCGCATCTTTTGCCATGACGAAGTCCTGATTGGGTCACGCCGACCGAACGGCGCTGCTTTCCGCGGCCGAATATCACGCGCGTTTCGGTGAAGCCGGGCCTATACCCCAGCCGCACCCGGCGAACAAGGCCGACGCCCAAACCATAAGCAAGACATAGCAGGGACGAAACGATGACGAGGAATGATGGCCGCCGCGCGTGACACCGCCCGTGGGGCGAGGGGGAAGCGGAGAGGCAGGGCAGGGGGCGCGGACGCGGCCGAAGATGCCGCCAAGCGCGCACCGCTCGGCGCGCTGAAGCCGCTGATCCCTTTCGCCGCCGTCTATCGCGGACGCATCTTCGCGGCCTTCCTCTCGCTGCTGCTCGCAAGCGGCGCGACGCTGGTGGTGCCCGTGGCGATCCGCCGGGTGATCGATCACGGCTTCTCCCCGGAGGGCCACTCCTTCATCGACAGCTATTTCCTGGCGCTGCTCGGCGTGGTGGCGGTGCTCGCGCTCTCCAGCGCCGGACGCTACTACACCGTGGTGAGCCTCGGCGAGCGCGTGGTCGCGGACCTGCGCAGCGCCGTGTTCGCCCGGCTGACCACCCTCGATCCCGCCTTCTTTGATCGGACGCAATCCGGCGAGATCGTCTCACGCCTCACCGCCGACGCGACGCAAGTGAAGGCGGTGTTCGGCGTCTCGATCTCGATCTTGCTGCGCAACGCCTTCCTGTTCGTCGGCGCCGTCGCGATGATGGTCTGGACGAGCCCAAAACTCTCGATCCTGGTGCTCGGAGCGATCCCGCTGATCGTGTTTCCACTGATCCTGTCGGGCCGCGGCGTCCGCCGCCGCTCGCGGGCCGCGCAGGACCGGCTCGCCGACGCCTCGGCCTATGCCTCCGAGGCCATCGGCGCGGTGCGCACCATGCAGGCCTTCGGCATGGGCCCGGTCACCACCACGCGCTTCCGAGGTGCCGCCGAGAACGCTTATTCCGCAGCCCTCGCTTCGATCACGGCCCGGGCGATCCTGACGGGCGTGGCGATCTTTCTGATCTCCGGCTCCGTCGTCGGGGTGATGTGGTACGGCGCGCAGAGCGTCCTCTCGAACACCATGACCGCCGGCGTGCTCTCGCAGTTCGTGCTCTATGCCGTGTTCGGCGCGAGCGCCCTGGGGCAACTGTCCGAGGTCTACGGCGAGTTGGCCCAGGCCGCCGGCGCCGCCGAGCGCCTCGGCGAGATCCTGGCAACCGAGCCGACGATCCGGACACCGGCGAGTCCGGTCGCCTTTCCGCAACCGCCGCGCGGCGAAGTCGCCTTCGAGGACGTGCGCTTCGTCTATCCGACCCGGCCCGGCCACAACGCCCTGGACGGCATCAGCTTCAGCGTGGCCTCGGGCGAGCGCGTGGCGCTGGTCGGCCCCTCGGGTGCCGGCAAGACCACCGTGCTGCAGCTGCTGCTGCGCTTCTACGACCCGCAGGAAGGCCGCGTGCGCGTCGACGGAGTCGACATCACCGCAGCGGACCCGGATGCTCTGCGTGCGCGGCTCTCTCTGGTGCCGCAGGACCCGACAGTGTTTTCCGGCAGTATCGTCGACAACATCCGCTACGGTCGCCCCGCCGCGAGCGAGGCGGACGTGGTGCGCGCCGCCCAGCTCGCCAATGCCGACGGCTTCATCCGCGCCCTGCCGCAGGGCTACGACACATTGGTCGGCGAGCGCGGCATGACCCTGTCCGGCGGTCAGCGGCAGCGCGTCGCCATCGCACGCGCCATCCTGAAGGACGCGCCGATCCTGCTCCTCGACGAGGCGACCTCGGCCCTCGACGCCGAGAGCGAGCGCGCGGTGCAGAATGCCCTCGACCATCTCATGGAGGGTCGTACGACGCTGGTCATCGCCCACCGCCTCGCCACCATCCGCGCCGCCGACCGCATCCTCGTGCTCGATGGCGGCCGAATCGTCGAGGAGGGTACCCACGAGAGCCTGCTCGCCCGTGGAAAGCTGTACGCGCAGCTCGCGAGCCTGCAGTTCACCGACGCCCTCGAGGACAGCGCTCGGCCGCGCGACCCGCACCTCAGGCGCGAAGCTCTGCCGGCGGAGTAGGCGATGCTCGACCTATCGCGGTTTCCCCGCGTCGCGCTGATCGACGCGCCGACGCCGATCCAGCCCCTCGACGGGCTGAGCCGGCACTTCGGCGATGCGCTGAACGGCGTGCGGCTCTTCGTCAAGCGGGACGATCTCGGCCCCGTGGGCGGCGGCGGCAACAAGCTGCGCAAGCTCGAATTCCTGCTCGGCCAGGCGCGGGCGGACGGGGCCGACACCGTCATCACCGTGGGCGCCCTGCAATCGAACCATGCACGGTTGACCGCGGCGGCGGCGGCGCGCTGCGGCTTCCGGTGCGAGCTGTTTCTGACCCGCTCGGTGCCGCGCGACGACGCCGACTACACCGGCAACGGCAATCGGCTGCTGCACGCGCTGTTCGGAGCCCGCGTCCACCTGCTGCCGGGCGATGCGGATTCGCTCGCTGCCGCCAAAGCACGCGCCGGCGAATTGGAGAGCGAAGGCCGTCGCGTCGCGGTCTTCCCGTCCGGCGGATCGAGTCCCCTCGGCTGCCTCGGCTACGCGGCCTGCGCCGCCGAGATCCTCGACCAGTCGGCGGCGATGGGGCTCGACTTCGCACAGGTCGTCACCGCCAACGGCAGCAGCGGCACCCATGCCGGGCTGGTCGCCGGCTTTGCGGCGCTCGGCCACGACCCGCGCCTGGCGAAATCCTATACGGTGCTGGCGCCGCTCGAGGACGCCCGGCGGATCACCTTCGAGAAGGCCGAGGCCACGGCCGACCTGCTCGGTGTCTCGATCCCCGAAGACGCCATCGTCATCGACGGCGACCACCGCCGCGACGGCTACGGCATTCCAACGGAGGGGATGCTGGAAGCGGTTCGGCTGATGGCCACGACCGAAGGGCTTCTGCTCGACCCGGTCTATAGCGGCAAGGCGTTCGCGGGGCTGCTCGCCGACGTGCGGGCCGGGGCCTATCGGCCGGGCGATGCGGTGCTGTTCCTGATGACGGGGGGCGTGCCTGGGTTGTTCGCCTATCGCGGGGTCTTTGCCTCCGCGTGACGTGTTACCGCTCCGTCAGCTTCATCTCGATCCGCCGGTTCTTCGCATAGGCCTCCTCGGTCGTCCCGGCATCGAGCGGCTGGAACTCGCCGAAGGCGCCGGCTAGGAGGCGCTGGGGCGGGATGCCCTTTCCGCGAAGATACTGAACCACGGCGATCGCGCGGGCCGCCGAGAGCGACCAGTTCGAGGGGAATTGCGCCGACTGGATCGGCCGTGAATCGGTATGCCCGTCGACGCGCAGCACCCACGGGATGTCGGCGGGGATCTCTTTCGCGATGTCGAGGATCGCGTTCGCGATCCGGTCGATCTCCGGGCCGGCCTCGGGCTTCAGGGTGGCCGAGCCCACCGGAAACAGCACTTCGGATTGCAGCACGAAGCGGTCGCCGACGACGCGGACGTCGGAGCGGTTGCCTATGATCTGGCGCAGCCTTCCGAAGAAGTCCGAGCGGTAGCGGGCGAGTTCCTGCACGCGCTGGGCCAGAGCCACGTTCAGCCGGCTGCCGAGATCGGCGATGCGAGCCTGGCTTTCCTTGTCGCGCTTCTCCGAGGCCGAGAGCGCGTCCTCCAACGCAGCGAGCTGGCGGCGCATGGCGCGGATCTGCTCGTTGAGCACGTCGATCTGGTTCTGTGCCCGCGTGGTGGCGCCGCGCTCGGCCGCGAGCTGCTTGTCGACGTCGGCCGACTGCCCCTTTTCCGCCTGGGCCGCGTCCGCCAGAGCCTGGAAGCGGTCGCGGTCGCTCTCGGCGCGCTCCAGGCTGCTCTTGAGCGAGGCGGCGCTCTCCTCCTGCGTCCGGCGGTTGGAGCGCTCCAGGGCGAGCAGATCGGTGAGGTCCGCGATCTGGCGGTTGAGGCGGTTCAGCACCTCGTCGCGCCCGGTCAGCTCCTGCGACAGGAAGAACTGCCCCACCACGAAGATCGTGAGGAGGAACACCACCGAGAGCAGCAAGGTGGCGAGCGCGTCGACATAGCCAGGCCAGACGTTGATGCCGCGCGCGCTGCGGACGCGGGAGGAGGCCATCTCAGGAGTCCACGCGCTCGCGGCCGAGTCGGTCGAGCACCTGCTTCAGTTCCTTCTCGCGGCTGGCCTGGGCCTCGACCCAGTCGCGGATCATCTGCTGCTCGGCGCGCATGTGCTGCACGAGGCCCTGGATGCCCTCGGCGAGATTGGTCATGGCCTGCGTGGCCGAGCGGCTGCCCGAGCCCTCGGCGACCACCTTGGTCAGGCGGTCGAGCGTCTCCTGCAACTCGCGGCCGATGGCAGGATCCTGCTGCGGGGCCGCGACCGCCCCCCTCACCGTCATGGCCTGCTCCTCGCCCGAGACCAGCCAATCCTCCAGTTCGTTGTGGAAGCGGGCATGGGCCTGACCGGCCTGAAGGTCGAGGAAGCCGATGACGAGTGAGCTGGCGAGACCGAACAGCGAGGCCGAGAAGGCGAGGCCGATGCCGGAGAGCGGCACGGCGAGACCGTTCTTGAGTTCGTCGAACATCACGGCGGCGTCGCCTCCGCCACGCATGCCGCTGATGACGTTGCCGACCGCCGAGAGCGTGTCGATCAGGCCCCAGAAGGTGCCGAGCAGGCCGAGCAGGATCAGGATGCCGGCGACGTAGCGCAGGATCTCGCGGCCCTCGTCGAGGCGCACGGCGGTGGTATCGAGGTGGGCGCGGGTGCCGGACAGCGTAGCGCCGTCCCGGCGCGCATCGATGGCCGGAACGAGGGGGCCGAGCAGGCGCGCGCCCGACTTGGCCGGCGTCTGGCCGGCCGCCACCGCGTTGACGTAGGAGACCTCGCGAAACAGCCGCACCACCTGCCCGAAGGCCAGCAGCACCGCGATCAGCAGCACGCCGAGGATCAGGCCGTTGAGCCCGGGATTGGCGAGGAAGGCCGGCGTGATCTGCCGGAACAGGACGAAGGCCAGGAAGCCGACGAGAATCAGGAAAACCAGCATCCGGACGAGGTAGATGCCGGGCTTGTTCAGCGGAGGGGCTGCGGGTCGGGCCGCCATCGGATCCGGGCTCTCGTTGGGTCGAGCCCACCCGTTGCGAAGCGGGGCCGATCGGGCCGCACTCTGGCGTCTGGTCAGGGGCCGATCAAGCCGCGCACGTACTCCCCAGCGCGTTCACCCGCCTCAATCCCACGCCCGCGGCCAGGTTTCCTCCAGGTGCGGCCCCAGACGCACAGCGTAGACGGCCTTGGCGAGGCCTGTGGCGTCGTCGGTCTCGACGGCGATGCCGCAGAGCGTGCCCTCGCCGGTGGCGGGCTCCAGGCGCGAGCCGGGCGTCTTCTGCAGGAAGCGGCGCAACGGCTCCTCCTTCTGCATGCCGAGCATGGAATCATAGTCGCCGCACATGCCGGCATCAGTCAGGTAGGCGGTGCCCCCGGGCAGGATGCGGTGGTCGGCGGTGGGCACGTGCGTGTGCGTGCCGACGACGAGACTCGCGCGTCCGTCGAGATGCCAGCCGAAGGCCTCCTTCTCACTCGTCGCCTCGGCGTGGACGTCGACGATCACGGCGTCCGCCGCATCGCGCAGCGGGCAGGACTCGAGAGCACGGTCGACTGCCGTGAACGGATCGTCCATCGCATCGATGAACAGCCGGCCCATGACGTTGACGACGAGGACGCGTGCGCCGGTCCGGGTCTCGATCACGGCCGCACCGCGGCCCGGCGTGCCCGGTGGATAGTTCGCCGGCCGGATCAGGCGGGACTGGCGCTCGATGAAGACGAGGGCTTCGCGCTGATCGAAGGAGTGGTTGCCGAGGGTGACGACGTCGGCACCGGCCTGCAGGATCTCGTCGCAGATGGACTCCGTGATCCCGAAGCCGCCCGCGGCGTTCTCGCCATTGACCACGACGCAATCGAGCCGCCAGCGCTCGCGCAGGCGCGGCAGGCGGTCGGTGACGACGTGGCGTCCGGGACGCCCGACGACGTCACCGAGGAAGAGCAGGCGCAACGCCTCAACTCCTGGTCAATGGCACGGGGCCGGTTTCGGTGACGAGGTGGTCCAGGGGTCGGTCGTGCGCCTCGGCCGGCACGTGCGGGACCTCCTGCACCGCGAAGGCGATGCCGATGGTGAGCACCATGCCGCGGCCGGACAGGCGCTCGATCGCCCGATCGTAATAGCCCTTGCCGTAGCCGATGCGGTTGCCGGTGCGGTCGAAGGCCGCGAGCGGCACGATCAGCGCGGTCGGGAACACTTCGGGCAGGTCGTCGCGCGGCTCGCTCAGGCCGAAACCGCCGCGCACCAGCGCTTCACCGGCTCGCCACTCGCGAAACACGAGGCCGTCGGGCGTCACCTTGGGCAGCGCCACGCGCTGGCCGCGGGCGAACAGCTTTTCGAGGAGGGGACGCGGGTCGATCTCGCTGCGGATCGGCCAGAAGCCGCCGACGAGTCCGGCCTCGGCCAGGGCGGGAATCCCGATCACCGTTTCCGCGACACCCCGCGCGCCGGCCTTGCGGAGTTCGGGATCGAGCGCATCGCGCCGGCCGAGAACTTCGGCCCGCAGCCGGGCCTTGTCAGTGGAGAAAGGTGCGTCGGGCATGCTTCGAAGAGGGTGCGGAGCCACGTGGGCCGTCGGAGGATCGATCCCGGGAAACCTACAGTGTAGGTGGGCGCCGTGTTGGCCAAGTCCACGGACCAGGCCAGGGACAGCTCCCTGGGGAGTCGATAAGGCCCCGGGGATAGTGCTCCAGTCGAACCCTGCAGCCCCGCCTCACCGATGTAAGCCGGGTGCGGGCCGGACGCCAGTGGGGCATGAGCGTCGGAGCGGGGGAATTTGCCGACGACGCATCATATGGCGCATCGGTGGACATCGCAGGCAACGGCGCCACGACGGCTCCTGCTCCTATTCCGATCCAGGCGTCTCCCCCCGCGATGCCGGCGTGTTCAGCGATTGCGTCAGCCGCTCGATCCGTTCCGCAGTCTTCTCGATACCCTCGGCGAGGCGGGCCTCGCCGGATGCCGCGGCTTCGCGCAGGCCCGCGGCTTCGGTTTCCAAGGCGGCGAAGCGGCTCTTCAGCTCGGCCAGTTCGTCCGAAACGGTGAGAGCGGCCATGACGTGGAGGCGCATGTCGCCGATCTCGCCGAAAGCTTTCCGCATCTCGGCGACCTTGGCGTCGAAGCCGGTGGCGAGGGCCGTGAGATGGTCTTCCTCGCCCTCGCCGCAGGCCATGCGGTAGGTCTTGCCGGCGATGGTGACGGTGACGTGGGCCATGCGGGTCTCCCTCAGGCCCCTGGACGCGGCGGCGGGCGGCGGTCGAGCACGGTTTCGACGGTATCGATGGCACGGCCGAGGCGGCGCTCCACATCGCCGGTGACGCTCGCCATGCGCGCGAGCTGCGCGCTCGCGGCATCGAGTTCGGCAGCGAGGCGCGCCCGATCCTCGTCCATCAACGCCAGCTCGACATCCCGGTCGGCACGGGCCGCCTCGGCCTCGACGCGCCGGGTGACCGCCGCTTCGAGACGCACCATGGCCAGGTCCAACCGCCGCCACGCGTCCTCGATCACCGCCATGCGCACCGCTCTCCCATACGCGTGGTTTCGCCCGGCGGCGGTGAATTTTCCAGCCGTCGCCGCATCATAATCCCCGTTCGAAGCCCTCCGGCGTGCTTTGACAGCCCCCCTCGCCATGGTAGAGAGCCCGCGCCCGCCACAATCGTCTCAGGGCGCGCACAATCTTCCGGAAATCCTGCCCGTGACAGCTCCCGGCCCCTCGAGCAGATCGTCCGCCGTCCGGACGATCCCGAGCGCCCGCCGGGCTGCGGCGTCGCAGATCCACCCCGGTTCATCCGAGGTTCAAGCGGACCCGTCATGGAGCGGCGAGCGCCGCCGCATGGCGGCGCAACATTGTCCGATCGAACGGCGCCAGGGCGCCGCAGCTTGCGAAGGAGTCACGCCGTGACGGTGAAGGTTGCCATCAACGGGTTCGGGCGCATCGGCCGCAACGTCCTGCGCGCCATCCATGAAGCCGGCCGCACCGACATCGAGGTTGTGGCCATCAACGATCTCGGCCCGGTCGAGACAAACGCCCACCTGCTGCGCTTCGACTCGATCCACGGACGCTTCACCAGCAAGGTCGAGGTCGACGGCGAGTTCATCATCGTCGACGGCAAGCGCATCAGGGTCACCGCCGTGCGCAACCCGGCCGAGCTGCCGCACCGCGAGCTCGGCGTCGACATCGCGCTGGAATGCACCGGCATCTTCACTTCGAAGGACAAGGCGAAGGCTCATCTCGAGGCCGGCGCCAAGCGCGTCATCGTCTCGGCGCCCGCCGATGGCGCCGACCTCACGGTCGTCTACGGCGTGAACCACGACAAGCTGACCGCCGACCACCTCGTGATCTCGAACGCCTCGTGCACCACGAACTGCCTCGTGCCGGTCGCCAAGGTGCTGCACGACCTCGTCGGGATCGAGCGCGGCTTCATGACGACGATCCACTCCTACACCAACGACCAGCCCTCGCTGGACCAGATGCACAAAGACCTCTACCGGGCGCGCGCCGCCGCCCTCTCCATGATCCCGACCTCGACCGGCGCGGCCAAGGCCGTCGGTCTCGTTCTGCCGGAGCTGAAGGGCAAGCTCGACGGAACCTCGATCCGCGTGCCGACTCCGAACGTCTCGGCGGTGGACCTCGTGTTCACGGCGGGTCGCGAGACCTCGATCCAGGAGATCAACGACGCGATCAAGGCGGCGGCGGACGGTCCGCTCAAGGGCGTGCTGGCCTATACCGACCAGCCCAACGTCTCGATCGACTTCAACCACGACCCCCATTCCTCGACCTTCCACCTCGACCAGACCAAGGTCATGGACGGCACCTTCGTGCGGATCCTGTCCTGGTACGACAACGAGTGGGGCTTCTCGAACCGGATGGTCGATACGGCCGTTGCACTGGGCAAGCTGATCTGACCACTGGCGGGAGGCGTTGCGCCTCCCGTTTCATCGCCTAGCCAAACGACAGCCGGAGTGACCCCGACGATGGCCGACGACGCTCAGACCAAACCCGCAGGAGAGAGCTTCATTCCATCCTCTCCAGCGCCCACGGCGTCGACGGCGCCGACAGCGATCTCGTCGTCCCACCCGGCTCCGGCCGACAGGTCTGTGCCGGCGGTGGCCCCGAGCGCGCCCGCCCCCGCCGGCTCGGCCGTCGGCGACCAGCTCGCCCGGATCGAGGACAAGACCGCGCGGATCGAGGACAAGTACGCCCGCTCCGAGCAGCTTCTCTCCCGCATGGAAGAGAAGATCGAGGGCGCCACCACCCGCATGAACGAGGTGGCCCGGCAGTCCGATCTCGCGGCGTTGCGCGGCGAAGTCCGCGGCATCAACGAGCGCGTGAAGCGCAGCCCCGGCACCGGCGCCCTGATACTCACCGCAATCATCACTTCGGTGCTCACCGTGGTGCTCACCGTGGCGGTGCAGCGCCTGAACGTCGACAGCCTGCTGCCGCAGCGCGCCGCTCCCGCCGCGACGCAGCCCTGAGCGAGACCCGATGAGCGCCTTCCGTACCCTCGACGACGCCGGCTCCCTCGCAGGCCGGCGCGTCCTCGTGCGTGTGGACCTGAACGTGCCGATGGATGCCGGCCGCGTCACCGACGCCACCCGGATCGAGCGCATCGTGCCGACCATCCGCGCCATCGCCGAGAAGGGCGGCCGCGTCGTGCTGCTCGCGCATTTCGGTCGTCCCAAGGGTCAGCGTGATCCGAAGGACTCGCTCCTGCCGGTCGTCGGTCCGTTGTCCAAGGCCCTCGGCTGCCAAGTCGCCTTCGCAGAGGATTGTATCGGCGCGCCGGCCAAGGCCGCGATCGCCGCGCTGAAGGACGGCGACGTCCTGCTCCTGGAGAACACGCGCTACCATTCCGGTGAGGAAAAGAACGACCCGGACTTTGCCAAGGCGCTCGCCGAGAACGGCGATCTCTACGTCAACGACGCCTTCTCCGCCGCCCACCGCGCCCACGCCTCGACCGAGGGCATCGCCCGTCTTCTGCCAGCCTATGCCGGGCGCGGCATGCAGGCCGAACTCGACGCCCTGACCAAGGGCCTGGAAGCACCGAAGCATCCGGTCATCGCCCTCGTCGGCGGCGCGAAGGTGTCCACGAAAATCGATCTGCTGCAAAACCTCGTCGCCAAGGTCGACATGCTGGTGATCGGCGGCGGCATGGCCAACACCTTCCTGCACGCGCAGGGTAAAGACGTCGGCAAGTCGCTCTGCGAAAAGGACCTCGTGGCCACGGCTTTGCGTATCGTCGAAGCCGCCAAGGCCGCGAACTGCCGCATCATCCTGCCGACGGACGCGGTGACGGCCAGGGAATTCAAGGCGAACCCGGCCACCGAAACCGTCGGGGTCGGCTCTGTGCGTGGGGACGCGATGATCCTCGATGCCGGTCCGGACTCGGTCGCGCTCGTCAACGCAGCCATCGACGAGGCGGCGACGCTGGTCTGGAACGGCCCCCTCGGTGCCTTCGAACTGACGCCATTCGACGCCGCCACCGTCGCCGCGGCGCGCCACGCTGCCGAGCGGACGAAGTCCGGCAAGCTGGTCTCCGTGGCAGGCGGCGGCGATACGGTCGCTGCGCTCAACCATGCTGGCGTCGCCGACGACTTCACCTATGTCTCGACGGCGGGCGGCGCCTTCCTCGAATGGCTCGAAGGCAAGGAGCTGCCGGGCGTGGAGGCTTTGCGGGCGAAAGGCTGAGGTTCGCGTTCTACCCCTCGACCTCATCCCGAGGCGCCCGCACAGCGGGTCTCGAAAGAGGGTCCGAGGGATCGCAAGACGTCTGGAGCCCTCCGTCGAGGCCTCCGCTTCGCTACGGCACCTCGGGACGAGGTGTCTGGATTGGATCGGCCTTGCTGCGCCGGTCACAGATGATCGGGGACAGTCACATGGCACGCATCACCCTCCGGCAGCTTCTCGATCACGCCGCCGAGCATGGCTACGGCGTGCCGGCGTTCAACCTGAACAACATGGAGCAGGGGCTGGCCATCATGGCCGCCGCCGACACCACCGATTCTCCGGTGATCCTGCAGGCGAGCCGCGGGGCGCGCGCCTACGCAAACGACGTGGTGTTGGCCAAGCTCATCGACGGCCTCGTCGAGATCTACCCGCACATCCCCGTCTGCATGCATCTCGACCACGGCAACAACGAAGCCACCTGTGCCACCGCGATCCAGTACGGCTTCACCTCGGTGATGATGGACGGGTCGCTGAAAGCCGACGGCAAGACCCCGGCCGACTACGCCTACAACGTCGAGATCACCCGCAACGTCACCAAGATGGCCCACTGGGCCGGCGTCTCGGTCGAGGGCGAGCTCGGCGTGCTCGGCTCACTGGAGAGCGGCACCGGAGAGGCCGAGGACGGCCACGGCGCGGAGGGCGAGCTCTCCCACGACCAGCTCCTCACCGACCCGGACGAGGCCGTGAAGTTCGTGCGCGAGACCAAGGTCGATGCGCTCGCGGTCGCGATGGGCACCAGCCACGGCGCCTACAAGTTCACCAAGCAGCCCGACGGCGACGTGCTCGCCATGAACGTCATCGAAGAGATCCATCGCCGCCTGCCGACGACGCACCTCGTCATGCACGGCTCCTCCTCGGTGCCGCAGGACCTCCAGGACATCATCAACCGGTACGGCGGCGAGATGAAGCCGACCTGGGGGGTGCCGGTCGAGGAGATCCAGCGCGGCATCAAGCACGGCGTGCGCAAGATCAACATCGACACCGACAACCGCATGGCGATGACCGGCCAGATCCGGAAGATCCTCACCGAGAACCCGGCCGAATTCGATCCGCGCAAGTACCTGAAGCCGGCGATGGAGGCGATGACGAAGCTCTGCAAGCAGCGCTTCGAGGAATTCGGCACGGCAGGCCAGGGCTCCAAGATCCGCCCGATTTCCGTCGCCCAGATGGCCAAACGCTACGCCGACGGCTCCCTCGATCCGCGCATCGACGGCTGATCGCCGGCTTCACCGGCGGAAGACCGAACGTCCGTCGCGAGCCCCATCCCTACGTCGGCTCCTCTTCGAAGCGGGGAGGGGCGGCAGCCACATCCGGAGCCGATGTCCGAAGACGCCCCCCGCCTCGCCCTTCTGACGCCCTACGGCATCGACGAAGCGCAGGCCGAAAAGACCGTCGCCGCTCTGAAGACGGCCTGTGCGGTCGGCGACGTCGCAGCGGTGATCCTGCGCCTCGCGACCGCCGACGAGCGCTCCCTCGTCGGCCTGGTGAAGCGCCTGGTGCCGGCTGCGCAGGAGCACGGCGCCGCCGTTGTTGTCTGCAGTCCGGGCTTCCAGGGCGACCTCGTCGCCGTCGCCGCCCGCGGCGGGGCCGATGGCGTGCATGTCGACAAGGCTGACGAGACGGAGCTGCGGGAGTTGCGCGGACGTCTGCGCGACGGGCGCATCCTCGGCAGTGGCGGCTTCCTGGAATCGAAGCACGCGGCGATGGCGGCAGGCGAGACCCAGGCCGACTACCTGATGTTCGGCGGCCTGTATCCCGATGGCGTCGCGCCGGACCGCGACCTCGTCCGCGAGCGTGCGGCCTGGTGGGCGGAGATCTTCGAGACGCCGTGCATCGCAGTGGCGGCGGAAGCCGGCGAGGTCGGCGTGCTGGCGGCGACCGGAGCCGAGTTCGTGGGTCTCGAGGGCTCACTCTGGTTCGAGAGACCCGACGCTGTGGCGGCGGCGATGCAGGCGGTTGCGACAGCGGGCGCAAACCGATGACCAAGATCGGAGCCGGCTTCCTCACGCTCGCTCTGCTGGCGGTCCCGCTCGCGGCCGAGGCCGCTCCGAATACGCCGCCGATCGTTCCACCGACGGCGGACCAGACGTTGAAGCCGGTCGATCCCAAGCTGGCGCCGAAGGGATTCTCCCGCGATCTGCCATCACCCTACACCCCGAACGCCGAGGGCTTGCGGCCGCCCTCCACCGCCAATGCCGACATGGCCTACGGCGCCTACCAGCGCGGGCGCTACAACACCGCCTTCCGCGAGGCGTCCAAACGCGTCGAGACCAACCCGAAGGATGCGGCAGCGCTCACGCTGCTCGGCGAGCTCTACAACCAGGGCCTCGGCGTCAAGCAGGACCCGAAGCGGGCGCTGGAATGGTATCGCCTCGCGGCAGGCCTCGGCGATGCGCATGCCATGGCTTCCCTGGGGCTCATGGCGATGGACGGTCGCGGCCAACCCAAGGACCAGAAGGCCGGCCGGCGCTGGCTGGAGCAAGCGTCCGAGAAAGGCGAGGCGTCCGCCGCCTACAACCTCGCGCTGCTCCAACTGGGCTCCGGCAAGCCCGAGGACGTGACGGCGGCAGCGACCTTGTTCGAGAAGGCGGCGAAGGCCGAACTTGCCCCGGCGCAGCACGACCTCGGCGTGCTTTACCTGCAAGGTCGCGGCGTCCCGAAGGATTCGACCAAGGCCGCGGAGTATTTCCGCCGGGCCGCCGATAACGGAGACCTCGCCGGCGAAGTCGAGTTCGCAATTCTGCTGTTCAACGGCAACGGCGTCGCCAAGGACGAGCCGCGCGCCGCGCGCTACTTCCTGCACGCAGCCGCACGCGGCAACGCCATCGCGCAGAACCGGGTCGCCCGGCTCTACGTCGTAGGCCGGGGCGTCTCCAAGAATCTGGTCGAGGCGGGCGCCTGGAATCTTGCGGCGGCGGCTCAGGGACTGTCCGATGCCTGGCTCGACCAATCGCTGACCGGGCTGACGAAGGAGGAGCGCACGCGGGCCGAGGCGCTCGGCTCCGAACGGGCGAAGGTCCAACCGTAGCGGCAGGTGTTTCGTCCATGGAACCCCGGCACGTCTGAGCCTCCCTCGGCGAACATTTTCGTTACGGCGGGATACCGGCAACGAATACGCGTGAGAGCTTGGCGGCCGAACGGTCGGTCGATACACATATGGTGATCGGCGTTATTGCCCGACCTCAAAGGGTCTTCCTTGCCCCATCTGCAGCGACTTCCGCCCTGGCCGGATCTTGCCCCGCTGGAACCCATCCTCGACGCCGCGAACATCGTCGGGCTGTTCGAGTGGAACATCGCGGAGAACCGGATTTTCCCATGCCTCGGCATGGCGCGGATCTTCGGCCTCGATCTCTCCACCATCCGCGAAGGCGCACCGGCCTCGGCCTTTCTCGCGGCGCTCCATCCGAAGGACCGCGCCGCCTTCTCGGCGCGTGTGGGCCATGGACGACGAGGCGTTGAGCAGACGATCTACCGGGTGTCGGCCCCAGGCAGTGCGGCAACGCGCACGATCCTCGACGTCACGCGGCTCTCGTTCGACGCGAATGGGAGCCCGGACTGGGCCTGCGGCGCTCTGTTCGATTATCCGGGCGACAACAAGCCTGGAATGCTGCCGTCGAGCGGGCACAAAGTGCTCGCCGCACTGGATCGCGCGGCCGGGTTGGCGATCGAGTTGAGGCGCGTGGTTCAGGAAGTCCAGAGCCCGACCTTGCAGACCCTCGTCGACATGGTCCTCATTGAGATCGCATCGTCGCTCGCGCGTCAGATGGAACGGCCCGAAATGGCTCGCCTGAACTGACGGGCGAGCCCGTCACACCATCACTGCGCCGTGTCGGCGGCCGCTGACGGATCGCCCGATGAGACGCCGCCCGTCGCGTCGACGGGCGGCTCCGCGCTTGCGACGGACTTCGTTTCGAGCAGCGGCTGGAGGCGAGCCTCGAGCTGTTTGTCGAGGTGCCGTGCGTAGGCGCCCTTGAAATAGCGGTCGCCGGTTCCCGGCCCGTAAAGCCGATCGTGAGCCTGGACCATCCGGCTGACTTCCGGCCGGCACAGGAAACCGATCACGCCGGCCGCATCGTACCAGCGTCCCGCCCTGGCGAGCCCGGTCGCCTTCGGGTTGGCCATCACCGTCTCGGCGAAACAATCCGTCGCGGCCTGCTCCACCGGCGCCATGATCGGATGCGGCTTGCCGGGGACACGCGGCTCGGGCCGGGCCTGGGCGCCCATCGTGACGAGGATGACCGCAAGACCGGAGAGGAGCAGCGCTTTCATCACGAGTGCCTCGAAGCAGGGCTGATGCAGTCGAGTATCACCCGAGAATTGAGCCCGGAACAGGGCAGTTGCAGTGCAAAATGCAGTGACGTGCGCAGCGATCGCTTCTGTCGCTGCGCGGCCACAAAATGCAGGGGGCGGTGCTATCCCCGCCGCACGGCAGTCCAGCGGCCGCTGCAACCGATCGGCCCGTTCCCGGTGCTGCCCCAGCTTCCGCCGCCGGATCCACCCGTTGTGAGACGTCCGGTGACCTGCGCCGAATCGGAGCCGCGTGCGATGACACCGGAAACCGCGCCCGCCTTCGAGACACGGCCTCGGATCGAGACATCGCCGCCCGGATAGATCGCCTCACCCCGATAGACCTTGATCCCGTAGCGATAGGCCCGGTCGCAGGGGCCGTCCTCGGTCACGACCTCGATGCTCCAGTTGCCGTCGAACTTGTTCGGGACCGCGACCTTGCGTTTGCCCGCGTCCGCCGGCCCGGCGAAGCCACCGACGGAGACCGCGAAGAGAGTAGCAACGAGGATCGGGAGTCTCATGAGCAGTCCCTGAAGCGTAGCGCTATCGATGTCTGACGAAGCGGAAACGTGTGAAGGCGACCTGAGGTTTCAAACTCAAGCTTCCGCCATCGCCCGCCGCTGCGCCTCGTCGAGCAGCGCGAGCAGGTCGCAGCCGGCAAACAGGAAACGATCGACCCCTGCAGCCTTCAGCGTGTCGGCATCAACCGGCTTGCCCGCCAGAAAAACCGACGTGGCGCCCGCCTCCTTCAGCGCTTTGGCGGCAGGCGCGGCATCGGTTTCGTAGAGCTTGTCCGAGGAGCACAGGCAGGCGATGCGCGCACCGGACGCCTTGAAGGCGCTGGCGAGGTCGGCGGCCTCCGAGAAACCGTCGTTTCCGAGCGCCTCGATGCCGCCGGCGGCGAAGGCGTTGGCGGCGAAGGTGGAGCGGGCGTTGTGGATCGCCACCGGGCCGAGATTGGCCAGGAACACCGACGGGCGCGCCCCATGCGCCGCGAGAAAGACGTCGGAGGAATCGCGCAGCGCCTCGAAGGGCTCTGTCAGACGAAGGGAGGGAAGGGCGCCTTCGCCAGCGGCCGCGTGTGCCCTCGGCGCGACGTCGAGCACCGCCACCGGCTTCTCGGCAAGGAACGGAAATTCGCTGGCGCCGGTCAGCGCATCGCGGCGTGTCGCGACGCGCTTGGTGCGCGCCTCACGGACATCCGCGATGCGGGCCTGGATCTTGCCCGCCTTCAGGCTGGTCAGGATGCCGCCGTCTCCCTCGATCTCCTGGAATGCCGCCCACGCACCCTCGGTCAGCGACGCGGTGAGGGCCTCGAAGCCACCCGCCCCGGCGGCCGGGTCCGAGACCTTGGCGAGGCTCGATTCCTCGATGAGGATGGTCTGGCTGTTGCGGCCGACGCGGCGCGCGAAGGCGTCCGGCAGGCCGAGCGCCAGGGTGTAGGGCAGCACGGCGACGGAATCGGCGCCGCCGAGCCCGGCCGAGGCCGCGGCCATGCCGGTGCGCAGGATATTCACGAAGGGATCGCGCCGCGACATCATCCGCCACGCGGATTCGGCGTGGAGCCGCAGGGGCTTCGGATCGAGGCCGCAGGCCTGCTCGACCCGCGCCCAGAGCCGGCGGATCGCGCGGAACTTGGCGATGGTCAGGAATTCGTCCGCATCCGCCACGAGCAGGATCGACAGCGCGTCGCGGGCGCGATCGAGGGGCACGCCCTCGGTCTCCAGCGCGCGCAGGTAGGCGACGGCGGTGGAGAGCACCGCGGCAAGTTCCTGCACCTCACTGGCGCCGGCCTCATGATAGGCGCGCCCGTCGGCCAGGGCGACACGACCGCGATAGCCCTCGAAGTCGGCGACGGCCTTGGCGAGCTCAGCTTCCCAGCCCTCCGGCGCGTGGCCGGTGGAAGCGACGAGCCCGATCGGATCGAGGCCGAGATCGATGTCGAGTTCGGCCGGATCGTCGCCGCGCTTCTCGACGAGCGCCTTGAGATGGGCGGCGGTCTCGAATCCCTTGGCGCCGGCATCGAGCCGCAGGGCGATGATGGTGAGCAACACTCCGTCGAGCGCGGCATCGAGATCTCCGACGCTGCCGATGTCGAGCCCAAAGCCGCGGGCGGTCGGCGAGGCGGCATGGACGATCGTGAGCGAATCGGCACCGCCTTCGAGGTCGGCGAGCGCCTGCGCCGCGGCCTTCTCCAAGTCGGGATGGTCGACGCGCTGCGACAGGCGCCACGGGCCTGGCGCACGCACGGGCTGCGCGATCGGCTCGGCGGCCGGGTAGAGCGGCTCGATGCGAAGGCCGTCGGCGGTCTTCGAGACGAGGCGCTTCTCGAAATCGCCGCCCTTCAGCGCCGCCTGGACGGCCTCGCGCCAGCGGCCCTCGGTCGCGGGCTCGAACAGCTCGGCTAGCGGACGGTCTTCCATCGGTCTCTAGGCCCCGGCACTGATATGTCACACGGGTTTTGAGATGCCCGCAGCGTCGCCGCAAGCCCATGCACTGCCTCAAAGGGCCGTGCAATCGCCCGAAGCCGCGTTTGCGGCTTCGGGACGGGACGCGAGCTGCAGGGGACGGTTGCCGAATCCGGTCGGGCCTGTCGGGATCGCGGATTCGGGCTTCGCTCAATTGCCGCGCGAGCTTGCCGATACGGTTTCGGCTTGGCGAGGAACCGATGGCGCTTCCGGCTCGTCAGGACCGTCTATGGCTGGATGGTAAAGCGCTGGCTGAATTCGATGGGGCCGCCGTTATGGCTTACATCGACGCGGTACTGACCCGGGGGCCAGCCGGCATCCGGCTTGCTCAAGCTGGACGAGACGGTGGGGCTCGCCCCCAGCGGGATCTGGATGGACGCGATCGTGAAGTTCGGTGGCGCGCTTTCCGTCTTCTCCGCGATCCAGACGGCCGTGAGACTATCGCCGGGCTTGACCGCGCGGACCGCCAGACCCAGCAGGATCTTGGGCGTCGCGCGGGCGAAGACCGTCTGAGGCGGAACGTCGCCGTCCCCTGGGAAGGTCATGGCCTTCTCGATATGGGCGGACCCTGACGATGCCTCGGCCACGGCGGCCGCCGGTGGAGTCGTGGCGACCGGCGCCTTGGCCGGAGTGCTGTCGCAGCGACGGAGCGACTCGTAGGCCTCAGGAAATCCGGCGAGCTTGAAGTCCGCGTCGGCGCCGTCGAGCTTGAGCACCATCGTCTTCGCGGCCAGAAGGTTCGGCACGATGGTGGTTGGGAGCAAAGCCGTCAGGGTCTGGGCGTCGCCCGTCCAGGCCGACTTTGCGATGACGACCTTCTTGTCCAGGACCAGGGGAACCTGGAGCTTCTCGTTCTTGTCCCAGGTCCAGTGCTCGTAGACGAAGGTCACGATGGCCTGATCCCCTGCCAGCGCGAAGATCAAGGCGTTCTCGGCGTCGTCGTCGTCGGGGTCCTTGTAGGACTTGCTCATCAGGCAGGCCGGCCCTTTCGAGCCGGGTGCCGTGTGCTCGATCTCCCAGCCCTTGACCGTCTCGAACGGGGTTTCGCCCTTCGCCAGCGCTTGGCCGCCGAACAGGAGGGTGAAGGCCGTGATCGTGGCGATGCGTACCATTCTGTCCCCCGAGCGACGGGACGTCGCCATAGTCATCGACCTGCGCAGTCCGAACGACGCGGAGGCAGAGCGGGCAAACCTTAGCGGTAAGCCCCGTGAGATAGCCACGAAAATCAGGAAGATCTTCGCATCTCGTTGAATGACCGCTCGGTGCGGCGGCAGGGTTCGGTGAAGCCACCGACGATCCCTATTTTCGTCAGCGCGCTCATAGGGCGTTGCCGAACTGCCTCGGCATGAATCGAGCGGAAACCAGATCAGGCCCAAACCACGAAAGCGCGTTACCCGAACAGGATCAGCCCCGCGAAACCCAGCGATCCGACGATGATCCGCCACCAGGCAAACAGCCAGAAGCCGTGCTTCGACACATAGTCCAGCACGCTACGCACCACGACGAGCGCCGCGAGGAAAGCCGCCACGAAACCGATGACGATCACCAGGGCGTCGTCGGTCGACAGGTTCTTGTAGTTGTCGAGCAGGTCCTTGGCGAAGGCGCCGGCCATGGTCGGCATCGCGAGGTAGAACGAGAACTCGGTCGCCGCGCGCTTGCTGGCGCCCATCAGCATGGCGCCGACGATGGTGGCGCCGGACCGCGACACCCCGGGGATCATCGCCAGGCACTGGAAAAAACCGATCTTCAGCGCCATCGGCAGGCTGAACTCGAAGACGTCGTCCTTGCGCTCGATCCGCTCCGTGCGGACCGCGCGGTCGTCGTCCCCTTCGGCGTCGGTCTGCTGGTAGGGGTCGGCCTCGTCGATCACCAGCAGCACGAGCCCGCCGGCGACCAGTGTGGCGCAGACGATCCAGGGATTGAACAGATAGAGCTTGATGTACTTCGAGAAGAGGCCGCCGATGATCGCCGCCGGGATGAAGGCGAGCAGGATCGAGCCGACGAAACGGCGCGCCCGCGGATCGTGCGGCAGGGCGGTGGCAATCTTGGTGAGTCGTCCGAAATAGGCGTACAGGATCGCCAGCACGGCACCGAGCTGGATCAGCACCTCGTAGGTGTTGTTCGGCGACTTGAAGCCGATGAAATGCCCGATCAGCAGCTGGTGCCCCGTCGACGAGACGGGGATGAACTCGGTGGCTCCCTCGACCACGGCGAGCACCAGCGCCTTCAGAATATTGGCGAAATCCATCGGCGTGATTGCCTCGCTTTAGGGGGGAATGCGTCGCCACGTGCGACGCACGCCGATCATCCGTGAGATGTCGCCGATCGTCGTTGACGGGCGGTTACCGCCGCGGTTCGAGCGTGTTAATGAGGCGGCAACGATCGGGCAATAAACGTTATTCCGCCGCCCGTCCTGCCGGCCTTCCCAGCCAGAATACGGCCTGAATGGCGACGCTGCACCACTCCCCTTTCTGCCCGCATTCCCGCTTCATCCGCCTCGCGCTCGCCGAGATGGGGATGGAGCCGGAACTCGTCGAGGAGCGCCCGTGGGAGCGCCGCGACGCCTTCCTGCTGCTCAATCCAGCGGGATCGACGCCGGTGCTCGTGGAGCAGACCGGGCTCGCGATCCCCGGCGCCGCCATCATCGCGGAGTATCTCGACGAGACCCGGGGCCTCGGCCTCAGCGGTCGCCGGCTCCTGCCCGACACCACCACGGCGCGGGTCGAGGTCCGGCGCCTGCTGCACTGGTTCCTCGTGAAGTTCGACGCCGAAGTGACCGAGTATCTGGTCACCGAAAAGATCTACAAGCGTTTCATGAAGAGCGCCCAGGGCGGCGGCCCCCCGGACATGGGCGCCATCCGCGCGGCGCGGGCCAACGTGCGCTATCACCTGAAGTATATCGGCTACCTGATCGGCCAGCGGCGCTGGATCGCGGGCGACCATCTGACCTATGCCGATCTCGCGGCTGCGGCCCATCTGTCCTGTGCGGATTATCTCGGCGACGTGCCATGGGAAGAGGACGAGATGGCGAGGGATTGGTACGCGCGCCTGAAGTCGCGCCCGTCCTTCCGCGCGATCCTCGCCGACCGGGTGCCGGGCATGGCCCCAGCCGCGCATTACGCGGATCTGGATTTCTGAAAACGACCGGCCGGACGCTCACGGGCAGCGACCTGCGCGCGGTCATCGAAGCCCGCGCAAAAAAGCTCGGCTTCGATACCTTTGCCGTCACCCGGCCAGACGCCGTCCCCGGCCTGCCCGATCGCCTCGCGCAATGGCTCGCGGAGGGCCACCACGGCGAGATGGCCTGGATGACCGAACGCAGCGACGAGCGCGCCGCCCCGGCCGCGCTCTGGGGCGGCGTGCGCAGCATCGTCATGGTCGGCCTCAACGCCGGGCCGGAGCAGGACCCGCTCGCGAGCCTCACGCGAAAGGATCGCGGCACGATCGCGAGCTACGCGCAGCGCCGCGACTACCATGAGGTCATCAAGGGCAAGCTCAAGGAGATCGGCGGCCTTCTCTCCGCCCGCAGCGGCCGATCCGCCAAGGTCTTCGTGGACACCGCGCCGGTGATGGAGAAGCCGCTGGCCGAAGCGGCCGGCCTCGGCTGGCAGGGCAAGCACACGGTTCTGGTCTCGCGCGAGCACGGCAACTGGCTGCTGCTCGGCGCGATCTACACCGCTGCCGACCTCGAACCCGATGCGCCGGGCCGGGATTCCTGCGGCTCGTGCCGGCGCTGCCTCGACATCTGCCCGACCGACGCGTTTCCCGCGCCCTACCGGCTCGATGCGCGCCGCTGCATCTCCTACCTGACCATCGAGCACGAAGGCCCGATCCCCCACGAATTCCGCGAGGCCATCGGCAACCGGATCTTTGGGTGCGACGACTGTCTCGCGGTCTGCCCCTGGAACAAGTTCGCGGCGCAGGCAGGGGAGGCGAAGATGGCGGCACGTGCGGACCTCGCGTCACCACCGCTCGCCGATCTCGTCCGTCTCGACGATGCGGGCTTTCGCGCACGTTTCGCCGGTACGCCGATCAAGCGGACGGGACGCGACCGCTTCCTGCGCAACGTCCTGATCGCGATCGGTAATTCGGGCGATGAAGTGCTGGCCGAGGAGGCCGTGGCGTGTCTCGCCGACCCGGCACCGGTGGTACGCGGCGCGGCAGTCTGGGCTTGCGGGCGATTGCTCGATGGACAGCGAGCGGGGGCGCTTTACGCCGAACACGCGCCGGGCGAGAGCGACGCCGACGTCACTCGAGAATGGCTCGCGCTGAACCCTCTTCCCTCTGCGGGAGAGGGTGGCCATCGCGTCAGCGAGGGTCGGGAGGGGGCTGCGCCCTCTCCCGACCCACTTCGCGGGCCACCTTCCCCCGCAGAGGGAGGAGGGGATCGCCACGACACTTCATTCGAAAAGCCTGGAACCCCTGCCGCATGAACCTCTTCGTCTTCGGCCTCGGCTACACGGCCCGACATTTCGCCGAGCGCGAACGGGCGCGCTTCGCGACGGTGCGGGCCACCGTCACGGAAGAGGCCAGGGCCGAGGCCATCGCGCAGGAGACGGGCTTCGCGATGCGCGCCTTCGGCCCGGACGCCGACGACGGGCGCATCGCCGGCGACCTCGCCGACACCGACCTGCTGCTGGTCTCGGCCCCGCCGGGCCGGGACGGCGACACCGTGCTCGCACGCTATCGGGATGCCATCGCCGCGAGCCGCATCGCCTGGATCGGCTACCTCTCGACGATCGGCGTCTACGGCGACCAGGGCGGCGGCTGGATCGACGAGAGCGTCCCGGCGCTCCCGAAGAGCGGCCGATCCAAGGGCCGTCTGGAGGCGGAGGAGGGCTGGCTGTCGCTCGGTGCCGAGACCGGCAAGGCGGTGCAGGTGTTTCGGCTATCGGGGATCTACGGCCCGGGCCGCAGCCCGATCACCAAGCTGCGCGAGGGCAAGTCGCAGCGGATCGTGAAGGAGGGCCAGGTCTTCAACCGCATCCATGTCGGCGACATCGCGACGACGCTCGCCGCCTCGATCGAGCGTCCCCGTGGCGGTGCGATCTACAACGTCACCGACGACGAGCCGACGCCGCCGCAGACCGTGATCGAACACGCAGCCGAACTCACCGGCCTGCCGCTGCCGCCGAAGGTGGATTTCGAGACGGCCGATCTCAGCCCGATGGCGCGCAGCTTCTACGGCGAGAACAAGCGCGTGCGGAATCGCCTGATCCGGGACGAGTTGGGGGTCGAACTGGCCTTCCCGACCTATCGCGAGGGGTTGGCCGGCCTCCTCGACGATGCGCGGGGCTGAGGGCTCGCGCTCTACTCCGCGGCCGGAAAGTTCAGCGACAGCAGCCGCGCCGTGCGCACACGCGCCGTGGCTGGGCTCTCTGCCAGGGGCGGCACGACGCCGAGGTTGCGACGGGCGTCGTCGAGGGCCGCATGAACGGCGTCGATGGCGAGGATCAGCGCGCTGAGCACGCGGGTATCGATCGAGCGCTCGCGGGCCTGCCGCACGACATCGGCGATGAGTCCGTCCATCTCGCGGCCGATAGCGGCCAACGCCCCGGCGTTCTCGGCGTTTCGCACTTCCGCCAGGATGTCGAGCAGGCGGTCCAGTACGCCGTCCACGCGCTCGCGACGCTTGCGGGCGAGGCGCTGGCCGAGCCAGGCGAAGGCGGAGCCGATAGTGCCGCCGAAGAAGGCGAACAGGTAGATCCAGTCCTCGTAGCGTTCCAGGAATGTCTGCTGCTCGCGCTCGAAATAGTCGACCGCCCCGGGGTGATTCGGCAGGCGCGCGCTCGTCGCGGTCACGGTAGTCTCGTATTCAGGCGCCTTGACTTGATTCGCCAGCGGCGTCGCCGCGGCGAGCCGGGGCCGCCACTCGAAGAGGTGCTGCACCACCGAGGCCACGGCCACCCGGTTCACCGAACCGCGCGCCATCAAGCGATAGGAGACGCCCAACGTCTCGACATCCTCTTCCGGCAGCTTCGGCCGGCCGCCGAAGGTGCCGGCCGGCACCGAAATCGGCTGCAGCTCCGGAAACCGCTGGATGATCGCCTTGCCGTCCGGCACGCCGACGAGCGTCACCTTCCGGTCGGTGGAGGCCGCGGCCACCGCGCGCACGACGGAGACCGCGGGCTTCGAGGCGGCCGCCGCGATCACGGCGACCGCATCGACGCGCCTCTCGTCGAGAGCCGCCTTCACCTCGGAGGCCTTGAGCGGGACGATGCCGACGCGGCCGGCCCCGAGCGTATTGCCGAGGGCCGCCTCGCTCCCGGTGGCGGGGGCGAAGTCGTAAAAGTCGAGCAGGTGGTTGATGAAGGCGAGGTCGGCCTCGTGACGCACGAGCACGCCGAGGCGCCGCTTCGACAGGTCCGGGAAGGTCTCGATGCCGGAGGATGCGGGCGCAGCGACGATCAAGGCTTCGTCGTGCAGCACGGCCAGCGTCAGGCCGTTATCCGGCAGCTTCACGTCCGGGCGCACGACGGCGAGGTCGGCGCGATTCTCTTGAAGCGCCCGGGCACTGTCCTCGACGCCATCGAGCTGCAGGAGATTGAGGCGAATATCCTCGCGGTTGCGCGACAAGGCCTTCGCATAAGCGTCCATCAGCACCGCCTCGGCACCATCACGCGGGCCGACGGCAACCGTCAGAGTCGTAGGACGGGACAGGTAGACAACCGCCCCGGCGACGGCCGCGAGGCCGAGCGCGAGAAGGACCAGAAGCCACTCCCGCCTCATGAAAGAGGCAGACAGGAAGGCGGCGACGGAGCGCCGGAGCGATCGTTGCGGCGTGCTATCCATATCGCAGTCATGGATCGGAAACCTGTCCAGATCGTGAAGAACCGATGAAAACCCGGATTGTTGCGCCCACGAGCAATGCAAGACCCGCGCCTCCGATCACGCCGGAATGGCTCGAGCGCGTCGCCCTGTTCTACCTCGACCGCTACAGCGCCACGCAGGAGATGCTGCGGCGTGTCCTGGCCCGCCGCGTCGCGAAGCGCGCACGCGCGCGCGACGAGGATCCAGGCTCTCATGCGGAGCTGATCGCGGAGATCGTGACCCGCGCCGTCCGCGCGGGCCTGGTCGACGACGCGCGCTTCACGGCGGCCCGCCTCGCGACGTTGCGCCGACGGGGTGCCTCGACACGCGGCGCCGGCGCCGCCCTCGCGGCCAAGGGCGTCGATCGCGCCCTCGTCGAGGCGGCACTCGCCGCCGAGCAGGACGCGACGGAAGACGAATCAGTGATCGAATCCGACGCGGCGCGGGCCTATGCCCGCCGCCGACGCCTCGGCCCCCATCGCCGAGGGGAAACCCGCGCCGCCTACCGCGAACGCGATCTCGCGGCGATGGCCCGGGCCGGGTTCTCCTATCCGGTAGCGAAGGCGGTGATCGATGCCACCGACGAAGACCTCGAGGCGTAGCCGACAGCCCTCGACTTCACGGCCTCTCGCACCACCTCGATCCCCATTGCACATCAATCCCGATGTGAAGGAGCATGACATGACCGACCGCCACGCGAGCGCCCACTGGGAAGGCGACGGCAAGACCGGCAAGGGTACGATCACCACGCAATCGAGCGTCCTCGACAACAACCCCTACGGCTTCAACACCCGCTTCGAGAACGAGCCCGGCACCAACCCGGAAGAGCTGATCGCCGCCGCACATGCCAGTTGCTTCACGATGGCGCTCGCCTTCCAGTTGCAGGAGGCCGGCCTGAAGGCCACGGCTCTCGACACCAAGTCGGTGGTGACGCTGGTCAAGGACGGCGACGGCTTCAAGGTAACGAAGTCGGCCCTGACGCTGACCGCAAAGATCCCCGGCATCGATCAGGCGAAGTTCGACGAGCTGACCGGCAACGCCAAGACCGGCTGCCCGATCTCGAAGGTGCTCAACGCCGAGATCACGCTTCAGGCAACGCTCGATCAGGGCTGATCGGTCGCAGCATCAATACCGGCCGGATGCGCGCTTCTGGCGCGTCCGGCCTTGTTCGCACCCGCCGGGACGTTCATCTTCCGTTCGATGGATGACGCTCTCGCGAAGAAACTTCGCGTCCTCGCGGACGCTGCCAAGTACGATGCCTCCTGCGCCTCCTCCGGGGCGCCGAAGCGGAAAGCCGGGAAGGATGGGCTCGGTTCGACCACGGGCGCCGGCATCTGCCACGCTTACACGCCGGACGGACGCTGCGTCTCGCTGCTCAAGATCCTGCTGACGAATTACTGCCTGTTCGACTGCGTATATTGCGTGAACCGGCGCTCTTCGAACGTGCAGCGCGCCCGCTTCTCGGTCGATGAAGTGGTGACCCTCACGGTCGAGTTCTACAAGCGCAACTACATCGAAGGGCTGTTTCTCTCCTCCGGCATCATCCGCTCGCCCGATTATACAATGGAGCAGATGACACTGGTGGCGAAGAAGCTCAGGCGCGAGCACGGCTTTCGCGGCTACATTCACCTCAAGTCGATCCCCGAGGCGAGCCCGTGGCTGATCGAGGAGGCCGGCCTTTATGCCGACCGGCTGTCGATCAACATTGAGCTTCCGACGGAGGAGAGCCTGACGCAGCTGGCGCCGGAAAAGAGCGGTGCCACGATCCAGCATGCCATGGGTCAGATCGGCGAGCGCATCATCGAGGCGAAGGCGGAGAAGCGACGATTCTCGCCGGCCGGGCAATCGACCCAGGTCATCGTCGGCGCGGACGCCACCGACGATTCCGCGATGATCGCCAAGAGCTCGTTCCTCTACAGCGCCTTCGGTCTGAAGCGCGTCTATTATTCGGCCTTCAGCCCGATCCCCGACGCATCCTCGGCCCTGCCGCCGCAAGCGCCCCCATTGAAGCGCGAGCACCGTCTCTACCAGGCCGACTGGATGATCCGGTACTATCAGTTCTCGGCCCAAGAGGTCGCCGACGCGACCGATGGCGGCATGTTGGCGCTCGATGTCGACCCCAAGCTCGCCTGGGCCCTGAAGAACCGCCATCTCTTCCCCGTCGACGTGAACCGCGCCGA
Source organism: Methylobacterium haplocladii (assembly GCF_007992175.1). Classification (GTDB taxonomy): domain Bacteria; phylum Pseudomonadota; class Alphaproteobacteria; order Rhizobiales; family Beijerinckiaceae; genus Methylobacterium; species Methylobacterium haplocladii. The sequence continues at coordinate 34,428 of NZ_BJZT01000027.1, read as the reverse complement.
CCGTGAGATGTTGTTGCGTGTGCCGGGATTGGGCACGCGCGCCGTGGACGCAATTCTCAAGGCGCGTCGGCACACGACACTTCGACTGGACGACGTCGGACGGCTGACCTCGGGGTTGAAACGAGCGCGATCGTTCCTGATTGCAGAGGATTTTCGGCCGAACGCCATGAGCGAGCGGTTGGACCTGCGCGCGCGGCTGGCGGAGCCGGCGCAGCAGCTGAGCTTGTTCTGAGATGGGGTTGGGCTCGCCGCATCGGAACCATCCCCGTTCTCCTGCAGAGGGCAGAGGTGTTTCCATCGTTGCCCTTTCACCCGGCGCCGACCTCTCCGGCTTCCGCACCGCCGCCCGCCGACTGATCGCAACCGGTGTGTCGCCTGAGCACGTCCTCTGGCAGATCGGCGAGGCTCCCAGCCTGTTCGGCCCGACCGAAGACGGGCAGCCAGCAGGCGCGCCGCTCAGCCTGCCCCGCACCGTCGCCGCGCTGATCCCGATGGTGGTGCCGCATCGCGATCCCGAGCGTTACGCACTGCTCTACGCATTGATCTGGCGCGTCACCCAAGGCGAGCGGGCGCTTCTCGAGGTGGCGAGCGATCCGCTCGTCCACCGGCTGCATCTGATGCGGAAGGCGATCGGGCGCGACCTGCACAAGATGCACGCCTTCCTGCGTTTTCGCCGCGTCGGCGACGGGGAGCCGGAGCGCTTTACGGCTTGGTTCGAGCCGGACCACCACATCCTCGAGGCGGCGGCCCCGTTCTTCGTCGACCGGTTCCGGCCGCTGCACTGGACGATCCTGACTCCCGAAGGCTCGGCGCACTGGGATACGCAGGCCCTGCATTTCGGGCCGCCGGGCCGGCGCGAGGAGGTGCCGGAGGGCGACGGTTTCGAAGCCGGCTGGCGCGACTATTACGAGAGCACCTTCAATCCAGCCCGGCTCAACCTCGACGCGATGCGCGCCGAGATGCCTAAGAAATACTGGAAGAACATGCCGGAGACCGCGGCGATTCCCGCGTTGATCCGAAGCGCCGCCGCACGCACCGCGGAGATGATCGAAAGGCCGCCGCAGATGCCGACGAAGCGCGATCCCATCAAGGCCGTCGCCGCGATGACGGATCAGAATCCGACCTCGCTCGACGAGCTCAATGCCATCATCAAGCGCTCCGAGCCACTGGTTCCGGGCGCGACCCAGGCCGTGCTCGGAGAAGGGCCGCTCGGTGCCACCATCGCCTTCGTCGGCGAGCAGCCGGGCGATCAGGAGGACCTCCAGGGCCGCCCCTTCGTCGGTCCCGCCGGTCAGCTCTTCTCACGGGCGATGGAGGAAGCCGGGCTCACCCGATCCGATGCGTATGTCACGAATTCCGTAAAACACTTCAAGTTCACCCAGCGCGGCAAGCGCCGGATCCACGAGAAGCCGACGGCAGGCGAGGTCAGCCATTACCGCTGGTGGCTGGACCGAGAGCTGGAGTTCGTCGGCCCGAAGATCGTGGTGGCGCTCGGTGCGACGGCGGTGCTGGCCTTGGCCGGAAAAGCCGTCCCGATCACCCGCAATCGCGGCCCGTTCGCGTTCGGCGGCAAGCCCTTCGCAGGCTTCATCACCGTCCACCCGTCCTACCTGCTGCGTCTGCCGGACGAGGCGGCGAAGGCGGAGGCCTACGCGGCGTTCGTGAACGATCTCAGGCAGGTTGGTCGCTTGGCCGCCTGAATTTAGCGGATGACCAAGACTTCACACCGTCATTGCGAGCGCAGCGACGCAATCCAGGGCCGAATTCGCACCTATAGCGAGTTGGCCCCGGGTTGCTTCGCTGCGCTCGCAATGACGGAAAGTGCTCAGCCTTACTGCGCGGTCTTCCACGGCATGATCATGCGCGGACCGGTGGCTTCCTTAGTCGTGGTGCCGGCCTCGGCCGCCTCGATCTCGTCCTGGGTGGCGAGCTTGAGCTTCACCGCCATCACCTTGCGGGCCTGTTCGGCGGGCATCGCGCCGAGGGGCACCATCATCGCCAGCAGCTGACCCCGGGTCTTCCGGTCGATCATGCGCGAGTGCTTGACGTCCTCGAAGTCGCTCATGCGGTGGCGCTTGTCGGCACCGCCCGTAAAGACCTTCGGGCCGCCGGGCATCACCACGATGTCGCCGGGCCTCAATGTCTTGTCTTCGAGGATCGCCTTGGTCGGATTGGCGAGGATCGCCTTCTGGTCGACGGGCTGCTTGCCGGTGATCTTGTCGGGGTCGACGGCTTCAGCGCGGGGCAAAGCGGCGTAGCGCGTCTTCACCTTCCAGGCATGGCGGCGCTCGGAGCGGTAGCGCCGACGCGATCCGTCACCAAACCCATAGGCCTCGACCGGGGCAGGTGCCACCTGGCGGGTCTGGCCGCCGAACAGCATCTCGAAGAAGTTGCCGCCGTCCTGAGCCTGGACGCTCGCAGCCGTCGCGAACACCAAGCCGACCGAGGCGATACAGACGGCGAGACGGCGCGGCATGCGAGCGGTCCGGTGCGAGCGCATGGCTTGTCCCTCACGGCTCCGTGAAGCTGGGCCGACACGCGTTCAACGGGAGGATGCGCTGGCGGGTTCCTCGCGCGCTGCGCGCAAACCTTAAATTCGGATGAACACAAAATTCGATCCGCAAAGTTTTCTTCAGTGCAGGGGCGCCAGCCCGATCAGCGATCCGGCACGTGGCACGACCGCAAGTCGCTTCGCCTGGAAAACGGCGAGGCTCATGCCCCGCCGCTCCACGACGTCTCGCGGACTACTGGCCCTTACTCGGGTCGTCGGCCAGATCGATGTAGTCGACGCCGAACGGTCCCGAGCCGTTGACCTGCAGTTCCACCGGCTGATCCGTCGTCCAGAGCGCGTGCGGCATCAACTCAGGCAGGTAGACGAAACCGCCGACCCGCAGTTCCTTGCCGGCTGCCTTGTCCACCGTCTTGCCGTGCTGATGGAAGATCGCGCCGCCCAGGATCGTCAGCGTCTCGGGCTTCGAATGGGTGTGCGGCGCGATCAGCGTCTGCGCGGGAAACTTGATGCGCAGCGCGAACGGACCGGGCTTGGATGGGTCGCCGGAGAGGACGGCCAGTTGCGTGCCCTTCGGCAGGTTCGCCGGGCCGGGTCCATATTTCACGGAGGCCGTGTCGGGCGTCTCGACGAGGTCGTGATCGTCGGCAGCGAAGGCCGCCCCGCACAGTGTGAGCCCCGCGGCTGCGGCGAGCAGGGCAGATCCGGCGTGTGTCCTCATCCTGTCCTCTGATCATTCTGGGAAAACGGCGACGGGCCGATGCTCCCGCCGCGATCCTGAACGCCCGAGCGGAGGCCCGGTTGCCCCGTGCGATGGTGGCGCGCCTGCGCCCGTCCCTCTAGACAGGGCCTCGACAGCTGGAAGAGCCCGACCGCATGACCGCCGAGCCAGACGCCCAACCGAAGAAGCCCGTCGGCGACGGCGATCAGGTGATCCTCGTCGACGGATCGTCCTTCATCTTCCGAGCGTATTTCCAGTCGATCAATCAGGACCAGAAATACAACACCCGGCCCTCCGACGGCTTGCCCACGGGGGCGGTGCGGCTGTTCTGCACCAAGATCGCCCAGTTCCTTCAGGACGGCGCGGCGGGGATCAAGCCGAGCCATCTCGGCATCGTCTTCGACAAGTCCGAGAACTCGTTCCGCAAGGCGCTCTACCCCGAATACAAGGCCCACCGCCCCGACGCGCCGGACGACCTCAAGCGGCAAATGCCGCTGATGCGCGACGCGGTGCGCGCCTTCGGCCTGCACGCCATCGAGATGGACACGTACGAGGCCGACGACCTGATCGCGACCTATGCGCGGCAGGCCGAGGCGCGCGGCGCCGGCGTCATCATCGTGTCCTCCGACAAGGACCTGATGCAGCTGGTCTCCGAAAAGATCCGGTTCTACGATTTCGAATCCGGCGCCAAGGGCAAGCCCGGCTACCGGCCCGAGCGCAACCTCGACGCCGAGGCCATCGTCGCGAAGTGGGAGGGGCTGAATCCCGACCAGATCGGCGACGCACTGGCGCTGATCGGCGACACCTCGGACAACGTGCCGGGCGTCCCCGGCATCGGCCTCAAGACCGCCGCCGCGCTGATCAAGGAATATGGCGGGCTGGAGCCGCTCCTGGAGCGCGCGGGCGAGATCAAGCAGCCGAAGCGCCGCGAGACCCTGCTCGCCAACATCGAGCAGGCCCGGCTCTCGCGAAAGCTCGTGGCTCTGGTCGAGGACGTGGCGGTGCCCGTGGCGCTCGACGAGCTCGGCGTGCCGCAGCCCGACCCGCAAAAGCTCGTCGGCTTCCTGAAGGCGATGGAGTTCAACACGCTCACCCGCCGCATCGCCGACATGCTGCATGTCGACCCGGAGAAGGTGAAGCCCGATCCCGCCCTCGCGCCGGGGGCACGGGGCGACGACGGCATCCCCTTCGACGATCCCGAGACCGAGGCAGGGGGCGCCGATAGGGGGCCCGGCGAAGCCCCACCCGACGTCGACCCGTTCGCCGATCTCGATCTGCCCGATGCGCCAATCGCCAAAAAACGCGGCCCGGCCGAGCCGACGCCCTCGAGCGTCGTCAGCGCGCGCGCGGCGGAATCCGTCAAACCCTTCGACACCGCCGCCTACGAAACCATCCGCAGCCGCGAACAGCTCGACGTCTGGATCGCGGAGGCGTTCGAGGCGGGGATCGTCGCCGTCGACACAGAGACCGACGCGCTCGATGCGCAGCGCGCCGGGCTCGTCGGCGTCTCGCTCTGCGTCGGTGCAGGCCGCGCCGCCTACATCCCGCTGGCCCATGTCGAGGCCAAGGGCGGCGACCTGTTCGGCGAGAAGGGCGCCTCGGAGATCACCGAACCCGTCGAGGGGCAGATTCCGCTGAAGGAGGCGATGGCGGCGCTGAAGCCCTTGCTGGAAGACCCCGGCACGCTGAAGATCGGCCAGAACATCAAGTACGACCTGTCGGTGCTCGCCCGCTACGGCATCGCCATCGCGCCCTTCGACGACACCATGCTGATCTCCTACGTGCTCGATGCCGGCAAGGGCGGGCACGGCATGGACGAGCTTTCGAAGCGCCATCTCGGCCACACGCCGATCACCTTCTCCGACGTCACCGGCACCGGCCGCAACAAGATCACCTTCGAGCGCGTGCCGCTGGACAAGGCCACCGCCTACGCCGCCGAGGATGCCGACGTGACCTTCCGCCTGTGGCGGATGATGAAACCGCGGCTCGCCGCCGAGCGGCGCGTCACGGTCTACGAGACCCTGGAGCGGCCGCTGATCCCGGTGCTCGCCCGCATGGAGGCGGAGGGCATCCGCATCGACCGCAACATGCTCAGCCGGCTGTCGGGCGACTTTTCGCAGATCCTGGCGCGGCTCGAAGAGGAGATCCAGGAGGACGCGGGCGAGAAATTCCAGGTCGGCTCGCCGAAGCAGATCGGCGACATCCTGTTCGGCAAGATGGGCCTGCCCGGCGCGAAGAAGACGCCGTCCGGCCAATGGGCCACCCCCGCGACGCTGCTCGAAGAGTTGGCCCAGGCCGGCCACGATCTCCCGAAAAAGATCCTGAACTGGCGGCAGCTCTCGAAGCTGAAATCGACCTACACCGACACGCTGCAGGAGCACGCCGACCGCTCGGACGACCGCATCCACACCTCGTTCGCGCTCGCCGCGACGACGACCGGAAGATTGTCGTCATCAGAACCAAACTTACAAAATATCCCGATCCGCACGGAGGAGGGCCGGCGCATCCGCAAGGCCTTCGTCGCGCCGGAGGGCACGCGGCTGATCTCGGCCGATTACAGCCAGATCGAGCTGCGGCTCCTCGCCCACATCGCCGATATCCCGCAGCTACGCGAGGCCTTCGAGCAGGGCCTCGACATCCACGCGGCCACGGCCTCGGCCATGTTCAGCGTGCCGCTGGACCAGATGACGGGCGACCTCCGCCGCAAGGCGAAGACGATCAACTTCGGCATCATCTACGGCATCTCGGCTTTCGGCCTCGCCGACCGCCTCGGCATCGGCCGCGAGGAGGCCTCGGCCTTCATCAAGCAGTATTTCGAGCGGTTCCCAGGTATCCGCGACTACATCGACACCACGAAGAAGGCCTGCCGCGAGCAAGGCTACGTCAAGACCCTGTTCGGCCGCATCTGCCACTACCCGCAGATCCGCTCCAACAACCCGAACGAGCGCGCCTCGGTGGAGCGCCAGGCCATCAACGCCCCGATCCAGGGCACCGCCGCCGACATCATCCGCCGCGCCATGATCCGCATGGAGGGGGCCTTGAAGGCCGAGCGGCTGAACGTGCGCATGCTGCTGCAGGTGCACGACGAACTGGTGTTCGAGGCGCCGGAGGAGGAGATCGACGCGGCGATCCCGGTGATCCAGCGGGTGATGGTGGAGGCGCCGGCGCCGGCTGTGGTGTTGCGGGTGCCGCTGGTGGTGGAGGCCCGGGCGGCTGGGAATTGGGAGGAGGCGCATTGAAGCAGCTTCCGAGGAAGTCCCACCCACCCCCCTCATCTTGAGGTGCACGCGCCAGCGGGCCTCGAAGGAGGGCTCCAGACAGCGCGCGATCCCTGGAGCCCTCCTTCGAGGCTGCGCTTCGCTCCGCACCTCAGGATGAGGGGATTAGGTAGGATAAAGGCGATTCGCCTGTAGAAGTCCGTCGCGCCATGGCCGCCTTCGTCTACATCCTGCGCTGCGCTGCGCCGGCGGCAGCTACTATGTCGGGTCGGCGCGCGGGGAGGCGCTGGACCGGCGGATGAGCCAGCATCGCGACGGCACCTATCCCGGCTATACCAGCCGGCGTCGCCCCGTCACGCTGGTCTGGGCCGAGCAATGCGAGCGGATCACGGATGCCATCGCCTACGAGCGTCGCCTCAAGGGCTGGAGCCGGGCCGAGCAGGAGGCGCTGATCCGCGGCGATTGGGACGGCCTCCGGGATGCCGCCAAGCAGCCGACCTCGCGCGAAAGATCCCATCCAACCCCCTCATCCTGAGGTGCGAAGCGAAGCGGAGCCTCGAAGGAGCCCTTCAGCACGCGCAGGGGTCGATGGAGTTTTCCACGTTTCGCTGTGGGACATGGACGATCCTTCGAGGCTGCCCTTCGCTCCGCACCTCGGGATGAGGGAGTGGGTGGGATGATGGGGTTGCGCACGCCGCGCGTTTCTCCGGCATCACACTGCTGCTAAACCCCCGCCACCATGCCCCACACCGTCGCCGCCCTCTACCAGTTCACCCCGCTCCCCGACGCCGCCGCATTGCAGGCGCCGTTGCAGGCCCTGTGCGCGCGGCTGGGCATCACCGGCACGCTGCTGCTGGCGGGGGAGGGGATCAACGGGACGGTGGCGGGGTCGGCGGAGGCGATCCAATCGTTCCTGAGCGAACTGAACTCCGAAAACGTCTTCGGCGGGCGGCTCGACGATCTCGAATGCAAGCTGTCGACGGCGGAAGGCCCGCCGTTCCGCCGGCTCAAGGTGAAGCTGAAGTCCGAGATCGTCACCTTCGACAACGGCGCCACCGATCCGGCGCGCGGCACCGGCACCAACGTCGCCCCGGAAGACTGGAACGCGCTGCTGGGGCGGCCGGACCTGCTCCTCGTCGACACCCGCAACGCCTTCGAGGTGGCGCTCGGCACGTTCGAAGGCGCCGTCGATCTGGGCCTGAAGACCTTCGGGGATTTTCGCGCGTTCGCGGACGCGCTCGACCCGGCGACGATGCCGGAGGTGGCACTGTTCTGCACCGGCGGCATCCGCTGCGAGAAGGCCGGGGCCTATCTCAAGGGGCGCGGCTTCGCGACCGTACATCTCCTCAAGGGCGGTATCCTGAAATACCTGGAGACGGTGCCGGAGGCGGAGAGCCGCTGGACGGGCGACTGCTTCGTCTTCGACGACCGCATCGCGCTGGGGCACGGCCTCGTCGAGCGGCCGGACCACCCACCGGAGGCCCTGCGCTGATGACCGACGACCGCCTCGACCGCATCGAGATCCGCCTGACCGAGCAGGAGGCCGTGATCGAGGACCTCAACGCCACGATCACCGCGCAATGGCGCACGATCGACAAGCTCACCCGCAGCGTCGAGCGACTCGCCGCCCAGATCGAAGAAGCCTCCGCCCGCGGCGCCGGCAGCGGCCCCGAGGCCCCGCCGCCGCATTACTGAGCCGCCCGCGACGCTTGCGAAACCCGAGCACTTTCCGTAACGCTCCCGGCCGTTGCCCGGGCGGTTAGCTCAGTTGGTAGAGCGTCTCCTTTACACGGAGAGGGTCGGCGGTTCGAGCCCGTCACCGCCCACCATACTCGGTCGTTTGCGGGATCGACCCGAGCGTTGGATCACCTTGCGGGGACTGCCCTGGGTGATAGCCGGCTCCGAAGGCGGCCGGAATCAGCTTCGAGCGCTTATGATCGCCAAGTGGTCAGCACCCTCGTCGGCACATAGCCTTTCCATCAACCACTTGAACGAAATCTAGACGGTTGCGCATTCAGGGTGGTGACGGGCCACACGGAACGTTGAACCATGCTCTCGCGAAACCTGCGGCCACCGGGCCTCGGCTACAATGCCGTTGATCAGGATGTCGATCGCCTGATCGTCCGCATCCATCGGCTTGCCGCGCATCGGGGCTACGATCGCGAGGCCTTGGTTAGCCCGATGCTGAAGCGTCTGATGCCGACGAAGCGGCCGTCCGGCGACCCTGTCGCCGAGACCGCCGCCTTGCGAACCCGGCTGAAGGAGTCCGGTATCGATTCGAAGGCGGTGGCTTACCTCACAGCGTCGGTCGAGAACGAACTCGATTTCGCCCGGCTACGACTGACCTGAACAGACCTTCGTTCAGTTCTTGCTCGGCGGGCTCATGCCGGAAGCCGGCGGTGCGCCCGGTTTGGCGCTGGCCTGCTTTTCAGGGTGCCGCACTTGGCTGTAGGCAACGCTGCCGAAGGAGCCGAGCAGCGAGGTCCAACCCGGCTTGTCCTTTTGGCCCGCTTCCGTTCCGGCCTTGCAGAAGGCCGCTTGAAGGCCGTTGACGATGTCGTCGTCGCTGGCCCCGGTATCGGCCCTCTTCACCTTCGGCACGATCTGCACCAGGCGCGGCACGAAGTCCGTCGGCGTGATCCCCTTCAAGGCCTCGGCGACGCCCGCCTGATCGAAGGCAGCCTTGAGCTTCTCCGGGGTGACCTCGGCACAGTTGGCCGTGCCCGACAGCATCGTGTTCGTCGCCTCCCTCGCTGCGGAGACGGCGCCGCCCGCGTTCATCACCGGCGCGCTGTTGCCCCAAGAGTTGCGGACGTAGTCGGTAACTTCCTTCACCTGCTGTTCGGTCATCTCCTGGCCGATCGCGGGCATTGGCGCGTAGCCGTTCTGCGCGGCGAGGCCACCATAGATCACGCGCAGGACCGATTCCGGTCCCTTGGTCTGAACGGAGCTGTTGCCGGCCAGCGCCGGGATTGCGCCCTCGACGCCCTTGCCGTCCGGCCGATGGCAGGAGGAGCAATAGGTCAGGTAGGTCTCGGCCCCCGGCGCTCCGGGCTTGTTGTAGGCCTGCAGATCCTGCTGCTTGTAGGTCTTCTTGGCCGGAACCGAACGCAGATAGGCGACGATGGCCTTGAGGTCGGCGTCGGTCATCTTCGAGAGCGACTCGTCGATGGTCTGGCGCATCGGGCCGGCGGCGACGCCCGGACGGTTGCCTGGGGCGGTGCCGGTCTTGAGGTAGGACACGACCTCCGCGTCCGTCCAAGCGCCGATGCCCTGCTGGTCGTCCGGGGTGATGTTCGGGGCGTACCAGCCATCGATGACGCCGCCGCCGAGCTTACCGGCGAGGCTCGAATTGCCGACGAGCTTGTTCTCGTTGTGGCACATGCCGCAATGGCCGAGCCCCTCGACGAGATATCCGCCGCGGTTCACCTCGGCACTGGCGTTCGGATCGGGCTTGAACTCGCCTTCGTTGAAGAAGGCCGTGCGCCATGTGATCAGCGAGGCGCGAATGTTGAACGGGAAGTCGATCCCGTTCTCTTTCTTCTTCTCGTTCACCGGCGGCAGAGACTTCAGATAGGCGAAGATCGCCTTGGTGTCGTCGGCGGTAACCTTGGTGTACCAGCCGAACGGAAAAGCCGGATACAGATACTCGCCGTCCTTGCCGATGCCGTGCCGGAAGGATTTCTCGAAGTCTTCCTCGGTCCAGTTGCCGAGACCGGTCTCCGGGTCCGGGGTGAGGTTCGGGGTCATGATCACGCCGATGGGCGTGTTGAGAGGGTAGTTTCCCGCGAATGGCTTTCCGCCCGGGGCGGTGTGGCAGGCGACGCAATCGCCCGCGGTGGCGAGATATTCGCCGCGCTTCACCAGATCCCGGTCGGCGCCCTGGGCAAATGCGGGGGGAGAAGTGAGGAAACCGGCACCGATCAGCAATCCGAACGCGAATGCGGTGCGACGGGCCATGAGGCGCTTCTCCGTATGCCGGGCAGCTTTAAGATGAAATCATTCCAGCCTGATTTCGCCGGTTGAACGCTGTTGTCTCCGCCGATGTTCCCGGCTCGCTCGACTGTGATCTGCGACCAACCGCCCCCGGCTGATCATCCCGCAACCTGAGACACAGATCTGTGATGTGGGCGACGAGTGAGCCCAAGAGTAATCCGGCAATCACCGTCCAGTCCGCACCGGTCAGCGCGGCGCGCACGGCCAGCATCAGGAAGGCGCCGGAGGCGAGGTTGCCGATCAGCGCGAGCGGGGAGGGGCCGCGTCCGCGACGGCGACGCCAGACCAGCAGCGCCGCGGCCTCGAGAGCGACGAGGGCCAGGACGATGTCGACGACCCGCCCGCTCGCGAAGAGTTCGGCCATGCGCTCAGGCCTCCCGCAGGCGCGGATTGAGTTGCACGATCCGCAGATTGAGGAAGGTCGCGATACTGACCCAGCCGAGATAGGGCAGGTTCAGGAAAGCCGCGACGAGGGTGATGCGGCCGGTCACGAGGACGATGGCGAGGATCGAGAGCCAGAGCAGAGCGACTTCGACGAGGGCTAGGTCCGGCCGGCGCATCCGAAAAAAGATGACGCTCCAGGCGATATTGAGCACGCCGTTGACGCCATAGACCGCGATGAGCGCCGTCCTTGCAGCCGTACTCGTGTCAGCGTTCCAGGCCAGCACGCCGGCGGTCGCAGTGAGCGCGAAGATCACGGTCCAGACCGGGCCGAACGCCCAGTCCGGCGGCTTCCAGGCGGGCTTGCGAAGCCCCCGGTACCAATCGTCCGTCGTCGTCGCGACGGCACCCGCGACCGCGACGAGCACCGCCACGATCGCCGCGGTCAGGGGAGGGGCCCAGCCCTCTCCCAGCAATGCCGTCACGGAGAGACCCAGCGGAACAGGTGCGCCAGATCCTTGAAGAAGATTTTCACGTGGGCGACCGGCTTCTTCCGGACCAGCTCCTTGTTCATGTAGCTGTCCCAGGTGAGTTGCTGGACGTCCTTGTCGCGGCAGATCGAGACGAAGCGTTCGCGCAGCGAGTCGTTCCGATACCAGAACCACTGCATCATGCCGAGGATCATGAAGACGCGGCCATGCAGCTTCATGAAGCGGCGTCGAGCCTGCGCCAGCGAGCGGACATCGCCGGTGCGGAGGAAAACGTCGGCGGCCTCGGCCGAGAGGCGGCCACCGAGCATCGCATAGTAGATGCCTTCGCCCGAGGCCGGGGCGACGACGCCCGCGGCATCGCCGGCGAGCAGCACATCGCGGCCGTTGTCCCAGCGCTTGAGCGGCTTCAGCGGGATCGGAGCGCCCTCGCGCCGCACGGTCTCGCCGGCATCAAGGCCGCTGGCCTCGCGCAGGGCCCGAATCGAGGATCGGAGGGAAAAACCCTTATGCGCCGAGCCGGTGCCGACGCTGATGGTCTCGCCGTGCGGAAACACCCAGGAATAGAAATCGGGCGAGTGCTTGCCCTGATAGTAAACGTCGCAGCGCGTGGCCTCGTAGTCGCCGCTGCCGTCGGCGGGGCGCTTGACGATCTCGTGATAGGCGAAAACCGACTTCATCCGGTCGTGGCCGGGTATCTCGGAGCGGCCGACCGGCGAGGTCGCTCCGTCGGCGCCGATGACGAGGCGGGTGCGGACCGCATGGCGTTCGAGATCGACGCCCTTGCCGGTGGTATAGTGGACGACGGTCGCACCGTCCTCATCGCGAACAATGCGGTCGTAGGCGGCTTCGCGCACGTCGGCGCCAGCAAGCGCCGCGCGGTTGCGCAGCCAAGGGTCGAAATGCTCGCGGTCGACCATGCCGACGAAGCCCTCGCCGATCGGCATGTCGACGCGCTTGTCCTTCGGCGAGATCATCCGGGCCGAACGGACGCGGGCCACGATCAGGTCGTCGGGAATCGCGAAGTCGCGGATCAGGCGGGGCGGGATCGCGCCGCCGCAGGGCTTGATCCGGCCCGGCTTGTCGAGGAGCAGCACGTGCCGTCCTGCCCGCGCCAGATCGGTGGCCGCGGTCGCACCGGACGGGCCGCCGCCGACCACGACGACATCGAAGTACTCGGATGGTTCGGTGACGACGGGAGACTCGGACATCGGAGCTACCTCGCTTCCATAGCTGGATCCAGCTGATAGGCCGCCGCTTGCATCAGCGGGTTGGCGCGACGCGCCCGGGCCGGGGCATGCTCGATCCGCATCGCGATGAGCGCGGCGCCGACGAACAGCACGGCCTCCCCGGCGAAGACCGAGGCGTAGGCATAGGTGGGATCGGCGGTGACGAGCCGGGCGAGGTCCACCGCCGCCGTGCCGAGGAAGCCACCGGCGCCGAAGGCGATGCCCTGCGCCGCGCCCCAGACGCCCATGCGGGTGCCGCGCTCGGCTTCGCCGCCCTGGCCTGCGAGTCCCATCATCGAGCCGATCGCGGCCACCGCGTAGACGCCGTTCGAGAGCCCCAGGGCGAACACCGCCTGTCGCAGCGGGAAGGCCGCACCGACGGGGCCACCGGCGGCGATGGCCGCAAGCGCCACCGCCGAGCCAAGACAGCCGATGGCGGTCCAGAGCTTCAACGAGCCGAAGATCGGACCGCCGATGCCCATGGTGATGCCGGCCACCATCAGCATCCCGGCGAGCACGCCGCCATGTTGCAGGCCGGAGAGCTTGGTGGTCGCCCCAGGCGTCATCTCGAAGATCAGACCGGCATAGGGCTCCAGGATGAGTTCCTGCGCGCTGTAGGCGAGCATCGACACGAAGATGAAGATCGTGAAGCGGCGCGAGATCGGCTCGGCCCAGACCCGCTTCAGCACCTCGGAGAATGCCTTGCCGTTCCGAGACTTCGCCGTGCCGGAGGCCGACCGCGCCGGCTCGATACCGGCGACGGCTAGAACCGCGACGATGAAGGCGATCGCGGAGACCGTACCGGAGACCGCCATCAGCCGCGCACCGGAGAACGGATCGAGGTAATGGCCGGCGAGCGGCGCCGTCACCGCGAAGCCGACGATCATCATCACCCAGACGACCGTGGCCGCGGCTCCCCGGCGGTGGTCGTCGACGCCCGTGGCGAGCAGCACGAGCAGCGACGTACCTGCGGCTCCGGCCCCCATGCCGACCGACAGAAAGGACAGCACGGCGAGTACGAGCCCGGCCGTGACATTCGTTTCACAGAGGGCGGTGGCGGCGGCGGCGCCGAAGCCGCCGAGGGCCAGCGCCGCCATGCCGCCAACGATCCAGGGCGTACGCCGGCCGCCCCTGTCCGAGCCGTAGCCCCAGCGCGGGCGCAGGATCTGGACCGCGTAATGCAGGGCGACGAGGGCGCCGGGCACCATCGCCGGCAGTGCCAGCTCGACGACCATCACCCGGTTGATCGTGGAGGTCATCAGCACGACGACAGCGCCGAGCGCCGTTTGCACCAGCCCGAGCCGAACGATCTGGATCCAGGAGAAGGAGAGGGACGTCATCACCGCGCCCCCGATGCGATCGGGAGCACCCCGGCGACCGGCACATGAGCGATCCGGACGCTTGGTTCGGACGTCGTGACATCGGCGCTCGGAGCGGGCTCTGACATGCCTCGACGCTAGTTTTCCGGCCCCGCAGGTGTCAAGTTTTGTTTACAGATGCTCGCCGGGTTTGCCCGCAGCGGCTGCACCTCCTCACGGAAACGTTTCGTGTGGATGCATTATAACGCCGCTCAGTTCAACTCGATGTCATGGGAATCAAGATCGCCGATGCCGTAGCGGCGCATCTTTGCGTAGAGACCCTGCCGGCTCAGGCCGAGCATTTCGGCGGCCGAGGCGCGGTTGTCGCGGGTGATGCGGAGCGCCGCCTCGATACACAATTTTTCGATGAGGTCGGTCGTCTCGCGCACCAGCGTCTTCATCGAGACGCGTCCGACGAGTTCGGTCATCTGCTCCACCGAACGCGGCAGGCCGGTCCCCGTCGGCGCCGACGCACCGGGACGGCGCGGCATCGAGCGAACGGTGAAGCCGAAGCAGGGCTGATCGCCGCCAGTCACCGACACGGCCGCGACTTCGACATCCTCCGACGAGCCGTAGCTTCCACGCAGAGCCGTCGAGAAGTGGCGGACCGAGCCGTGCTCCTGCAGCGTCGCGAACAGCGCCTGCGCCTCGGTCTCCTCGCGGCCGAGCCAGCGCTCCAGCGGCTCGCCCCGCACCTGCTCCTCGGTGGCGAGCTGAGCGAGATCGAGGAAGGCCGCATTGGCGGTCAGGATGCGGCGAGCGGTATCCGTGACGACGAAGCCCTCGGGCAGCTTGGCGATCACGCCGAGCGTATTCGCCGAACCGTTCCCGATCTCGAGACCACCCTGCTCCGGAGAAAGGCGCAGAAGCACGCTCGTCGCGGTCTCGCCGCGAAACAGGGAGGCGGAGATGCGCGTCTCGCCGCGTCCGCCGGCCAAGCGGCCCTGCAGATCGGCAGCTTGCCCCGTCACGCGCAGGCCCGCGAACAGCACCTGCAAGTCGCGGGCGCTCGACGAATCGAACAGTTCGACCACGTCCTGGCCCATCACCCGCTTCTGCGGCCGCCCGAGTCGCCGGGCCGCGGCGGGATTGACCTCGGTGACGCGCCGCGTGCCGGCATCGACGACGAGCACCGGCTCGCCCGAGAGCTGGAACAAAAGCTTGTAGCGGGTCTCGGCAGCGCGAAGGCGGACGTAGTCGCGCTCCAATGCCTGCTGGGTCTCGGTCAGCCGGCGCTGGAGCGCGGCGACGGAGCGGAGATCGCGCCCGAGCACGATGACGGGACCGCCGACCTTCGGACGCATCGTCGAATAGCGCACCGGCAGGTCGATGCCGCGCGGCGAGGGGTGGTTCACCTGTCGCCACCGGGTGATCGCGCCGGGCGCGGCATCACGCAGGAGCGCGTCGATCTTCGGACGGCTCTCGATGGTGACGGTGTCGATCCACGGCCTGCCGAGCCAGGACTCGACGCCCTCGGCACCGAGGTCTTCGCCGCTGAACGCCGCATCGCGGATGATCCCGTCCGCGTCTACCACCAGGGACAGGTCCGTGGTAGCCGCAATGAGGATCCCGGTCGCCTCGCCGTCGAGGAGACCGGCCGCCTGCTGCAGCGCCGCGGAAGGGCGATGCGGGATAGGTCTCGCCAGCGAGGTCAAGTTCACCACTTCGTTACGACGTAAAGCGGGTCCTTTCAGCAGGCTTGCGCCCGCTTTTCAAGCAAGCTTTCTGCGATACCGGGGGCGATCTTTCCGTCGCTCGCCACCGCGTCGGCGCCGGACAGACGCACCTGCTCGGGATGCCGGACGAAAAGCGGCCCACCGACCATGACGCGGACGTTGCGGTTGCAGGATGCCTTTCGCAGATCACGCACGGCCTGGGTCAGCGCCGGCAACAGAACGTCGTAGGAGAGTGTCAGGCCGATCACGTCGAACCATTCGGCCCGCACGAGCTCGACGAGATCGAAGCCCGGATCGGCGCCGGTCGTGGTGACCTCCCAACCGGCCTCGCGGAAGAAGCTTGCGACGATCGACAAGCAGAAGATGTGCGTCTCACCCGGACAGGGCATCAACAGGATGCTGCGACCGTTGCCGCCACCGGACTCGCCTTCCATCTGCGAACAGAGTTCGCGGGTCACGGCATGAAGCCGGCCGATGGCGACGGTGACGTCGAGGAAGTCGCATTCGTCCTCCTCCCACAGCTCACCGAGGTGACGAGCGGCGGGAGCCAGCAGATCCAGCAGGAGGCTGTCGAGCGAGAGCCCTTCGTCGAGCAGGGCCAGTACATGCTCGGTGATGTCGTCGGCGGCGGGATCGAGAAGCAGCGAGCTGAACTGAGCGATCTGGTCCGGCGAGGGACGGCGCTCGACCCTGAGCCGGGTCGGCTCGGCGGCCTCGCGATGCGCCAGCATCAGCCGCGGAAGGATCTCGCCTTCGATGATGCGAGCCAGATCGCCTTGCAGGGAGAAACCGTCATGCTTGGCGGTATCGGGAGCGCGACTCGGGCTATGCGACGGGGCAGAGCCGCACTCGGGCGGCGCGGCAGCGGGCTCGAAACCCCGACCGTAATGCCTCCAGGCGCCCATCTGCGTCTCCCATCCCGTATGGCTCGGCTGGACATCTTTGGGTCGGTACGCGACTCCAGGTAAGTCTCATTTTATTGCACCCTACGATAGCGAAGCCCGACTTCTTAGCAATGGTAGAATTCCAACAAACGCGGAAACCCTTGTAAACGTGAATGGACGTAAAGCTGGATTGACACTCGCGGGATGTCCGCCTTAGGCTCGGGTCATCCGGGAGGCCTCGCAACGACGGGGCCTGAGGTAACCAGAGGGCGGAAGCATGGGTCCGAGACGGGACCAGCCGGCACCACCGCTCTACACGAGCGCCGAACGCCAGCGGCGGGACGCCTCGCGCTGGACGATCGTTCAGGGTGTGCTCGCGCCCCTCCAGTTCCTGGTCTTCCTCGTCAGCCTGACACTGGTGCTGCGTACGCTCGCCACCGGCGAGAGCCTGTTCGCTGCCAACCTCTCCGTCGTCGTCAAGACGCTCACCCTCTACGCGATCATGGTGACCGGCTCGATCTGGGAGAAGGAGGTCTTCGGGCGCTACCTGTTCGCGCCGGCCTTCTATTGGGAGGACGTGTTCAGCATGGCCGTGCTGGCGCTGCATACGGCCTACCTCGTCGCCCTGGCCACGGGCTGGCTCGACGCTCACGCCCTGCTGATCCTCGCGCTCGCGGCCTACGCGACCTACGTCGTCAATGCCGGACAGTTTCTGCTGAAGCTCCGCGCGGCACGGCTGCAATCGTCCTCGCAGCAGGACACCCTGCCGATGATGGCGGAGGGCGCGCGATGAACGCCCATGCTTCCATCCCTGCCACTGCTGGCTGCGGCGTCGAGATCCGCCAGGAATATGGCCAGCGCGCCGTCTTCTGCGGGCTCACCGGGATCGTCTGGCTCCATCGCAAGATCCAGGATGCGTTCTTCCTCGTGGTCGGGTCGCGAACCTGCGCTCACCTGATCCAGTCGGCCGCCGGCGTGATGATCTTCGCCGAGCCGCGCTTCGCCACCGCGATCATCGACGAGCGCGACCTCGCCGGCATCGCCGACATGAACGACGAGCTCGACCGCGTCGTCGGCCGCCTGATCGAGCGCCGCCCCGACATCAAGCTGCTTTTCCTCGTCGGCTCGTGCCCCTCCGAGGTGATCAAGCTCGATCTGAGTCGCGCAGCGCTTCGGCTCTCGAAGAGCCTCGCACCCGACGTGCGCGTGCTGAACTATTCCGGCTCCGGCATCGAGACGACGTTCACCCAGGGCGAGGACGCCTGCCTCGCCTCCCTGGTGCCGGATCTGCCGTCCGAGCCGGCCGAGGCCGCCACCTCGCTCCTCGTCGTCGGCGCGCTGGCCGACGTGGTCGAGGACCAGTTTGCCCGCCTCTTCGCCGAGATGGGCCTGAGCGACGTGCGCTTCCTCCCGGCGCGCCGTGCGAACGAGATGCCGGCAGTGGGGCGCAACACGCGCTACCTGCTGGCCCAGCCCTTCCTAACCGACGCCGCCCGCGCCCTCGAAGAGCGTGGCGCCCGGCGGATCTCCGCACCGTTCCCCCTCGGGGCCGAGGGCACGACCCGCTGGCTGCAGGCTGCCGCCGATGCGTTCGGTGTCGATCCAAAGCGTTTCGAGGTGGCGACGGCACCGGGCCGGAAGCGTGCCAGCCAGTCTCTCGACCATTACCGGGAGCGGCTTGGGGGCAAGCGCATCTTCTTTTTTCCCGATTCGCAGCTCGAAGTGCCGCTGGCCCGCTTCCTCTCCCGCGAGATGGGGGCCGAGCTGGTCGAGGTCGGCACGCCCTACCTGCACCGTGCCCATCTCGCCGACGAGCTCGAACTGCTGCCGCGCGGAACGATCGTCAACGAGGGCCAGAGCCTCGACGACCAGATGGACCGCTGCCGGGCGGCCAAGCCCGACCTCACGATCTGCGGCCTCGGCCTCGCCAACCCGCTCGAAGCGGAGGGGCTATCCACGAAATGGTCGATCGAGCTGCTGTTCACGCCGATCCAGGGCTACGACCAGGCCGGCGACCTCGCCGAACTCTTCTGCCGCCCGCTCGTGCGGCGGACGCGGCTGGAGGTCTGAGGCCATGCCTTATCGCTTCGCAATCATGCATGACCTCAGCTTCCGGGATGGTCGCGCTTCCGCGCGCCGAACCGGCGTCCAATTCGGCGGGGAGCGCTCCTGATGCAGCTCACCGTCTGGACCTACGAGGGGCCTCCCCACATCGGCGCGATGCGCATCGCGACCGCGATGAAGGGCCTGCACTACGTGCTGCACGCGCCGCAGGGCGACACCTACGCCGACCTGCTCTTCACCATGATCGAGCGGCGCGACGCGCGGCCGCCGGTAACCTACACCACCTTCCAGGCACAGGATCTCGGCCGCGACACGGCCGAGATCTTCAAGAACGCCGTCGCAAAAGCCTACGAGCGCTTCCAGCCCCAGGCGATGATCGTCGGCGCCTCCTGCACGGCCGAGCTGATCCAGGACGATCCGGGCGGTCTGGCCAAGGCGTTGGCCCTGCCGATCCCGGTGATCCCGCTGGAGCTGCCGGCCTACCAGAAGAAAGAGAACTGGGGCGCCTCCGAGACCTTCTATCGGCTGGTCCGCGCGTTGGCCGGTCAGGCCGTGGATCGCATGCCTCGTGAGGGCCGCCGGCCGCTCTGCAACATCCTCGGCCCGACCGCCCTCGGCTTCCGCCACCGCGACGACGTCATCGAGATCCGCAAGCTCCTGGCGGCCCTCGGCATCGACGTGAACGTCGTCGCCCCGATGGGCGCGACCCCGGCCGATCTCGGCACCCTCGGCGCGGCCGACTTCAACGTCGTGATGTATCCGGAGGTCGCCAAGGCCGCCGCGCAGTACCTCGAAAAGACCTTCAAGCAACCCTTCGTCGACATCGTCCCGATCGGCGTGAAGGCCACGGAGCGCTTCGTCGAGGCGGTGGCGAAACTGGCCGGCGTCGATCCGGCTCCCGTGCTGGCCGGCGCACCTTCGCGGCTGCCGTGGTACTCGCGCTCGGTCGACTCGACCTACCTCACGGGCAAGCGCGTCTTCATCTTCGGCGACGCCACGCATGCGCTCGCAGCCGCCCGCATTGCCGCGACCGAACTCGGCTTCAAGGTCGTCGGCCTCGGCACCTACTCCCGCGAATTCGCCCGCGAGATCAGGGCCGAGGCGGCCGAGCACGGCGTCGAGGCGCTGATCTCCGACGACTACCTCGACGTCGAGGCGGCGATCCAGGCGGCCGCGCCGGAGCTCGTGCTCGGAACGCAGATGGAGCGCCACATCGCCAAGCGCCTGGGCGTGCCCTGTGCGGTGATCTCGGCGCCGATCCACGTCCAGGACTTTCCGGCCCGCCACTCCCCGCAGATGGGCTTCGAGGGCGCCAACGTCCTGTTCGATACCTGGGTCCACCCGCTGATGATGGGCCTCGAAGAGCATCTCCTTGGCATGTTCCGGGAGGACCCCGAGTTCCACGATGGCGTCGCGCCCTCGCATCTCGGCGGCAAGCCGAGGGAGAGTTCCGACGCCGTGGAGCAGGCGACGGTCGTGCCGCCCCTCGCGCCGTCGCCTGCTCCCGCCACCGTCGATTCCATCACCACGCATAGCCCCGCGCCTTGGGCGGTCGAGGCCGAGAAGGAACTGAAGAAGATCCCATTCTTCGTGCGCGGCAAGGCCCGCGCGAACACCGAACGCTTCGCCCGCGAGCGCGCGCTCGCGATCATCACAGTCGAGACCCTGTACGATGCCAAAGCGCATTTCGGCCGCTGAGCGCCCGACGCTCCGCATCGTCCTCGTGACGATGGACAACCACATGGCGAGCGCGCTCGAGCGCGGCCGCCTGCGGCTCCGCGACGAGATGCCGGGCCTCGTGATCGATTTTCACGCGGCGTCCGAATGGGACACCAACCCGCGCGCGCTAGAAGAGTGCAAG
The DNA here is from genome assembly GCF_007992175.1 of Methylobacterium haplocladii. Lineage (GTDB taxonomy): Bacteria > Pseudomonadota > Alphaproteobacteria > Rhizobiales > Beijerinckiaceae > Methylobacterium > Methylobacterium haplocladii. The sequence goes on along the minus strand of NZ_BJZT01000027.1, from coordinate 14,043 downwards.
GCCGACATCGCCCGGGCCGACATCGTCTTCTCCGCGATGCTGTTCATCGACGAGCACGTGAAGGCGATCCTGCCGGCGCTGCTGGCGCGCCGCGAGCACTGCGACGCGATGATCGGCGCGCTCTCGGCCTCCGAGATCGTCAAGACCACGCGGATGAACCGTCTCAACATGGACGGCACGACGCGGGGCGCCCTCGACTTCCTGAAGAAGCTGCGTGGCAAGCCGGGCGCCCAGGGCAACGGCGCCAAGCAGATGGCGATGATCCGCAAACTGCCGAAGATCCTGCGCTTCATCCCCGGCAAGGCGCAGGACCTGCGCGCCTACTTCCTCGTGCTGCAATACTGGCTCTCGGGCTCGGACGAGAACATCGCCAACCTCGTGCGCTTCCTCGTCGGCCGCTATGCCGCCGGCCCGCGCGAGGCCTGGCGCGAGACCGCCGCCGCGCCGGCGCCGCTGAGCTACCCCGAGACCGGCCTCTACCATCCGCGCCTGACCGGCCGCATCGGCGAGGACGCGTCGCGGCTGCCCGTGGCCGCTGCCGGCAAGGGCCGCGTCGGCCTCCTCGTGATGCGCTCCTACGTGCTGGCCGGAAACACCGCACATTACGACGGCGTGATCGCGGCCCTTGAAGGGCGCGGGCTCTCCGTGGTGCCGGCCTTCGCCAGCGGCCTCGACAACCGCCCGGCGGTCGACGCCTTCTTCAAGCGCGACGGCCGCCCGGCCGTCGACGCGGTGGTCTCGCTCACCGGCTTCTCCCTCGTCGGCGGTCCCGCCTACAACGATGCGGCTGCGGCCGAGGCGACGCTGAGCGGCCTCGACGTGCCCTACCTCGCCGCCCACGCCCTCGAATTCCAGACCATCGAGCAGTGGGAAGGCTCCGACCGCGGCCTTTCGCCGGTCGAGGCCACGATGATGGTCGCGATCCCCGAACTCGACGGCGCCACCGCGCCGATGGTGTTCGGCGGCCGCTCAAGCAGCTCGATGGGCGCAAACGCCCGCGACATGCGCGCTCACCCCGAGCGGGCCGACATGCTCGCCGCCCGTGTCGAGCGCCTGGTCTCGCTCCGGCGGAAAGCCGTCGCCGAGAGAAAGGTCGCGATCGTGCTGTTCGGCTTCCCGCCGAATGCCGGTTCGATCGGCACGGCCGCCTTCCTGTCGGTCTACCAGTCGCTTCACAACACCCTGAAGGGCCTGAAGGACGAGGGCTACGACGTCGAAGTTCCGGAGAGCGTCGACGACCTGCGCAACGCCGTGCTGGCCGGAAACGCCGCCCGCTACGGAACGCCCGCCAACGTCCATCACCGTATCCCCGCCGACGACCATGTCCGGCGCGAGCGCTATCTCGCCGAGATCGAGGCGCAATGGGGACCGGCCCCGGGCCGCCAGAACAGCAACGGATCGGTGCTGTTCGTCCTCGGCGTGCAACTCGGAAACGTCTTCGTCGGCGTGCAGCCGGGTTTCGGCTACGAAGGCGATCCGATGCGGCTGCTGTTCGAGCGGGGATTCGCGCCGACGCACGCCTTCTCGGCCTTCTACCGCTACCTGCGCGAAGATTTTCGCGCCGACGCGTTACTGCATTTCGGCACGCACGGCGCGCTGGAATTCATGCCCGGCAAGCAGACCGGCCTGTCCGACACCTGCTGGCCGGAGCGGCTGATCGGCGCACTGCCGAACATCTACCTCTACGCCGCCAACAATCCCTCCGAGGGCATGATCGCCAAGCGCCGCTCGGCGGCGACCATGGTGAGCTACCTGACGCCGAGCCTCGCCCAGGCTGGCCTCTACCGCGGCCTGATCGATCTCAAGAGCTCGATCGAGCGCTGGCGCGCCCTCGAGCCGGAGGCCGAGGGCGAGCGCCACGACCTCGCCGAGCTGATCCAGGTCCAGGCCGCCGCCCTCGACCTCGCTCCGGCCGAGCCGGTCTGGGCCGACGACCTCGGCGGCAAGGTGCTGAAGCTCGGGCTCGCGATCTCCGAGCTCGAACACACCCTGATCCCGCACGGCCTGCACGTCGTCGGGCAGGGCACGCCGCTGGAGGAGCGGGTCGACTTGCTGCTGGCGCTGGCCGAAGCCTCGAACGGCCTCGTTCCCGAGCGCGCCGGCATCGAAGCCCTCGTCGCGGGCGAGACCGTCGACGCGGCCCTCGCGGCCGGCGGCCTGCCGCTCGACGACACACACCGCGCCGCCTTCGCGGGCTTGCGCGAGACGGACGCGCTGCTGTCGCGGGACCACGAGATCCCGGCGCTGCTGCGGGCACTCGACGGCCGCTTCATTCCGCCCGTCGCGGGCGGCGACCTGCTGCGCAACCCGGCCGTGTTGCCGACCGGGCGCAACATCCACGGCTTCGACCCGTACCGGCTCCCTTCCGCCTTCGCGGTGGCCGACGGCCGGCGTCAGGCCGACCGCATCCTCGCCCGCTACCGCGACGAGGGCGCGCCGCTTCCCGAGAGCATCGCCATCGTGCTCTGGGGCACCGACAACCTGAAGAGCGAGGGCGGCCCGATCGCCCAGGCCCTGGCGCTCGTCGGCGCGACCCCCCGCTTCGACGGATACGGCCGGCTCTGCGGGGCGACGCTGATCCCGCTTGAGACGCTCGGCCGCCCGCGCATCGACGTGGTCGTCACCCTCTCCGGCATCTTTCGCGATCTGCTGCCGCTTCAGACGAAACTCCTGGCCGAGGCCTCGTTCCTCGCCGCCACCGCCGACGAGCCGGTGGAGCAGAACTTCGTCCGCAAGCACACCCTGGCCCACCAAGCCGAGCATGGCTGCGACATCGAGACGGCGGCTTTGCGGGTCTTCTCGAACGCCGAGGGCACCTACGGCGCCAACGTCAACCAGCTGGTCGAATCCGGCCGCTGGGAGGACGAGGACGAGATCTCCGAGACCTTCTCGCGCCGCAAGGGTTTCGCCTACGGCCGTGACGGCAAGGCCGCCGCGCAGCGCGGGCTGATGGCGAGCGTGCTCGCCAAGGTCGACCTCGCCTACCAGAACCTCGACTCGGTCGAGGTCGGCGTCACCTCCGTCGATCATTACTTCGACGGTCTCGGCGGCATGGGCCGCGCCGTCGCCCGCGCCAAGGGCGACGCGGTGCCGATCTTCATCAGCGACCAGACCCGCGGCGAGGGCGTCGTGCGCTCGCTCTCCGAGCAGGTCTCGCTTGAGACCCGTACCCGCATGCTCAACCCGAAATGGACCGAGGGCATGCTCGGCCACGGCTACGAGGGCGTGCGCCAGATCGAGGCGCATCTCACCAACACCATGGGCTGGTCGGCCACCTCCGGCGCGGTGGCGCCCTGGGTCTACCAGCGCATCACCGAGACCTACGTGCTCGACCCCGCCATGCGTGAGCGCATGGCCGCGCTCAACCCGACCGCCTCGGCCAAGGTCGCCCAGCGACTGATCGAGGCGCACCGCCGCGGCTTCTGGACCCCGGACTCGGAGACGCGCGACGCGCTCGACCGTGCCGAGGAAGAGCTCGAAGACCGCCTCGAAGGCATCACGGCAAGCATCCCGGCAGGAGTCGCCGCATGAACATCGCCATTCGCAACCCGGTCATCGCACGGAAAGAGGAGGGCAGCCTCCAGGTCGAGCTCGATCCGGACCTGAAGATCGACACCGCCAAGGTGTTCGCGGTCTACGGCAAGGGCGGCATCGGCAAGTCGACCACCTCGTCGAACCTGTCGGTCGCCTTCTCGAAGATGGGGAAGCGCGTGCTGCAGATCGGCTGCGATCCGAAGCACGACTCGACCTTCACGCTCACCAAGCGCCTCGCCCCCACCGTGATCGACGCCCTCGAAGCGGTCGGCTTCCACTCCGAGGAGCTGCGCGTCGAGGATTTCGTGGTCGAGGGCTATAACGGCGTGATGTGCGTCGAGGCCGGCGGGCCGCCGGCCGGCACCGGCTGCGGCGGCTACGTCGTCGGCCAGACCGTGAAGCTCCTCAAGGAGCATCACCTCCTCGAAGACACCGACGTGGTGATCTTCGACGTGCTCGGCGACGTGGTCTGCGGCGGCTTCGCCTCGCCCCTCCAGCATGCCGACCGCGCGGTGATCGTCACCGCCAACGACTTCGATTCGATCTTCGCGATGAACCGCATCGTCGCGGCGATCCACACCAAGTCGAAGAACTACAACGTCCGTCTCGGCGGCGTCATCGCCAACCGCTCGGCCAAGACCGACGAGATCGACCGCTTCAACGACGCCGTCGGCCTCAAGCGCCTCGCTCATTTCCCCGACCTCGACATCGTCCGGCGCTCGCGCCTCAAGAAGTCGACGCTGTTCGAGATGGAGGCCTCGCCGGAGCGCGACCTCGTCGTCGCCGAATACATGAAGCTCGCCGAGACGCTCTGGGCCGGCGGCGACCCGTGCCTCGCCACGCCGATGAAGGACCGCGACCTGTTCGAGTTCCTCGGGTTCGATTGAGGGCTTCCGCGCGATGACCAGCTCGACCTACAGCCTCCGCCGCGGCCAGCTCACCACCTATTTCGACCGCACCGCGGTGGAGGCCTGGTCGCGCCTGACCTCCGATGCACCGGTCTCCAGGATCCGCGCGACGGTGCGGGCCGGGCGCGATGCCATGCGGGCGAACCTGCTGTCGTGGCTACCCGAGGACATGACCGGCAAGCGTCTGCTCGACGCCGGTTGCGGCACCGGCGCGCTCGCTGTCGAGGCGGCCCGGCGCGGGGCCGAGGTGGTGGCGATCGACGTCTCGCCGACGTTGGTCGGGCTCGCCCGCGAGCGCCTGCCGGAGATCGCCGGCCCCGGCTCGATCGACTTTCGCGTTGGCGACATGCTCGATCCCTGGCTCGGGCGCTTCGACCACGTCGTCGCGATGGATTCGCTGATCCACTACCGCAGCACCGACATCGTCCGCGCGCTGGCGGAACTGGCGCTGCGCACCGACGGCTCGATCGTCTTCACGGTGGCGCCGCGCACCGCCTTGCTGACCGTGATGCACGCCGCCGGCTCGTTCTTCCCGAAGAGCGACCGGGCACCCGCGATCGTGCCGGTCACCGAGGGTGGGCTGAAACGGCTGATCGCCAAGGAATCCGCCCTGAGCCGTTTCTCGGTGGAGCGCACCAAGCGGATCAACAGCTTCTTCTACCTCTCGAACGCGCTGGAGCTGCGGCGCTCATGAAGGCGACCCGCGCCCTCACCGATGCGCTCCTGCGCATCGGCCCGTCGATCCTCCCCTTCGCGGATGCCGCGACGGTCGAGTTGCCGCTCGGCCGGCTGCTGCGGCTGGCCCTGTTTCAGGCGACCGTCGGCATGGCCGCGGTGCTGCTGATCGGCACGCTCAACCGGGTGATGATCGTCGAGCTGGAGGTGCCGGCCTGGATCGTCGCGGTGATGCTGTCGCTGCCGCTTGTGTTCGCGCCGCTGCGGGCGCTGGTCGGGTTCCGCTCGGACACGCACCGCTCGGTGCTGGGCTGGCGTCGGGTTCCCTACATCTGGTTCGGCACGCTGCTGCAATTCGGCGGGCTGGCGATCATGCCCTTCGCCCTGTTGATCCTGTCGGGCGACACCACCGGACCGCACTGGGTCGGGCACGTCGCGGCAGCGTTCGCCTTCCTCCTCGTCGGCGCCGGGCTCCACACCACGCAGACGGTGGGCCTCGCGCTCGCCACCGATCTCGCCCCGGCCCATGCTCGGCCGAAGGTGGTCGCGCTGCTCTGCGCCGCGCTGCTCGCCGGCATGGTGGTGAGCGCACTCGTCTTCGGCCTGCTGCTCGCGAACTTCTCGCCGGTCCGCCTGATCCAGGTGATCCAGGGCGCGGCCCTTGTGACGATCGTGCTCAACGGCATCGCCCTCTGGAAGCAGGAACCCCGCGACACCAGCCGCAGCGACAAGTCGGCCCCCCGCGCCACTTTTGCCGAGTCCTGGCGCGCCTATGCTGGCGACGGCACGGCGCGGCGGCGGCTCGTGGCGATCGGCCTCGGCACGGCCGGGTTTTCGATGCAGGACATCCTGCTCGAGCCCTATGGCGGCCAGATCCTGAAGCTCTCGGTCGGCCAGACCACGGCGCTCACCGCGATGCTCGCGGCCGGCGGCGGGCTCGGACTGATGATCGCGGCACGCTGGCTCAATCGCGGCGGCGACGCCTTTCGCGTGGCGGCGGCGGGCAGCGTGATCGGCATCGCGGCCTTCTCGGCGGTGATCTTCGCGGCGCCCCTCGACTCGGCCCGGCTCTTCGCCGCCGGTGTCACGCTGATCGGCCTCGGCGGCGGCCTGTTCGCCCACGGCACGCTCACCGCCTCGATGGCCAAGGCAGGCCCAGAGGACACGGGTCTCGCCCTCGGCGCCTGGGGCGCCGTGCAGGCTTCGGCCGCCGGCCTCGCCATCGCCGCGAGCGGCATCCTGCGCGACGTAGGCGCTGCGGTGGCCCAGTCGGGGGTGCTCGGCGAGGGCATGAACGAGCCGGCGATCGGCTACCTCATCGTCTACCACATCGAGATCGCCTTCCTGTTCGCGACGCTGATCGCGATCGGGCCGCTGGTTCGTGCGGAAGCCAGCGCGAATACCCGGGTCGTACGCCCCGACGAGGGACGCACGCGCCTGCTTACACCCAAAACCCTCGTCAACCAGCCCAGCTGAACCTTCGGGAGAACGACCATGCTGCCGAGAGGCGAAATCACCGGATACATCGACGTCGCGCAGGTCACCCTGTACGCGTTCTGGATCTTCTTCGCGGGCCTGGTGTTCTGGCTGCGCCGCGAGGACCGCCGCGAGGGCTATCCCCTCGAGGCCGAGGCCTTCGGCCGCCTCAAGAATCCGGACCCCGTCCTGATCCCGCGGCCCAAGGCGTTCCACCTCTCGAACGGCATCACCAAGTACGCGCCGGCGCCCGATCCGACCTACGACACAGACGTGGCCAGCCGGAAGCGCGAGCCCTGGCCGGGCGCCCCCTACGATCCCACCGGCAACCCGCTCACCGAGCGCGTCGGCCCCGGCTCCTGGGCGAACCGCGACAACGAGCACGACCACACCTTCGACGGCCAGAAGCGGATCGTGCCGCTGCGCGTCGCCGACCATTTCGTCGTCCACGAGGACGGCCCGAACCCGATCGGCATGACCGTGTTCGGCGCAGACCGTCAGGTCGCCGGGACCGTCAGCGATCTCTGGATCGACCGCGGTGAATCCATGGTGCGCTACTACGAGGTAGAGCTCGGCGTCGGCGGCAAGAGGGTGCTGATGCCGGCGACCTTCTGCACAACCGGCAGCATCACCCGCACCGTGAAGTCCGAGGCGCTCCTCGCCGCGCAGTTCGCCGGTATCCCGGCGACCGCGGATCCCGACTCGGTGACCCTGCAGGAAGAGGAGCGGATCGTCTCCTATTTCGGCGCCGGCACCCTCTACGCCACCCCGTATCGCGCGGAGCCGCTGCTGTGATGACGAAGCCGGAGCCCTTCTCCCCCCGCGGCCTGCCCGAGCCGCTTCCCCCCGGCGAGCGCATCCTCTGGCAGGGTGCCCCCACCGTCGCCGGCGCCTTCTCACGGATCTTCCATGCTCGCCTCGTGGTGGCGTGGTTCGCATTGGCCGCCCTCGTCTTCGGCGGCCTCGCAGCCACCGACGGCTCCTACGCCTCGGCGCTCGCCATGGCGGTACCGACGCTGGCGATCGGTGCGGGCGCACTCGCGCTCCTCCTGCTGTTCGCCTGGCTCGTCCACCGCACCACGGTCTACACCATCACCGACCGCCGCGTGGTGATGCGGGTCGGCATCGCTCTGCCGATCACGCTGAACCTGCCCTACGCCATGACCGAGGGCGCCGGGTTGCACAGCTTCTCCGACGGAAGCGGCGACCTGCCCGTGCAGATGAAGGCTGGCGAGCGCGTCGCCTACCTCCACCTCTGGCCCCATGCCCGGCCCTGGCACGTCACTCAGCCCGAGCCGATGCTGCGGTCGATTCCGGAGGCAGAAAAGGTCGCAGCCCTGCTCGCGCGGGCACTCTCGGCCTATGCCGGTCAGGTCGATGCGGCTATGCCTGTGATCAAGACGCGGCAACGCGCAACCGATCGTCAGGGCGCGTTCGTCGCGGCCGGCGCTCGCTAGCTGATCTCAGGGAGGCGGTCATGTCGGAGACTGCGCGAAAAGGCTCGCTGCCGTTGGCGGCGATGGTTGGTGCCGGGGCCCTGATGGGGTTCACGATGCTGGCCGTCTCGATCGGCCGCAGCGAGAGCGTCGGGCTCACCCAGCTCCCCGCCGCCGAAATCGTCTCCAGCGTTGCGTTCCGCGTGGCGGATGTGGCCGACGGCTCGATCGCCATGCGCGACGCCGCCGACGACCGGCTGTTGCTGACGATCCATCCCGGCGAGGACAACTTCATGCGCGCCACGATGCGTGGCCTCGCCCAGGCGCGCCAGCGCGCCGGGCTCGGCCGCGAAGCGCCGTTCAAGCTGACCCGCTACGACAACGGCACGCTCTCCCTCGACGACGACGCCACCGGGCGCAAGGTGCCGCTGGAAGCCTTCGGCCAGCCGAACGCGCTCGCCTTCGCCCGCCTGCTCCCCGGCGACACCGGGGCGCCGCAATGAGCTGGATCGGCAAGACCGTCGTCGAGGTGCCCTGCACCGTGGAGATCGAGCACACGCCCGAGAGCCTCCACGCGCATGTCACGTTGGACGCCGGCTTCGAGATCGAGCCCGGCGACGAGGTTCAGGTCCACGACGCGCCGACGCTGCCGCCCTTCGGCGAGCGCATCGTCGTGCAGCGCCACGCCACCGTGACGCGTGCCGGCGCGATCGAGCGGGCCTGGACCAAGCTGATCGCCCATCTGGAGCTCACCGAGCTCTACGAAGTGAGTTTTTCGGAGAGGAGGTCGCTGTGAACGCGAACGTTCAGCCCCCGAACGCCACGGGTCCCGTGCCGCGCTATCCGGTCAACGAGTCGACCAAGTCGGCGCAGGAGACCACCTTCCTGTCCCCGCGCTTCTACACGACCGACTTCGTCGAGCTCGACAAGACCAACGTCGAGCCGGTGCGGCGGGAATGGGACATCCTCATCGAAGAGTTGCGCGCAGACCCGAACAAGCGCCACTTCACCCGCGACGGCGCCTTCGACTGCGACCTCGACGCGATGGAGCCTGCGCTCCGCAGGGAATTCCTCGACTTTCTCGTCTCGTCGATCACCGCCGAGTTTTCGGGCTGTGTGCTCTACGCCGAGATGCGCAAGCGCGCGAAGAACAAGGACATCAAGGAGCTGTTCGGCTTCATGAGCCGGGATGAAGCGCGCCACGCCGGCTTCATCAACGACACGCTGAAAGACTTCGGCATCGGCGTCGACTTGGGCTTTCTGACGAAGACGAAAAAATACACGTTCTTCCGGCCGAAGTTCATCTTCTACGCGACGTATCTGTCCGAAAAAATCGGTTACGCCCGCTACATCACCATCTTCCGTGAGCTCGAACGGCACCCTGAGCGGCGCATCCACCCGATCTTCAAGTGGTTCGAACTCTGGTGCAACGACGAGTTCCGCCACGGCGAGGCCTTTGCCCTGCTGATGCGCGCGAACCCGAAGCTCACCCAGGGCGTGAACCGCTACTGGATCCGCTTCTTCCTGCTCGCCGTCTACGCGACGATGTACGTCCGCGACCATTGCCGGCCGGCCTTCCACAAGGCGCTCGGGGTCACGCCGACGGATTACGACTTCACGGTGTTCCGGATCACCTCCGAAATCTCGAAGCAAACCTTTCCGATCACCCTCGACATCGACAATCCGAAATTCAAACAGGGCCTCGACAAGCTCCTCGCCTGCTCGACCAAGATCGCCGAGGCGAAGGCGGAGGGCGGCATCGGCGGCAAGCTCAAGCACGCCGGGCAGACCGCCATCGCCGCCGCCACCTTCGTGCGTCTGTACCTTCTTCCCGTGAAGGACCATCAGATGCCGGCCGACATCCGTCTCCAGCCGGTGTGGTAGGGCGCGAATGTCGGCCTACGCCACGCCTGCGCTCTACGCGGTTCTGCTCTGGTGGTTCTCGACCGGCGTGATCCTTCTCTTGGATCACCTACCGCGAAAGACCCACAAGTGGAGCATGGCAGGCGGGACGCTGGTGCTGTTCGCGGCTTTGTGGGCGATCGGCGCGAGCGCAGCGGACGCAACGGAGACCGGCGTCTACACCGCCTTCACCGCGGCGGTGCTGGTCTGGGGCTGGCAGGAGATGAGCTACTACATGGGCTTCGTCTCCGGCCCGCGGCCGGTGGCCTGCCCGCCGCACCTGCGCGGCGTCGACAAGTTTTTTGCGGCTCTGGCGACGAGCCTCTGGCATGAATTCGCGATCGTTCTGGGTGGCCTCGCCATCCTGGTGCTGACCTGGGGCCAGCCGAACCACTTCGCGCTCTGCACCTACGCGACGCTGGTGCTGATGAACGCCTCGGCCCGGCTCAACATGTTTTTGGGCGTGCGCAACCTCAACGCCGAGTTCCTGCCGCCGCATCTCGGCTACCTCGCCGGCTTCCTCACCAAGAAACCGATGAACCTGCTGTTTCCGTTCTCGGTCAGCCTCGGCACCATCGCCGTCGCGCTGATGGGTCGCGCGCTGCTGGCCGAGGGCATCGCCACATACGAAGTGGTCGGCTTCACGCTGCTGGCCAGCCTCACGGCTCTGGCGGTGCTGGAACACTGGTTCCTGATGCTACCCTTGCCCTCGGCCGCGCTCTGGAACTGGAGCCTGCCGGGCAAGGCCGCGCCGATCGCGGTCAAGACCGAAGACACCGCGGCATCGCCGCGCGACTGATCGAACTGAACACCGTACGGGACAAAACCCGCGGTTTGGGAGGACGGCCATGGACTACGAAGCGTTCTTCGGTGCCGAGATCGCCGGACTCCATCGGGAGGGCCGCTATCGCGTCTTCACCGACCTCGAGCGCCATCGCGGCGGCTTCCCCCGCGCCACGCACCACACGCCGGGAGGCCCGCGCGACGTCACCGTCTGGTGCTCGAACGACTATCTCGGCATGGGCCAGCACCCCAAGGTGATCGACGCCATGCACGAAGCGCTCGACCGCTGCGGTGCCGGCGCTGGCGGCACCCGCAACATCTCCGGCACCAACCACTACCACGTGCTGCTGGAGCGCGAGCTCGCCGACCTCCACGACAAGGAGGCCGCGCTGATCTTCACCTCCGGCTACGTCTCGAACTGGGCCGCCCTCGGCACACTCGGCTCGAAGCTCCCCAACTGCGTGATTTTTTCGGATTCCGAAAACCACGCCTCGATGATCGAGGGCATCCGCTCCTCCCGCGCCGAGCGCCAGATCTTCCGCCATAACGACCCCGAGGATCTCGACCGCAAACTCTCGCTGATCGAGCCGGGCCGCGCGAAGCTGGTGGCCTTCGAGTCGGTCTACTCGATGGACGGCGACATCGCGCCGATCGACGAGATCTGCGACGTCGCCGAGAAGCACGGCGCGCTGACCTATCTCGATGAGGTCCACGCGGTCGGCCTCTACGGCGCGCGCGGCGGCGGCATCTCCGAGCGCATGGGGCTGGCCCACCGCCTCGACGTGATCGAGGGCACGCTGGGCAAGGCCTTCGCCGTGCATGGCGGCTACATCACCGCGAGCGAAAAGCTCTGCGACTTCGTGCGCAGCTTCGCCTCGGGCTTCATCTTCACGACCTCGCTGCCCCCGGCCGTCGCCGCCGGCGCCGCCGCCAGCATCCGCCATCTCAAGGGCAGCTCATCGGAGCGCGCCCGCCACCAGGAGCGCGTCGCCCGCGTCCGTAAGGCGCTGGACGCGGCCAACATCCCCTACATGCCCAACACCTCGCACATCGTGCCGGTGATGGTCTGCGACCCCGTGCTCTGCAAGGCGATCTCCGACACCCTGCTCGACGAGTTCGGCATCTACGTGCAGCCGATCAACTATCCGACCGTACCGCGCGGCACCGAGCGCCTGCGGATAACGCCGGGCCCGCTCCACACGGATGCGGATATCGATCACCTGGTCGGGGCGCTGAGCACGATCTGGCAGCGGATCGGGCTGCGGCAGGAAGCGGCGGAGTAAGATTTTTCGTGATGCCTCAAGAAGTCGAACTTGTAGGAAGGGCAAATTTTTCGATAAGGCCCGCCTCCAAGCAGCAGACATATTCTGCAGCGGCGCGTGAAAAACAGTAAATCATATCGATATCAACATCGATATGATCATTTAGCTGCACTTGCAGAGCACTCGGCATTGTGCGCAAGTACTTATGGCCAATCCTAGATCCATTATGAATTATACAATTCCTGATTTCGACACTCTCAACAAGATGATTATAGAATGGAAGTCTTCTGGGCGAATCGATACCGAGTCTTTCGGATATCCAATCCGAAAGCTTCCCGAAGCCAAGATAAGCGAGTTCGTCAATTTTCCGATCGACAATTAACTCTCGCAACTCTTCCATAGAATCGCAATTTAGAGCAAGCTCGAACGTAATTGTTTCTTTCGATCGAAGAATTTCATGTTTCGATACAAGACACTCTCTTGTAACTGATGAAAGATAACTAGATAGATTATCAACTAAACGACTGAAGACCATTTCTAACAAAGGAGCAGACACCTTACGAAGCTCCTTACCAAACAAGTTGGTTGCTTCAGGATTAACCCTGAATGGATCTTCGTTTTTCTTGATAGGAATCGCTGGATCAGACAGATGCCCCTGTATAGACTTCGCGACGTGCGCAGCGTTGTCTGCAAAAGCGCATACACTAACAAACAAAATGGGAATTCTATTATATTTTTCCAAATTTCTAAAAAAGATCAATGCAGAAGCTGAACCGACTGATGGCTTCACGTAAGCGTTTTCACTCGATGGACTTTCATCCAATAACCGCTTAGCTTCAGTTAGCCACTCCGATGTGATTTGGAAGCCTTTCAAAACCATGTTCTTTTCAAGTATCCAAGCCAAGAATTCAAGAGTGGCATAACAGAATGTTTCAGATTTTCTAGTGATAGTTGTGCAAGTGCCCACCTTCCCCTTCACCGCCATCGTCGCCCAGGACGAGATGAAGCTCGCGCTGCTGATCGCGGCGGTGGATCCGTCCGTCGGCGGCGTTCTGGTCTTCGGGGATCGCGGCACCGGCAAGTCGACGGCGATCCGCGCGCTCGCGGCGCTGCTGCCGAAGATGCTGGCCGTACCCGGCTGTCCCTATGCCTGCGATCCCGCAAGCCCGGCGGAGGCCTGCCCGCACTGCGCAAAAAACCCACGCCCGAAGAAGAGCGTGCAGGTCCCCGTGCCGGTGGTGGACCTGCCGCTGGGGGCGACCGAGGACCGCGTCGTCGGCGCGCTCGACCTGGAGCGGGCACTGAGCCTCGGCGAGAAGGCGTTCGAGCCGGGCCTGCTCGCCAAGGCCAATCGCGGCTTCCTCTACATCGACGAGGTCAACCTGCTGGAGGACCACCTCGTGGACCTGCTGCTCGACGTGGCGGCCTCGGGCGTGAACACCGTCGAGCGCGAGGGCCTGAGCCTGCGCCACCCGGCCAAGTTCGTCCTCGTCGGCTCCGGCAACCCGGAGGAGGGCGAGCTGCGCCCGCAGCTCCTCGACCGCTTCGGCCTCGCCTGCGAGGTCGTGACGCCCACCGACATCGCGACCCGCATCGCGGTCGTGCGCCGCCGCGACGCCTACGAGCGTGACCCCGACGCCTTCTGCGCCGCGCACGCCAAATCCGAGAAGGCGCTTCAGAAAAAACTCACGAGCGCTCGCGAGCGGCTGCCGGACGTCGACGTTCCCGACGCCGCCCTGGAGAGCGCGGCGCGCCTCTGCCTGGCGCTCGGCACCGACGGCCTGCGCGGCGAACTCACCCTGATGCGCACCGCCCGCGCGCTTGCCGCCTTTGAGGGCGCCACCACGGTCACCGACGATCACCTCCAGCGCATCGCGCCCTCCGCGCTGCGTCACCGTCTCCGCCGCAACCCGCTGGACGAATCCGGCTCGACGGCGCGGGTGGCGCGGGCGGTGGCTGAAGTGTTTCCAGGATGATGCGCGGGCGTCGCCTCCCTCCCCCCTCTGCGGGGGAGGGTGGCCCGCGAAGCGGGTCGGGAGGGGGGCGCACCGCTTCCGGAGAGGGCGC
>NZ_BJZT01000026.1 GCF_007992175.1 Methylobacterium haplocladii | reverse complement strand
ACCCCTCTCCCGACCCTCGCTAACGCGAGGGCCACCCTCTCCCGCAGAGGGGAGAGGGATCGTGCCACGTGTCTGACCCGTCCCCCCACTGGACCGATGCCCTCCGCGTCGCCGCACTGATCGCCACCGATCCACAGGCATGCGGTGGCGTCTTACTCCGCGCCGGCGCTGGGCCGGTCCGCGATTTGTGGCTCACCCTGCTGCAGGCCGGCCTTCCCCCGAACACGCCTATCCGCCGCATGCCCACCAGCATCGCCGACGACCGGTTGCTCGGCGGACTCGACCTCGCCGCAACGCTCCGAGCCGGCCGGCCGGTGGCGCAGAGCGGGCTGCTGGCCGAAGCCGACGGGGGCATCGTTGTGGTGCCGATGGCCGAGCGGCTCTCGGCCGGCACCGTGGCCCGGCTCTGCGCGGCGCTCGACAGCGGGAGCGTGAGCCTGGAGCGCGACGGCCTGTGCGGCGTCCAGCCCGCCCGCTTCGGGCTGATCCTCCTGGACGAAGGCGGCGAGGACGAAGCCGTGGCCGAGGCCCTGGCCGACCGGCTGGCGTTCCGGGTGGATCTGAACGCCCTCGGCCTGCGGGATATCGACGGCCAGACGGTGCCGCCCATGCCGCGTCGCCGCGATCGATCGGCAGAGACCGCAGCATCCTTACCGCCCCCTCGTCCTGAAATGCCGAAGCGCAGCGAGGGCCTCCAAGGAGGGCTCCAGAGGGCGCGGAGTGATCTGGTGTCCTCATTGCAGGCCGCTGACGCGGCACCTCGAGATGAGGGCGGGGCCGGGATCGATCCCATCGCCACGCTCTGCGCCGCGGCCGCCGATCTCGGAATCGCGTCGCTGCGCGGACCACTGCTTGCCGCGCGGGTCGCCCGGCTGGCGGCATGGCTCGATCACCGCGCCGATCTGACGGAAGCCGACGTCATCGAGGCGGCGCGGCTCGTCCTGGCGCCCCGCGCGACGCGCCTGCCCGCCAGTGAACCGCCGGAGGAAGCGCCGGACGAAAGAGCCGAGCCGGAGGAGGCTCCGCCGCCGGATACCGGCGACCCGTCCGCGCCGCCCGACGATTCGGACACAGAGGGCGAAACGACCCGACAGGATCTGGACGAGATCGTGCTGGAGGCGGCCCGCGCCGCAATCCCGCCGAACCTCCTGGCCCAGCTCCTCGCCACCGGCCCGCGCCTGCGCGACGGCAAGGCCGGGCGCATGGGCATCGCGGCGAGCGCCCCGCGCTCGGGCCGTCCGGCCGGGAGCCGTCCCGGCGATCCGCGGCGCGGCCGGCTCGACCTGATTGCGACGCTGCGGGCCGCCGCGCCGTGGCAGCGGATCAGGCGGGGGGAGCGCGTGGGTGAGACGACCGCCCCGGCGACACGCCGCATCATCGTTCTCCCCGACGACCTGCGCATCAAGAAGCTCCGCCAGCGGACCGAGGCCACCACGATCTTCTGCGTCGACGCCTCCGGCTCGGCCGCACTGGAGCGGCTGGCCGAGACCAAGGGGGCGGTGGAACTGCTGCTCGCCGAATCCTACGTCCGGCGCGACCGGGTCGCCCTGGTGGCGTTCCGGGGGGCGGGGGCCGAGGTGATCCTGCCGCCGACGCGCTCGCTTGCGCGGGCGAAGCGCGTCCTCGGCGGGTTGCCCGGCGGAGGCGGCACGCCGCTCGCCGCAGGAATCGACGCCGCCGCGACGCTGGCGCTCGCCGTGCGCAGAGCTGGGGGCAGCCCGGTGATCGTCTTGCTCACCGACGGCCGCGCCAACGTCGCGCGCTCGGGGGAGGGTGGACGCGCCCGGGCCGGCGAAGAGGCCCTCGCCGCCGGGCGCCTGCTGAAGGCGCTCGGCCTGCGCATCCTGCTGATCGACACCGGCACCCGCCCGGACGGTGCCCGCCGGCTCGCGGACGTCGCCGATGCGCGCTACATTCCGCTGCCCTATGCCGATGCGAGCGGCGTGAGCGCCGCGGTGAGGGCCGCGATCGCCTGAGATCCCATGATGCCGTTCTTCGAGACAGATCGCCCCGACTGGGAGCGCGACGGCGCCGACTGGCCGAATCGCGCCGCGAGCCGGTTCGTCGAGGCGGCGGGCCTGCGCTGGCACGTGCAGGAATTCGGCGCGGTGGGCGCGCCGGTGCTGCTGCTGCTCCACGGCACCGGTGCGGCCACGCATTCCTGGCGCGATCTGGCGCCGCGTCTCGCCGAAAACTTCCGGGTGGTCGCGCCGGACCTACCCGGCCACGGCTTCACCGATCCGTTGCCGGCTCGTGACTTATCCCTGCCGGGCATGGCGAACGCCGTGACGGGGTTGCTGGGGGCGCTCGGCGTCGAACCGGTGCTCGCTGCCGGCCATTCCGCCGGCGCCGCGGTGTTGGCCAGGATGTGCCTCGACGGCAGCATCGATCCGCGCCTTCTCATGGCTCTCAACGGCGCGCTGAAGCCGTTTCCGGGACCGGCGGCCTTCCTGTTCCCGACCATGGCGCGGATGCTGTTCCTCAACCCCGTCACGCCGAAATTCTTCGCCTGGACCGCCGACCGGGCCGCCGTGAAGCGGCTCATCGACGGCACGGGCTCGCGCCTCGATGCGACGGGGCTCGACCTCTACAAGCGCCTGTTCGCCAAATCCGGCCACGTTGCCGGTGCGCTCGGCATGATGGCGAACTGGGATCTCGAAGCCCTCGACCGCGACCTGCCGAAGCTCAGGCAGCACACCGTCCTGGTGGTCGGCAGCGAGGACCGGGCGATTCTGCCGGAGACGGCGTTCACGGTTCGCGACCGGCTGCCCGATGCCCGCGTCGAGCTGATGCGCGGGCTCGGCCACCTCGCGCATGAGGAGGCGCCAGAGCGCGTCGCCGACCTCGTTCGGCGCGAGGCGCGGGAAGCGGGGCTGCTGGCGGCCGAATCCGCGGGGGCTTGAGCGTTCGGGATCGGTCGGGTCGTCGCGAGCGACCGCCGTTTCCCTCTTGCCTGCCGGAAAATCCCCGCCATAGTGTCAGCCAATGTTGACACTCGACGCCAAGCCGAGCGCTGTTCCCGACGCCGACCGCCGCCCGCACGCGGTGGTGATCGGCTCCGGATTCGGCGGTCTGGCGGCAGCGGTGCGGCTCGGCGCGCGGGGCTATCGCGTCACCGTGCTGGAGCGGCTGGAGCAGCCGGGCGGACGCGCCCGCGTCCACAAGCAGGACGGCTTCACCTTCGATGCCGGCCCCACCATCGTCACCGCGCCGTTCCTGTTCGAGGAACTCTGGCAGCTCGCCGGACGGCGGATGGAGGACGACGTCGCCCTGGTGCCGATGAACCCGTTCTACCGCATCCGCTTCGAGGACGGCGCCACCTTCGAATACAGCGGCGACGTCGACGCCATGCGCGAAGAGGTGCGGCGGTTTTCGCCTGCGGATGTCGCGGGTTACGAGCGTTTCATGCAGCGCAGCGAAGCGATCTGCAAGGTCGGGTTCGAAGAGCTCGGCCATGTACCGTTCGAGTCCGTCGGCGACATGCTGCGCATCGCGCCCGACCTGCTCCGGCTCGGTGGCCATCGCTCGGTCTACGACACGGTGGCGAAGTTCATCCGCGACGAGCGGCTGCGGACCATCTTCAGCTTCCACCCGCTGCTGATCGGCGGGAACCCCTTCCGTGCCAGCGCGATCTACTGCCTAATCGCCCATCTCGAACGGCGCTGGGGCGTGCATTTCGCGCTTGGCGGCACAGGCCGGCTGGTGGACGGGCTCTGCGATCTCATTCGCGGCCAAGGCGGCAGCATCCGCTGCGGCGCCGACGTCGCTACGATCCGCGTCCAGGACGGCGCCGCCACGGGCGTCATGATGCAGGACGGCAGCTGGATCGACGCCGATATCGTCGTCTCGAACGCCGATTCCGCCTTCACCTACACGCACCTGCTCAAGGGCCACCGGCGCCGGCGCTGGAGCGACCGCAAGGTCGGCGCGGCGCGCTCATCGATGGGCCTGTTCGTCTGGTATTTCGGGACGAACCGGAAGTACCCGGACGTCGCCCACCACACGATCATGATGGGGCCACGCTACCGGGACCTCCTCACCGACATTTTCGAGACGAAAAAGCTCGCCGAGGACTTCAGTCTCTACCTGCACCGGCCGACCGAGACCGATCCGCTGTTGGCCCCGCCTGGGCACGACGCCTTCTACGTGCTGGCGCCGGTGCCGAACCTCGCCGGCGGTCAGGATTGGACACGACTCGCCGAGCCGTATCGCCAGAAGATCGAGGCCTGCCTCGAAGCCTCGCTGCTGCCCGGACTTAGGGATGCCCTGGTGACCTCGAAGGTGACGACGCCGCAGGATTTCGCCGACGACTTTTTGAGTTTCCGCGGGTCCGGCTTCGGGCTGGAGCCCGTGCTCACGCAATCGGCCTGGTTCCGGCCGCACAACAGGTCCGAAGACGTGAAGAACCTCTATCTCGTCGGCGCGGGGACACATCCCGGTGCCGGGCTCCCCGGCGTGCTGTCCTCGGCCCGCGTTCTCGACAGCCTGGTCCCGGATGCGCACGTCGTTGCCTGACGCTCCCCTCGCCAGCGCCGCCGATCACGCCGCCTGCCGGGCCGCGATCCGCACCGGCTCGAAGAGCTTCTTCGCGGCCTCGACGCTGCTGCCGCCCTCCGTGCGGGTGCCGTCCTTCGGCCTCTACGCCTTCTGCCGGCTCTCCGACGACGCCGTCGACGAGGCCGGCAGCCGGGTTTGCCAGCGGATCGCCTCGGATCGCCTCGCGCACCGCCTGAGCCTCGCCTATGCCGGTCGGCCGGCCGACTCGCCCGCCGACCGGGCGCTCGCCGACCTCGTCGCGCGCTACGCCATGCCGGAGGCGCTGCCGCGCGCCCTGCTCGAGGGGCTCTCCTGGGATGCCGAAGGCCGCCGCTACGCCACCCTCTCGGATCTGACGGATTACGCCGCCCGCGTCGCGGGCGCCGTCGGCGCGATGATGACGCTCATCATGGGCGTGCGCGATCCCGGGGTGCTCGCCCGCGCCTGCGATCTCGGCGTCGCCATGCAGTTCACCAACATCGCCCGCGATGTCGGCGAGGACGCCCGCGCCGGCCGGCTCTACCTGCCGCTCGACTGGCTCGCCGAGGCCGGCATCGACCCGGATGCCTTCCTGGCCGCTCCGCAAGCGAGCCCGGCCATTCGCTCCGTCGTCGCCCGCCTGCTCGACGCGGCCGAGATACTCTATCGACGCTCCGAATCCGGCATCGGCGGCCTGCCCCTCGGCTGCCGTCCGGCGATCCGGGCGGCGCGGCTGATCTATGCCGAGATCGGCCGCGCGATCGAAGCGAACGGGCTCGATTCGGTCACGAGCCGCGCCCGGGTGCCCGGCGCGCGCAAGGCGGCGTTGCTTGCCCGCGCCGCCTTGCCGGTGCCGGCACTTGCGGACACCGCCTCGCCGCCGCTGCCGGAGACGGCCTATCTCATCGAGGCCGTCCGCGATCATCCGATGCCGGCTCTCGCGGATCGGCGCCGGCTGCCGGCCTGGTGGGATGTCTCGGGCCAGATCGCGCACGTGCTCGATCTCATCGAGCAATTGCAGGAGCGCGACGCCTTCCAGCGCTCGGCGCCGTCGTGAGCAGCCACGCGTTCGCCTCGGTGGAGGCGGGTCTCGTCATCGTCGTGGTGTTCGGGCTGGCGGTCTGGCAGCTCGTGGCCGTCCGACGCAGCATCCGGCGCGACCGGCAGACGGCCGGGGGCCAGGAGGCCCGCGAGCGGTGATCGCCTCGACGGCCCTCGAACTCCTGTTGCTCGGTCTGGCGGTCTGGCAGCTGATCGTGGTGCGGCGGAGCATCAAGGCGGATCGGGAGAAGGGCGAACGGGGTCCTCCGGAGCGTTCGCAGTCCGACATGGCCCCATAGGTTCTACCGCTTCATCTCCCCACGCCGCATCGGCATCGCGTCGATGGTCGAAAACAAGGTCTGCGGGGCAATCGGGCGGTCGGAGGTAAGCTTGGCGCCGCCGTCCTTGCCGATCAGCACGGCGCGAAAGCCGTCATCGGGCAGCCCGAGCCGCCGGCGCAGAGCGACAGCCTTCGGCTCCCGGCCGACCGCTTCGACCGTCACGAGGTCGCGTTCCGAGGCCCCGTTCCGCACCGTAGCGAGAGCTTCGCGTTGGGCGCGCAGCATCGGGTCGGCCGCGTCGGCGGAAGCCAGCACGAGCAGCCTGGATTTCCAGCGATAGCCGTCGATCGAGTCCGCACCGGCAGCCGTCGCGGCGCTACCGACGGCGATCGCTCCGAAGGCGAGGGCACCGAGTCTGCGAGCCATGATCTGTCTCCGATGACGGTACCTTTCAGCGAGCTCGTCGGCGCGACAACGCGTGGGCGCGGCTCGGGATCACCTCATTTCGGCGCCCGCGGCATTCGGAACGGCAGCATCAGCCGCACCACCGGGTTCATGAACCGGTCGAGCACGAGGCTCTCGTGGACGGGCCGGACCGCCTCGCCGACGAGCGTCGCGGAGAGCAGGGAGCGGGCGTAGAACGGCGTGTCCTCAAAGGTCCGCACGACCTGCGCCCGGCCGTCGTCGCTGCGGGTCGGCCGTGGGATGCGCCAGAGCCGCGTCGCCGGCAGGTCGGCAGCGAGCGGCGGGCGGATCTCGCGGCGGCTGCCGTCACGGCCGAAATGGAGCGAGAGGTTCTGCCCGGAGCCGTCGCGGCGCTCGACGTCGTAGAGGATGGCCGCGCCGTCCTTCAGGTCTGCCCGGCACCAGGTCCAGCGCGAGAACGACTCGGCGAGGGGCCGGTCGCCGTCGTTGGTGTCGAAATAGCCGGTGCCGGTCCAGGACATCGACGGCTTGTCGAGGGCGACCTCGATCCGGGATGAGGGCGCCATCGGCCACCAGCGATGCTCGCCGTGGGTGTCGAGGGTGAAAGGGCTTTGCGTGATCCCGTTAGGCCGCACCCGCACGGTACCGCGGATGGCGCGCGGGATCGGCGAGGAGCGTTCGTCGATGCGGATCGTGAGTTCGGTGCCGTCCCAGGCGAGCGAACTCGGGCCGATGGCGATGTGCTCGGCGTCCCGCGAGAGTTGCGACCGGCGCCGCTCGGTCATGGCGAAGCGGTTCGCGCGCTCGCCGTAGAGCACGACGTTCACGGCGCAGTGGTCGAACGGGTCCTGATGCCTGTCCCAGGTGTAGTAGGGCGAGAACACGCTGCCGATGAAGGCGATGATGGTGAGGCCTTGCCGGCCGTCCTCGCTCAGCGCGTCGACGTACCACCAGACGTAGCCGCCCTTGGCGACCGGACCGTCGAAGCGAGGTCCGCGAGGAGTGCCTCCGCTGCCAGTCGTCCGGACTGCGCCGCCATCGGCACGCCCGGCCCCGGATGCACGCTCCCCCCCGCCAGATAGAGACCCGGCAGGCGCGTGCGCGACCCCGGCCGCTTGAACGAGGCCATCCAGCCGTGGGCCGCCCGGCCGTAGAGCGCCCCGCCCGTCGCCGGAAACAGCGCTTCGAACCCCTCCGGCGTCGTCACCGCGGCCGGTTCCGGCACCGTCAGCGTGAGCCCGCACGCCGCCAGCCGGCGGCGCCAATTCGTCTCGCATGTCTCGATCTCCGAGGGCGGAAAGGGGCGCTCGCGCCCGTCGGCGGGCGCGTTGACGAGGAGAAGCAGGCGCTCTGGGCCGCCGGGATCGGCGCAGGAATCGCCGCGGTCCTGCGCGCAGATATAGACCGTCGGATCCGCCGGCAGCTGCCGCCGGTCGAGGATCTCCGAGAACTCCCGGGCGTAATCTCGCGAGAAGAACACGGTGTGGTGGGCCAGCGGAAAACCCTCGGCGCGGGCGTTCAGGCAGAAGGTCACGGCCGAGAGCGAGCGGTCGGCGGGGGCGATGCGGTCTCCGGCCGGAGCCGCCTCCGGCCCGAACAGTCCGGAGCCGAGCGCGGCGACGTCGGCATTGGCGACCACCGCATCCGCCGCGATGCGCTCGCCGTCGGCGAGGATCACCCCGGTAGCGCGGCCACCCTGCGTCTCGACCCGGGCGACCTCGGCGCCGTAGCGGATCGTCGCCCCGTTTTCGACGGCGAGATCGGCGATGGCGCGTGCGAGGCGGCTCAGGCCGCCCTCGACCAGCCAGACGCCAGCCTGCTCGACATGGGCGACGAGCATCAGCGTGGCCGGCGCCGCGAAGGGGGAAGAGCCGCAATAGGTCGCGTAGCGCCCGAAGAGCTGGCGCAGGCGCGGATCCCGAAAGTATTCGCCCAAAGCCGACCACAGCGTGGTGAAGGGCTGGATGCGCCAGAGGTCTCCGATGCCGGAGAGGCCGACGCGGCGGCCGAGATCGATCGGGCTCGGCCGCGACCCGCGGATGAAGGGTCCTTCGAGGGTACGGTAGACCTCGGCGGCACGAGCGCAGAAGCGGCGGTAGCCGTCCGCCTCGCGCGGGCCGGCGAAGGCGGCGATGGCCTCGGCCGAGGCGTCGATATCCGCGAAAAGGTCGAGGCGCTCGTCTGCACTCCAGGCGTGGCGGGCGAGAAGTTTCGTGGACGTCAGCGCGACACGATCACCCAGCGCGACGCCGACCTCCGCAAAAATCTCTTCGAAGACCCAGCGCATGGTGAAGACGGTGGGACCGGCCTCGATCGCGCTGCCGCCGACCGGCAGCGCGCGCATCTTCCCCCCCGGCGCTGCGGCGCGCTCGAGCAGCGTCACGTCGAGCCCTGCATGGGCGAGCTTCAGACTGGCGACGAGCCCCGCCACGCCTGCACCGATCACGACGACGCGGTTTCCGGGCACGGATCCAAACACCTCCAGATCGGCGGCGTTGACCGGCCGCCCCAAAGTGTCAATAAAGACTGACACGTTGTTTTGACAACGGACAATGACACAGGGAGAGGCGCGATGGATGCCGGCAGGCGGATCGAAACGGCCCTCGACGCGGCCGTAGCCCATCTTGAGGCGCCCGGCGCGCCGCCGCGGCTTGCGGAAGCCCTTCGCTACGCCGTGTTTCCCGGCGGCCACCGCATCAGGCCGCGCCTCTGCCTCTCGGTGGCGCGGGCCTGCGGCGACGACGATCCGGCGGCGGCCGACGCTGCAGCGGCCGCGATCGAGCTTTTGCACTGCGCCTCCCTCGTCCATGACGACCTGCCGTGTTTCGACGATGCGCCGATGCGCCGCCAGAAGGCTTCGGTGCATGTCGCCTTCGGCGAGCCGCTCGCCGTGCTCACCGGAGACGCACTGATCGTCGCCGCATTCGAGACGCTGGCGCGGGGCGCCGCGCGCCACCCGCAGCGCCTTGCGGCCCTCGTCGGGCTCGTCGCCCGCGCTGCCGGCTCGCCGGCCGGCATCGTTGCCGGTCAAGCCTGGGAGTCGGAGCCCTACGTGGCGCTCAGCGACTACCAGCAGGCCAAGACCGGCGCGCTGTTCGCGGCCTCGACGGTGGCCGGCGCGGCCGCGGCGGGCGCACAGCCGCTGCCGTGGCGGCTTCTCGGCGAATGCCTCGGCGAGGCCTATCAATGCGCCGACGACCTGCGTGACGTAGCCTGCCGCCAGGAGGAGATCGGCAAGCCAGCAGGCCGCGACGCCACCCTCGGCCGGCCCAATGCGGCCGCGCTGCTCGGCACCGACGGCGCACTGGAGCGGCTGAAGCGGCTCACCCGAGAGGCCATTGAGGTCATCCCCGATTGCCCCGGCGCAGACACTTTGCGGGCCGAGATCGAGGCGCAAACGCGCCTCTTCCTGCCCAAAAGCCTCGCCAATCTGGTCTCCGCCTGAGCACCGGCGCACCCGTGCCGGCGCTGACCGCGTCCATGCCGGCGCCGGACGGAAAGCGGACGTGGCGGGAGCGCTGGCTCGCCTTCCGCAACGCGCGCATCGCGAGTCCGGCCTTCCAACGCTGGGCCGCCGGATTTCCGCTGACCCGCGGCATCGCCCGGCGCAACACGCGGGCGCTGTTCGATCTCTGTGCCGGGTTCGTCTACTCGCAGGTGCTGTTCGCCTGCGTCCGACTCGATCTGTTTCGAACGCTGGAACCGGGGCCGCAGGGCCTCGACGACCTCGCGCGGCGCCTCGCCCTCCCCAGGGACCGCGCCGAGCGGCTCCTCAAGGCTGCAGCCTCCCTCGACCTCATTTCCGCTCTTCCGGACGGCCGTTTCGCGCTCGCCGATCTCGGCGCGGCGCTGATCGGCAACCCCTCGGTCGCGGCGATGATCGAGCATCACGCCATGCTCTACCAGGACCTCTCCGATCCCGTGGCGCTGCTCCGCGGGGAGGCGGGTCGGACCCGGCTCTCGGAGTACTGGCTCTACGCGGACCACACGCGGCTCGGGGCTGCCGCAGACGAATCGGTCGCCGCCTATAGCGGGCTGATGTCGGCTTCCCAGGCACTCGTCGCGGAGGACGTGCTCGACGCCTATCCGCTCGATGGCCACGCCTGCCTGATGGATGTCGGCGGCGGGGAGGGCGCCTTCTCCGCTGCAACGGCCCGCCGGCATGCTTCGTTGAAGCTAAAACTGTTCGATCTGCCGCCCGTGGCGGAGCGGGCGGAGCGCCGGCTCGCGGAACAGGGACTCGGCGGCCGGGTCGATTGCGTGGGCGGCAGCTTTCACGATGGCGCGCTACCGAAGGGTGCCGACGTGCTCTCGCTCGTGCGCATCATCCACGACCACGACGATTCCGCCGCCGCAGCGCTCCTGGACGCCGCCCATTCCGCGCTTCCCCCCGGCGGCACGCTCCTGATCGCCGAGCCGATGGCTGGGACGCCCGGCGCCGAGCCGATCGGCGACGCGTATTTCGGCTTCTACCTCCTCGCCATGGGCAGCGGCCGCGCTCGCACCAGCCGCGAGCTGATCACCATGCTGGCAGCTGCCGGCTATGTCGAGATTCGCGAAATTCAGACCCGCCGACCGTTGCTCACCAGACTGATCACCGCAAAGAGAGAGTTAAAAGTGTAAAGAGCGCTTGACGCTCTGATACGTCCACGTAGGATGACAACAAGCGAACCCGCATACGGCCGGAGTCGCAGCAACGGGGTGGAAGATCCAGCACATGGACGCGCTTGCCGTCATCCTCGAACGACCGGAGCAGCTGGCGCTCAACCGCCTGGCCCTGACTCCCGCCGTCGATGGCGACGCGGTGATCGCGGTCTCCTGGAGCGGCATCAGCACCGGGACGGAGCGCCTGCTCTGGTCGGGCCGGATGCCGAACTTCCCCGGGATGGGCTACCCGCTGGTGCCCGGTTACGAGTCCGTCGGAACCGTCGTCGACGTCGGCGCCGAGGCGGCCCTGAAGGTCGGCGACACGGTCTTCGTCCCCGGTGCGCGCTGCTTCGGCGAGGTCCGCGGCCTGTTCGGAGGCGCTGCCTCCCATCTCATCGCCCCGGCGTCCCGTCTGATCCCGGTCGACCCGGCGCTCGGCGACCGGGCCTGCCTGATGGCGCTGGCCGCGACCGCCTATCGGGCGCTCGGCGGGATCGCGCCCGGCAGCAAGCCTCTGATCGTCGGCCACGGCGTGCTCGGGCGGCTGCTGGCGCGGCTCACCGTCGCCGCAGGCGCCGAACCGACGGTGTGGGAGACCAACCCGGTCCGGGCCTCGGGCGATTTCGGTTACGCGGTGGTCGATCCGGCCGCCGATGCGCGCGGCGACTACGCCGTGATCACCGACGTCAGCGGCAGCGCGAGCCTGCTCGACACGCTGATCGGCCGGCTGGCGCCCGGCGGCGAGATCGTTCTCGCCGGCTTCTACGAGGCGCCGCTCTCCTTCGCCTTCCCGCCCGCCTTCATGCGCGAGGCGCGCATCCGGATCTCGGCGGAATTCAAGCCCGGCGATCTCGCGGCCGTGACGGCCTTGATCGCAGGCGGCCGCCTCTCCCTCGACGGCCTCATCACGCACCGCGTGCCCGCGCTCCAGGCGCAGGAGGCCTACCGCACGGCGTTCGGGGATCCCGAATGCCTCAAGATGGTCCTCGATTGGAGAGCCTGTTCATGAATGTCCAGCTGAACAAGGCAGCCCTCAACAATGCCCAGCAGCTTCGCGATGAGGCTGCGATCGAGCCGGATCCGGTCTCGACCGCGCCGGTGAAGAAAGAGACGCAGATCATCGCGATCTACGGCAAGGGCGGCATCGGCAAGTCGTTCACCCTGGCCAATCTCAGCTACATGATGGCTCAGCAGGGCAAGAAGGTCCTGCTCATCGGCTGCGACCCGAAGAGCGACACCACATCGCTTCTCTTCGGCGGCAAGGCCTGCCCGACCATCATCGAGACTTCGACCAAGAAGAAGCTTGCCGGCGAGCAGGTCGCCATCGGCGACGTCTGCTTCAAGCGCGACGGCGTCTACGCGATGGAGCTCGGAGGGCCGGAGGTCGGCCGCGGCTGCGGCGGCCGCGGCATCATCCACGGCTTCGAGCTGCTGGAGAAGCTCGGCTTCCACGAGTGGGGCTTCGACTTCGTTCTGCTCGACTTCCTCGGCGACGTGGTCTGCGGCGGCTTCGGCCTGCCGATCGCCCGCGACATGTGCCAGAAGGTCATCGTCGTCGGCTCGAACGACCTGCAATCGCTCTATGTCGCCAACAACGTCTGCTCGGCGGTCGAATACTTCCGCAAGCTCGGCGGCAATGTCGGCGTCGGCGGCCTCGTCATCAACAAGGACGACGGCACCGGGGAGGCCCAGGCCTTCGCGGACGCGGTCGGCATCCCGGTCCTCGCCTCGATCCCGGCCGACGACGACATCCGCAAGAAGAGCGCGAATTACGAGATCATCGGCAAGCCGGACAGCCGCTGGGCCTCGCTGTTCGAGACCCTCGCCCAGAACGTCGCCGAGGCGAAGCCCAACCACCCGACCCCGCTCAGCCAGGACGGACTGCTCGGCCTGTTCTCCAGCGAGACCACCGGCCGCAACGTCGTGCTGGTGCCGGCCACGTTCGAAGACATGTGCGGCTCGACCCCGCTCGTGAAGCCGTCCCTCGAAGTCGTCTACGACGAGGTTTGAGCGGATGGCGGTCTCCCTCGACATCGCAAGCCTTCGCGCCCGCCGGGAGACCCCCGCGTCGAGCGTCGCCGCCTCCCAGGGTGCGGAGGCGATCAACCTCGCCGCCACCAAGGGCGACGGGCTCGGCTGTCACGCCGGCAAGGACGCGATGCGGGCATCGGCCGAAGCCGCCGGGATGTCCGAGACGCTGGAGCAGCTGCGAAAAGACTACCCGGCCGGTCCGCACGATCAGCCGCAGAGCATGTGCCCGGCCTTCGGTTCGCTGCGCGTCGGCCTGCGCATGCGCCGCACCGCCACGATCCTCTCCGGCTCGGCCTGCTGCGTCTACGGCCTGACCTTCACCTCGCATTTCTACGGGGCGCGCCGGACCGTGGGCTACGTGCCCTTCAACTCCGAGACGCTCGTGACCGGCAAGCTGTTCGAGGACATCCGCGAGGCGGTGTTCGAGACGGCCAAGCCCGACGATTACGACGCCGTCGTCGTCATCAATCTCTGCGTGCCGACGGCGTCGGGCGTGCCGCTTCGTCTCCTGCCGAAGCAGATCGACGGCGTTCGCATCATCGGCATCGACGTACCGGGCTTCGGCGTGCCGACTCATGCGGAAGCCAAGGACGTACTCGCCGGAGCGATGCTGAAATTCGCCCGCACCGAGGCCGAGCAGGGTCCGGTCCAGGCCCCGCGCGGCGGCCGTAACCAGCGTCCGACCGTGACGTTGCTCGGCGAGATGTTCCCGGCCGATCCGGTGGTGATCGCTTCGCTGCTGGAGCCGCTCGGCTTGGCCGCCGGGCCGGTGGTGCCGACCCGCGAATGGCGCGAACTCTACGCGGCGCTCGACGGCGCGGCGGTGGCGGCAATCCATCCCTTCTACACCGCGAGCATCCGCGAGTTCGAGGCGGCGGGCCGTCCGATCGTCGGCTCGGCCCCGGTGGGCCACGACGGCACCGCCGACTGGCTCGACCGGATCGGCGAGGCCTGCGGCGTCGCCCGCGACGTGGTCGAAACCGCGAAGAACCGGCTTCTGCCCGGCATCCGCGGCGCGCTCTCGGCCATGCCGATCACCGGCCGGATCACCCTGTCGGGGTACGAGGGCTCCGAATTGCTGGTCGGACGCCTGCTCGTCGAGAGCGGCGCGGATCTCCGCTACGTCGGCACGGCCTGCCCGCGCACGCCCTGGTCGGATGCCGACCGCGAATGGCTCGAGGCCAACGGCGTTCGCGTCCAGTTCCGCGCCTCGCTCGAGGACGACCTCGCAGCCATGCACGAGTACCGGCCGGACCTCGCCATCGGCACCACGCCGGTGGTGCAGAAGGCCAAGGAACTGGCGATTCCGGCCCTCTACTTCACGAACCTGATCTCGGCGCGCCCGCTGATGGGCGCGGCCGGGGCCGGCTCGCTCGCCAAGGTCATCAACGCCGCGCTCGCCAACAAGCCGCGCTTCGACGCGATGCGCGACTTCTTCGAGGGTGTCGGCACCGGGTTCGCTGCCGGCGTCTGGCAGGACACGCCCCAGGCCAAGCAGGGCCCCAAGGTTCAGGTCGCCAAGAAGCACGATCCGATCGGGGAGATGGCCTGATGCTCGTCCTCGATCACGACAGGGCCGGGGGCTACTGGGGCGCGGTCTACGTCTTCACCGCGATCAAGGGGCTGCAGGTCGTCATCGATGGCCCGGTGGGCTGCGAGAACCTGCCGGTCACCTCGGTCCTGCACTACACCGACGCGCTGCCGCCGCACGAACTGCCGATCGTCGTCACGGGCCTCGCCGAGGAAGAACTCGGCCGCCACGGCACCGAGGGCGCGATGAAGCGGGCGCATGCCACGCTCGATCCGGGCCTGCCGAGCGTCGTCGTCACCGGCTCCATCGCCGAGATGATCGGCGGCGGCGTGACCCCCGAGGGCACCGGCCTGCAGCGCTTCCTGCCGCGCACCATCGACGAGGATCAGTGGCAGGCCGCCGACCGGGCGATCTTCTGGCTCTGGCAGGAATACGGCGCCAAGAAATTCGCCAAGAAGGGCATCCCGGCCCGTCCGGAGCGGAAGCCCGGCGAGAAGCCCCGCGTCAACATCATCGGACCGGCCTACGGCACCTTCAACATGCCGTCCGATCTCGCCGAGATCAAACGGCTGGTCGAGGGGCTGGGCGCCGAGATCAACCTGACCTTCCCGCTCGGCAGCCACCTCGCCGACGTGCCGAAGCTCGTCAATGCGGATGCCAACATCTGCCTCTACCGCGAATTCGGCCGGCTGCTCTGCGAGAGCCTGGAGCGACCCTACCTGCAGGCGCCGATCGGCCTCCTCTCGACCACCAAGTTCCTGCGCTCGCTGGGCGAGATCCTCGGCGTCGACCCCGAGCCGTTCATCGAACGGGAGAAGCACACCACGATCAAGCCGGTCTGGGACCTCTGGCGCTCGGTCACGCAGGACTTCTTCGGCACGGCGAGCTTCGGGATCGTCGCGACCGAGACGTATTCTCGCGGCGTACGGCACTTCCTCGAGGACGAGATGGGCCTGCCCTGCACCTTCGCCTTTGCGCGGAACGCCGGGCAGAAGACCGACAACGCCGCCGTGCGCGCCGCCATCAAGGCGAACCCGCCGCTGGTTCTGTTCGGCTCGTTCAACGAGCGCATGTACCTCGCCGAGTGCGGCGGCCGCGCGGTCTTCGTGCCGGCTTCGTTCCCCGGCGCGATCATCCGGCGGCACACCGGCACGCCCTTCATGGGCTACGCCGGGGCAACCTACCTGGTCCAGGAGGTCTGCAACGCCCTCTTCGACATGCTCTTCCACATCCTGCCGCTCGCGCGCGACATGGATGCGGTCGAGGCGACGCCCTCTCGCATGCATCGCGAGCTGCCCTGGGACGCGGATGCCCGCGAGCAGTTGGGCGCGATCGTCGAGTCGCATCCCGTCCTGGTGCGCATCTCGGCGGCCAAGCGTCTGCGCGATGCGGCCGAGCGGAGCGCCCGGCGCGAGAACGCCGAGGCCGTCGCCCTCGACCATGTCGCGCGCGCCCAGGCCGACCTGTCCATGGGAGCGGCCGCATGAGCGCCGGTCCCGCCATCACACCCTTCCCTGACCGTCACCTTCGGGTGCGCAGCACGGAGTCCCCGGCCATGCAACGTACGATGTCCTCACCGACGCGGCAGCATCAGGAAGCCTTGCAGTTTCGGCTGATCCTGGCGGCGACCTACCCCTTCTTCCTGATCGCGGCCCTGGTGCAGCGTGTGCTGCCGGGGGGCGCCGTGCAGCGCCCCGGCCTGCCGGTCGCGCGCCGATCCGTTTTTGGCGAAGCCAAGGCCATGGCCGTCTCGGCCATCCCCTTCGCCTTCATGGGCTGATCGGGCGCTTTTGCCCGAGGCCCGCACCGAATTCTTCCGTCCGGTGGCACGGGGGAAGACAGCCGTGATTGCATCGAGTCACGGCCAAGACCCGTCGCTCCTTTTGACAAGGTGCGGCCAACACAAACGGAGGTTCGATCGATGGCTAACGGAGTAACCGAAAGACCGAGCAGCCTATCGGGGCTGACGGAACCTGAAGCCAAGGAGTTCCACGCGATCTTCCTGACGAGCTTCATCATCTTCACGGCGATCGCCGTGGTCGCTCACATCCTCGTCTGGCTGTGGCGTCCGTGGCTGCCTGGACCGCAGGGCTACACCTCCCTCGAGGGCGTGACCCAGACGGCCCAGTCGCTTCTGTCGATGATCGTCTGAGGGGGAGCGCACCATGCACAAGGTTTGGCTTCTGTTCGATCCGCGGCGGACTCTCGTCGCGCTCTTCACCTTCCTGTTCATCCTGGCTCTGCTGATCCACTTCATCCTGCTCAGCACGGACCGGTTCAACTGGCTGGAAGGCGGAAAGAAGTCCGCAGCCAACGAGCATTCGCTCGTCCTGCAGACGATGCCCTCCTGAGGGCGGTGAGCTGCGGCGACGCCCCGCGTCGCCGCGAACCCGCGGACGGGTCGCCGGCCTGACGGTGCCCGCCCGCGGTCGAGGGTCTCCACCGACGACGCCGATCAGGGATCGTCTCCAGAGTCCGCTTTCCAACGACGAGTTGGTGCCGTGCGACGACCCGATGCGGTCGTTTCACGGCGCCAGCGCCCCCCGACGGTCCAGCCCGAAGGTGCCGCCATGGCGATGCTGAGCTTCGAAAGAAAATACCGGGTCCGCGGCGGCACGCTCGTCGGCGGTGACCTGTTCGACTTCTGGGTGGGGCCGTTCTACGTCGGGTTCTTCGGCGTCACGACCCTGTTCTTCGCGATCCTCGGGACCGCGCTGATCGTCTACGGGGCGGCTCTCGGGCCGACCTGGAACATCTGGCAGATCAACATCGCGCCACCCGATCTCAAGTACGGGCTCGCCCTGGCGCCGCTGAAAGAAGGCGGCCTCTGGCAGATCATCACCTTCTGCGCCATCGGATCCTTCGTATCCTGGGCGCTGCGCGAGGTGGAGATCTGCCGAAAGCTCGGCATCGGCTACCACGTGCCGTTCGCCTTCGGCGTTGCGATCTTCGCCTACGTGTCGCTGGTCGTGATCCGGCCGTTTCTGATGGGCGCCTGGGGTTACGGCTTTCCCTACGGCATCCTCAGCCACCTCGATTGGGTGTCGAACACCGGCTACCAGTACCTGCACTTCCACTACAATCCGGCGCACATGCTGGCGGTGTCGTTTTTCTTCACGACGACCTTCGCGCTGTCGCTGCACGGGTCTCTGATCCTGGCCTCGACCAATCCGCCCAAGGGCGAGACGGTCAAGACGCCGGAGCACGAGGACACCTACTTCCGCGACACCATCGGCTACTCGATCGGCACGCTCGGCATCCACCGGCTGGGCCTGTTCCTGGCGCTCTCGGCGGGCTTCTGGAGTGCCGTCTGCATCATCATCAGCGGGCCGTTCTGGACCCGGGGCTGGCCCGAATGGTGGGGCTGGTGGCTCAATCTTCCGGTCTGGCGTTAAGGGGGCTCGCAGACGATGGCCTACTACCAGAACATCTTCACGCAAGTGCAGGTCCGGCCGCTCGTGCCGGAGCAGGGAGTTCCCGTCGCGACCGAAAATCGCATCGGAAGGCCCTTCAACAGCTACTTGGCCGGTCTGTTCGGCAACAGCCAGATCGGCCCGATCTACGGCGGCTATATCGGCATCCTCTCCGGCGTCTGCTTCCTGATCGCCTTCGAGATCGTCGGTCTCAACATGCTGGCCTCGGTGAACTGGGATCCGGTCCAGTTCGTGCGCCAGCTGCCCTGGCTCGCGCTGGAACCACCGCGGCCGGAATACGGGCTCAAGATCCTGCCGCCCCTGAACAAGGGGGGCTGGTGGCTGATCGCCGGCTTCTTCCTGACGACGTCGATCCTGCTCTGGTGGGTTCGCATGTACCGGCGCGCCCGGGCCCTCAAGATCGGCACCCACGTGCCCTGGGCCTTCGCCTCGGCGATCTGGCTCTACCTGGTCCTCGGCTTCATCCGTCCGATCCTGATGGGTTCCTGGAGCGAGGCGGTGCCCTTCGGCATCTTCCCGCACCTCGATTGGACCGCCGCCTTCTCGCTGCGCTACGGCAACCTCTTCTACAACCCGTTCCACATGCTCTCGATCGCCTTCCTCTACGGGTCGACGCTGCTCTTCGCCATGCACGGCGCGACCATCCTGGCGACGAGCCGCTACGGCGCGGAGCGTGAGATCGACCAGATCGTCAGCCGCGGAACGGCCACGGAGCGGGCCGCCCTGTTCTGGCGCTGGACCATGGGCTTCAACGCCACGATGGAATCGATCCATCGCTGGGCCTGGTGGTTCGCGGTGTTGACGACGCTCACCGGCGGCATCGGCATCATCCTCACCGGCACCGTCGTCGACAACTGGTACCTCTGGGCGGTGAAGCACGGCGTCGCGCCGTCCTATCCCCAGGTCTTCGGTCCGGTCACGGATCCCCTCGGAGCTTCGGGAGCCACCCCATGAAGAGCCTGCTCGTCGTCGCGGGCGTCGTCGTCGCGGCCTTCCTCACCATCGCGCAGTTCGGTACGGCGGGCTGGAGCTTCCCGCCGATCGCCGCCCAGCAGCACGGCTTCCGCGGCACCGGGATGGATCAGATCCAGACCAAGCGGGAAGCCGTGGCGCTCAAGGACGCCAACCAGGCTCCGGCGCCCGCCGATCCGGCGGATGCCGGCGGCGACAAGGCCGGCACCACCTATCAGAACGTGCAGGTTCTGAAGGATCTCTCGACCGAGCAGTTCAACCGGGTGATGACCTCGATGACGGAGTGGGTCGCCCCAGAGCAGGGCTGCACCTACTGCCATAACACCGAGAACATGGCATCGGACGACCTCTACCAGAAGAAGGTCGCCCGGCGGATGCTGCAGATGACCCAGTACATCAACACCAACTGGAAAGAGAAGCACGTCAACGGTTCCGGCGTGACCTGCTACACCTGCCACCGCGGCCAGCCCGTGCCGAAGAACATCTGGTTCGAGAACCCGGGCCTGACGGCCAAGGGCCTGACCCAGCCGCGCAACAACGGGCAGAACATGGCCTCGCCCGATGTGGGCCTCGCCTCGCTGCCCTACGACACCCTGACCGAGTATCTCGGCAAGAAGGACGTGAACGAGAACGCGATCCGGGTGAACGCCACGACGGCGCTGCCCGAAGGCAAGGGCAAGCCGATCCAGGAGGCCGAGAAGACCTACGGCCTGATGATGCACATGTCGCAATCGCTCGGGGTGAACTGCACCTACTGCCACAATACCCGGGCGATCTCGCAATGGTCCCAGAGCACCCCGCAGCGGACGACGGCCTGGTACGGCATCCGCATGGTGCGCGCACTCAACGGCGACTACCTCGAGCCGTTGAAGGGCACGTTCCCGCCGAACCGACTCGGGCCGACGGGCGACGTTCCGAAGGTCGGCTGCGGCACCTGCCACAACGGCCAGCCGAAGCCCCTGAACGGTGCCCACGTCATCGACGCCTATCCGGAGCTTGCCAAGGCCACCGCATCGGCGGCCGACGCGAAGCCGGCGCCGGCATCGCCCCCGGCCGACGCGCCGAAGTAGCCTCGGCCGGGCGGGAGGACTTCTTTCCCGTCCGACAGGCATCGATCGAGCGGCCGTCGGGCATCGTCCCGGCGGCCGTTTCGTTTGTCACGGGCGATGGTCGCCCCGCGCTGGCGAGGGCCGCCATCGGACCGGGTCCGCTGGGTGCTTTGGTGAGACGCGCGGCCTTGCCTGTTCGGCACCGTCTCTGGTAAGGCGACCGTCTTTCCGCGATGCGTGATCTGCCATCGCCGGGGCGCCCTCGCGGCATCCCGTCCCTTTCGATACCCGAACGACAGGCGGCCGGGCAGCCCGCGCCGAGTGGACAACAATGAAGATCCGCAATTCGCTCAAGTCGCTGCGCGGCCGTCACCGCGACAACCAGCTCGTGCGCCGCAAGGGCCGTGTCTACGTCATCAACAAGACCCAGAAGCGCTTCAAGGCACGCCAGGGCTGATTGACCGCGCCTGCGCGTCACGCGGGCGCGTTGACGGCAGGTCCCGTGGCGTGACAGCCTCGGGCTCATGATCTTCGCTCGAGCCGGTCATCCGGCCATCTCCCGCATCGCCGTCGCTGCCTGCCTTGCCGTGACGCTCGGTGGCGTATCGATGGCGGCCGGCGCGAGGCCGGCTCCTGCGCAGGAGCGCAAGGCGCACCCTCCGGCCTCTCTCGACGACCTCTACGTGCGTCTGAAGGAAGCCGACGATCCGGCCGAGGCCAAGGGCATCGCCGGGTTGATCGAGCGCAAGCTCGCGCGCTCCGGCAGCGCCACGGTCGACCTGCTGACCGAGCGCGCTCGCGAAGCGATGTCGAGCAACGACGTGCCCTTGGCCATCGAACTGATGGACCGGGCCATGGCGTTGGAGCCGACTTGGCCAGAGGGCTGGAATCGTCGCGCGACGCTGTTCTTCCGGCTCTCGGATTCGTCGAGCGCCATTGCCGACCTCGAACGCGCGCTGGTGCTGGAGCCCCGCCACTTCGAGGCCTGGGCCGCACTCGGTAAGCTCTACCTCGCCGACGACGACAAGCGCCGTGCCCTCGAAGCCTTTCGTCGGGCAGAGGCGATCTACCCGCAATGGGACGTGCTGAAGAAGGCGATCGAGCGGCTCGCGCCCGACGTCGACGGCCGCGATCTCTAAGCCATCCCCATCGCAGCATCCTTCATGCGCATACTGAAAGGCGTCGCGGCCTTCTCCGCGGGCGCTGCGGTATTGCTTGGCGGTCTGGTTGTCGCGGCATTGGCAGCCGGTGCCGGTGCCACGGTGCTGATCGCCTTCCATGTCGAGTCGCTGTATCCGCCGAACGGTCGGTTCGTTCCGGTCCGGGGAGGGCGGCTCGCGGTTCTGGAGGCTGGGCCGACGGAAAGCCCGCGCGGGACCGTCGTTCTGCTTCATGGTGCATCGGCCAGTGCCGCCGATCCGATGGAAGGGATCGGGCGAACACTCGCGAAGCGGGGCTATCGCGTCATCGCCTTCGATCGGCCGGGCTTCGGCTGGAGCGACAGGCTCGCCGGCCCCGAGGCGGCCTCACCCGGCTTCCAGGCCGACGCGATCGGGCGGGCGCTCGACGCGATGGAGGCCGGCCCGGCGATCGTTCTCGGACATTCCTGGTCGGGCGCCCTGGCGCTGCGGCTCGCCCTCGACCGGCCAGATCACGTCGCGGGGCTGGTGCTCGCCGCGCCAGTGGCACTGCCCTTCCCGGACAAGCAACTGCCCTGGTGGGGCAGGCTGGCGCTGCAGCCCGCCGTCACGGGGCTCCTGGTGCGGACGGTCGTGGTCCCGATCGCATGGTGGTACCTGCCGAAGGCTGCCAAGGGCGCCTTCACCCCGCAGGCGATGAGCGAAGGTTATGTCGAACGCAGCCGCGCGCCGCTGATCCTGCGGCCGGGCGCGGCGCTCGCCAATCTCGAAGACCTAGCCGGGCTGCCGGCGGCACTGCGTGAGCAGGCGCCGCGCTACGGAGAAATCCGCGTGCCGACGGTCGTGGCCGCCGGCGAATCCGACCCGGTCGTGCGGATCCAGACCCAGGCCGTGCCGCTGGCGGAGCAGATTCCGGGAGCGCGGCTCGTGCGCCTGCGCGGCATCGGCCACATGCTGCACTACGTGGCGACGGACGCCCTCGCTGACGCCGTCGACGGCGTGCGGGCAGAGGTCGAACCGCCGCCCGCACGCTGACATTCACACCAGGGCGGCGTGCTCGCGGGTGACGTAGGCGATCCGCACCATGTTGGTGGCACCGGGTGTCCCGAACGGCACGCCGGCCACCACGATGACCCGATCGCCGATCACCGCGAAGTCCTCGCGCAAGGCGAACTTCGCCGCCCGGAACGCCATGTCGTCGACGTCGCTGGCATCCTTGGTGACGATCGGATGCGTCCCCCAGACGATGGCGAGGCGGCGGGCCGTCTCGCGCTTCGGCGTCAGGGCGATGATGCTGGCGTTCGGCCGCGAGCGAGCGAGGCGCTGCACGGTGGAGCCCGAATGGGTCCAGGCCATCACGGCGCGCAGGTTCAGCGCCTCGACGATCTGGTGTGTCGCGGCGGCGATGGCGTCCGACACGGTCGCATCGGGCTCCGAACGCTGAGCCGTCAGGATCGACCAGTAGAGCACATCGCGCTCCACCTGCTCGGCGATGCGGCTCATCGTCGAGATCGCCTCGATCGGGAAGTCGCCGGCCGCGCTCTCGGCGGATAGCATCACCGCGTCGGCACCCTCGTAGACGGCAGTGGCGACGTCGGAGACCTCGGCGCGGGTGGGCACCGGTGCCGTGATCATCGACTCGAGCATCTGCGTCGCGACCACCACCGGCTTGCCGAGTCGGCGCGCGCTGCGGGTGATGCGCTTCTGAACGCCGGGCACCTGCTCCAGCGGCATCTCCACGCCGAGATCGCCGCGGGCCACCATGATGCCGTCGGAGATCTCGATGATCTCGTCGAGGCGGGTCAGCGCCTGCGGCTTCTCGATCTTGGCCATCACCAGCGCGCGGCCCGCGCAGACCTTCTTGACCTCCGCAACGTCCTCGGGCCGCTGGACGAAGGAGACCGCGATCCAATCGGCGCCGGCGTTCAGCCCAGCCTCGAGATCGGAGCGGTCCTTCTCGGTCATCGCCGGCACCGGCAGCACGGTGTGGGGCAGCGAGACGCCCTTGCGATTGGAAATCCGGCCACCGACGTCGACGCGGGTGACGGCGCGGCCGTCGCTGACCTCGGTAACGTGCAGTCGCAACTTGCCGTCGTCGATCAGGACCGCGTGGTTCGGTTCGAGGGCGGCGAGGATTTCGGGGTGCGGGAGATAGACCCGGTCCACGTCACCCGGGGTCGGGTCGCTGTCGAGGACGAAGGTTGCGCCGTTCACCAGTTCGGCCGAGCCCTCGGCGAAGGCGCCGACGCGCAGCTTCGGCCCCTGCAGATCGACCAGGATCGCGATCGGCCGACGGGCCTCGCGCTCGATGGTACGGATGATCTCGACCTTCTCCGGCAGCTTTTCGCGGGGGAGGTGGCTCATGTTGAGCCGGAAGACGTCGGCGCCCGCATGAAAGAGCTTGGCGATCATCTCCGGCGTGTCGGAGGCCGGCCCCAAAGTGGCGACGATCTTGGTACGGCGTGCGCGCTTCACTCTTAAACCTCCATGCCCGTTAGGACCCGGCGGAGATCGGACAGCGACCGCGGGAACGGCCCGGCAAGGGGCGCCGCTGGGCACCGGCGGCCGGGCGAAGTCTCGGCGGCCACAAGCCCCTTCAGGGTCGGCGCGTCAAGGTCCGGAAAGCAGTACCGTCATTCTACGAGGCGCACGTCGGGCAGGCGTCATCGTCCCCGCGAGCGCAGCCATCGGCAGTCCGGCGCGACGCAGGACACTGCCGAACCTCGGTCGGCGAGAACGGCAGTCGGGTCCCGAGCGTCCCGCGATCCGCGGCTCGCGCCGTCACGAGCAGTCGGTCAAACCAGCGCCGCGGTCGTCTTGGTGGCGCCGCCCGATCAGAATCGGTCAACCGTGTCGGGGCCGCTCGAGATTTCCGATCCGGTCGAACCATCGACAGAGCCGGCTCAACGACGCCCGAAACCAGAACGCGAAGTCGGCCGGGTCACGCGACGCGGGCACATGTCCCCGAAAAAGCCGCGAAACGCCTCCGACCGGCCGCTTCGGGCAACACTGTGGCCTGCAAGCCATAGTTGCCGAACCGAGCTTTGCCGTATCGTGTCCTCACGTTGATACCTGGGGATGGACACATCGTGATGAAGAAGCTTCTCTTGGCCGGCGCCGCGATGGCGCTCCTGACCACCGCCGCTTCCGCGGCCGACCTGCCGCGCCGCGCCGCGCCGCCGCCGGTGTTCGTGCCGGTCCCGGTCTTCACGTGGACCGGCTTCTACGCCGGCCTGCACAGCGCCTACGCCTTCACCGACAACGCGAACATCCGTACGACCGGAAACGCCCTCGCGACGCAGGCGAACGTCGCCGCCGGCTTCCGCGCCGGTTCGCTCAAGAGCGAAGTCGACGGCTTCGCCAAGATCGGTGGCGGCATGGGCGTCAACTACCAGCTGACCCCCGGCTCGGGCTTCGTCGTCGGCGCCGCCTTCGACATCAGCTGGACCGACCTGCAGAAGAACATCGGGTTCGTCGGAGCCTTTAACGCGGCCCAGGGCGGCAACAACGCCAGCGTCTACACGCAGAACCTGGACTACCTCGGAACCCTGAACGGCAAGCTCGGCTACGCCTTCGACCGGTTCCTCGTGTACGGCACCGGTGGTCTCGCCTTCGGAAACGTCTCCTACGGCGCCTCGTTCTTCGGTACGCCCGCAAACGGTCTGCCGCTGCAGTTCATCGGCGGCTACGACGTCAACTTCGAGACCGGCTACAACTACGGCGGCGGCATCGAGTACGCGATCCCGGCCGACAGCTTCCTGAACACCTTCTCGGTGGGCAGGCTCCTCGGTCTCAAGTCCGATGTGACGATGAAGGCCGAGTACATCCGCTACGATCTCGGCGGCCGGTCTATCAGCGTCCTGAACGCTGCAGGCGGCGGCTACACCTCGACCTTCAAGACCGAAGGCAGCCTGATCCGCGCCGGTTTCAACTACAAGTTTGGCGGCTGATCCAGCGCCACGCCGACACCACCAAACGACCGAACGGGCGGGCGCTCTCACGAGCCCCGCCCTTCTTCGTTTTGGCAGCGCGGGCTCGAACCGTCCGCTGGTCACAGTGAGGGCAGCGAAGCGGCCTTGGGTCAGATCCCGCCCAGCGTCGACATCGAATTGGGATTGTCGCTCGACGGCCCGAAGCGGATCCGGGCCGGGCGCCCTCTACGGCGCTCCGCTCAGCGGTTGACCGGGATCCGTGAGCTGGATCGTCCAGCTCTTCTGCTCACCGGTGTCGACCTCGATGAAGCCGTTGCGGTCGAAGCCGCGGGCGAGGCAGTCCTCGACACCGCGGATCGTGAAGGCGGTGTCCTTGGTGCACATCATCGAGCGGCCGCTCCACTCGCCGCCGCGGGTGAAATCCACGGCATAGACGTAGTAGAATCGGGCCGCGAGCGCGCCCTTCAGAAGGGTCTCGCAGTCCTTCGGCTTGAGATCCCACCAGCCTTCGGTGACCCAGCCCTGCGGGTCGCGATAGCCGACCGTCACGCCGATCTTGCTGCCGGTGAGATTGCACATGCGCAGATCGGCCATGGCCGGCACCACGGTGCAGGCCATGACGCCGGCCAGGAGGACGACCCTCGCGAACATCATGTGCAAGCCCCGGCAGCGGCGGACCGCGCCGCCGCTTTCTACAAACCTGGGCTCGATCAAAAGCTCATCCGACGAGAATGATGCGGCAATCGTTGACATTGGTGCGGGTGGGACCGGGCTGAACGAGATCGCCGATCGTCGCGAAGAATCGCGTCGAATCGTTGTCCGCGAGCATCGCGGCCGGATCGAGCCCCTTTTCGCGGGCCCGGGCGAGGGTGGTCGGATCGACGAGGCCGCCGGCTGGGTCGGTGGCCTTGCCGCGGCCGCCATCGGTGCCGTCGGTGTCGGCCGCGATGCCGGCGATGCCCTCTTCGCCGTCCAGCGCCAGCGCCAGCGCCAGCGCGTATTCCTGGTTCGGGCCGCCGTCGCCTTCGCCGCGGATCGTGACCGTGAGTTCGCCGCCGGAGATCAGCGCGACCTTGCGGCCGGCCGCCTTCATCTCGCGCGCGAGTTTTGCGTGCTCGGTGGCGACCTCGCGCGCCTCGCCCTCGCAATCGGCGCCGAGCATCACCGGCTCGTAGCCGACGGCCTTGGCGGCGGCAGCGGCGGCTTCCAGCGCGTCGATCGGCCGGGCGACGATGCGGTACTCCGCGCGGGCGAAGGCGGGATCCCCGGCCTTCGGAGTCTCGTTGGCGGGGTCGGTAAGAAGTGCCCGTGCCGAGTCGGGAAGCGTGATGCCGCGGCGCTCGCAGATCGCCAGGGCATCGGCGAGCGTCGACGGGTCCGGCACGGTCGGGCCGGAGGCAATGACGGAGGGGTCGTCCCGCGGCACGTCGGAGATCGCCAGCGTCAGGATGCGCCGGGCGTTCTTCGCAGCGACGGCGAGCCGCCCGCCCTTGATCCGCGAGAGATGCTTGCGGACGCAGTTGATCTCGTCGATCGGCGCGCCCGAGCGCAGCAGCGCCTTGGTGATCCCCTGCTTTTCCTCGAGGGTCAGGTTGCCCGCCGGCGCGATCCAGTTGGCCGAGCCACCGCCCGAGAGCAAAACCAGCACCTCGTCGTCCGGGCCGGCCTGCGCGGCGATGGCCAGCGCCTCCTTGGTCGCTTCGATACCGGCTGCGTCGGGCACCGG
Source organism: Methylobacterium haplocladii (assembly GCF_007992175.1). Classification (GTDB taxonomy): domain Bacteria; phylum Pseudomonadota; class Alphaproteobacteria; order Rhizobiales; family Beijerinckiaceae; genus Methylobacterium; species Methylobacterium haplocladii. Next base: position 15,681 of record NZ_BJZT01000026.1, on the reverse strand, counting down.
ATGCCCGGCCTCGACCATGCGGATGCCCGGTGCATCCTCGCCGTAACCGTGGCGGGCGACGGCGAGACCGAGGATGCGCTCCTCCGGCACCCCGTGCTCCTGGCGGTAGAACCGGCTCGCCATCGCGGCCATGCTGCCGCCGGCCTTGCCCGCACCGAGGATGATCAGCCGCCCCGGCACCGGCGGCGGGAGCTGGCCGACCAGACATTTGCTCGGATGCGCCGCCGCGATCGCGGCATCGAGAAAGCTCCCGAGCAGCTCGCGCAGGTTCCTGATAGCCGGCGCATCGGGGGAAGGAGCGGTCATGCAGGCGTCCTCGCAACGGTTTCTTGGCGCTGGTCTCGGCAAGGAAGGCCAGCCGGGCGCCCGTTTCGAGCGCAGTCTGCTCCGTGCCATGCCCGAGGCCGCTCGCGACGGCAAGATTTCGGAACGAGATTCGAACGGCACCGATCCCGCATGGCGTTGGGTTTCGCCGCAGGTTTTCGTTTGAAAGCGCCTAGGCACGGTTCCGCGCCTGCTCCAGCATGGCCGTCAGGCACTTTCGATCGCGAGCGAGTGGCCCAGATAAGCCCCATGCCAGCATCCGCAGCCCTTCGTGCAGCCGCCCTCGAAACGACCGAGCCGCTCGAGCACCCGGTCGAGAGCATTTCCGGTGACCTGCGACGCGGCCTGCTGATCCTGTGCGATCACGCCTCGAACATGGTGCCGGACGATCTCGACCGGCTCGGCGTGCCAGTGCACGAATTCGGGCGCCACATCGCCTACGATATCGGCGCGGCGGCGGTGACGCGACGGCTGGCCGAACTGCTCGGGGTGCCTGCCGTGCTCACGCAGTTCTCGCGGCTGGTGATCGACCCGAACCGGGGCCGGAACGACCCGACCCTGGTGATGCGGCTGTCGGATGGTGCGATCGTGCCGGGCAACGCCCGCATCGGCGCGGAGGGCGTCGCCGAGCGGATCCGCCGCTTCTATGCGCCCTACGACCGGGCGATCGATGCGGCAGTCGCGGACGGGCAGGCGGCCGGAGCGCCCCCGATGATCCTGACCATGCACAGCTTCACCCGCTATTGGCGCGGCGTGGCGCGGCCCTGGCACGTCGGCATCCTCTACGACGGCGACGAGCGGCTCGCCCGTCCGCTGATCGCCGGCCTGCAGGCCGATCCGGCCGGTCTCACCGTCGGCGACAACGCCCCCTATGGCGGCGGCCTGCCCGGAGACACCGTCGACCGCCACGCCACCGCCCGCGGCCTGCCCAACGCCCTGGTCGAAATCCGGCAGGACCTCCTACTGGAGCAGGCCGGCATCGAGGAATGGGCGCACCGTTTCGCGCGGCTGATGCAGCCGATGCTGCGTAGCGGGCATTGACGCTCGGCCTCCGGCTCACGAGGTCAGACACGCAATCGGCTTCGGAAAGCATCACCCATGAACGGCATCGATCCGCAGACCCAGACCGAGCTCGAAGCCGCAGTGTTCCGCCGCCTCGTCGCGCATCTTCGCGCGCGTCCGGATGCGCAGAACATCCATCTGATGAACCTCGCCGGCTTCTGCCGGAACTGCCTGTCGAACTGGCTCAAGGATGCCGCCGACGAGCGCGGGCTCGCGGTGAGCAAGGACGCGAGCCGCGAGCACGTCTACGGAATGCCCTACGAAGAATGGAAGCGGCTCCATCAGCAGGAAGCCACGCCGGACCAGCAGGCCGCTTTCGCAAAGGGGCAGGCCACGGGACAGGCAAGTCGTTGAGCGGCGGCGACAGCCGACCCCGGTACAGGCCGAATCGGTTTTTCCTTGCCGCCGGGCCATGCGATGCAGCACCATCGCCCGAGGCAGGGAGCGCACCCACGTGATTCGGGAGCCCGAAAGCCGATAGGGGTGTTCACAGCTGAGGACGGTCGCCGGGCGCATGGCCGGGTTGCGACCGTTTTGCTGTGTTCGGGGACTTGGCAGGGCGCTTGCTAGGCTCTATAGACCCCCTTCCACGAATTCACCTTTTTGAAGGAGTTCGGCCTATCGGCCGATTTCCGTTCGAGATGCCGTCCGGGAAGCCGGGCGGCGATGGCCGGAAGGACTTCGGGGCAGATGCCTCGGAAGCCTCGTCCGGCCATGTCCTGTCCGAGACTGCAGGGGCCGGCTTGCCGGCTTAATCCTCAAAGCGCCTGCACAGACGGGGAAGACCGAGTTTTTCGACACGCTTCGCACCTGCGGTTTCCGCAGGGGAGGGGCATCGGTTTGAACCATCTCGCCCATGCCGAAGCGCTCTCGAGCGCGGTGGTAGGGGACAGGGCCGTGAAGCGTCGTTCGGACGTTTTCGGCTGACGAGGCCGAGACCGTTTCCGGGCGGCATGTTGCAACCGGCGGGTCCTCATCGAGGTTCCGCCAGAACCGGAGAGAGCCAAGGTGGACAGAACAGCAAAAGCTGATCTCGTCTCGACGCTCAACGGCGTGTTCTCAGAGAACGCCGTCGTCGTCGTGGCCCACTACAAAGGCCTCACGGTCGCCGACATGCAGAAGCTGCGCTCGCAGATGAAGCAGGCCGGCGCCACCGTGAAGGTCGCCAAGAACCGCCTCGCCAGCATTGCTCTCGATGGCACGGACGTCGCCTCCATCAAGCCCCTCCTGAAGGGTCCGACCCTGCTCGCCTATTCGAGCGATCCGGTCGCGGCCGCCAAGGTGGCGGTGGATTTCGCCAAGGCCAACGACAAGCTCGTGATCCTCGGCGGCGCCATGGGGACGACAGCCTTGAACCCGGACGGTGTGAAGGCGCTCGCCTCGCTCCCGTCCCTCGACGAACTGCGCGCCAAGATCGTGGGCCTCATCCAGGCTCCCGCGACCAAGATCGCCCAGGTCGTCAGCGCACCGGCGGCCAAGCTCGCCCGCGTGTTCGGGGCCTATGCCACCAAGGACGAGAACCGGGACGAGGCGGCCTGAGGGCCGTTCGTCCTTTTCATTCAAACCGATCGAACCGATCTCTCAAGGAAACCGAAAATGGCTGATCTTGCCAAGCTCGTCGACGACCTGTCGTCGCTGACCGTCCTCGAGGCCGCCGACCTCGCCAAGCTGCTCGAAGAGAAGTGGGGCGTTTCCGCCGCCGCTGCCGTCGCCGTCTCGTCCGGCCCGGCTGCCGGCCCGGCCGCCGCCGTCGAGGAGCAGACCGAGTTCACGGTCATGCTCACCGCCGCAGGCGACAAGAAGATCGAGGCCATCAAGGAGGTCCGCGCGATCACCGGCCTCGGCCTCAAGGAAGCCAAGGACCTCGTCGAGGGCGCTCCCAAGGCCGTCAAGGAAGGCGTGTCCAAGGAAGAGGCCGAGAAGATCAAGGCCCAGCTCGAGAAGGCCGGCGCCAAGGTCGAGCTCAAGTAAGGCTCCGATGGGCCGGATCCGGCCCATCCCTTCCGGTCTCCTTCGCGGGGGACCGGCGACAGACGCCCGCGAGCCACACCGGCTCGTGGGCTGACGCCGCTTCCGGCGGCCGGTGGATCGGGGACGACCCAACCGGCGACAGAAGACCGAAATTGAAGTTTGGGTGAGGCGGTCCGGCGGGGCGCGTCTCACGGCCCGGAGCGGGAAGGGCACTTTCCCCGGGCACCGGTACGCGGGTAGGTGGAGCGAGATCACATGGCCAACACGCTGGTCGGTCGGAAGCGCATTCGCAAGTTCTTCGGCAAGATCAAGGAAGTGGCAGAGATGCCGAACCTCATCGAGGTTCAGAAGGCGTCCTATGACCAGTTCCTGATGGTGGACGAGCCCGAGGGCGGCCGCGGCGACGAGGGCCTGCAGAGCGTCTTCAAGTCGGTCTTCCCAATCTCCGACTTCTCGGCCACGGCGCTCCTCGAATTCGTGAAGTACACGTTCGAGCACCCGAAATACGACGTCGACGAGTGCCGCCAGCGTGGCATCACCTATGCGGCTCCCCTCAAGGTGACGCTGCGCCTGATCGTGTTCGACGTCGATCCGGATACCGGCGCGAAGTCGGTCAAGGACATCAAGGAGCAGGACGTCTACATGGGCGACATGCCCCTGATGACGGAGAACGGCACCTTCATCGTCAACGGCACCGAGCGCGTCATCGTCTCGCAGATGCACCGCTCGCCGGGCGTGTTCTTCGATCACGACAAGGGCAAGACCCACTCCTCGGGTAAGCTGCTCTTCGCCGCGCGCATCATCCCGTATCGCGGCTCCTGGCTCGACGTCGAGTTCGACGCCAAGGACATCGTCCACGTCCGCATCGACCGCAAGCGCAAGATCCCGGCGACCTCGCTGCTGTTCGCGCTCGGCCTCGACGGCGAGGAAATCCTCGCGACCTTCTACGACCGCGTCGTCTACGAGCGCGACAAGACCGACTGGCGCGTGCCGTTCGACCCCGAGCGCCTGAAGGGCTTCAAGGCCTCCGTCGACCTGATCGACGCCGAGTCGGGGGAGGTCGTGCTTGAGGCCGGCAAGAAGATGAACGTGCGCAACGCGCGCCTCATCTCCGAGAAGGGGACCCAGTTCCTCAAGCAGACCAACGAGGACCTCGTCGGCCAGTACATCGCCGAGGATCTGGTCAACCTGAACACCGGTGAGATCTACGCCGAGGCCGGCGACGAGATTTCCGAGAAGCTGATCGCGGGCCTCGACGAGGTCGGCATTCAGGAGCTTCCGGTGCTCGACATCGACCACGTCAATGTCGGCCCCTACATCCGCAACACGCTGGCCGTCGACAAGAACTCGGCCCGCGAAGGCGCGCTGTTCGACATCTACCGCGTCATGCGCCCCGGCGAGCCGCCGACGCTCGACACGGCGGAAGCCATGTTCCACTCGCTGTTCTTCGACAGCGAGCGCTACGACCTGTCCGCCGTCGGCCGCGTGAAGATGAACATGCGTCTCGACCTCGACGCCGAGGACACCGTGCGTACCCTCCGCAAGGAGGACATGCTCGCGGTCGTCAAGGCGCTGGTGGATCTGCGCGACGGCAAGGGCGAGATCGACGACATCGACCATCTCGGCAATCGCCGGGTACGCTCGGTCGGCGAGCTCATGGAGAACCAGTACCGGCTCGGCCTGCTCCGCATGGAGCGCGCCATCAAGGAGCGCATGTCCTCCGTCGACATCGACACCGTGATGCCGCAGGACCTGATCAACGCGAAGCCGGCAGCCGCTGCGGTGCGCGAGTTCTTCGGCTCGTCGCAGCTCTCGCAGTTCATGGACCAGACCAACCCGCTCTCGGAAGTCACCCACAAGCGCCGCCTCTCGGCGCTTGGCCCGGGCGGTCTGACCCGCGAGCGCGCCGGCTTCGAAGTCCGCGACGTGCACCCGACCCATTACGGCCGCATCTGCCCGATCGAGACGCCGGAAGGCCCGAACATCGGCCTGATCAACTCGCTCGCGACCTTCGCACGCGTGAACAAGTACGGCTTCATCGAGACGCCCTTCCGTAAGGTGAAGGACGGCGTGGTGACGAACGACGTCTCGTATCTCTCCGCGATGGAGGAGGCGAAGTATCACGTCGCCCAGGCCAACGCGCAGATGGACGAGAACAAGAAGCTGACGGAAGACCTCGTGGTCTGCCGGCGCGCCGGTGACGTGATCGTGGTCACGCCCGACCGCGTCGACCTCATGGACGTGTCGCCGAAGCAGCTCGTCTCGGTCGCCGCAGCGCTGATCCCGTTCCTCGAGAACGACGACGCGAATCGCGCCCTCATGGGCTCGAACATGCAGCGCCAGGCGGTGCCGCTGGTCCGTTCGGACGCGCCCTTCGTCGGCACCGGCATGGAGGCCGTGGTCGCCCGCGATTCCGGCGCCGCCATCGCCGCGCGCCGCTCCGGCATCGTCGATCAGGTGGACGCCACCCGTATCGTCATCCGCGCCACCGAAGAGGCCGACGCCACGAAGCCCGGCGTCGACATCTACCGCCTGCAGAAGTTCCAGCGCTCCAACCAGTCGACCTGCATCACGCAGAAGCCGCTGGTACGCGTCGGCGAGCCGGTCAAGAAAGGCGAGATCATCGCCGACGGTCCCTCGACCGAGTTCGGCGAGCTCGCGCTCGGCCGGAACGTGCTCGTCGCGTTCATGCCGTGGAACGGCTACAACTTCGAGGACTCGATCCTGCTCTCCGAGCGGATCGTGAAGGATGACGTGTTCACCTCGATCCACATCGAGGAATTCGAGGTGATGGCCCGAGACACCAAGCTCGGTCCGGAGGAAATCACCCGCGACATCCCGAACGTCTCGGAAGAAGCCCTCAAGAACCTCGACGAAGCCGGTATCGTCTACATCGGCGCCGAGGTGCACGCCGGCGACATCCTCTGCGGCAAGATCACACCGAAGGGCGAGAGCCCGATGACGCCGGAGGAGAAGCTGCTCCGCGCCATCTTCGGCGAGAAGGCGTCCGACGTGCGCGACACCTCGCTCCGGGTTCCGCCGGGCGTGACCGGCACGATCGTCGAGGTACGGGTGTTCAACCGTCACGGCGTCGACAAGGACGAGCGCGCCCAGGCGATCGAGCGCGAGGAGATCGAGCGTCTCGCGAAGGACCGCGACGACGAGCAGACCATCCTCGACCGCAACACCTACGCCCGCCTCTCCGGCGTGCTGATCGGCCAGTCGCCGGTCGCCGGCCCGAAGGGCTTCAAGAAGGACACCAAGCTGACCCGCGAGGAGATCAGCGAGTATCCCCGTTCGCAATGGTGGCAGTTCGCCGTCGTCGAGGACCGTCTGATGACGGAAATCGAGGCGATGCAGAAGCAGTACGATGAGTCGAAGAAGCGCCTCGAGCAGCGCTTCCTCGACAAGGTCGAGAAGCTGCAGCGCGGCGACGAGTTGCCCCCCGGCGTCATGAAGATGGTCAAGGTCTTCGTCGCGGTGAAGCGCAAGATCCAGCCGGGCGACAAGATGGCCGGCCGCCACGGCAACAAGGGCGTGGTCTCGCGCATCGTGCCGATCGAGGACATGCCGTTCCTGGAGGACGGGACGCATGCCGACATCGTGCTGAACCCGCTCGGCGTGCCCTCGCGCATGAACGTCGGTCAGATCCTGGAGACCCATCTCGGCTGGGCCGCCGCGGGCCTCGGCCGCAAGGTCGCCAAGGCGGTGGATGCCTATCTGAAGAACCAGGACATCGCGCCGCTGCGTGCGGAGATGGAGTCGATCTACTCGCCGTCCGAGCTGGAGGGCCTGTCGGACGAGGAACTGGCGGAGGCCGGCAACAACGTCCGCCGCGGCGTGCCGATGGCGACCCCGGTCTTCAACGGCGCGAAGGAAGCCGACATCGAGCAGATGCTGGAAATGGCCGGTCTCGACCGGTCGGCTCAGTCGACGCTCTATGACGGGCGCACCGGCGAGGCCTTCGATCGCAAGGTGACGATGGGCTACATCTACATGCTCAAGCTCCACCACCTCGTGGACGACAAGATCCACGCGCGCTCGATCGGCCCGTACTCGCTCGTCACCCAGCAGCCGCTGGGCGGCAAGGCGCAGTTCGGCGGTCAGCGCTTCGGCGAGATGGAGGTCTGGGCGCTGGAGGCCTACGGCGCGGCCTACACGCTTCAGGAGATGCTCACCGTGAAGTCGGACGACGTGGCCGGCCGGACGAAGGTCTACGAAGCCATCGTGCGCGGCGACGACACCTTCGAGGCGGGCATTCCCGAGTCGTTCAACGTGCTCGTCAAGGAGATGCGTTCGCTCGGCCTCAACGTCGAGCTGACCTCTACCAAGAAGGCCAATAACGACCAGCTTGAGCCGCCGGCCGAGGCTGCCGAGTAAGCTTGAACGACAGCTCCCGTGCCGGTTCCCTGGAGCCGGCACGGTACGAGCAGGGAGGGGAAGCGCCTCCCGGAACATCAGGCCAGCGGCGTCCCGACGGGCGCGGCGCCTTTTAAATTTCAGTCGTGACACCCAGGCGCGGGGTCTCACGCGAACAAGGAGCGGATCATGAACCAAGAGGTCATGAACCTTTTCAACCAGCAGTCCCAGCCGCAGAGCTTCGACCAGATCAAGATCTCGATCTCGTCGCCCGAAAAGATCCTCTCGTGGTCGTTCGGTGAGATCAAGAAGCCCGAGACGATCAACTACCGGACCTTCAAGCCCGAGCGAGACGGCCTGTTCTGCGCGCGCATCTTCGGGCCGATCAAGGACTACGAGTGCCTGTGCGGCAAGTACAAGCGCATGAAGTACAAGGGCGTCATCTGCGAGAAGTGCGGCGTCGAAGTCACCCTGGCGCGCGTCCGGCGCGACCGCATGGGCCATATCGAGCTCGCCGCCCCCGTCGCCCACATCTGGTTCCTGAAGTCGCTGCCGAGCCGCATCGGCCTGCTGCTCGACATGCCGCTTAAGGACCTCGAGCGGATCCTCTACTTCGAATCCTACTGCGTCATCGAGCCGGGCCTCACGCCTCTGAAGGAGCGTCAGCTCCTGACGGAGGAGGAGTACCTGCGCGCTCAGGAGGAGTACGGCGAAGATAGCTTCACGGCGATGATCGGCGCCGAGGCGATCCGCCGGATCCTGATGGAGCTCGACCTCGAAGGCATCGCGGCGTCGCTCAAGGAGGAGATCTCGACCACGACCTCCGAGCTGAAGCCCAAGAAACTGATGAAGCGCCTCAAGATCATCGAGGCGTTTCAGCTGTCGGGCAACAAGCCCGAGTGGATGATCCTGACCGTCGTCCCCGTGATCCCGCCGGACCTGCGTCCGCTGGTTCCGCTCGACGGCGGCCGCTTCGCCACATCGGACCTGAACGACCTCTACCGTCGCGTCATCAACCGTAACAACCGTCTCAAGCGGCTGATCGAGCTTCGCGCGCCCGACATCATCATCCGCAACGAGAAGCGGATGCTGCAGGAGGCCGTCGACGCCCTGTTCGACAACGGCCGCCGCGGCCGCGTCATCACCGGCGCCAACAAGCGTCCGCTGAAGTCGCTCGCCGACATGCTCAAGGGCAAGCAGGGCCGCTTCCGCCAGAACCTGCTCGGCAAGCGCGTCGACTATTCGGGCCGTTCGGTCATCGTGGTCGGTCCCGAGCTGAAGCTGCACCAGTGCGGCCTGCCGAAGAAGATGGCGCTGGAGCTGTTCAAGCCCTTCATCTACGCGCGCCTCGACGCCAAGGGATTCTCGGCCACCGTCAAACAGGCGAAGAAGCTCGTCGAGAAGGAGAAGCCCGAGGTCTGGGATATCCTCGACGAGGTCATCCGCGAGCATCCCGTGATGCTGAACCGGGCGCCGACGCTCCACCGCCTCGGGATCCAGGCCTTCGAGCCGAAGCTGATCGAGGGCAAGGCGATCCAGCTGCACCCGCTGGTCTGCGCCGCCTTCAACGCCGACTTCGACGGCGACCAGATGGCCGTGCACGTCCCGCTGTCGCTCGAGGCGCAGCTGGAAGCGCGCGTCCTCATGATGTCGACGAACAACATCCTGCACCCGGCCAACGGCCAGCCGATCATCGTGCCCTCGCAGGACATCGTTCTCGGCCTCTACTACCTCTCCATCGTCGGCGATGGCTTGATCGGTGCGTTCCAGCCCGACAACAAGCAGAATCCGATGCAGGGCGTGTTCGGCAACGTGGGCGAGCTGGAGCACGCGCTCGCGGCGAAGACCGTGAAGCTGCACACCAAGATCAAGTGGCGCTGGACCGGCATCGGCCCGGATGGCGAACCGCTGACCAAGACATACGACACCACCCCGGGCCGCGTGATCCTCTCGGGTGCCCTGCCGCTGCACGCCAAGGTGCCCTTCGACGTCGTCAACAAACTGATGACGAAGAAGGAGATCTCCGGAATGATCGACACCGTCTACCGCCACTGCGGTCAGAAGGAATCGGTGATCTTCTGCGATCGCATCATGGCGCTCGGCTTCAGTCACGCGTTCAAGGCCGGCATCTCCTTCGGCAAGGACGACATGGTCGTGCCGGAGAACAAGTGGACCATCGTCGACACCACCCGCTCGCTCGTGAAGGATTACGAGCAGCAGTACAACGACGGCCTGATCACTCAGGGCGAGAAGTACAACAAGGTCGTCGACGCCTGGGCCAAGTGCTCCGACAAGCTCGCCGCCGAGATGATGCTGCGCATCTCCTCGGTGCAGAAGGATGAGAACGGCGCCGACAAGCAGGTCAACTCGATCTACATGATGAGCCACTCCGGTGCCCGTGGTTCGCCGGCGCAGATGAAGCAGCTCGCCGCAATGCGCGGACTCATGGCCAAGCCTTCCGGCGAGATCATCGAGACCCCGATCATCTCGAACTTCAAGGAAGGCTTGGACGTTCTCGAGTACTTCAACTCGACCCACGGTGCCCGTAAGGGCCTCGCGGACACGGCGTTGAAGACCGCGAACTCCGGCTACCTGACCCGCCGTCTCGTCGACGTGGCGCAGGACGCGGTCATTCGCGAGGTCGATTGCGGCACGACCAACGGCATCAAGATGCGCGCCATCATCGATGCCGGCCAGGTCGTCGCGCCACTGGCGAGCCGCATCCTCGGCCGCGCCTCGGCCGATCCCCTGACGGCTGCCGACGGCACCGTCATCGTGGCGGCCGGCGAGACCATCGAGGAGCGTCACCTGCCGGCCATCACGGCGGCCGGCATCCAGGAGGTCAAGATCCGCTCGGTGCTCGTCTGCGCCACCAAGAGCGGCGTCTGCGCCACCTGTTACGGGCGCGACCTCGCCCGCGGCACGCCCGTCAACATGGGCGAGGCCGTCGGCGTCATCGCGGCTCAGTCGATCGGCGAGCCGGGCACCCAGCTCACCATGCGCACCTTCCACATCGGCGGCGCGGCGCAGATCGCGGATTCGTCCTTCGTCGAATCGAGCTTCGAGGGCACGATCGCGATCCGCAACCGCTCGCTGGCGAAGAACTCCGATGGCGACCTCATCGCCACCGGCCGAAACGTCGCCGTGGTGATCGTGGGTAGCGACGGAGGCGAGCGCGCCGTGCACCGCCTGCAATACGGCGCCAAGCTGCGCGTCGACGAGGGCGACAAGATCAAGCGCGGGCAGCGGATCGCCGAATGGGATCCCTACACCCGTCCGATCGTCTCCGAGATCGACGGCATCGTCGCCTACGAGGATCTCTACGACGGTCAGTCGATCACCGAGACCACCGACGAATCGACCGGCATCTCGAAGCGCGTCGTCATCGATTGGCGCGGTTCGTCGCGGACCTCCGATCTGAAGCCGGCGATGGTCATCGTCGACTCGGAAGGCAAGCCCCTGAAGCTGCCGCGCGGTTCGGAAGCCCGTTACCTGCTTCCGGTCGAGGCCATCATCGGCGTCGATCCGGAGACGAAGATCAAGGCGGGCGACATCCTGGCGCGTGTCTCGAGCGAGTCGGCCAAGACCCGCGACATCACCGGCGGTCTGCCGCGGGTGGCGGAGCTGTTCGAGGCGCGTCGTCCGAAGGACGCGGCGATCATCGCCGAGAAGTCCGGCACGATCGCCTTCGGGCGCGACTACAAGAACAAGCGTCGCCTCTCGCTGACGCCGCATGACGGCAGCGACAACGTCGAGTACCTGATCCCGAAGGGCAAGCACATTCACTTGCAGGACGGGGACGTGGTGGAGCTCGGCGACTATATCGTCGACGGCAACCCGGCGCCGCACGACATCCTGGCGATCAAGGGCGTGGAGGAGCTGGCCGCTTACCTCGTCAACGAGATCCAGGAGGTCTACCGGCTCCAGGGCGTGCTCATCAACGACAAGCACATCGAGGTGATCGTCCGTCAGATGCTGCAGAAGGTGGAAATCACCGACAGCGGCGATTCAGACATCATCCCTGGCGATCAGATCGACCGGACCGAGCTGGCCGACTTCAACGAGAAGCTCCTCGCCGAGGGCAAGAAGCCGATCCAGGGCGTGCCGGTGCTGCTCGGTATCACCAAGGCCTCGCTGCAGACGAAGTCGTTCATCTCGGCGGCCTCGTTCCAAGAGACCACCCGCGTCCTTACCGAGGCGGCGGTCAACGGTAAGGTCGATACGCTCGAAGGCCTGAAGGAGAACGTCATCGTGGGCTCGCTCATCCCAGCGGGCACCGGATCGCTCGTGGCGGATATCCGCACGATCGCACGCCGCCGCGACAACCTCATCCTGCAGCAGCGCGCCGAGGAACACGCTGCACGCCACCCGGCGCCGGTCACCGAACTTCCGCCGGCAGCCGCAGAGTGAGCCCCGACTGACGGTGAAAGACGATCGGGGCGGCCTTCGGGGCCGCCCTTTTTCGTGCGTGGCAGCGTATCCGCATGTGCCCAGCGCACACTCACAGCCAAGTCCCCGCGATCACGTGAAGAATGTGTTGCTGAGCCGTTGACGTTCCCGGGATCCTCGAGTAGAAGCGCCCCACTTCGGCTGACCACGTGTCTCCGACGATGTGAAGCCCCGAGCTTCCCAAATCGTCGCCGGGTCGGTGCCGAGGTTCATATAGCCTGACACTCGTCAGATCAGTGGGTAAGAACGCGCCGTTCACGGCGTGATCCTCTGCCTCAACCGCGCCAGAGGCCGTTAGCGGCCTATGGCGTTATTCGTTTTGCCGTCGGCTCCGCCGGAGCCGAGAGTTCGAACATCAGGGGCGCCCAGCGCGACCCGAGGGAAGAGGGCAGAGAATGCCGACGATCAACCAGCTGATCGCCCAGCCGCGCAAGGCCCAGAAGGCCCGCAACAAGGTGCCGGCGCTCGACGCCTGCCCGCAGAAGCGTGGCGTTTGCACCCGCGTCTACACCACGACCCCGAAGAAGCCGAACTCCGCGCTTCGTAAGGTCGCCAAGGTTCGCCTTACCAACGGCTTCGAGGTCATCGGCTACATCCCCGGCGAGGGCCACAACCTCCAAGAGCACTCCGTGGTGATGATCCGCGGCGGCCGCGTGAAGGATCTTCCCGGCGTGCGCTACCACATCCTGCGCGGCGTGCTCGACACCCAGGGCGTCAAGGGCCGCAAGCAGCGCCGCTCCAAGTACGGCGCCAAGCGCCCGAAGTAAGAACTGCGTCCGGAGTAAGGATTTCGGACTGGTATTTCACGGCCTCGTAAGGATGCCGCCGGCTTCACAGCTCAGGCGGCCTGCGCGGGGCGCTTAAGACGATTTTACGAACGCAAGGCTCGACCCTATGTCTCGTCGTCACTCTGCCGAGAAGCGCGAAATCATCCCCGACGCCAAGTACGGCGACGTCGTCCTGACCAAGTTCATGAATTCGATCATGTACGAGGGCAAGAAGTCGGTCGCCGAGGGCATCGTCTACGGTGCCTTCGAGATCGTTGAGAGCCGCGCCCGCACCAACCCGATCGAGGTGTTCCGCGCCGCACTCGAGAATGTCGCTCCGGCGATCGAGGTTCGCTCCCGCCGCGTCGGCGGCGCGACCTACCAGGTCCCCGTCGAGGTTCGTACCGAGCGTCGCCAGGCCCTCGCCATCCGTTGGTTGATCCAGGCCGCTCGCGGCCGCAACGACCGCACTATGGTCGAGCGCCTCTCCGGCGAACTCCTCGACGCCGCGAACAACCGCGGCAACGCCGTCAAGAAGCGGGAAGACACGCACCGGATGGCTGAAGCCAACCGCGCCTTCTCGCACTACCGCTGGTAAGCGGTCCCGGACCTTTTCAGGAGCACCCCGATGCCCCGCACGCATGCGATCGAGGACTACCGCAACTTCGGCATCATGGCTCACATTGATGCTGGCAAGACCACGACCACTGAGCGGATCCTCTACTACACCGGCAAGTCCCATAAGATCGGCGAAGTCCACGAGGGCGCCGCCACGATGGACTGGATGGAGCAGGAGCAGGAGCGCGGCATCACCATCACGTCCGCCGCGACGACGTGTTTCTGGCGCGAGAAGCGCCTGAACATCATCGACACCCCCGGCCACGTCGATTTCACCATCGAAGTGGAGCGTTCGCTCCGCGTGCTCGACGGCGCCGTCTGCGTGCTCGACGGCAACCAGGGCGTCGAGCCCCAGACCGAGACCGTCTGGCGTCAGGCCGACAAGTACGACGTCCCGCGTGTCGTGTTCGTCAACAAGATGGACAAGATTGGCGCCGACTTCTTTAAGTGCGTCGCCGACATCATCACCCGCGTCGCCGGCAAGCCGGTTTGCCTGCAGCTTCCGATCGGTGCCGAGAGCACCTTCCGGGGCGTCATCGACCTCATCAAGATGAAGGCGATCGTTTGGTCGGGTGAGGCGCTCGGCGCTAATTACGACGAGGAAGAGATCCCGGCCGACCTCCAGGATCAGGCGGTCGAGTACCGCACCAAGATGATCGAGGCCTGCGTCGAACTCGACGATGAAGCCATGACCGCCTACCTCGACGGCACGGAGCCGAGCGAAGAGACGCTGCGTATGCTCGTCCGCCGCGCCGTGCAGCTGCGCGCCTTCCACCCGGTGCTCTGCGGTTCGGCCTTCAAGAACAAGGGCGTCCAGCCGCTTCTCGACGCGGTCGTCGATTATCTGCCGTCACCGGCGGATCGTGGCGAGATCAAGGGTCTCGACTTCAAGACCGAGGAAGAGATCGTCCGTCACCCGACCGATTCCGATCCGTTCTCCATGCTCGCCTTCAAGATCATGGACGATCCCCACGTCGGGACGATCACGTTCTGCCGCGTGTATTCGGGCAAGATCGAGTCGGGCGCCAACGTGCTCAACTCGTCTCGCGACAAGAAGGAGCGCGTCGGTCGCATGCTCCTGATGCACGCCAACAACCGTGAGGACGTCAAGGAAGCCTTCGCCGGCGACATCGTCGCTCTCGCAGGTCTCAAGGACACGCGGACCGGCGATACGCTGTCGGATCCGATCAAGGCCGTGATCCTTGAGAAGATGGAGTTCCCGGAGCCCGTCATTGAGATCGCCGTCGAGCCGAAGTCGAAGGCCGACCAGGAGAAGCTCGGCATCGCTCTCGCCAAGCTTGCGGCCGAGGATCCCTCCTTCCGCGTCTCGACCGATCAGGAGTCCGGCCAGACCATTCTTCGCGGAATGGGCGAGCTCCACCTCGACATCAAGGTCGACATCCTGCGCCGCACCTACAAGGTCGATGCCAACATCGGCCAGCCGCAGGTGGCGTATCGTGAGAAGCTCACGAAGCGTCAGGAGATCGACTACACCCACAAGAAGCAGACCGGTGGTACCGGTCAGTTCGCCCGGGTGAAGTTCATCGTCGAGCCGAACGAACCGGGCGCGGGCTTCTCGTTCGAGTCGAAAGTCGTCGGCGGTTCGGTGCCGAAGGAGTACATCCCCGGCGTCGAGAAGGGCCTCAACTCGGTCCTCGGCGCTGGCGTCCTCGCCGGCTTCCCCGTGGTCGACATCAAGGTCGAGCTGATCGACGGCGCCTACCACGACGTAGACTCATCGGCCCTCGCCTTCGAAATCGCCTCTCGCGCCGCTCTGCGGGAAGCCCTCCAGAAGGGCGGCTCGGTCCTGCTGGAGCCGGTGATGAAAGTCGAGGTCGTCTCGCCCGAGGAATATACCGGTTCGGTCATCGGCGACCTCAACTCTCGCCGTGGACAGATCCAGGGCCAGGACATGCGCGGCAACGCCAACGTCATCAACGCGATGGTGCCGCTTGCCAACATGTTCGGCTACGTGAACCAGCTGCGCTCCTTCTCCCAGGGCCGCGCCAACTTCACGATGCAGTTCGATCATTACGAAGAAGTGCCGCGCGGCGAGGCCGACAAGGTCATCGCCAAGTACGCCTGAAGCATCTCTTCATCCGCAACACGCATTCGACTTTTAGGAGGCTCT
>NZ_BJZT01000025.1 GCF_007992175.1 Methylobacterium haplocladii | reverse complement strand
GTGCCGACCGAGTCTGCCGTCTTGGCGATGTCGTCGACCTCGGATCCGCTGGCCGCGGCCGTGCGAGCGACCGACGGCAGGAAGTCCAGCGACTCCTTCAGATTGCGGCCCTGCGCGACCAGCGCCTCAAGACCACCGGCGAGCTTATCGACCGGCGTGGCGGTCTGCTGGGCCAACTCGTGAACGCTTGAGCCGAGCCCGTCGATCTGCTCGCGGGTCGCGTCCGCGGTCTGGCCGATCATCGTCAGCCGGCGATCGAACGCCGCCGCCTTCCTGTACTGGTCCGCAGCCTCATAAGCTCCGATCGCACCTGCCAGCGGACCGAGCGAGCGCTCGCCGCGTTCCGTGCGTCGTGTCGGCGTCGGGATCGGTCGCGGCCGGGTCGGCATGGCAGCTTCCAGGGCCTCCTGCCGCCGCTGCAGCTTGAGAGCCTTGGCCTCGGCGAAGCGCTCACGGTCGCGCTGGGCCAGGGCCTGCTTGCGGATCGCGGCCGTGGTCTGGTCGACGGAGCTCCGCAGCGCCCGCTCGTGCGCGATCAGATTTTCGACTGGAACGCCGAACCCGGCAAAGGCGCGGCGGGCATCGGCGACCGCGCTGGTCTGGCGTTCGACGGCACCGGTGGCTTGGGCCACGGCGCGCTGCGCTACGCGGTTGCGGGCCGTCAGTTCGGCCACCGCCTTCACGTCCTTGACCTGCCTGGCGCTGGCGAGCGCCGTGCCGATGCGGTCGGCCTCCGCGCGGGCGCCGGTCAGGCCGAGCCGCGCCGTCGAGAGCCGGGACTGCGCCGCCTTGACCCGGTCGAGCGCTTCGAGCTGACGCTTCGTGCCGGCGAGCGACTTGTTCATCCGCTCGATGTCGGCCGAGACCTTCGCTCCCTTACCGACGTCGCGCAGCTTTCGGTTGACCCGGTCGAGGATGCCCGAGAGCCGGTCCTCGCCGCTGAGGACCGCTTTGGCTTCGATGACGCGACCGGCCATGCCGTTCTCCAATCAGGCTAAGTTGGCCGTTTCGACCAGGCGATGGCGCGGGCGTGCCAGTAGTAGAGCTCGTCGATGCCGAGCCCGCTCAGACCGGCGGGCTCCCAGCCGCAGATGAAGACGAGCTCGTCTGCGATGTCGTCGAGCCCCCGCCCTCCGGCGCGGCGGGGATGAAAAAATCCCGGATCACCTCTTTCGCCTTGATCGTATCGGCGGGGCCGACCTGGCTTTCGACGAGGCTGTATTCCGCCGGCTCGACGAGGCAGGTCTCCAGGTAGTGCGAGAAGGCCTCGGCGTTGTCGGCGTAGAAGTACACGCCGTCGGCCGAGCGATGGACTGTGAAGGGCTCGCCCACCGGCAGGATGTCCCGCCAGACCGGCGGCCGGAACACCAGCTGTGTGATGGGCGCGCCGTGGCCCTCGATCGGCGTGCTGAGGGTGACTGTGACGGTCTTGGGCATGTCGGCTGCTCCGGTGATGTCAGGTGGATGCGGGATGGGACGAAGGGGGTCTCCCCAAATTTGGAGACACCGGCGCGGCACCATTTTCAGGATCCAAGGTCGCCGCGAGCCGCGGATCATCTTTGAGCGCCAAGCGGTCGAGGGGGCTCGGTAGCGCCAGTGCGCGGTCTAAGAATTTGGCCTGCCGAGCAGTGGCCGCTGCAATGGCTTCGGATCGGTCGAGCATCACTGGGCCTCTCCGATCGCAGGCTGCGGAAGGATATTCGCGATCCAGGCGGCGACGGCCGGCACGCCCTGCCGATCATCCGGACCGATGGCGAGAAGGCTGACGGCCTGCTCGGTCGTCAGGTCGGCACGCATCGCCAGGCCGAACGCCAGAAGGTCACGGCCCACCGCCTCCGGCGCTCTCGTGATGGCGAAGCCGCGGGTCCGGTTCGCCTGCATGCGATCGAGGATGGTGCCGGCGATCTCAAGGTGCCGCGCTTCGATCCGGATCACGCTGCGATCTCCAGGCGACGCGGACCGGTCCCACCCCAGCGGGACGTCCCAGCGTCAGGCTCGGTCGGTTTAGCGGCCACCGGCTCAAGACGCTGCTTCACGTCCCGCTTCAGCCCCGGGCGCGGGCGCATCTCGCGCGACAGATAGGCCAGCGTGGTATCGACCTCCCGGAACGGCTCGGACGTGACGAAATCGTCGCCGTAGGCGAACAGCGTCGGCAGGTTCACGGTCCGATGCAGGCGATCGAGGTTCGAAGCGGCAACCGCCTCGCGATACCGGATCCGTGTGAACCGGCGCAGGGTGCAGCTGAGGGCGGGGCCGTACACATGCTGCGTCGAGGGGGTGAAGAGCTTGCCCTTGCTCCGATCCATCGCGCTCGACGTGACATCACTCTGGCGATCGTCGGGCAGCGGATCCGACCGGCCGTCCAGAACCCAGAGCTCGATCTCCTCGCGGTCGAGGATCTCTTCCGGCACGGCGTCGAGGCCCCGAACGACATCCTCAGGCGATGGGATCACCGGCAGCTCGGGCGCCTCCTTCATTGCACGGATCCGGGCCGCCTCGGCCTCGGCAAGGTCCCGGACCAACGAGCGCAGTGCCAGAGCGTGATGCGCGTACTCGATCGGCAAGCGGGACCGGATGGCTTCGCACTTGGCCGCTGCATCGTCATGGATCGCTTGCCGGGCAGCACGAGCATCAGCGTCGCGGGCCATCGCCAGACGCTGCGTCAGGGCCAGGACCAACGCCTCGGCGCGATCCAGACGGACAGTGGCGATCGCCTTCTCGGCCAGCAGCTTCTCCAGCGCCTCGGGCGAGACGTCGAGCAACCCGTCGCGATAGTTGGCAGCGGCCGCATCACGATCGCTGGTGGCGGTTTCGACCTGGCCGCGCGCTTCGGCGAGTGCCGCCTCGATCTTCTCAGCGGAGGTCTCCTTCCGCGCGATGCCGATCAGGGCGGCCAGATCCCTCGCGATCTTCGTTGGCGACTTCATGCGGAGAATTCCTTCTGACCCCTGCGCAAAATTGCGCGGGCCGCGAGACCAACACCGCGGCCCGCTCCCGAGCCGAGGCCCGGGTACGCAGCAGCGGATCGGGGGACCGAAAACCCCTTGGCGCTGGTGCGATGGGAATGAAGTTTGACCCTCATGGCGCGACCGGCGTGATCGCCAGCTTTGCCATCTGCGGATCGAAGGCCTGAAAGGCGGTCGGACGATGCTGGCCCGCGTCGTCGACACCGTCCGGCACGAGGCCCAGCGCTTCGGCGACGTCGCCGACGATGAAGGCCACGTCGTCCCTTGCCTCGGCGTAGAACCGCACCGCCGTCTCGCTGGCGACACCGGCCTCGATCAGTGAGCAGCCGACGGCGGTCGGGACCGAGAAGGCCACAACGTGCGCGCCGTAGAGTGCGCCGCGGGTAAATGCGTCGCCGAGGTCGTCGCAGTCGCGATAGGCCTCCGGGACAGGGAAGGAGCCTGTCG
Organism: Methylobacterium haplocladii; assembly: GCF_007992175.1. Classification (GTDB taxonomy): domain Bacteria; phylum Pseudomonadota; class Alphaproteobacteria; order Rhizobiales; family Beijerinckiaceae; genus Methylobacterium; species Methylobacterium haplocladii. The sequence goes on along the minus strand of NZ_BJZT01000025.1, from coordinate 117,367 downwards.
CCGGCACAGCGTTCGGGTGTTCGGCGTTCGGCTCCGAACGTTCGGCCGAACGGGGTGCGGACAGGACCGGCTTCCGACGGGCCGGATCGACGTTGCGCCTGATTGCAGCGAGCACGTCGGGGACATGCCATCCCTGAGGTCCGCGCTGCGGAATTTGCCCCCTGCGGTGCCTCTCATGAAGCGTCGACCGACTGTAGCCAGTGGCAGTTGAGAGCTGGGCGAAGGATGTGGCGAATTCCATCGGCATCACCGTTCGTTCGGCTTAAAAATCGAAGTTGCAGAGAGCGAGATCTCGGGGTCTCCCGCCCGCGTCTGGTCGAACCCCCTCGGAGGACCCGCTGGGTTCCAAATGTTGCCTATCTGCAACGACAGGGAGGTCGCGGAGGCTCTGGCCATGCCCATCACGCCGCGATCCGTGCTGCGGGTGCAGGAGTGTGATCGTCGGGGCCGTCGCTATCGATGCGCGGTAGGGCCACGCCGTCGAGGGTCACGCGCTCACGGAGAGCGCGGCGCATGTATTCGGCACTGGACGTACGGCTACGGCGGGCGGCGTCGGCAACGGCTCGCGTGAGGCCGCGCTCGGCCTTGAACCGCACGGCTTCACTGAATTGGATACGATCTGCGGACATTTGGGGACACCTTCAGCGGTGCAATCGATGTCCCTGAGAATGGATCTATTCAGCCAACATAAGCAAATCGGATTTTTGAATTACGCTGTTGTGTGCTGTTGTGTGTTGTCGTCCGCCGTTATGTCTTCTTATCTTTAATCGCATTCAGCATGTGCTAATCCGCCGCAGTTATTCTTCCCAATCGATGTCGAGCGACTGCTCGAAAGCGGCGGCGGACATTTCTTTCCCCCGCCCGTCGACCACCGTGACATCGCGGAAGCCGCGTCGCGCCAGATCCCATGTCCGTTCCATCGCTTGCTCGTCGGTGCCGCAAGCGAACGTCTCGCTGCGCCCCGTCGGATCGATGCCCTTCACTTTAAACACGGTTGCCGTCTCACTCTTTAGCCGCTCTCACCAGAGCTAATGGAGATGGCAGGGCTTCGGTCCAAGAGCGGCAATCGTCTCACCGAGCGCCAATGATTCAGCCTCAGAGCTACGAGAGCCCCCTTAATCACGGCTGGCATGCGTCCTCTATGCCGGGTCGCTCGCATGCCCATTACCGAAGCGTTCACCCTCGGCTCATAATGTTGGCAGCAAAAATCGCCGGTCGCCTCGATCTGATTGGTGTCTTCATGACGGACGATGATGCCGAAGAGCCGAGCCCGAGCCGATCGGGTTTGATTGGGCCTGCCGCCGCCGTCTTAGTAGTATTGATTGTTCTTTATGCACTCGTTCTGCTGAAAATCGACTAACTACCTATGGTCTTGCAAGCTCCATAAGCCACTTCTACATCTGCTCTGCTCTGCGGGTTGAGAGTAGCGCGAATGAACGTGAGTTTAGCGACGTCCATAGCAATAAAATAGATGCCGTTTTGGCATTTGATGGAGTTTCTTGGTCCACCTTCGTTCAGGCGTGGCTTGATATTCGAACATTCGTAGAAATCAGTCTTTCCGGCAGAAATAACATTCAGAAATTCGTCGTTCCAGACGAACGAAAAACGACGAGCCGGAATTGCTTCGACTAGCGAACCGTCAACCGCTGTTTGCGCCTTCAGTCGCATTGCTACGTCTTCGGAGCAAAGTAGAGCCCTTTTTGATTGGCCATGGGCCAATGTGGCAGAAAGCAACGCGAGCGCAATGCCAGCGACAACTCGCATTTGATCTCCTGCTCGATGGGGTCGCCAAAAGGCTTAAGCTCTATCTACGTACTATCTGCCGATTGCAACACCGCCCTCTCGGCGTCCCCCACCGCGAAATGAGTATCGACCCAATTTGGCGGGCGGCTTGTGACTTTCCAGCACTAGCTCGTGACGCGACTCTTTGGCCACCGCACTCGAAGTAACTTGGGACACCTCGAAGCGCGTTTATAGCCGCCCCTCCGCACGCAGATCTGCCAGCATCTGCCAAATTTCCGCCATCAACCGACGGTTGCTGGTTATTAATGTCTCTGAGCAACGATTGCAGTCGATCGAATGCCGAGAGAGCGCGATGACTGAACGTCGTTTGGAGCCCCGGGCCAAGATATTCGAGTTCGGCACCGTCTTGAGTGACGGCACGTCCGGTGAGACCACGTGCGTCATTTGGGACGCTTCGGGTCGTGGCGCCAGGATCGAAGTCGAACACCCCGAGAAACTGCCACAACGGTTTGTGCTCGACATCGGCGACCGCAACAATCTGAAACGCTGCAACGTCATATGGCGGATCGGTCGGAAGGTTGGCGTCGTATTTGAGCCAGGGTCGCCGTCAGAAGGAGTTCGATGAAGGGTAGCCGTCCGATAAGCAGGGAAGTCTCTGCAAGCCTCTCTCACCACATCCTGCCGAACGCCGGCACGATGATCGGCGTGTGCGTGACGCTGGTCGGTCTGGTGAAGATCGTCGAGCTTCAGATCGGTCACAGTCACGTCGACGAGTACGCCGCACTCACTGCGCTGCTATTCCTAGTGAGTGCCCTGACTTCGTACCTGTCGATGCGTCTGGCTGCGGAGAGCCAGCATGCTGCGCGCTTGGAAAGGATTGCTGACCTCTGCTTCGTGGCAGGGCTTCTGGCCCTCGTCGGGATCACAACCCTCTTTGCCTACGAGACGATCTGACAGAGCGCAGAGGCATGCGAGCGGTCATGGCTGGCGAGTCTTCGCCAGGGCTTCTCGGAGCGTCCATGGATCGCATTCGCCGAGTAGCCGGTAGACGGCTGCATAGCTCTCCTCGTCGAGCCGTGGCGATAGGATCTCAGCCAAGGCATTCGTCGCTCCTGTCTTACGCTCCAGCCGTTCGTCCTGCTCTTTCCGCCACTTCTCGGCATGACGTCGTGCGCGGGCATCCGCGTCTCGCTTTGTCTTCGCCTGCCGTTTTCTCTCCTCAGGCGTCAACTTGGCCTGCTCGGCCTCCTTCCGCGCTTGGTAGAGTTTGGCCTCGATTTGACGAGGTGTGACAGCCTCTCCTGCTTCCAGCCGGCTTACGATCTCCTCGCGGATCGGAGCAGGCGTGGAAGCGGCCGCCAGCCGGTAGAGAGTACTCGGGGGCAAATGCGAAACGATTTCGCTTATGTGCCCGAACTGAGTCGCGGCCTGCATCATGTACTGCGCCGAGCGGACCGTGATCCGCATCTCGGACTCGACCCACTGCGCGAATAGCCCATGCTCCAGCCGCTCCTTCACACCGAGCAGATCAAGTCCGGTGTCGATCACGTAGGCCTTCACCCGGCCGCGGTATCGCTCCACCACCGCTTTGGCATCCAAAGCCGCCACATCGTCCAACTGCTCGTAGTCAAAGCAGATTGGGAGAGGAGGGTCCAAGGGGGCGGACAGATCGAACAGATGGAAAGATTGCTTCGAGGTGCTCATTCGTTCTCTCCGTCTCCGTCTCGATTGTCCTCGATCAGATCTACGAAGATCCGTGACCCTTCGCCCTGCTCCAAAAATATCTTACCCCCCTGTGCCGTTTGTGCCTTTGGCGCCATTTGCGCCGAAATTGGAGCTATTGGCGCCAAAGACACTACCGGCACAGGGGTCCCCATCTTTCTACGGACAGGGGTTTCGGCAAAAGGGCGGTCGGCAATCACCTCCGGATGCACCTCGTAGTTCTGGGCTTTTCGCCCCTTCCGGTCCCCGGCTCGGGCGAACCGCCGGCGGATGAGATTGGCCTCCAAAAGTTGTTTGCAGGCCGCCTCCATATCTGCGGCGTCCCGAAGCATCCCACCGACCTGCCGACGGACGTCTCGGGCGTTGAACTCGCCAATCTGGTTCTGCCGGAGGTGGCGGGCGAGCAGCATGCCGCGGCGCTCGACGATCGGTATTGCTGCATCGCCGAACACCCGCTCTGCCATCGGCACGAAGTAGGCGTTCAGGAGATCGGCCGCCGCAGTCACAGCCTCCGGCGAGATCACCTTCGGCTCCGTCGCGCCCGGCGAACCTCCACACCACCACAGGTGTTCGAGTACGGCGGAGAGCCGGAGCGCATGCCCTCGTGCCTTGCCGAGCGTGCCGGCCAGCAATCCGCTGGCCTCGTGGCAGCGCTCAACCATGTCTCGGGCGAACGCCTCCAGCCGGTCCTCAGCTTCTCCAGTCAGACGCAGCTTCACTGGCTCCAGCTGACCGAACTCGTCGATTCCCTGCACGAGGTCGGTGAGACGCGAGAAGGCCAACTGCATCGGCCCATCGTCCTGCACACCGCGCGCAAGCGTGAACTCGGGCTTCACGTCCGGCCAAGCCCAGAGCAGGCGCGAGGCAAGGCCGTCGTCGGGTCCGTTGAGGATCATCTCCAGCTTGTCGGGTTGGACACCGCCGAGCACTCCGATGCTGAGATGCCGGATGTGCAACGGCTCGGGGTTCTTCATCCGATCGACGACGTAGGAACGGCCGCCGTACATCTCGATCGCGAAGGCCCGGTCAGACCCGCCGCCGCCATACTTATCGAAGGCGCCGAGCCAGCCAGCTAGTTCGTCTCGGACGAGAAGCAGGCCGCGCGGCAAGCCCGCGGCCAGGGCCCCGAGCGCCTCGACCGTGGCGTCGGCGACTCGGATGCGCGGCCGGACTGGAGCCGGCGGCTCACGTGCAGCATCCGGCATGGCTGGCGGCGCATCGCCGTTCTTTACCGCGGTCTTGACCTCGATCTTCCAGGCCTCGACCCGCGCCTCGCAAGCCTGCTTCAGCGTCGAGTGTTCCTGCTGCACGTCCTCGAAGCCGTAGGTCATGCGATCTTCGGCGAAGCGCACCAGCGTAAAAGCGGCGTCCATGCTCGGCGACTTTGACGACGACGGTGGCCCGACCTCTCCACACCACAGCACCGGGGGCTCGGCCCAGGCTGCACCGGCCTGGGGCCAGCGCACGTTGGCGATCGTCGCGCCGACGCTCGCAAGCAGCGCTACTGCCACGTAGTCGACCGGCGCCGAGGCACCTCGGGCCTTACGCTCGCACCAGCCGGCCCATGGGCCGAGAAGGTGCAGCGGGAATGCGGGCGCCGGCCGGCGTCCGGTTCCGAGCAGGCTCAGATCCGGCTCACCCCAAGAACCATGCCCCCCTGTGCCGTTTGTGCCTTTGGCGCCGATAGCCTCCAAATGATCGTCACGCCAGTCGTCGGCGACCGGTGGACCGAGACGTTCCAACTCGGCCGCGAATGGGTTGGACTTCATGCCCGCACCTCCAAATCGTCGGTTGCGGAACGGCGGCGAGCAGCAGGACTCGGTTGGCCTGCCTGCTTGGCCTGCGATCTCTTGAGTTCGGCGAGCATGCCGGCGGCGGACAGCGCAGCACGGAACTCGGCCGCTGCGCATCTGAGCGTGTAGGCCAGTCCGGCATCGTCTCCGATCGCGGCGTAATCGCAGGCCATGTTCGCCCGCATTCCTACGGTCGCCATCATGTCGGCAACGGTCTGTCGGAGTTCGGCCGGCGAGCCGCCGGGCGGATAAGAGCCGGGGTAAGGGTAGGAGGCAGTCATGCGCCGCCTCCGTCTTTATGTGCCGCAACTACAGCGTTGCGGATGATCTCGCCGTCGATCGATCGTTCGACCGTCTGCCACCAAGCCTCGGTCCGCTCGCCGTCCCACTGAGACCAGCAGCCCCACAGGACCGTGTCAGGCGTACCGGGAAAGGCGCGGTGAGCAGCTAGTACGCCATCGACACCTTGGGCTTCAGCGTCGGCGATGATCTGAATGATGGCGGCTTCGACCTGCTTGCGGGCGGTGCTCACAGGCGCCTCCCGGTCTCGATTGAGCTATAGACCAAGTCAGCTACGGCCGCCGCGAGCGCGGGACTGAAAGCGAAGCGCGAGAGGATCCGCGCCATCTGGATTTCGCGAGGTGCGAGTGCTAACTGGAAAGTGTCGGCCGCCAAACCTGACATTTTTCCAGAGCCCTCGCCGTTTGCCCCGGCGGGGGTTCTGTTGTTTTGAGCCATGCTCTTATGCGCCCTCCTGCTTGGAGGTGGCTGCCGCGAGCATCCGCTCGAACGCGACGAGCGGGACTAATAGCCGTCGCCCAATTCGGATCGCCGGGATCTCCCCTCGCCCCGCCGCCTCGTAGGCCGTGTTGCGGCTTACCCCGAGGCGCCGCCCAGCCTCCTCGACGGTGATGGTCCGGCACTCGCTGGAACCACTCATGGCACCACTCCTTTTGTGAATTTGATTTGCATCAGAAAACTAGGGGGGATCGAGAGGCTTGTAAAGATATCTGATGCGATTTAGGATCACAAAATACCAGAGAGGTTGAAATGAGCGAGCAGGAAGCACCCAAGAAGCGCGGCCGTCCGGCCAAATTTGCTGGTGAACGGACCCGTGGGCCACTTACCGTCCGCCTTCGCGACGAGGTCCGCAGCGATCTCGAACGTGGTGCTGTACAGAACGGCCGCTCGCTTTCTGAGGAGATCGAGACGCGGATGGAGATCTCGCTGGCGCAAAAGAACCAGCTGCGTTTTGAGTGGGGCAACGATGTCTTTCGGATTGCTACCGCAATGGCGGCAAGTCTTTCAGGAATTGAAGACTGGGCGGGTAAGCGGTGGGATGAAGACGAGCAGGCCTACGAGCTCTTCAAGGCCACTACGTGTGAGATCATCAAGAACTATAGGGATCACGTCTTGAAGCGTCAGCGCGCGGTGCCACACGGCAACATGGCGTCCATGTCGCATGACGAGCTAGCTCAAGTCTTCGCAGCCCGCGGGGGGCTCGGCCCCCCTCCGCCCAAGCGGGCGCCAGTCGAAATCGTCGTGATCGACGAGGACTGACTGTTCCAGCTATTTTATTTGGAGAGACACGATGAAGGGTCACATCCGCGAGCGCACGACCGGCAGTTGGGCGATCATCCTCGATCGGCGCGACGACGAGACCGGCAAGCGCAAGCGGAAGTGGCACTCCTTCAAAGGGACCAAGCGCGAGGCGCAGAAGGAGTGCGCCCGCCTCATCACGTCGATGCAGGGCGGCGACTACGTCGAGCCAGCCAAGGAGACGCTGGCTCAGTTCCTCGACCGTTGGCTGGAGCACATCCGATCGCAGGTCTCGCCGCGCAGCCACGAGCGCTACACTGAGATCGCTCGGAAGAACCTCGTCCCCCTGCTGGGTGGCGCGGTCCTCACCAAGCTCCGGCCCGAGCAAATCTCTGCGGCCTATGGCAAGGCACTCGTCAGTGGGCGCAGGGATGGCACTGGGGGGCTCGCGCCCCGGACCGTGCATCACATGCATCGGATCCTGCGGCAAGCGCTCGGCCAAGCCGTGAAGTGGTCCATCCTCGCCCGCAATCCGGCCGATGCCGTCGACCCGCCGAAGGTCGAACGCCAGAAGATGCGTGCCCTCGACGCGACCGAGTCGGCGATATTGTTCGCGCACTTCCGACCGACACGCGTCTTCGTTCCGGTGGTCCTGGGCGTCCTGTGTGGTCTCCGGCGGGGCGAGGTTACAGCGCTCAAATGGCGCTTGGTCGATTGGACCACGGGCCATCTGGAGATCGTCGAGAGTACCGAACAGACCAGGAAGGGTACGCGATCGAAGGAGACCAAGAGCGGTCGCGCGCGTCGCGTCGCCCTCCCCTCTTTCGCGCTGGAGGAATTGCGCACGCACCGAGTCCGCCAAGCCGAGGAGCTGCTGAAGCTCGGAGTGCGGGCGACCACAGACGATTACGTTTACGCGCAGGCTGATGGCGCGCCAGTTCAGCCGAACAGCCTCACCCACGAGTTCACGCGCATCCTGGCCCGATCGACCGGGCTGCCGCGGATCCGCTTTCACGACCTGCGGCACAGCCACGCGACGCAGATGCTGGCTGGCGGAGTGCACCCGAAGATCGCGCAGGAGCGGCTGGGGCACTCCAGCATCGCCATTACCCTCGATCTGTACTCCCACGTGCTGCCGGGGATGCAGGAGGACGCCGCAGCGAAGGTTGACGCTGCCCTCCGCGCAGCCATAGGTAAGGCCGCCGGATGAAATGGTAGCAAAACGGTAGCAAAAGCGGGTTTCGGCCCCCTGCCCTATCGGTAAGAAGCTCAATTTCACCAATGGCTTGGAAGGGTGGCCGAGTGGTTTAAGGCAGCGGTCTTGAAAACCGCCGTGGGGGCAACTCCACCGTGGGTTCGAATCCCACCCCTTCCGCCAACGCTTCGCTAAATGGTTGATCTGCCACTAATCTCGTCGAGATCAATGGCTTGCGACTTAGCGACTGCTACACACGGGTGTACGCAGGGAGCATGAAGGACGTGGGCCGCCATACCTATCTCGCGCGCCGCAAGGGCAGCGCCAACTAGCAGTTTCGAGCCAGGGTCCCCCTCGATCTCGTTGCCGATTTTGGTAAGCGAGAGATCACCAAGAGCTCGGAACTGCTGATCATGCGGAGGCTAAGAGGCGAGTACGTGACGAAGCAGATGCGTTCGACAAGCAGTGTTGCGCGCTGCGTGATCGGGCTGTGGTCCGCACCTCCTCAATCGTCAGCTTTCGACCCGCCTATCCCATCCGAGCCTTGCCGGCTGCGCAGCGTGTTCAGCCTTTAACCTTCATCGTCAGCGGCTCGCCCGACCGCACTTTGGTAGCAACGGCCTCGAGCATGGCCGCCAACTGCTGGTCGCCCACTTCGATACGCAAGGCTTGCAGCGCGACGAACAGCATCCCGGAGGCCGCGGGCATGCGGCCATTGCCTTCGGCGGCTGCAGCCAACGAGGCTCGCCACTGATCCATCATGGCGTTCCAGGCGGCTTCATCGCCTTTCGACATCTCCGTCTTCACGTCGGTCACCGCGGCATCCCCTAGTTCGATCCGAGTCGGCTCGGGCACATGGATCGGTGGCTTTCGGCAAAAACGCCAATTTGCTCGTGTCTCGTGTCGGAGAGTAGCGAGGTCCCGAACCGGTTTGTTCAAAAATTCGGCACCCCTCGCCCCTCTACTACCGACATCGTCAGAATGCTCTCGGCCGAGCCGGAGCTGGATCTTGCCTTCTATCGTTCCATAGACACGCGATCGCCGGGATCTCCATAACCCAGGCGCGCGGCTTCGCGGTTCACGATGCCGAAGCGCAGCACTGCCTGCTCGAGATAGTCGACAGCGTCTACGAGGTGACGGCGCGCGCTTTCGAGCTCTCGGGCGTCGGCGTCCGGTGGCGTCTCGGCCAAGTTCACGGCGGCGATCAGCACGCGGTCGCGCTCGTCTTCGATGCGTCGGTCACGCTCGACGTGCCCTCGCACATCGGCATCGAAGGCCTCGATGACCTTCCAAGGCAACTCGTCCTTTTTGGTCGAAGCGGGATACGCGGCTGCTAGACGGCGCCCCTTGCTCGCCGCGGCACGGACGATTTCGGCAAGTTTGCTCACGGGTGCCTTGCCTGTTGCTGCTGATCAGGGGTGCGGCCTGATATAGGGCCCATCGCTGTGGGCGACCGCGCACGCCCGGTGCTCGCACTGAAGGTCCGCATGTCGGGAGATCGGTGCATCGTGTTCACTCGTGCTGACCGAGACACGGCTATTCCTTACGCCAGCGATAGTCGCTTTGATCGGAGATCTCGGCCTCCTTGCAAGCCAGCGCCGAACTCTTGCCCTGTGCCGTCTGAACCGCGATCTGGCGCAGCTTCAGCACCCCCGTCTTCTGACTTCGCTTCATGTCCAGCTCCTTCGGTCCTGGCTGATCCTCTCGATCAGCCCGGACCAGAGCCAGCCGGTCGGGTCAGATGTTTCCTCGGATGTAACGTTTTGTGACAACGGCCTTTTCCACGTTGCCCGGGCCGTCCGGCCTCGTATGTTCGGGGTATGAGCGACTGCCCGACCATCGTCATCGTCGAGGATGACGGAGACATCCGCACCCAGCTCGCGAACTACCTGGAGGGCGAGGGCTTTCGCGTGGTCGGCCTCGACGGAGGGGCGAGCCTCGACCGGCATCTGTCGTCCGGCCCGGCCCCGGACCTGATCGTGCTGGACTGGATGCTGCCGGGCGAGGACGGCCTGTCCATCTGCCGGCGACTGCGTGAGGGGGGCGGGCCGCCCATCGTCATGCTCACGGCCAAGGACGAGGACATCGACCGGGTGCTCGGATTGGAGATGGGTGCGGACGACTACGTCTCGAAGCCCTTCAACCCGCGGGTGCTGCTCGCCCGCATCCGTGCAGTCCTGCGCCGCGCCCAGGGTCATGGCCTCCCTGCGGCCGACGCCGAGCCGGAGACGCTCGCCGTGGCCGACCTCGTGGTCGACCTCGCGGCGCGTCGCGTGACGACTGGGGAACCGGCCGCCGAGGTCTCGCTCACGAGCGCCGAGTACGATCTGCTGCACTGCTTCGTCACGCGCCCGCAGCGGGTGCTCTCGCGCGAGCAGCTCCTCGACTGGACACGGGGCCGCATGGCCGACGCCTTCGACCGCACCATCGACGTGCAGGTCAGCCGATTGCGGCACAAGCTCGATGCCGCAGGCAGTACTGCCGCTGCATTGCTCAAGACCGTTCGCAACGCCGGCTACATCCTCGCCGCGCCGGTGAGGCCGGCGCCGTGATGGCCCGCATCGGGCTGCTGGGGCGGATCATGCTGCTTCTGCTGGGGGCGCTCTCCCTTCTGGTTCTCGCCACCGTCGCCGTGGACACGTGGCAGCGTCGACAGGAGCGCTCGCCCTACGCCACGCGCTTCCCGCGCCTCGACCAAGCCGCGAGCATCATGACCCTCCTGCGCGATGCGGATCCGGCGCAGCGGCCGGCCATCCTGAAGGCGGTCAGTGGCGAGGCGTTGAAGGCGGAGATTGCCGATGCGCGACGGCCCGAGACCGGTCTGATCCGCGAGCCGCGTCTGGAGGCACGCCTTCGTCGGCTGACGGGGGATGCGGGGGACCGGGTCCGCGCCTTCACCGATGCCGAGATGCTCCATCGCGGGGTCGATCCGGCGAACGTCGCGGAGGCCGATCGACGACGCCCCCTGGGCCGGCTCGCGGCCGCGACTTACGACCTTCCGGACGGCCGTACGCTCGTCGTTTCCGCCATCGAGCGACACCACTCGCTGATGCCGTGGCTGCTCGGCCGGCCGTTGAGCCTGTGGGTGGCCGTGCTCGGCGCGATCGTCGCCGGATTGGTCCTCGTCGGCGCCCGTCACGAACTCGCACCGCTGCGCCGCCTGACCGCGGCGGTGACCCGCTTCGACGGGCGCGGCCTCGAACCCGTCGTGGACCCGCACGGCGCCCCCGAGATCCAGCGGCTCGCCCGCGCGGTGCAGGACATGCAGGAGCGCATCGTCGGACTCCTCGGCGAGCGCTCGCTGCTGATCGGCGCCATCTCGCACGACCTCAAGACCTACCTGACCCGCCTGCGGCTGCGAGCCGAGGGCGTGTCGGAACCGGAGCGCCGGGACAAGCTGGTCGAGGATCTCGATGCGATGACCGCCTTGATCGAGACGTCCCTCGGCTTCGCCCGGGGCACCGCGGTGGAGGTGGGCCGGACGGCGGTCGACCTCGGCGACCTCGTTGCCGTCGAGGTCGCCGAGCATGCCGCGTTGGGTGCCGACATCCGTCTGACCGGCGAGGACGTGCAGGACGCCGTGGTGGCCGGCGACGCCGTCGCCCTGCGGCGGGTCGTCGCCAACCTGATCGGGAATGCCGTCAAGTTCGGGCGGTCCACGGTGTCCGTCGCCGTGAGCCGGACCGGCACGGTGTGCCAGGTGATGGTCGAGGACGACGGTCCGGGCATCCCGGAGCAGGAGCGCACGGCCGTGTTCAGCCCGTTCTATCGCATCGAGCAATCCCGGAACCGCCGGACCGGCGGCACTGGCCTCGGCCTCGCCATCGCTCGCCAGATCGCCGAGGCACACGGGGGTACCGTCGTGGCTAACGTGGGCTCGCTTGGCGGCGCCCGTCTCGTGCTGACCTTGCAGGCTATCGCCTGACGGCGTCGCTTGGGCGCGACCTCCCGTTACAAAACGTTACGCCGACGCATCCGTCCGTCACATCTGGGAGGCAAGCGGGGACGAACCTGCCCTCATCGGCCGCGGCGCCGGGAACCGGCACCGAGACCGCCATGAGAACCCAGAAGGATTCCACCATGCCGAAGAGTCTCGCCACGTTCGCCGTCCTGGCTGGCCTCGCGGTCCCGGCCTCGGCGTCGCCGCTGACCCAGGATGCCGTGTCCGACGGATCGGATGGCGCGCAGATCATCCAGGTCTACGGCGGCTGCGGCCCGTACGCCCATCGCGGCCCCTACGGCGGTTGCCGGACCGGCGGGCAGTGGGGCGGCTACGTCCGCGGCGTTTCCTGCCCGGCCGGTTTCCACATCGGACCCTACGGCCGCCGCTGCTGGCCGAACTGAGCCCTCCCACCCCTTTCCCCAATTCCGCGTCCGGTCGCGCGCCGGACGCCCTTGGAGGCGAACATGATCCGTAAGATCGTCCTACCCCTCGCCCTCGCCGCGGGGCTCCTCACCGCCGGATCGGCCGCCGAGGCCCGGGACGGCTGCGGCCTCGGCTTCCACCGAGGCTTCTACGGCTGGTGTCGGCCGAACCTCGGCTACCGTCCGTACGCCTACGGCCCCGCGTACCGTCACTTCGGCTACCGCCGTTGGGGAGGCCCCCGCTGGCACTACGGCTACCGTTACGGCTGGCATCGCCGCTTCGCTTGGCACGGCGGGGGGCATCGCTGGGGCGGCTTTCGGCATGCGGGCTGGCATCATCGCTGGTGACGCGTCCCGCGTAGCGCCGGGGCCACCACGTCCCCGCGGCCTCGCACGCGTTAGGCAACCCCGCCGGAGACCGCGCATGGCTCCCGCCGACGGGACGGCATCGCCGCGGTTCGGCCGGCGTGACGCGATCGCCGGATCGGCACTCGGTCTTTCCGCCGCCGGCGTCGCCGCCCTGGCGACGATGGGGCGCGGGACGCCGGGGTCGTCCACGTCAGTGACCCGACCCGACCCGACCCTGGCCGGTCCGCTCGGCGATGTCCGGGTGAGATCGCCCGAGGCGTCCCCACCCTCGATGCGGCGTCAGCCTCCATGTCGTACCCGTCCTTGGGCGCAGGGGGCGAAGGATCGGGACCACAACCGTAGTGCGTAGCCACTAGGTTCATTTCAGCTGGGCCGGAACTTGTTTGCGCACAACCCGTTCATGGTGCGTCGCCGCATCGGGGACGAGGAGCGGCAACACCCGTGACGGCCACCGTCGACAGGCACGAACTCCGGCAGATCATCGCCGGCCTCAGCGAGGGCGTGATCCTGGTCGAACCGGATCAGTCCATTGCCTATGCAAACCAAGCTGCGCTGACGATGCACGGGGCTGCGTCGCTCAGCGATCTCGGCGAAACCGTCGATGCCTACCGCGCGCGCTTCGCCCTGCGCTACCGCAACAACCATGCGCCGAACCACTACCCGATCGAGCGCGTCGTCTCCGGCGAGTCCTTCCACGACGTCATCGTCGAGGTGAAGCGCACCGATCAGCCGGATGTCGACTTCGTTCACTCCCTCCGCAGCCTCGTGGCTCTGGATCACGGCGGCCAGCCGAGCTGCCTCGCCCTGATCCTCAAGGATGTCTCGGACCAGTTCGAGGCCGAGGAACGCTTCGAGAAGACCTTCAACGCCAATCCCGCACCGGCGGTGATCACGCGGCTCTCGGACCTGCGACACGTCAAGGTCAATGTCGGCTTTCTGGAAATGACCGGTTACACCCGCGACGCCGTGCTCGGGCGCAGCGTCTACGAGGTCGACGTCCTCGCCGGCGCCAGGAGCCGTGAGCTTGCGGTCTCTCGGCTTAACGAGGGCGGCACCATCCCGCAAATGGAGGCGTGCCTGGATCTGCCGGAAGGCGGAACCCGCTTCGTGATCGTGGCCGGCCAGCCGATGGATCTCGGCGACGAGCCCTGCATGCTCTTCACCTTCGCGGACCTCGAACTGCGCCGGAAGGCCGAGACGGCCCTTCGCCAGAGCGAGGAGCGCTTCGCAACGGCGTTCCGGCTCACGCCGGTGCCGACGATCCTGGCCCGCGCCGATGGCTTCGTCATCACCGGGATCAACGAGGCGTTCACCCGCGTCTTCGGGTCCGGCGAGGACAAGGTCGTTGGGCGGACACCTGAGGAAATCGGCCTCTGGGTCGAGGATGCAGCCCGCAAGAAATTCGAGGGCACGGTGAGCCGGACCGGCTTCGTGCTCGGGTTGGAGACCTGCCTGCGGCACGAGAATGGGACTGCGCTGGATTGCTTGGTCTCGGCCGAGCGGGTCGAGATCGGCGAGGAAACCTTCGCGCTCCTGGTCCTGCAGGACATCACCGAGCGGAAGCGGTCCGAACGGGACCTGTTCGCCGCCATCGAGGCGGTGATGGCCGATACATCCTGGTTCAGTCGTGGCCTGATCGAGAAACTCGCCAACCTGCGCCATCCGACCAGCGACGGGGACGACACGGCCAAGCCGAGCCTTACCCTGCGGGAGCGGCAGATCCTCGATCTGATCTGCTCCGGCCTCGACGACGAGGCGATCTCGAAAAGGCTCGGGGTCAGTCGCAACACAGTCCGCAACCATTCCGCAGCGCTCTACCGCAAGCTCGACGTTCACAAGCGTGCCGATGCCATCGTCTGGGGACGCGAGAATGGCTTCCCCACGAGCAAATTTCGCTGATTTTACTAGGACACTAGTGCAACTGTATTATTGAACCTCGCGCTTCGGATGCCACTTGAGGGCCGGCGAACCTTTCGCCCAGGAACTCAGAGACATCCATGAGCGATCAGTCCGCCAAGACGTCCACCGAGCAGCTCAAGGGCTCGGTGAAGGATGCCATCGGAAAGCTGACCGGCGACATCCGGGTGCAGGCCGAGGGCAAGGCGCAGAAGCAATCACCGAAGTTCGACGGGAAGCCCGGGACCGCGCATCGGTCGTAGCCCGGGTCGATCGGCGCACACGCACGAAACAGCATTGAACTGGACGAACGACATGGTCGATACGGATAGGGTAACGGGCGCCGTCAAGGAGCTTGCCGGCAAGGCGCGGGGCGCGGTGGGCGACCTCGTAGGCTCCGACAGGGACTCGGTCGAGGGTCGCGCCCGCCAGGCGCAGGGCACGGCGGAGCGGGTCTACGGCGAGGGCAAGGATGCCGTTCGCCAGACGGCAAATCGCGCCGCCGACGTCGGCGAGGATGTTCGCGACAATGCCGAGCGCTACTACGCCCGAGCCGAAGACTCCGTCCGCAACGCGGCCGACGAGGCGTACCACTATGCCGAGGACGCCTACGACAACAGCGGCCGCTACCTGAGCCAGGGCCGCCGCGCCGTGGCCCATCAGGTCGAAGAAAGCCCGCTGACCTCGCTTCTGATCGCCGGCGCCGTCGGCCTCGGCATCGGCCTCCTCATCAATTCCCGTCGCTAAGTCCCTTCGCCGTCGCGAAGCGTTTTCCCGGAGTACAACCGTGTCTTCTTCTCCCAGCATCGTCGCAGCACCCTCCGCTGCCACCACCGTCCACCTGCATCAGGTCTCGTGGGGCGCCATCTTCGCCGGCGCCGTGATCGCCCTGGTGGCCCAGGTCATCCTGAACATGGTCGGCGTCGGCATCGGCCTGTCGACCGTCGGCGGTCCGGCCGCCGACAACCCCGCCGCCTCGACCCTGTCGCTCGGCGCCGGCCTCTGGTTCGTGATCTCCGGCATCGTCGCGGCGCTCGTCGGCGGCATCCTCGCCGGACGCCTCTCGGGCAAGGCCAGCGGCAACAGCGCCGGCTCGCACGGCCTCGTGTCGTGGGCGGTGTCCACGCTCGTGGTGCTCTATCTGCTGACCTCGGCGGTCGGCGGCATCGTCGGCGGTGCCTTCAGCGGCGTGACCAGCACGCTCGGCGGCGCCGGCAACCTGATCGGCGGGACGGTGCAGACCGCCGCCCAGGCAGCCGCCCCGTCGCTGTCCAAGATCTCGAACCCGCTCGACGGTATCGAGCAGTCGGTCCGCCAGCAGAGCGCCGGCCAGGACCCGCAGGCGGCCAAGGACGCGGCCGTCGCCGCGATCCGCGCTGTCTTCTCGGGTGACCCGGCCCAGAAGGCCCAGGCCGAGAACCGCGCCGCCGACGCCCTCGCCAAGGCCCAGGGCATCCCGGTCGATCAGGCCAAGGCCCAGATCCAGGACTACGAGAAGCAGTACGAAGTCGCCGTCGCCGACGCCAAGAAGAAGGCGATTGCCGCCGCCGAAGCCACCCGCAGCGCCGCCACCCAGGCCGCCCTCTACGGTGCCCTCGCTCTGATCCTCGGCGCGCTGGCCGGCTTCCTCGGTGGCCGCCTCGGTGCCCCGAAGCTCGCCACGCTCGGCACCGCGGGCAACACCGGCACGACCTACGACACCCGTCGCGCCTGATCGCCATTCGGCCCCGGTTCGCCGGGGCCGATCCTCACCGGTCGGGTACGGCCGGTTCCCCTGAACCCTCGGACAGGAGCATTTTCGATGAGCAGCACCACCGACAAGATCAAGGGCCTGGCCAACGAGGCCGCCGGCAACGTCAAGCAGGGCGTCGGCAACGTCACCGGCAACGACAAGCTCGTCGCCGAGGGCAAGGCCCAGGAACTCAAGGGCGAAGCCCAGAAGACGGTCGGCGACGTCAAGGACGGCGCTTCCAACCTGGCCGACAAGGTCAAGAGCAAGATCTGATCCGTTCGACTTCGGGGCGGCCGGCAGGCCGTCCCGCCTCTACCTTTCTCTGCAGTCTCGACAGGAGCGGACCATGAACCGCGACGAATTCCGCGGCGCCAAGCGCCATCTCAAGGGCCGCGCCCAGACCGCCATCGGCGGCCTCACCGGAGATCCCCGCCGCCAGGTCCGCGGTGCGGTCGATCAGGTCGCCGGCGGCGCCCAATACGCCTACGGCCGCGCCCGCGATCGCGCCGAGGACCTGATCGAGGACGGCAGCCACCTCGCTCACGAAGCGCGCCGTCGCGGCGAGCGCATCATCGACGACGGCTCACGCTATGCGCGCCAGGCCCGCGACCGTGGCGAAGCCTACGGCCGTCGGGCCATCTCCCATGCCGATGACAATCGCGGCACCACCTTGGCTGCGGTCGCGGCCATCGCCCTCGCGCTCGGCTGGCTCGTGCGACGCTCGCGTTGATCCTTCCCTGAAACTGAAAGCCTCCCATGCTCCGCAAGCTTCTGACGGCCTTCCTGCTTCCCAAGGTCATCGCCTACGTCAGCCGGCGCTTCGGCGGTGGACGCCGGCCTCGCTGATCGACGGTCGGCGGCGAACGAAAACCGCATCGAAGGCGTTCGACGTCCGACCCTATGAAGTCTCCAACGACGATCACGCCAAGGAACCGACCATGAGCAAGGGCTATCCCTCGATGACCGCGCTGCTGGGCCTGCTGGCCGTGGCCGGCTACCAGAACCGCGACAAGATCGCCGAGCTGCTCAAGGGCGCCGGCGACAAGGCTCACGGCGCCGTTCCGGCCGTTCCGCACACCTCGGGTTCGACGGCGGAAGGGTCGGGTGGGTTGAGCGGCTTGCTCGGTGGCCTGGGCACGGCCGGCGTCGGCGGCCTGATCGCCAGCGGTCTGACGGAACTCGTCGACCACTTCACCAAGGGCGGCCACGGCGAAACCGCCCAGTCCTGGGTCAATCAGGGGGTGAACCGGGACGTTTCCGAGGCGGACCTGGAGAAGGCCATCGGATCGGAGACCCTCGACGGGCTCCAGAAGCAGACCGGCCTGAGCCGCGCCGACATTCTTTTACGCCTGTCGCGTGACCTGCCCTCGGCCATCGAACGTTACGCCCAGGACGGTCGCCAGCCGGCCTGACCAACGGACGAACGGTCGGGGCCCCCGGGTGCCGACCACGTCCGGTCTGTCGATGCGTCAGCGGAGTTTCTCATGACAACCGTCAGGACGCCGATCCATGCCAGTTCCAACGGCGATCGCTGGTTCCTCTGCCATGGCGGCGATCCAGCCGACGTGTTCGTATTCCACGAGCCGAACGAGGCCTCCGGCGGCACGGCGACTCGCATCGGCATCGTGGATTTCCTCTCGACCGATCTCGGTTCACCCGAGCGCCGTGAACTCCTTCGGATGATCGGCACACTGGTCGAAGCCGGGCACGCCTCGCCGGCCAATCGAGACACGGGTCCGGAGCCCGGTGCAGCCGCGGCCGAGCCGACGCCGGGGGAAGCCCTCCCGATCCCCTGACCCGCGCCGCCCCACGCAATCGCAGAGAGCACCATGGCCATCGACTATCGCGCGGAACTTCGCAGACCCCTCCCGTTCAGCCTCGCGGTCATCGCCACGGTGCTTCTGGTCTGGTTGGTGGTCGCTTCCATCGCCGGCTCGCGCCAGCGCAGTGCCCGTGACCATCGCATTCAGGACCTGCAGGCCCGGCAGGCGTCGATCCAGGGCGAGCTCGATCGCCAGGTCTCGACCGCCGGCACCCTGAGCGCGCTGCAGGCGAAGATCGCCACAGCCCAGCAGCAGGACCGCCAAGCTGCCCAGGAAGCGGAGCAGGCCACGGCCCGACTGGCCGCCCTGTCCAAGGAACGGCAGGACTCGGAAGCCAAGGCCTCCAAGGCGAAGGACGCGTCCGAAGCCGAGACGAAGCGCCTCGCCGACCTGCAGTCCCAGGTGACCGAGGCCGAGAAGAAGCTCGCGCCGATGCAGGAGGCCACCGACGCCGCGGAGAAGGCCGCCGTCGCGCGCACCCAGGAACTCGCCGATGTCGGCCGCAGGCTGGAGGAGACCCGGCAGCAGGAGGCGAAGCTGCGGGCCGATCTCTCGACCATGGCACAGGAAGCCACGAGCAAGACCGCCGACCTGGCCAAGGCCGAGGCGAGCCAGCAGAAGGCCCGCGAGGGCTCAGCTGCCGCGCAGAAGGAACTCGTCGATGCGCGGAACGCCGCCGAGGAGGCCGCCAAGCGCCGGTCCGAGGTCGAGCAGGCCGTCGCCGGCCTGTCCGCCAACCGCGAGAAGCTTGCCGCCGAGATCGAGCAGGCCGGGCGTGAGGTCCAGCAGGGTCGTGATGCGCTGGCCGCCACCCAGAAGGAACTGGCCGACGCCCGGGCCGAGCGCGACCGCGTCATCTCCGAGCGCGGCCAGGCCGAGCAGACGCTCCAGAAGCTGGCCGCCGACCGTGACGCCGGGACGGCTGCCCTCGAAGCGCTCCAGAAGCGTCAGACCGACGCCCAGGCCGAGTTGGCCACGCTGGCCGAGAGCCTGGCGGCGCGGAACAAGGAGACGGCGGCACTCGACGAGCGCCTCGCCGCCACCCGGCAGGAACTTGCCGCGGCGCAGGCGAAGCTGGCCGAGATCCGGCAACAGCTGTCGAGTCCGCCCGCTGGTGCAGCGCCCCAGGCAAAATGAACGCGCGACGACGTCGATGGCGGTCTCGATCGCCATCGCCCGAGATCTCGAGCGCGGCGTGACCCCGATCCGACGCTTCGGTGGGCCTGACTTCCGTGCGGAGGGCGGACCCTGTCCCGACAGGCGGGCGAGGTCTGCCCGTCGAAGCGGGCCGACACGGTCCAAACGCACCGCGAGCGGCCCCGCGCCCTCAGATCAGCCCCAGAGCCGCCAGCTCCCGCCGCAGGGCTTCGGGCATCTCGGCGAGGTCGCCGGCGGCGGCGTGGTCGAGGTCCTTCGGGGCGTCGCGCTGGCGGAGGTAGCGCCAGCCCTGGAAGGGGCGGCAGGGGCGCGGCGAGACGGGCTTCACCACCGGGTCGAGCACGAGTTCGCAGCGGCCGATGCCGTCGCTTCCGGTGAAGGGCTCGATGGCGGTAATCGCCTGGCGGCAGAGCAGCGTGCCCTTGATCACCCAGTAGATCGAGCCCCGGCCGGCGATCTCGCGCTTGCGCTTGGGCACCATGCGCGTGGTGTGGACCGTGCGCGGGGTCTGGCCCAGGCGCATCATCTCGGCGCGGTTGTGGGCGATGCGGTCTTCGAGCTCGCCGATCGTGGCGGGGCCGACGCAGAGCTTCAGCAGGTTCAGGGCCATGCCCGCCTATAGCAGGCGGAGCGCCGCCGGCGCGCTCACGAAAACAGCGCGATCTTCTCTTCGATGCTGAGGCTGTCGAGATCGGCGAAGGCCAGGGCGAGGTCGTCGCCACCCCCGGCTTCGGCGGTCACTTTGCGGGGCTGCGGACCGGCTGGCGGCGGCTCCGCCTCGGGCTCGGCCGGCGCGAAGTCGAGTTCGTCCGCCTCGGGCAGGGCGTCCGGGAGCGGGGGCGGCGTTGCGCTCGGCGGCTCGGCGACGGGGGGCGCCTCCCGGCCGAGCAGCGCGGCGATCCGGGTCTCCAGCTCGCGTAGGGTCGCGATGGCGCGGCCGGTGCGCTGGGCCGAGAGGTCCTGGAGCGAGCAGGCCGTGTAGATGGCGATGGCGTGCCGGTCGAGCACGTCGCAGAGCCCCGTATCGGCCCCCTTTTCCCGCAGGCTCCAGGCGGCTTCCTGCATCGCCTCGGCGGCGCCGAGGATCTCGGAGGTGGCCCGCTCGGCGCCCTGAACGAGGGTATCGAGGGTGGCCGGGGCGGCCGGGCTCTCGTGCCCGTCGGGCAGGGTCATGTTCGCGATGTCGTCGCGGGTGCGCGCGATGCTCCCGGCCATGGCGGCGAGGGTTTCGCGCACGGCGTCCGGCGGGGTGAGCACGGCGGCATCGCGGGTGACGACGCTCTCCAGCCGCGCGATCGCCTGCAGCAGCGTGTCGGTGTCGGCGCCGCGGTGGCGGCGGGCGAACTCGGCCAGGAAGCGGCGGCCGCGCTCGGTCTCGGCCACGGCCGCCTCGATGACGTCGTACGCGGAGGCGTCGAACGGACTCTGCGAACCGGAACCCAGCATGACCCCAACGTCCTCGTCGGCCGACGCTCCGCGCACGGATCCGTGACTTCGGCCGAAAGAGCTATGCCGGAACGTCTTTAACGGCGGCTTACGGGGGTGTTCACAGCAGCGTCCCCCGCAGGATGATCGCAGCCACCCCGAAATAGATCACCAGCCCCGAGACGTCGACGAGGGTCGCCACGGCCGGGGCCGAGGCGCTGGCCGGGTCGAAGCCGAGGCGGCGCAGCAGGAAGGGCAGCATCGAGCCGGTCATCGAGCCGAAGGTGACGATGCCGACGAGCGCGGTGCCGACGGTGAGCGCCACGAGCCCCCAATGCGCGCCGTAATCGTGCAGGCCGAGCCATTGCCACGCGGCGATGCGGGCCATGCCCAGCGCCCCGAGGATCGCGCCGAGCGCCAGCCCCGTGGGCAACTCGCGCAGCGCCACGCGCCACCAGTCGCGCAGGCGCACCTCGTCGAGCGCCAGGGCGCGGATGATCAGCGAGGTCGCCTGCGAGCCGGAATTGCCGCCCGAGCTCATGATGAGCGGGATGAACAGGGTGAGCACCAGCGCCTTCTCGAGCTCGTTCTCGAAGCCCTGCATGGCGGAGGCCGTCATCATCTCGCCGAGGAAGAGCACGGCGAGCCAGCCGGCGCGCTTCCTCAGCATCTCGCCGAAGCTGATGCGCAGATAGGGCTCGTCGAGCGCCTCCATGCCGCCGAAGCGCTGGACCTGCTCGGTCTGGCGCTGGACCATGGCGTCGATCACGTCGTCGACGGTGACGATGCCGATCGGGCGCCCGATCCCGTCGACCACGGGCACGGCGAGCAGGTCGTATTTCGAGATCAGCCGGGCCGCGTCGTCGCGGCTCGCGAGCCCTGAGACCGTCACCGGCCGCTTGCCCGGCGCGGCCGCGAGCACGCTCGCCCCCGGCTCGGCCGAGATCAGCCGCCGCAGGGGCACGGCGGTGAGGAGCACGCCGCTCGCGGGGTCGAGCACATAGACCGAATAGACCGTCTCGCGGGTGTGCTCGACCCGGCGGATGTGGTCGAGGGTCTGCCCGACGGTCCAGGTGGCCGGCACGCTGACGAACTCCGTCGTCATGATCGAGCCGGCGCTCTCCTCCGGGTAGGCGAGCAGCGCCCGGATGGTGTCCCGCGTCTCCGGGTCGACCCGCTCCAGGAGGTCGGAGCGCGCCGGCTCCGCCAGCAGGCGAAACACGTCGGCGAGGCGGTCGGCGGCCATGCCGACGAGGAGCGGCCCGGCCCGGTCGCGCGGCAGCGCCTCGACGATCTCGACGACCGCATCGAGCCCGGGCTGGTCGAGCACCTCGACGGCCCGCTCCGGCGGCAGCCCGAGCAGGATCGCCGCTGCCACCTCGGGCCGCTGCGCGTTCAGCGCCTCGACGATGTCGGGCGCGCGCTCGTCCCTGAGCCGGGCCGCGAGCACGGCCGGATCGGTCACCGGATCGATCGTGACGAGGTCGTTCATGGGCTCACCTTGTTGCCGGCCGCCGCGGGCGGCCGGGGTGAGCCGATCCGCGTGGGTCAGGCCCCGGCAGCCGGAGACGGCATGGTCGATCGACTGCGACTGTCGCTGGGCATGATGGGGATGGGTTGCGGACGGGATGCGACGCCGTCGTGACGGCGCGCGCGGGGGGGACGGATGGGCTGATTGGTGGGGGGCGTCAAGCGTGGGTTTGCAGCCCGTCCGGTCCAAACACCCATTTTTACGTCAAGGATCTCACGGGATCAACATTGCTGGCCAAGATAGATAGCGACCCGAGCTTATAGATTGTTTTACCGATGCTAGTCTCTATCTTTTTGCTGACAGGTATGGTTCTCTGTCGGCCGACCTTCAATAGAGATTGTTGGCGCATCTCTAGAAAATTGAAATGCTATTCAATGAAAATAACATGCATCGAAGTTATAAATTTTAGAAAACTCAAATCGACTCATATAGATATCGACGGATCGACCACAATATTTGTAGGAGCCAACAATAGTGGGAAAACGTCTGCTATGGTCGCGTTGAGATATTTTTTGCTTGCGCCTAATAAGCTCTCTTTGCGTGACATAACGATTGCCAACTGGGTTGGAATCGACGCCGTTGGCTCAGCGTGGGAGGCTGAAGAGGACGCTACGTCCTCGCTCGCGGATCAATTGCCGTCAATGGACGTCTGGCTGGACGTTCCGGTCCAAGAAATTCAGCACGTCGTTCATCTGATACCAACGCTTGGATGGAGGGGCGGGGCGCTTGGAGTCCGGTTAGCGTACACATTGATCGATCAGGATAAGCTGAAAGCCGATTATCTGCGAGAGCATGCGGCCGCCGGTCTTATCGTCAAGGCACAATCTGGAACGTCAGACGCTATCAAGGTTTGGCCAAGCTGCCTCACGGAGTTTTTGGAGCGGCGGTTAAACGCGTACGTATCGCTACAAACTTATACTCTTGATCCGGCCGCACGTGTTGCGCCCGTCAAAGGTTTAGCGACGCCCCAACCGCTTCCGCCGACCGCTGTTGCGCTTGGCGCTAATCCGTTCAAAGGGCTTATCAAGATCGACGAGATTGCCGCGCAGCGAGATTTTGCCGACGCTGGCGAACGCGTGGATCGATCTACCGAACGGGCGGGCGAACACCAGCAGAATAGCCGCCGATTTAAGCGCCGGCTATCTGATCAACTGAGATCCTATTACGACCGACACATCGATCCGACTAGAACACCCTCACCCGAAGACTACGACGCGCTTGGAGCAATTCAGAGTGCGGAAAAAAACTTCGACAAGCGGCTGAAGCACGGATTCTCCGCGGCATTTAAAGAACTTGAGGATCTCGGCTATCCGGGTATTGCAAACCCAAAGCTCAAGATAAGTACCATGCTCAAGGCAACGGACGGGCTAAAACATGGCTCTGCCGTGCAATATCAAGTCGGAGACCCTTCAGGAGATGGCACGAAGACCCTGCAACTTCCTGAGGACTATTCTGGTCTTGGCTATCAAAACCTCATTGCGATGATCTTTATGTTAATGAGCTACCGTGACGAGTGGATGCGCGTTGGCAAAGCGAGCCTTGAAGGCGATCTTACAAGAGAAGAGAAGATCGAGCCACTGCACCTTGTCATAGTAGAAGAGCCTGAAGCGCACCTACATGCGCAAGTTCAGCAAGTTTTTATTAAAAAGGCGTATGGCTTGCTCCGCAAGCATAGTGATCTTGGCGCCAACACGACGTTCTCAACCCAGTTAGTGGTCAGCACGCATTCGAGCCATGTCGCGCATGAAGCTGATTTTTCGAGCCTTCGCTATTTCCGGCGACGGCCGGCCGTATCGTTGGCCGAAACTGCAACTACGACTGTTGCAAATCTTTCCTATGTTTTCGGTGAAGGAGACGCCACGCAACGTTTTGTAAAGCGCTACTTAAAAGCGACTCATTGCGATCTATTTTTCGCCGATGGCATTATTTTTGTCGAAGGTCAGGCAGAACGGATTCTCATCCCGCACTTTATCAGGCATCATTTTGAGTCATTGGCGCGCCGATACGTTACGATACTTGACATCGGCGGAGCGCATACACATAAATTCAAAGCTTTGGTTGATGAGCTCGGTCTTGCGACACTAATTATTGCAGATCTTGACGCTTGCGCCTTGTCGCAGACTCCAGGTAAGCCTTCACGCTGGAAAAGTGCAAAACCTACAATCGGCGCGAAGCAGAGAACTACGAATCCAGTGTTAAAAGACTGGCATCCGCAAATGGAAGAGATTGACTCGCTGTGCAGTCTAAATTCGGACGAACATAGCCTTCCAAATGCCGACGGTTACGAGCTTTACGTGGCGTATCAGAAGCCTACAACGGTCACGCTTCCAGGCAAGGGCTCTGATACAGTCATTCCGCGGACATTTGAAGACGCATTGATATTTGAAAATCACGAGGTGACTAAAAAAATTACTGGCTCAGCGGTGGCCGAAAAGATTAAAAATGTCGTCGCAGCTGCGGAAACTGGCGAAAATCTAGCCGACGAGCTGCACGAGCTTCTGAAAAGCGCTGAGAAGGCGGCCTTTGCCATCGACTGTCTGATGATCAATGATGCCAAAGCAATAAAGCCGCCAGCTTATGTGGCCGACGGCCTTAAATGGTTCGAGGCAGCAATCGGGCGAGATCTTATCGAAAGCGACCCTGTGGCGGCTGCAGCATGACATCGATATTACACGAAACTGGCCCAGCGGATACTGACGCTTCAGCCGACATCGAAATCTCCCAATGCCTGGATCCAGCGGCGCCGAGAAGCTTTTTCCTCTACGCAGGTGCTGGTTCAGGCAAAACCCGATCGCTCGACGCGGCACTGCGAACCTTCCGAGAGGCTTACGGGGTAGCTTTTCGCCGGTCTGGTAGAAAGATCGCCGTGATCACCTTTACCAATGCGGCGGCTAAAGAGATTGCTGAGCGCGTCGGCCAAGACCCTCTGTTCCCAATTTCGACGATCCATAGTTTCTGCTGGTCGCTTATAGGCGGGCACGCAGTCGATATCCAGCAGTGGTTGCTCACCAATCTGCCGCTTGACCTGGACGATCTACATGAGAAGCAAAGGAAAGGGCGGGCGGGCAGAGCATCAGAAGATCGTCTTCGGGCAATTACTGCGATTGAGGCTCGCCTCGAATGGCTTAGGGAGCCACGCGCCTTCACTTACAATCCGAACGGCGATAATTTCGGAAAGGACTCCCTCTCGCACACAGAAGTCATCAAGATCGCCTCCGGCTTCATCGCGGACAAGCCTTCGATGCAAGACATTATTGTAGGAAAATACCCCTTCCTGCTGATCGATGAGAGTCAAGACACAAACAAGAACTTAATGGATGCGCTAATCGCTTTGTCTGAAGCGAAAAAGGGCCAGTTCGCAGTTGGGCTGTTTGGCGACGTGATGCAGCGGATCTATCTCGACGGACACCTCGACCTCGCGACGTACGTGCCGGACGACTGGGCTAAGCCCGTTAAGCGAATGAACCACCGGGCTCCAAAGCGTGTGGTGCGCCTCGGAAACGCCCTCAGAGCGGCTTCCGACGGGCAGAGTCAGCTCGCGCGAGAGGATAAGGACGAAGGCTTCGTGCGTTTGTTCGTGATGCCAGCCGATACGAAGAACAAGAACGCGGTTGAGGAAGAGATCCGCTTGCGAATGGCCGAACTCACCGGTGACGAGCAGTGGGGAGAAGCGACCAAGGTTAAGACGCTTACACTCGAACATCACATGGCAGCCTCGCGATGCGGCTTCCAGAAAATGTTTGAAGCGCTGCGACAAAACTCGAAACTGTCGACTGGTCTGATTAGGGGGGATCTGCCGGGCCTGCGCGTCTTCACGGAGGGAGTGTTACCACTTCTAGCGTATCGTCAGGCCGGCGACGAGTTCAACGTCATGTCTCATCTTCGGCGCCTGTCTCCGCTTGTCAGTCGTCAAGCGCTCACGGAGGCAAGCGATAAACAAGATCCACTCGCCGGCGCACGAGATGCGGTCGATGACCTCATGGAGATTGATTTCAAACAGGCTTCGAATTTGCAGGTTTTGGAGCGCGTCGCTAAGACTGGCCTGTTCGATATCCCGTCAAGTTTACAGCCCTTCATTGAACCGGAACAGCTCTCCGTAGTGACGCCACAGGTGGCTTCCGGGGATGACGAGGGAGAGGAGGAAGACGGATCAACTTCGAGTCTTGCCGCTTGGCGTCAGTTTCTGGAGTCGCCCTTCAGCCAGATGGCAGCCTATGCCGAGTATGTTTCTGACAAGGGGCCCTTCGGCACCCACCAAGGCGTGAAGGGCCTCGAATTCGAGCGCGTTTTCGTCATCTTAGATGACAGTGAAGCGCGGGGCTTCCTGTTCTCCTATGAGCGGCTCTTCGGAGCGAAGCTGCCGCCTGCTAGCCGGCGTGCCAGCTCAACCGAGCCCGCGGAATCCAGCGAAGACCGAACACGGCGCCTGCTTTACGTGACGTGCACGCGGACGACCAAAAGCCTTGCACTGGCCGCCTATAGCGAAAACCCCGAGGCACTTGCGCGGGGCGCTGACGCTTGGTTCGAGAAAGATGAGGTCGCTCGGATCGATAATCGCTAGCTAGAGTTCGTCTGAAGACTCTTTGAGTTATCGCCCGCATAGCCCCACCATAGCCAAACCCACCCCCCACGTGCACACCCCCGGCGTCCCCCCGCCGCCCCCGCCCCTCCGTGCCCCCTCCCCCCTCCCCGCCCGCTCCAAGCGGCGAGCCCCCCGCCATCCGGCTCGCCCTGCTCTACACCGTGGTCTTCGTCGAGATCGGCATCGCGATGCCGTTCATGCCGGTCTGGCTGAACGCGCTGCAGCTCGATGCCGGGCTGATCGGCGGGCTGCTGGCGTTGCCGATCGCGATCCGCATCGTGGCCACCGCGCCGCTGATGGGGCTGATCGACCGGGGGGTGAGCGCCCGGGCCCTGCTGCTCGCCGGGAGCCTCGTCCTGGCCGCGACCTACGCGCTGATGCCGGCGGCGGCGGGGCTCGGCTGGGGGCTGCTCGCCGGGCTGATCGCGATCAATGCGGTGGCGGCGGCGCCCCTGGTGCCGAGCATCGACTACCTGACGCTCGCGGCCGTGCGCCGCTCCAAAAAACTCGACTATGCCCGGATCCGGCTCTGCGGCTCGGTGGGCTTTTTGGCGGCGAACCTCGCCGGCGGGGCGATACTCGGGGCGCTGGGCGAGGCCTTCGCCGTGCCGCTGCTGCTGACGGCGCTGGCGCTGGTCGCGGCCGGCGTCGCCTTCGCCAGCCGCGGCGTGGCTCCGGCCGCCGCGCCGCGGCCGCGGAGCGCGGCGCGCCCGCGCCTGCCGCGGGTGCTGTGGCTGGCGATCGGGGCGGGCGCGCTGGTCCAGTCGAGCCACGCCGCGATCTACGCCTTCGGGAGCATCAGCTGGAGCAGCGCCGGGGTGCCGGGGGCCTGGATCGGCGCGCTCTGGGCGATCGGCGTCGCCGCCGAGATCCTCCTGTTCGCGGTGATCGGGCGGCTGCCGGCGCCCTGGCGCTCGCCGTTCCGGCTGCTCGGGCTCGGGGCGGCGGCGGCCCTCGTCCGGGCGCTCGGCATGGCGCTCGCCGGAGACAGCCTGCCCGCCCTCGTCGCCCTGCAGATGCTGCACGGCTTCAGCTTCGGGGCCACCCATTTCGGGGTGATGAACGCGGTCTCGGGCCTGGCGCCGGACGGGGCGCGGGGCCGGGCGCAGGGCACGGTGAGCTCCGCCACCGCCCTGGCCTCGGCGCTCGCAACCCTCGGCTGTGGCGTGGTCTACCGGAGCGCGGGGCCGGCGGCGACCTTCCTGGCGATGGCGCCGCTGGCGCTGACGGGCCTCTGCCTCGTCGGCGTCGCGGCGCGCGCGGCGCGTGGGACAGGGGTGGAATGAGCGGGACGCCGGCGGGGCGTCCCACGCCACGACATGCTTTGGTCACCATGATGCCCTCAGATAGGCACGCCTCCGCGTCCTGCGGGACGGAATCGGAGACCTTCCCGTGCTGATCGAAGCCGGCACAGCCAACCCCGACATGGCCAATTCCGACATGGCCGGTGCCGAAATGGCCGGCGCCGACATGGCCGGCGAGCGCGTGGCCCTGCGCGGCCGCTGGACCGCGGACCAGGGTCCCGCCGTGGAGCGGAGCGCGGCGGCGATCCTGGCGCACGGCGCGGCGCAGCCGGTCCTGATCGACCTCTCCGGCGTGATCCGCCTCGACACCCTCGGCGCCTGGGTGCTGGAGCGGACCCGCGCCGAGATCGAGGCCGCGGGCGGCCGTCTCGCCTATGCCGGGGCGAGCCCGGAGCACCGCATCCTCCTCGGCGAGGTGGCGCTCCGCCCGGCCGATCCGCCGGCCACCGTGCGCGTCGGCCGCGTCGTCGGCGCCCTCGACGCCGTCGGCCGCAGCGTCGTCTCCACCGGCCGCGAGATCCTCGCCGGCCTGTCTTTCCTGGGCGAGGTCATCGCCGCCATCGGCCGGGTGGCGGCGCGGCCCTCGAGCTTCCGTTTCACGGCGCTGATCAATCAGCTCGAGGCCATCGCCTTCCGCGGCGTGCCGATCATCGCACTGATCTCCTTCCTCGTCGGCGGCATCGTCGCGCAGCAGGGCATCATCCAGCTGCAGCGCTTTGGCGCGCAGAGCTTCGTGGTGAACCTGATCGGCATCCTGGTGCTGCGCGAACTCGGCGTGCTGCTCACGTCGATCATGGTGGCCGGCCGCTCCGGCTCGGCCTTCACCGCCGAAATCGGCTCGATGCGCATGCGCGAGGAGGTCGACGCGCTGCGCGTCATGGGCCTCGACCCGATCGAAATCCTGATCGTTCCCCGTATCTTGGCGCTGATGATCGGCCTGCCGATCCTCGCCTTCCTCGCCAACCTCGCGGCGCTGGCCGGCGGCGGCGTCACGGCGCTGATCTACGGCGGCCTGACGGTCGACGGCTTCCTCTCGCGCCTGCAGGCGGCGGTATCCGAGCACCACCTTTGGGTCGGCCTCCTCAAGGCGCCGTTCATGGCGCTGACCATCGGCATCATCGCGACGATCGAGGGCTTCGCGGTGGAGGGCTCCGCCGAGTCCCTCGGACGCCACGTCACCGCCTCAGTCGTCAAGTCAATCTTCATGGTCATCGTGCTTGATGGACTCTTCGCGGTGTTTTTCGCGGCGGTGGAATTCTGAGCGAGTCCAGCACCTTCGCCGGACGGGCCGGCACGACAGCTTCACCCGAGGCTGCCCTCCGGGGCGCCTCGCCGGGATCGGGACACGACTTGACGCTTTCGCCTCGCCAACCGGGCCGGGACGCCATCATCCGCGTGCGCGAGCTCGTGGTGGGATTCGGCGCGCGCGACGTCATGAAGGGGCTCGACCTCGACATCTGGCGCGGCGAGATCTTGGGATTTGTCGGCCCGTCGGGCCAGGGAAAATCCGTTCTGACGCGAACCATCCTGGGTCTCGTCACCAAGCGTTCCGGCACCATCGAGATCTTCGGCGAGAACGTCGACGGGCTGACGCTCGCCCGTCGGCGCGAGCTGGAAAAACGCTGGGGCGTGCTGTTTCAGCAGGGCGCGCTGTTCTCGGGCCTCACCGTCAAGCAGAACATCCAGATGCCGATGCGCGAGCATCTCGACCTCTCGGAGCGCCTGCTCGACGAGTTCGCCCGGCTCAAGATCGAGATGGTCGGCCTCAAGCCGGACGCCGCCGACAAGCTGCCCTCCGAACTCTCCGGCGGCATGATCAAGCGCGCGGCCCTCGCCCGCTCCCTCGCCCTCGATCCCGAAATCCTCTTTCTCGACGAGCCGACCTCCGGCCTCGACCCGATCGGCGCGGGCGAGTTCGACGAGCTCGTCGCCACCCTGAAGCAGACGCTGGGCCTCACCGTCTTCATGGTCACGCACGACCTCGACAGTCTTTACACCGCCTGCGACCGCATCGCGGCTTTGGGCGACGGCAAGATCATCGCCGAGGGTCCGATCGAGGCCATGCTCGAGAGCGATCACCCCTGGCTGCGCTCGTATTTCCACGGCAAGCGCGCGCGGGCGATCGTGCCGAGCCCGGCCAGGCAGAACCGGGGAGCGGTTCATGCGTGAGCGATCATCCACCATGCGCAGAACCCTCTCCCCGCTGCGGGCGAGGGCGGCCCCTGCGTCAGCAGGGGTCGGGAGAAGGGAGCTCCCTGTCCGAAAGAACCTGAGCCGGCCCCTCTCCCGCCTGCTCCGCAGGTACTCTCCCCCTCGGAGTGGGGAGGGTTCGCTTGCAATCCCTGGTGCCGCCGCGCACGGCACGACTGCCGCCCATCGTGAAAAGGCCTGATCGATGGAGACCCGTGCCAACTACGCCCTGATCGGCGCCTTCACCATTGCCGTCGTGCTTGCGGGCTTCGGCTTTGCGTTCTGGCTGCACGGCGGCTCGCGCGGCGATGCAGCCCAAGCGATCCGCATCGTGTTCTCCGGTAGCGTCGGCGGGCTCGCCAAGGGCTCGACCGTGTCGTTCAACGGCATCAAGGTCGGCGAGGCCACCGACGTGCGCCTGCTGCCGCAGGATCCGCGCCGCGTCGTGGCCCTCGTCGAGGTGCTGCCGACGACGCCGTTGCGGGCCGACACCCGCGCCCGGCTCGATTCCGCGATGCTCACAGGCGTCTCGCAGATCTCGCTCTCGGGCGGCAGCGCCGACGCCCCGCCGCTCAAGGCGGGCTCCGGCGATTCCATGCCGACGATCTTCGCCGATTCCAGCGACATACAGGACATGATGGCCGCCGCCCGCCAGATCGCGCAGCGGGCCGACGACATGCTGCAGCGCCTCGACAAGGTCATCGCCGGCAACGAGGGCGCCATTAACCGCACGCTGGCCAACGTCGAGACCTTTTCGAAGACGTTGGCCGATGCCGGCCCGGCGATCGGCTCGCTGGTCAAGGCGATCGACGGCGAGAAGCTCAACCGCGTGATCGACAACGCCGACCGCTTCTCGGCGGCGCTCGCGAATTCCAGCCCGAACATCGAGGCCGGCCTCGGCGACGCCCGCACGATGATGGCCAAGCTCAATGCCTCGGCCGACAAGATCGACGCCGTGCTTGCCGGCGCCCAGGGCTTCCTCGGCTCGGCCTCGGGCCAACAGGGCTCCTCGACCTTTACGGAGATTCGCGAGGCCGCGATTTCGGTGCGCGATGCCGGCAAGGCCTTCCGCCTGCTCTCCGAGAACCTCGACAAGCGCACGGCCAACATCTCGACGAGCGTGACGCGGCTGAGCGGGTCGAGCCGCCGTGAAGTCGAGGCGCTGGCGAGCGATGGGCAGCGTACGCTGAACACGCTGAGCCGCGCCGCCAAGAGCCTGGAGCGCGACCCGTCCCAGGTCATCTTCGGCGGAAAGCCGACGTTGCCGGAATACAACGGTGGACGCTGAATACGACCTGGGCGGGCGAATGTGCCGTCACGCACGGGCACCTGCAGAGCTTTGCCGTAGTTTGAACCCGGTGGGCCACCTTCCGGCCCGGAGATCTGGCGTGTTTCCGCTGATGACGACGGCCTCGACTCCCGGCACAGCCGCGACCCGACGCGCCCTCGCGCGGTTTCGGCCGGCCGGCCTCGCCCTTGCGGCCGTCCTAAGCATGGGTCTGACCGGCTGTGGCGGCGCCACGCCGCTGACCTTCGATCTCGCGGCCCTGCCGGGCAACCCGCGCCCCGGTGGTGCCACCCGCGCCATCGTGGTCGCCGAGCCCATCGGCCTCCAGCCGATGGAGGCCGACCGCATCCTGGTTCGCGAGCCGAACGGATCCCTTTCTTTCGTCGGCGGCGGGCAATGGTCCGACCGGCTGCCTCGCCTGATCCAGACGCGCATCATCCAGAGCCTCGAGAATTCCGGCCGACTGCGCTCGGTCACGCGCCCCGGCGACAAGGTGGTCTCCGACTACCAGCTCGTCAGCGAGATCCGCGAATTCGACATCGCGGCCGGCTCCCGCGAGGCGGTGGTCGACATCTCCGCCAAGATCATCGCCGAGGGCACCGGCAAGGTCGTCAACGCCCGCGTCTTCTCGGCTCGCGTGCCCGTCCCCGCCGTCGACGCCGCCAGCGCCGCCGCCGGCCTCGACGCGGCCCTGCGTCAGGTGCTCGGCGACGTAGTGCGCTGGGTGAACTCCGGCCGCTGATCTTCTTGGGTCGCTGCTGGCGCGTGTCCCTCGCCGGTTGGGAAGGTCCGACGGATGGGCTCGCGGGGCCTTTCCCGGACGCTGGAGAGCCAGCGGGAGGTAATCCACGCAGGGGGCAGCCAGCGAACGAGGGCCGTGTCCGCGGCTCGCACCGACCGGCTCTGACGTTTCGATGCTTCGCGCAGTCGTTATGCCGGCTCCCGGATCGGCTTCCGTTGACGCTCACCCCATCCGGGGAAAGGTGCGTGGGGAACGGGAGCCATGAGCTGAGTTTTCTCAGAACTCACCCCGCCGGTTCGTGCCGGCAGATCATGCAGAGCGCGTCCCAGAGTTCGAAGGCGAGGGCGCCGGCGATGGCCTTGGCGCGGGTCAGCGCTTCCTCATCGTCGGCCGCATCGATCTCGACGACGTTGGCGCCCTGCCCCTCGCGATCGAACACGATGGCCCGGTAGCCGGGGATCCAGCGCCGGGGATCATCGGTCTCGGAGCGTGGAGTGTCGCGCGTCATGCATCTGGCCGGACTGGCGCCGAGCTCGTCGCCGGGAATGCTTCACGCTAGCAAACAGTATGATTTCGTACAATCGAGGGGCTGTCGTGGAGTGCCTATTCCATCACTGCAGCCTTCATGATCACCACCATGGTGGCGCGGCCGGGGGCGTTGCCGATGCAGCGTACGGCGTGCGGGCGGTCGCAGCGGTAGCGCAGGGTCTCGCCGGCGCGTGCCCGAAGGGTCTCGCCCGAGACGTCGACCTCGAAGGCGCCCTCGATCACCGAGAGCGACTCCACCGAGCCGCGCTGATGCGGATCAGAATCGAGTACGCCGCCGGAATCGGCGGTGACGTCGTACCATTGCAACCATTCGACGGTTTTGATCCAGCCGATGATGGCGAGCCTGACCTTGCCGTCCTCGGAGACCAGGATCGGCGTGTCCGCCCGCGAGGTCTTCTCGATAAAAGGCTCCTCGTCGGAGGTGGCGAGCACCCGCTCGATCGAGACGTCGAGGGCCTGGGACAGGCGCCAGATCGTGGCGAGCGTCGGGTTGGTCTCGTTGCGCTCGATCTGGCTGATGATCGACTTCGCTACCCCTGATTGCTCGGCGAGCTCGGACAGTGAGAGGTTATAGGCCTTGCGCAGCCGCTGTATGGTCTTGCCGAGCTGCCCCGACAGCACCTGTGCGCCGAGGTCCCTCGCACGCGCCTTGTCCGGGCTCGTCGCCGTATCCTGCATGGTCCCCGTCCGCCGCAGCCCATCCGGTAATCCGAACGAGCGTTTGGTCCATCAAACGCAAACGGGGGGCGGACGCAACCCGGGAGGGGGGAATCGCGCCCTATCTCCAGAGGGCGTGGAAGTGGTGGACGGGGCCGTGGCCCTGCCCCACCGAGACGCTGTCGGCGGCGCGGATCGCGGCGGTGACGTAGGTCTTCGCGCGCGCGACGGCGTCTGCCAGTTCGAGCCGGCCGGCGAGGCCCGCGGCCACTGCCGCCGAGAGCGTGCAGCCGGTGCCGTGGCTGTTGGTCGAGACGACCCGCGGGGCGGCGAAGCGGCGGAGCGTCCCGTCGGAGACGACGAGATGGTCGACGCTCTCGTCGCCCTCGGCATGACCGCCCTTGATCAGCACGGCCCGCGCCCCGAGCGCCAGGATCTTGCGGGCTTGGGCGACCGCCTCGTTCTCGGTCTTCGCCGCGTCTTCGCCGAGGAGCGCGGCGGCTTCGGGCAGGTTCGGCGTGATGAGCGTGGCGAGCGGCATGAGCGCGTCGCGCAGCGCCGCCACCGCCTCCTCCGAGATCAGCCGGTCGCCGCTCGTGGCGACCATCACCGGATCGAGCACCACCGGCAGGTTTTTCGCATGACGGCGCAGGCCGTCGGCGACGGCGCGGATCGTGGCCGGCTGCGAGAGCATGCCGATCTTCACCGCCGCCACGTCGAGATCGGAAAACACCGAGTCGATCTGCGCGGCGACGAAGTCCGGCGGCACGTCGTGGATGCCCTGCACGCCGCGCGTGTTCTGCGCGGTGAGTGCGGTGATCACGCTGGCGCCGTAGACGCGGAGCGCCGCGAAGGTCTTGAGATCGCCCTGGATGCCCGCGCCGCCGCTCGAATCCGAGCCGGCGATGGTGAGGGCGATCGGGGTCGTGGCCATCGGGCGTTTCCTCAGTTCTTGTTCCCGCGCGCATTGAGCGCCGTATCGATGCGCGCGCGCAAGTCGCGGGCGCATGTCTCGGTGGAGCCCCCCTTGAACAAGGCCGAGATCAGCGCCACGCCATCGGCGCCGGCGGCGATCACTGCGGCGAGGTTGCCGGCATCGATCCCGGCGATGGCGCCGAGCGGAAGCCCCGGCCCGCGGGCGAGGCGGGCGCGGAAGACGAGGCGCTGCAGCCCGTCGAGGCCGATCGGCGCGTCCGGGTTGTCCTTGCTCGTCGTCGCGAACACGCCGCCGATGCAGGCATAGTCCACCGGCAACCGGTAGAGCTCGTCGGCCTGCGCCCCGGTCTTCACCGTGAGTCCGACGATGGCCTTCGGCCCGAGGAGGCGCCGCGCCTCCTCCGGATGCAGGTCGCCCTGGCCGAGATGCACGCCTTCGGTGCCGGCCGCCAGCGCCAGGTCGACCCGGTCGTTGACGAGCAGCGGCACCCTCCCCCCGACCGCCGCGTGGATCGCGCGGATGCGCGCCAGCGCGGCGCGCGCATCGTCCAAGAGCTTGTCGCGGTATTGCAGCAGCGTGCAGCCGCCGGCCACCGCCTGCGCGGCGAGGTCGGCCAGCCGCGCGCCGTCGTCTCCGAGCACGCCGACGTCGAGGAGGCCGTAGAGGCGCAGATCGACCGGGCTCGCGCCGCCCGGACGCGTCCCGCTGGGGCCGCCGATCACGCGCGACCCCGCCGAACCCCGGCGGGCCTGAATGTCGTCATGAGGCGTTCCGTTCGCTCTTTCAGTCCGAATGCGCCGAGAGCGGCCGTGTGGGACGTGCGTCCCGCCCGTCCCAGGCCGTCCCAGGCGGCGTTCTGATTACGCGCAGCGGATCGGTTCGTCGATGATCCGATCCTGTGGCGATCCGCAGGGTCGGCTGCGAGATCTGTGGGGCCGACATGACATGAATGCGGACCCAATCGCGTCCAGGGCGCCCTCCCGGCCTTACGGAGCAAATGCACCAATCGTCATCGTCCATGGAGGCATATAAAATTATACGAGCCGCTTTGTGCCGGCGACTGCCTCCTGCCCTTGTTCACTGCTTGTTCTCGCCATAAATATGCATTGATAGGTAGGCAATGACTCTTCCGCTGCGCCATCTGGTTGTGCAATCTTAGCAATAACCAAAGGGCGGGGAACATGGATAAGAACGTTACAGTGAAGCTGTTTAGGATAGAGCGCGAGAACGATAGCGTGCCGAGGCTCGTCGATGTCTTGAGGCGGATTGATTCTATCCCAGGTTATGTCAATAGAGAGAAGCATATCGCGCCAAATTTTGCGGTGAGACTGGAGCTTCTAGAAGAAGAAAATCAGCATGTAATTTGTTGCGAACTTACGCGAATTCAGTCAACTAACTTGCCATCTGAGGTGACGCCGGCGGGGCGAACGGCCTTGACTACAAGCAATAGGCTCGGGCACAGC
This sequence comes from Methylobacterium haplocladii, assembly GCF_007992175.1. Taxonomy (GTDB): domain Bacteria; phylum Pseudomonadota; class Alphaproteobacteria; order Rhizobiales; family Beijerinckiaceae; genus Methylobacterium; species Methylobacterium haplocladii. The sequence goes on along the minus strand of NZ_BJZT01000025.1, from coordinate 81,364 downwards.
GTGGTATTTCGGGTCAACCATCACCTCGGGCTGCTCGGAATGGAGTTCAACAATCGGGTTTGCAGTCCTGGTCGGCTCCTGAATTACCTCCATGAATTTGATTCGACGGCTTCGTATCGGATGCTTCCTGTCGTCAGAGAGGATGCGTGGGAGCGATACAACCAATCGGCCCCCCGTAAGATCGAGGTCAAGGTGGCCAGTCCAACCGACCTTTCCGTGCTTGACGGCGACGGCCGAGCCGTTGGCGAGGCATTCTCTGCGATGGGAGATGCGTACAACGCCCCGCAGATCACCGTTGAGATTTCGATGGGTCATTCACCTGGTCATCTTGGTAGGCGGATCACGGGCGCCGTTCGAGAGCTTCTTTCCAGGTCTGCGAGAGATCAAATTCAGCTTGAAAAACTTAAAGTCTATAATCCTGATTATCCACTTGGGATTGATTTTCTAAGCGAATTGCTTATTTTTCATGAAGAGCTTAATCTTCATGATCGAGATCCAGATGTAAATTTCGCAACAAAAAGGGATTATCTTCGAAGAGTAATGTATGGCAGAGCTTAAAAACAAGAAAAGCTTTTTAGCTTATTTTGAGTCGTGGTCTCCGTTTGTGCTGGCGGCGACTGCCTTCTGTACGCTCATCTTTTTTCGTGTCGAGATTACTCAAGATTTTGTCACCTATAAATTGTCGCTTCCGCAGTTGTATACGGCAATATTTGGCTGGGCTTCCGTAATGACAGGGTTTCAGTTTGGTGTTTACAGTCTGATTTTCAGTAAAACAGACGGATTTATTTCTAGAATAAGCTCAACAAAAGCATTAGAAAAATTCATGTCTTATACTAAGCGCGCTGTAACGCTCGGATTTGCGCTAACTATTTTCGGAATACCGCTGTTAATTATAAATGCTGATATGGACGGTTTGAGTGTTATAATGTATTGTATAGGTACGCTTTATGTTTCCTTGTTTATATACAGTTTTGCCGCCACGGTGCGCGTAGCAAAGCTTTTTGCTATAATGGCAAAAATAAAGACGAAAATATCCTTACCGGCTTAGTCGATCTTGACTTGTCGAACGCCAGTAGCGCTCGGAGCTTAAGCAAAAACTTAGCTGTGAGCTTATCGCACACGAGCTTGTATCGTATATTCGGCTCGCCGAGGATAAGGCGCCAAACCTTCAAGCATCTTCGCTGGCCCAAGACGGATGGCGAGCCCGTGTGACCGCCTTGCGGTTGCCTCGACCACTACGAGATCTCGACCCGCCGTCGCTTCAAGTGTGCCGATTGCGGCAAGCAGTTCAGCGTGACGAGCACGACAATCGTTGCCTCGCGCAAGCTGTCCTTCACAAAGCTCTGCGGCGTTGTCGTCCCTTCGTGAGCGCGGTGAAGAGCCTCTCGGCCCCGATCTCCTCGTCTCCTACAAGATCGCCTTCGTGCTGGCTCGCAAACTGAGCGGCGGCCTTGCGGCTGGGATGAAGAGTTCGGCCTCGACGGCGAGGTCAAGATCGACGGCGCGTACCTCGGGGGGCTCGGTTCGTCCGCGAGAACCGCAAAGACCGCCGCCCTAAGGAGCTTCAGACCGGCGAGCGCTGCATCGTCATCGTCATGCGTTAACGCAAAGGACGCACCCCAACGGTCGTGGCCTCAGCGAGGCCGAGGGCTTCGCCCTAGCCCAGGCCGCGAATGCCAAGGGCTCCAAGTTCTATTCCGACGAGGCGAGTCACTGGGACGCCTTGCGCGCCACGTTCCCCGCCGCCAGCCGCATTACACTCCAACTGCCTACTCAGCTGACGGTGCCAACACCAATCTCGGCGAGAGCTACTTCGCGCGCCTGCGTTGCATGGTGAGCGGACAGCATCACTTTGTCACGGCCTGCTACCTCTACCAATACGCCACCGAGGCCGCAGGGAAGGAGGATCACCGTCGTCTGCCGGAATGGCTCGGCCTTCGCCCGTACCGTGCGCCTCTCCCTCGTCTCGCCCATTGGCCGGGCCTTCAAGGGCTACTGGCAGCGGCATGAGAAGGCTTAGCTTCCGCAGTGCTGATGCCGTGACTGCATAAGCATCCGATTCAGGGCTCACGCGCAGGGAATCCAGCGCATGGTCGCAATGCGATTTATATGGACTCTCAGAGTTGCGGATGCTTTTTAGTCTCCGGAACAAAAATGGGAGGTTATGCATGGCACGGGGCAACGTCAGCGGTTTTCGCCTCGCTACAAACGACATTCCAATCGTGCTCGGGATGATAAAGCGCGGTGATCGCAGGCATGACATTGCTGCTTGGTTTGGAGTCAATCAAGGCAGGATCAAAAGCGCCGAAGATGGGAAGTACGGTTTGCCACCTGCCGCACCTGTCTCAAGTCTTCCTCCTCAAGGAGCGCCAGGTGTGAAGGGTAGAAGGATGAGAGATGCTGCCAATCAAGTCGAATCTCTGCTGAAAAAGGGCGATATTGACGGTGCAAAAACAGCCCTTAAGGCGGCTGGTGCGACCTATGATGCTAACGAGCCTTAGCCGAGCGCGAGGTGACCAAATGGGAGTTGTCGTAGTCCCCTGGACGTTCGAGCTTCCGCCTGCAAGGCGGGACCCACATTAGCCGAGGATGCGCGATGCTTGCTTTTTTTTCCCACACGAGCCACGCGTATCCAGTTGCAGTTGTCGCCTTCGCGTCCAAGCGACCCCTAACCATTGGAACACGCTCGACAAACTGTGCAAAGCGTGACGGTGGATTTAAGAGAAATATTGCCTCGTGTCGCCCTACGCTTTCCAAGAAGACTGTTCTTGCAAGTATGGCTACCCCATGCCTAGCTATATCAAGAGCGCGCAATACGAACTCCTCGGCCAAACGAAACGGCGGATTGGTGATTACCCAATCAGCTCCGTTTTTTTCGTAGGGGTAAGTTAAAAAATCTCGTACATGACTGTATCCGTATGGATAGGCATCCGAAGAGCGGACTTCACGGAAGTATTCAGACAAGACCTTTGCCATATGTCCTGCTCCGCAAGCGGGTTCAAGACATGTCATAGACTTAAGCCTCTCTTTTTCTGGAAGAATATATTCGATAAGGCCTCGCGTGGCCCAGGGCGGCGTAGGAAAATCGTCAGGGCTATTCAATGGCTCAACGCGTTGAGCCATAACAGCGTGCGACGTGTTCTGCATGGGTTCAGCCGATCCGCGAATTAAGCTGACGGTGTAGCGGTAAGGTTAGCAAAACGTTAGCGTGCAGAGGGTATGAGAGGCATCCGAGCCATGTCGGACTCAAATCCTATAAAGAGCGCCTTATGCCTGGTAAACGGCTCCGCTCCTGGCCAATCTGATTTAACTCATCACCGCTTAGAAAGCGGCCATTATCGCGCAAGCTGCTACACCCGCCTCGCTTGCGTCGGCTCATTCTCAACCATCCGCTTGCGCACGCCATCCTTAGAGCGCGAGCGTCCAGAGCTTCGCCTCCCCCTCTTGTTGGCCAACGCCCGTCGAAAGAAAGTGCGTCATAACAAGAACCTGTAGCGATCGCGTCGGCCCCCCCCAATGAAAGACCACCTGCCGTTGACGATGGGGTGCCGGCTGCCGCACTAGCAGCGGAGCGTTTTGGAGGCCGTCCAAAGCGATTCCAGGGCGCGGGCGCTGTCGGCGCTCGCCACCGCGACAGGAGCCCTCCGGCCCCATGACGGGCGCGATCATGAGCGCGGATCCGCGCGCGGTCTCCAGCACCTCCTCGGTCGGCCTCGTGGCGGTGATCGTCGCGGCGACCGACGGCGAGCCGCGCGCGCTCACCGTACCCGTCCCGTCCCAGGCCATGGGCCGCGGGACCGGCCTGCCGGCGGGACCCCTCGTTCCGGAGCACGCCACCCTGGAGCGGGGCCTGCGCGCCTGGGTCGAGCGCCAGACGCAGGCGCGGCTGGGCTATGTCGAGCAGCTCTACACCTTCGGCGACCGCGATCGGAAGGCGGCGGGGCCGGAGGCGGTGCACCTGCTCTCCGTGGCCTACCTCGCCCTGGTGCGCGAGGCGCGGGCCACGGGCGAGGCCGCGCCCGACGCCGACCCGACCTGGCGCAACTGGTACCGCTTCCTGCCCTGGGAGGATTTTCGCGAGGGGCGGCCGCCGGCGCTCGCCGAGATCGAGCCGCGCCTCGCCGCCTGGATCGCGCAGGGGCCGGACGCGAAGCTGCGGCGGCTGCGCGAGGATCGCGTCGGCCTGAACTTCGGCGGCACCTGGAACGAGGAGCGGGTGCTGGAGCGCTACGAGCTGCTGTTCGAGGCCGGGCTGATCCCCGAGGCGAAGGGGCAGGCCGGCGCCGCCATCCCCGCCGACCGGGGCGTCACCGGCCAGCCCATGGCGCTGGACCACCGCCGCGTGCTCGCCACCGCGATCGGGCGCCTGCGCGGCAAGATCAAGTATCGCCCGGTGGTGTTCGAGCTGATGCCGCCGGCCTTCACGCTGCTGCAGCTGCAGAAGACTGTCGAGGCGCTCTCGGGCACCCGCCTGCACAAGCAGAATTTTCGCCGGCTCGTGGCGCAGCAGGGATTGGTAGAGGAGACCGACGGCATCACCAGCGGTGCGGCCGGCCGCCCGGCCCGGCTCGTGCGCTTCCGCCGCGAGGTGCTGCTGGAGCGTCCTGCCCCGGGCGTGCGGCTGACGCCCTCGCGGCGGTCCGTCTGAGGCCGGCTCAGGCGTCCTTCTTCTTGCGCGGGGCGCGCGTCTTCTTGGCGGGCGGCTCTTCGACCGGGGCGGCCTCCGGCGCCGGTGCCGCGCCGGCCTTGCGGCGCTGCTGGCCGAGGCCGAGGGCGCGGGCCAGTTCGGAACGCTGCTCGGAATAGCTCGCGGAGGTCATCGGGTAATCGGGGTTGAGGCCCCACTTCGCGCGGTACTGCTCCGGCGTGAACCCGCGCAAGGTCAGGTGCCGGCGCAGGGTCTTGTAGGGTTTTCCGTCCTCGAAGCTGATCAGGAATTCGTGCGAGATCGAACGCTTGATCTCCTGTGCGGTCGCCTTGGCCGGGGCCGCCTCGGCGGCCAGGGGGGCGGCCGAGACGCTGCAGATCGCCAAGTGTACGTCGCCGAGCAACTTGGCGAGGTCGGCACTCTGCACATGGTTGTTGCTGACATATGCGGACACGATGTCGGCAGTGAGTGTGACGAGTCGGTCCGTTTCGGCGCTGGATTCGCTCATGTGTGACCTGCCATCGCTGTCCGTCGGTATGCTCGATTGGACGGTAGGCTCGGGTCGGCTCATGAGCAAGATCGGTGATTTGTAAAATCAAGCACTCGGATGAAAAACTGCGCTTCGTCTGCTCATATGTTTGGATTTTGCACAACTAGAACCGCCGGTCATGCTCCAAGACAAAGTGTCTACGATAGGTTGAACCGCCTGCCGCACGATGTTGAACGAACAGTGACATCCACGTGCTGCGATTTCGCAATCCGTCGAAATTGCACGGCTTTGCAACATCTTGAGAAGGGTCCGAACCCCACAATGCATGCATGCGCACGGACCGCCCTGCAGGCGCGCCGATGACGGCCGCTCGCGGGCGGTGCAGGCCGTCGCACCGCAGATCGGTGCGGCAACGGCGCGCGACGATATCCTGTGGATTCTACGCAGTTCCTGCGGAGGTTCCGGATGTCTAGCCTTCGGCGGACGTGCGTTGCCGGTTCCGGCGCGTGTTTCTCAGTCGAGACCGAGCATCAGTCCGATGTTCTGCACGGCGGCGCCCGACGCACCCTTGCCGAGATTGTCGAGGCGGGCGACGAGAACGGCCTGAGCATGCTCGCCCGAGCCGAACACCCGGAGTTCGAGCCGGTCGCTGTCGTTGAGGGCCTCGGGCTCGATGCGCTCGCGATGCGCACCCTCGCCGGCTCCGGTCACCACGTCGACGAGGCCGGCGCCGCCGTAATGCGCCAGCAGCGCCGCCTCGAGATCGGTGGCGGAGGGCCGCCCCGGCAGAGTGTCGAGGTGGAGCGGAATGCTCACCAGCATGCCCTGCCGGAAGTTGCCGACGGAGGGGATGAAGATCGGCCGGCGCGTCAGGCCGCTATAGACTTGCGTCTCCGGCAGATGCTTGTGACCGAAGCCGAGCCCGTAGAGCTGGAAGGGCGCCCCCTCCCCGCGTTCATAGCTCTCGATCATCGTGCGGCCGCCGCCGCTATAGCCGCTGACCGCGTTGATGCTGACGGGATGATCGGCCGGGATCAGGCCGGCCGCGATCAGGGGCCGCAACAGGGCGATGGCCCCGGTCGGGTAACAGCCGGGATTGGCCACGCGCTGCGCGGCGCGGATCGCGTCGGCTTGCGCCCTGTCCATCTCCGGAAAGCCGTAGGCCCAGCCGGGCGCGATCCGGTGCGCCGTGCTGGCATCGAGGATCTTCGGGCCGCCCCCGGGCAGGCCGTCGGCGAGCGCTACGGTCTCGCGGGCCGCGTCGTCCGGCAGGCAGAGCACGACGAGGTCGACCCCGGCCAACAGCGCGCGTTTGGCCTCCGCGTCCTTGCGGCTCTCGTGCGGGATGCTGACGAGCGCGACGCGCCCCTCGCCCTCCAGGCGTTCGCGGATGCCGAGCCCCGTGGTGCCGGCCTCGCCGTCGATGAAGACCTTTGGCATCTGCGAAGCGCTCGTCTCGGACATCGTCACCCTCGGCGAGCACGTGGAATCTCGGCCGCCGCGAGTCAATGACGCAGCGGGTATGACGGGACCGTGACGCGACCGCTGTGGATGTGGCGATCCGCTCCGGAACGCCCACCCGGCACTTCGGTTGTCGATCCGAAAAAATGCCTTCGGAGACATGCCATGGCAGCGACAGCGAAGAAGACCGACCCGAAGCTCTGGGACAAGGTGAAGGACGAAGTCACGAAATCCGACAAGGGCGGCAAGCCCGGCCAGTGGTCGGCCCGCAAGGCTCAGATGGCCACCGCCGAATACAAGAAACAGGGCGGCGGCTACGCCGGGGCCAAGTCCAAGGACAACCACCTCCAGCAATGGACCGAGGAGAAGTGGGACACGAAGTCGGGCAAGGAGAGCGGCGAGACCGGCGAGCGTTACCTGCCCGAGAAGGCCCGCGAAAAGCTCTCCGACGACGAATACGCCCGCTCCACCGCCAAGAAGCGCGCGGATGGCGCCAAGGGCAAACAGCACTCCCGCCAGCCGAAGGACGTCGCCCGCAAGGCGGCTTCCGCCCGCCGCTCCGCGAGCGGGAGCAGTCCGACCAAGGCCGAGCTCCTCGAGCGCGCCAAGGCGAAGGACATCAAGGGGCGCTCGGCCATGAGCAAGGGCGAGCTGGAGCGGGTGCTGGGGGTGTAGAGGGCCGATCGCCCCGGAGCCCTCTACCTTCTTGCGAGCGTAGCGAAGCAACCCAGGGCCACACGTCGAATCGGTCGTGCGCATCCCCCTCTCCCCGCGCGCGGGGAGAGGCTTTCATGGACCTTGTCGTCCATGAAGGAAGCGGAGGCGAAGCCGGAGCGACGGTGAGGGGGCGACTCCGGAAGAGTCTCATCCGGTGCGCCCCCCTCACCGTCGGCTGCCGCCTCGCCGCGCCGACGGCGAGGTCGTCGCGGCCCTCTCCCCGCAAGCGGGGCGAGGGGATGCGCGCAGCCCGAGCGGGTCAACCGGAAACCATCTGAGCCCCGAGGTTTCGGTCGTCCGGCGTCCGGCGTAACAGGGTGCCGGAGGACGGGGGCGAGGCGGCGCCCGCGACGATGGAATCGGGACCATGAACCGACTGCGCGCGACGCTGAAAGCCCTCGTCCCGGCCCTCGCTCTGGCGGGCGCGGCCCCTCCCGCGGCGCAGGCCGCCACGCTCACGGTCGTCGCAGTCGGGGCGAGCAACACCTCCGGCTGGGGCGTCGGCGAGGCGGCCGCCTATCCGGCCAAGCTCGAAGTCCTGTTGCGCGAGCGCGGGCTCGACGTGCGCGTGATCAATGCCGGCCGGGCCTTCGATACGACGTCGGGCATGCTCGGGAGGCTCGACGCCGCCGTGCCGGACGGGACGCAGCTCGTGGTGCTTCAGCCCGGCGCCAACGACCTGAGGTTCTTCGGGACGCGGGAGCGGCGGGCGACGAACATCGACGCGATGGTGGCGCGGCTGACCGGGCGCGGCATCCGCGCGATCGTTTACGACCCGGTGTTTCCCCGCGAGATCTACCAGTGGGACGGGATCCACATCTCACGGGACGGCCATGCCCGGATCGCGGAGGAACTGGCTCCGCAGGTGATCGCGGCGCTGACGCCACCGGGCAGGACGCGGGCACCGGCCCGGCGCTAAGCAGGTTTCGGAAAGGTGCCCTGCGGCTTTCCGACCAAAACCTGCGACACCATAAAAACCTAAGCAGACTCGCGTTGGCTTGCCAACGCGAGTCTGCTTAGGCCGCCTGCGAAAGATCCTCGTTGGCGCAGGCATCGACGCGCACGGCGCCGTCGGCCGTCAGCGAACAGATGAACTCGGTCCCGTCGTCCAGCGCGAAGGCATGGAAGAAGTGCTTTTCCAGTTCTTCGAGGCCTTCGCCGGGAAGATCCGCGATTTCGTCCCGGGTGCGTTCTTCCAAGGTCGGAAGATCACCATGGTCGGCCGCCACGCTCTGTGCCGAGCGGGTGAAAACGACATCGAACGACATTGTTGCCTCCTTGCATCTACCAAGGCGTGAGGGTGTGAGGACACCCCTCAGTTGAGGCGATTTTGGGGCAGGCGTGTCTTGGCGGTCTCGGCCAGGGCAATCGGGTGAAGCCCGATTGTCGATGCTCCGGGCGCGAAGAGCGCCCCGCGCAGCGGGCTGTGCAGGATGCAAGTCCTGCAAAGCGTCGAGCGGAGCGACAGCCAAGGCCGCGGATGCGGCCGCCGGCGCCTGAGGCCGAGCAATAAACCAGGACAATCGGGTTCACCCGATTGTCCTGCGGTCTCGGCCGACCGGTCGCGCCATGGGGCTTGCCCGTGTATCTCATCGGAGGATCACCCCTGCAGGGAGCCCGTATGACCGGCGAGACCGACGCCCTGCGCAGCCGCGACGTCGCGCAGAAGACCCGCGCCTTGCGCAAATACGAGGCCGGTGCGGCGGCGATGGCGCGCGATGCCGGTGATCCGCCGCTGGAGATGCTGTCGCCGTTCGGGCCGCTGATCGGGCGGACGCGGGTCTCGCCCGAGCTCCTGGCGCGCCTCGACGCCTTCGCCGACCGGCATGTCCTGTCCGGCGATCGGGAGTTCCTCGTGCCGCCGGAGGTGGCTTGCGCCGGTGGCAGGGATTCCCTCGTGGCCGCCATCGAAGACCGGCTCCTGCGCTACGTGCTGGCGGCGGAGGGTGTCGCGCCGAAGCATATCGAGATCGACCGGATCTGGATCGTCAGCCAGCATGCCGGGACGCCGAGTCCGGTGCATTTCCATTCCGGCGATCTCTCGGGCGTGCTCTACCTCAAGGCCCCCGCGCCGCCCGCAGAGTCCGAGCTGGGCAAGACCTACATCTCCGGGCGCAAGGCCGGCTACCTGAACTTCCTCACCGGCGGCAAGCAACGCTTCGCCAAGACGCTGCTGAGCGTGCCGCCCGAGGTCGGCGTGCTCTACACGTTTCCGGCCTGGCTGTTGCACGGCGTCGAGCCGTTCGACGGCCCCGGCGAGCGCCGCTCGCTGTCCTTCAACGCCCGCGCCGAGGTCGAGGACTGAGACGGATTCTGGTTGAATCCTTCGGCTCGGTTCGCGTCTCTCCTCCAGCTTTGGGGGGCGACGATGCCGGAATGGTCCCGGTGCTGCCCGCTCCACCGCGCTACGCCGGTCCTCCTCGCACAGGGGGCGAGGAAAGGCATGTCGACGCCTTCGACGGCGCCCCCTCACCGTCGCTTCGGCTTCGCCTCCGCTTCCCGCATGGACGACGACGTCCATGCGGGCCTCTCCCCGCACGCGGGGAGAGGTGGCACGCGCACCAATCGAATCGATCAACCGGAGACGGTACGAAACGGCCCCTGGCCAGCGCCCGGCCGGTCAGTCGAGGTGGTCGCCGTAGCGTTCGACGTGGACGGCCAAGCCGAGCCCATGGTCGCGCACGAGGCGCTCGGCCTTCTCCGCATCGCGCGCCTCGAGCGCTTCAATGATCTGGATGTGCTCCGCGATCGACGTCTCGGCGCGGTCACCCTGGCGCAGCGAGATGTTGCGGATGCCCTTCACGTGCATCAGCAGGTTGCTGCAGAGATCCTGGATCACCTCGCAATGGCCGAGCGAGATGATCTTCTGGTGGAAGCGGATGTTGGCTTCCGAATATTCGGCGAGATGGTCGGCCGGCGTTCCCTCGAAGAATTCGGGGAACATCGTGCGCATGCATTTCAGGTCGTCGTCCGAGGCGCGCTCGCAGGCGAGGCGCGCGGCCATGCTCTCCAAGGCCGCCCAGGCCTGGATCATGCCGACGATCTCCTTGCGGGTCTTGCGGACGACGAAGACGCCGCGCCGCGGCTCGTTGCGCACGAAGCCTTCCTGCTCCAGCACCGTCAGCGCCTCGCGGATCGGCGTGCGGCTGACACCGAGCGTCTGCGACAGGCCGCGCTCGTCGAGACGGACGTCCCCGGTCTGGCCGTAGATGTCCATGTTGGTGATCGCGGATTTCAGCGCTTCATACGCCAGCGTCCGCAAACTCGTCGCCGGGACGATCGGCTTTATGGTAAAAGTCTGCATCACGTCAGTATCAGTCCAGTACTGGCTTCGGTTCGAGCGCGCCGAGGCCTCGCGAACCGCCCGGACCATGGCGGCTCACCGCTGGAAACACAAGGCGGCGGTTCCGCTTGGCAGGGCATGGTCCGAAACGGTCGCACCACCTGGACGCAGGCCAAATTGACCGTTGGTATTTGGTATGCCAATATCGCGCGAGTCGTCGAACCACGAAGCTTTCGCCCCCGCTGCGCCCCCGTTCCGGTCGGCACGCAGTCGAACCGGGCTTCCCGCTTCCGGGCGGCGCCTGTCTCGGTACGGGACCGCTAGAGGCCCGGCCGGGACCCGCGACAGAAAAGCAGCTCCCCGGGAGGAGACGATGACGGGCACGCCACTCGACGGGGTGAGAATCCTGGACTTCACGCATGTCCAGTCCGGCCCGACCTGCACGCAACTCCTCGCCTGGTTCGGTGCCGACGTGATCAAGGTCGAGCGGCCCGGCACCGGCGACGCCACGCGGCAGCAACTGCAGGACATCCCGGGCGTCGACAGCCTCTATTTCACGATGCTGAACCACAACAAGCGCTCGATCACCATCGACGCCAAGAACGCCGCGGGCCGCGAGGTCCTCTGGCGGCTGATCCGCGAATGCGACGTCCTCGTCGAGAACTTCGCGCCGGGCGCCCTCGACCGCATGGGCCTGACCTGGGAGGCCTTGCAGGCGGCCAATCCGGGCCTGATCCTCGCCTCCGTGAAAGGGTTCGGGCCGGGCCGCTACCAGGATTGCAAGGTCTACGAGAACGTCGCGCAATGCGCGGGCGGGGCCGCCTCCACCACCGGCTGGCGCGACGGCCTGCCGACGGTCTCCGGCGCCCAGATCGGCGATTCCGGCACCGGGCTGCACCTCGCGCTCGGCATCGTCACGGCGCTGTACCACCGCACGCAGACCGGCCGGGGCCAGCGCGTCGACTGCGCCATGCAGGACGGGGTGCTCAACCTCTGCCGGGTGAAGCTGCGCGACCAGCAGCGCCTCGCGCACGGGCCGCTCCCGGAATACAGCCAGTTCGGCGAGGGCGTGGAATTCGGCGAATCCGTGCCGCGCGCCGGCAACGATTCAGGCGGTGGCCAGCCCGGGCGCATCCTCAAATGCAAGGGCTGGGAGCAGGACCCCAACGCCTACATCTACTTCATCACGCAAGGGGCGGTCTGGGAGCCGATCTGCGACATCATCGGCGAGCCCGGCTGGAAGACCGACCCGGACTACGTGACTCCGAAAGCCCGGCTGCCGCATCTCAACGAGATCTTCACGCGCATCGAGGCGTGGACGATGAAGCACGACAAGCTCGAGGCGATGGAGATCCTCAACGCCTACGACATCCCGTGCGGGCCGATCCTGTCCATGAAGGAGATCGCCGAGGACGAGGCGCTACGCGCCAGTGGGACGGTGGTCGAAGTCGAGCACCCGACGCGCGGCCCGTATCTGACAGTCGGCAACCCGATCAAGCTCTCGGCGAACTCCGTGTCGATCACGCGCTCGCCGCTCCTCGGCGAGCATACCGACGAGATTCTTCGCGACGTGCTCGGCTGCTCGGACACCGAGATCGCAAAAATTCTGGGCTCGGGGGCCACCGGGGCCGTTCAGAGGGTGGCTGCAGAATAGTGGCAGGCGCAATCCGACGCAGGCGCGAGCCTGCAATATATTGACAGACCCGAGATTGGTATGCCAAATACCAATACAGGATTCGTGCAGGCGCTTCGCTCTTGCGACGGGCGGCGGTCCGGGAGGAACGCGATGATCGATGAACCCCTGGCCCTCCTCGCGGAAGCCTTCGGGCAGGACGCGGAACCCCCGATCCCATCGCATGCCGACGGCGGGATGTCGGCCGAGCTGGCCGACCTCACCGTCATCGCCGCAGCCTCTTCAGGACAGGCCGAACGCGCGGTCCGGAGCCTCTGACGGTTCGACGCGGTTCAGGCGAGCTGCGCGTACCGGCCGGCGTCCTGAAGGTTTCCGTTGCGGCCGTCACGGCTGGTCGCGGCGTTGGCGGTCAGCTTGTCGGCGAGCTTGACGACGAGCAGGCCCTGAAGGGCGAAGAGAAGGACGAGAGCGACGAGGGCGGTAGCGAGCATGGCGGCCTCTTGAACCGATGTTGCGGTGCGACAAGCGGGTGATAGCCCATGCCATTTTGGATATGAAGTACAAAATACCAGATGCAGTTATGCGCATAGTGCATGCTGAGGCGCGCTTTCGCCGCGATTTTCTCCGTCTCGTGTCGTTTCGTCCGACACCGATGCTGCCACGCGGTATTTCCCCACGGCCTCCGATAGATCTTTTCGGATCGCGCGCACTTCCTCTCCCCGCGCGCGGGGAGAGGGCTTCGGCGACCTTGTCGTCGCCGAAGCGAGGCGGCAGCCGAAGGTGAGGGGGCTTCACCGGAGGAGACTCTTCCGGCACCGCCCCCTCACCTTCGCTTCGGCTTCGCTCCCTTCATGGACGACGAGGTCCATGAAGGCCCCTCCCCGCGTGCCGGGAGAGGGGAATGCGCACCGCCGAACCGACCGAGCGGACACGGTGTCGGCCGCTACAGGCTTCCTCCCCAGGCGCCGAGGGTCGAGCTCTCCTCGGGGCGTAGCGTTTCCGTGATCCCCGCCACCTCCGGAAGATCTCCCGACAGGCCTGCAGCCAGCAGCGCGTCCCGCATCCCGTCATCCGCGCAGACACGCTCGAGCACCGTGCGATCGAGGCCGACGAGGCGCGCTCGCGCGAACTGGGCGAAGACGCGGCCGGTGTCGCGCTCGGCGAAGTGGACGCTCGCAAGCCGGCCGAGGCAGTCCCGCAGGAAGCCGGCATTGCGCTCCGGGGCCAGGTCGACGCCCGCATAGACCTCCCTGGGGGTGCGCGCGTGGATGTCGATCCTGCGGAAGCGGTCGATGTCGAGAAGCGCCCGCGCGTCGAGGATGGTCATGGCGCCGTTGCTGCCGAAGGCAATGGTGCGCGGTGTCTCGCCCTCCGGCACGGTGTTGTCGAGGAACTCGAACGCCACCGCCTTGTCGGTGCGCAGCGCCCACAGGAAGAACAGCCGCGGCATGCCGGCGAAGGCCTCGACGTTGTGGGCGAGGAGATCCTCCACCGCCTTGTAGCGCCCGAATTCCTCGCCGCGTTTCCAGGCCCGCTCCACCGTCGCCTCGGGCGGGGTGACCATGAACTGCAGGTAGATCCGGTGCCCGAACCGGGTGAGCAGCTGGCTGGTGCCGTCGCCCCGGGCGTCGGCGGAAAAACTGTCGAAGCGGAAGCGGTCGATCAGCAGGTGCGAGATCCGGCCCTCCGCCGCCTTGCGGGCCATGTAGCGGTCGAGCTTGGCGTCGATGATCTCGACCTCGTGGCCGGTCAGCGGCCCGGCATAGCGCCGGGCCGGCCCGAGACTGTCGTAGTCGAGCAGGAACTTCCGCCAGACGTCCGGCGTGATCACCGCGAAATCCGACCAGTCGGCGCCGGTGCGCTCGACGAGGGCGCGCTGGTAGGGGCGGATGGTGCTCTTGCCCGAGGCCGAGGCGCCCTTGACGTTCATGACCACCGGCCGGTCCTGCGCGCCGACCCGGCGATAGCCGTTTCGCGCGACGACTTCCGCGATCCAGGGCTCGATGGTCGCGCCGATCCGCCGGCTGCCATGGGCGTTCGAGACGAGGATGGCGGCGAGGCGGCGCAGCAGCGCCCTGTCGCGGATCAGGAAACCCTGGCGGCCGACGACGCTCGCCACGACGGTCCGCAGGGAGTCCCGCGTGCAGCGTTCCAGGCTGTCGGGCTCGCCCACCGGGTCGTCGAGGCGGCGCAGGGCGCGCGCCTGACAGTCCTCGGCGGGGATCGGCTGAGGGCGTCGCCCGAAGAACGGCAGGCCGAACGGCTTTTTTTCGCGGCTGCGTTCCGGCGCCGGGTCGTCGAACAGGGCCGCGAGTTCGCCGTCGATCAGGTCCTCCGCCCGGGCGCGGATCGACGCCAGGAGCTCCGCGATCTCCGGGAGACGCGCCGCGATTCCCTCGTGAAAGATCGTCGCCGCGATGCGGCGGGTGTTGACGCCGAGATCGGCGTAGACCGCGCCGAGCGGAACCGAGAGATCGGCCATCACCCGGATCAGCACCTCGTGGACGACGAGGCGTTCGGGGCGAAACAGGGCAAGCTGCGTCGCCGGCAGCCCGCTGAGATCGCTGAGTTCCTGAATCTCCGCGAAGGGCGTCTCGACGTTCTCGGGCCGGAAGACGGTGGCGAGCGGCCGGACATGGCGCGGCAGGCCCGAGACGAGGCCCGGATTCCAGGCGTGGAAGCCGGTGTCTTCGCTGGTCGGGAGGGGCTCCGGCATGGTCGCGACGCCCCCGGCGGATCGGTCAGGCGGCCGAGGCGCTGTCGATCGCCTCGAACCGGGTCTGGTATTCATCGCCCCAGATCGCGGCGGCCTTGTCGTGCCAGTCCCTGTCGAAGAACCGCTTGGCGCTGGCCTCGCTCGTCCAGATGCAGACCGCGGTGATGCGGTTGTCCAGGACCCGTACGTGACGGCTCTCGAGCCCGCCGGTCACGCCGGCGCGGGGCAGCATGTCCTTGCTCGACAGGCCGTGGTCGTTCTCGGCCGGAAACGCCACCGGGCATTCGACGACGGTCAGGTATTTCATCGGGTGTCTTTCTGGCTAGGCAGATTTCGGAAAAGTGTCCTGCGGTCTTCCGACGACAATCTGCGATCAGAGGAGAATTTCAGCAGAGGAGGCGGGGACAGGTCAACGCTTCGTCTGCCGAAAGCGGTCATGCGTGCGCGGCGCCTGCGGCACCGGAGCAATCCCAGAAGCTGAGGATCGCGCCGACCCGGAAGCCGTCCATCGAGGCGATGTGGTCGACGTCGATCGCGGGAAAGTCCTGCTCGGTGACGACCCGGATGCAAGGGCCGTAGACGTCCGGCCCGTGCGCGCCGAGCGCACGGACAACGTCGCGCTCGCTCAACAGCCCGACGACCGTGGCATCCGCCGGATGACCGTCGACGACCAGCAGCGCTCCGGCGCCCGGTCGCGACAGCCGCCGCGCCTCGCCGACCGCGCCGTCCCGGTGGACGCGCGCTGCGCTGGCAGTGTCGTGCGCTCGGCCGGTCTCTCGGTCCAAGGCGATCCTCCTGTCGGACGTCCCCTTTTGGTGGGGACGATCCTTGGTCTCCAAACTGGTATACAACATACCTGTTGTCAATTCTGAATTTTGAATTATGGTGCCGGGGTCGGTCGGTGAGGCGGAATCATACATCCACCTGCTCCGACCGAAACATTCGCAGGATTTCGGCCCGGCCGGGATCGTGACGAGACACACTTCCTTCGCTTCTCGTCGATTCGACGAAGGAGATGTTTGATGAACGAAGGACGGCTCCGCCAGATCCATTTCAATACGGCTTCTCGCGCACGGCGTTCGTGCGCGCAGGAGACTCCAATTCTCGCTCGCCGACATCCGAGCGATGCGGGCCGGGCGAAGACGCAAGCAAGAACAACAATCAGCAAACCGGTCGAATAGCGCCAAGCATCCCAAAGACCCCCTATCGGAGGAACGCCATGCTCACCCCATCAGTGACAGCAAGCTCGCCACCCGCCAGCCGATGGCTGCAACTGGTCTTCGGCGTCGTCTGCATGTGCATGATCGCCAACATGCAATACGGCTGGACCTTCTTCGTGAACCCGATCCAGGAGCGTCACGGCTGGGATCGCGCCGCGATCCAGGTCGCCTTCACGATGTTCGTCGTCACCGAGACCTGGCTCGTTCCGATCGAGGGCTGGTTCGTCGACAAGTACGGCCCGCGCATCGTCGCGCTGGTGGGCGGCCTGCTCTGCGCCGTCGGCTGGGTAATGAACTCCTATGCCGATTCGCTGACGACGCTCTACATCGCCGCCGCCGTCGGCGGCACGGGCGCCGGCGCCGTCTACGGCACCTGCGTCGGCAACTCGCTGAAGTGGTTCCCGGATCGCCGCGGCCTCGCCGCCGGCATCACCGCCATGGGGTTCGGCGCGGGTTCGGCGCTGACCGTCGTGCCGATCCAGGCGATGATCAAGAACTACGGCTACGAGTCGGCCTTCTTCTACTTCGGCATCGGCCAGGGCGTCATCGTCATGATCCTGGCGCTGTTCCTGATCGCGCCGAAGAAGGGCGACGTGCCGGAGGTGGCCAAGGTCAGCCAGAGCAAGCGCGACTTCACCCCCGGCGAGATGGTGCGCACGCCGATCTTCTGGATCATGTACGCGATGTTCGTGATGATGGCGGCCGGCGGCCTGATGGCCACCGCGCAGCTCGGGCCGATCGCCAAGGACTTCCACATCATCGACACCCCCGTGAGCCTGCTCGGCATCACCCTGCCGGCCCTGACGTTCGCGGCGACGATCGACCGGGTGCTCAACGGCGTCACCCGACCGTTCTTCGGCTGGGTCTCCGACCATATCGGCCGCGAGAACACGATGTTCCTCTCCTTCGGCATCGAAGGCGTCGGCATCTACCTCCTGAGCGTGTTCGGGCAGGACCCGTTCATGTTCGTGATCCTCACCGGTCTCGTGTTCTTCGCCTGGGGCGAGATCTACTCGCTGTTCCCGGCGACCTGCGGCGACACCTTCGGCTCGAAATACGCCGCGACCAATGCCGGCCTGCTCTACACGGCCAAGGGCACGGCCGCGCTGATCGTGCCCTTCTCCAGCGTCCTGACCACGATGACCGGAAGCTGGCACGCGGTGTTCCTGGCGGCCGCCGGGTTGAACATCCTGGCCGCGCTGATGGCCCTGTTCGTGCTCAAGCCGATGCGGGCCGCCTATACGAAGCCGGCGCTCGGCCTCCACGCCGTCCCGGCGGAGTAGCCGCCCCAGGCATCCCCGGCGGCCGGTCCGAACGACCGGCCGCCCTCTACGCGAAAATCGACGCGCGCCGTGGCGGAGACGCCCGGCGCGCGTCGTCGTTTCGGCATCTCGTCCCCCCTCGGGAGGGCCGGTCGATCCGCCTCGCCCCCGCACGCCACGGATCATAAGCCATACGTCCGTCGCGCATTTTTAATCCTGGTATATTGCATACCTAGAATTATCGTGCTTGATGGTCTGCGTACGGAATCAAGAAAACCCGCAACGGGAGGAATCCGGGATGGAAAGCCAGGCCGCGCCGAACCCCGCCGCACGACGTGGGGACGCACCGCAGGATGCGCCCTCTGCCAAATGGTGGCAGCTCGCCTTCGGCGTGCTCTGCATGGCGATGATCGCCAACCTCCAATACGGCTGGACGCTGTTCGTCGATCCCATCGACGCCAAGTTCCACTGGGGCCGCGCGGCCATCCAGTTCGCCTTCACGATCTTCGTCGCCACCGAGACCTGGCTGGTGCCGATCGAGACCTGGTTCGTCGACCGCTACGGCCCGCGCGTCGTGGTCGGCTTCGGCGGCGTGATGATCGGCCTCGCCTGGTTCCTCAATGCCCATGCCGAATCGCTGCCGGTGCTCTACACGGCGGCCGTCATCGGCGGGATCGGGGCCGGGTCGGTCTACGGCACGTGCGTCGGCAACGCGCTGAAGTGGTTCCCGCACCGCCGCGGCCTCGCGGCCGGCGCCACCGCCGCGGGCTTCGGCGCGGGGGCGGCCATCACGGTGGTCCCGATCGCCAAGATGATCGCGACGAGCGGCTACCAGGACGCATTCCTGTATTTCGGCCTCGGTCAGGGCCTCGTCGTCGTCGCCCTGTCGTTCCTGCTGCGCAAGCCGCGCTCGGCCGGCCCGGTCCAGCGCAAGAGCCTGCGCCTACCCCAGACCAGCATCGACCGCAGCCCCAAGGAGGCGGTGCGCACCCCCGTGTTCTGGGTGATGTATGCCATGTTCGTCATGGTGGCCGCGGGCGGCCTGATGGCGGCGGCGCAGATCGCGCCGATCGCCCGCGACTTCAAGGTCGCCGACGTGCCCGTGAGCCTGTTCGGCCTGCAGATGGCCGCCCTCACCTTCGCGATCTCGCTGGACCGGATCTTCGACGGCTTCGGCCGGCCGTTCTTCGGCTGGGTCTCGGACAATATCGGCCGCGAGAACACGATGTTCATCGCCTTCAGCATCGCGGCGACGGCGATCATCATCCTGCTCAACCTCGGCTCCAACCCCTACGTCTTCGTCTTCGCGACGGCGGTCTATTTCGGTGTGTTCGGCGAGATCTACTCGCTGTTCCCGGCGACCTGCGGCGACACGTTCGGCTCGAAATTCGCGGCGAGCAATGCCGGGCTCCTCTACACCGCCAAGGGCTCGGCCGCCTTCCTCGTGCCCTTCGGCAGCATGCTGTCGGCGGCCTATGGCTGGTCGGCGGTGTTCGCGCTGATCATCGGCCTCAACATCGTCGCGGCCTCCCTGGCGATGTTCGTGCTGAAGCCCCTGCGCCGGCGCTATCTCGCCGAGGAGCCCGGGCCGGCCAAGCCCGAAACACACTCCCTGACGCTCGCCTGAGCTCCCTCGACAGCGCCGGCCGGACCCGATTCCGGCCGGCGTTTTCGTTGACCCTCTATTTGGTATTTGGTATACCAAGATCAGGGTCGCAGCCGGATCCCACCCGTCCGCCGATTCGGTCGAGCCCGATCGGACAAGGACGGCGCCAACCAAAATCTCACGGGAGGGAACGACATGTCCGCAGTCGCAAAGCTCATCGATACGTCGACGGCCGACGTCAGCACCGCCGAAGCCGACGCTCCTATGGAGCTGACGGACGGCTTCCACCTCGTCATCGACGCGCTGAAGCTCAACGGCATCAAGACGATCTACGGCGTGCCCGGCATCCCGATCACCGATCTCGGCCGGATGGCCCAGGCCGAGGGCATGCGCGTCATCTCCTTCCGCCACGAGCAGCATGCCGGCAACGCCGCCGCCATCGCGGGCTTCCTCACCAAGGCACCGGGCATCTGCCTGACCGTGTCGGCGCCCGGCTTCCTCAACGGCCTGACGGCGCTCGCCAACGCCACCACCAACTGCTTCCCGATGATCCTGATCTCGGGCTCCTCCGAGCGCGAGATCGTCGACCTGCAGCAGGGCGACTACGAGGAGATGGACCAGCTCGCCATCGCCAAGCCGCTCTGCAAGGCCGCCTTCCGCGTGCTGCACGCGGCCGATATCGGCATCGCCGTCGCCCGTGCCATCCGCGCCGCCGTCTCGGGCCGTCCGGGCGGCGTCTACCTCGACCTCCCCGCCAAGCTGTTCAGCCAGGTGATGGATGCCGAGGCCGGTGCGGCCTCGCTGGTCAAGGTGATCGACGCGGCCCCCGCACAGATCCCGGCGCCCTCGGCCATCGCCCGCGCCCTCGAAGAGCTCAAGAACGCCAAGCGGCCCCTCATCGTGCTCGGCAAGGGCGCGGCCTACGCCCAGGCCGACGAGCTCGTGCGCGAACTCGTCGAGACCAGCGGCATCCCCTACGTGCCGATGAGCATGGCCAAGGGCCTGCTGCCGGACACGCATCCGCTCTCGGCCGGTGCCGCGCGTTCCACCGCCCTGAAGGATTCGGACGTCGTCCTCCTCGTCGGCGCCCGCCTCAACTGGCTGCTCTCGCACGGCAAGGGCAAGACCTGGGGCGCGCCCGGCTCCAAGCGCTTCATCCAGATCGACATCGAACCGCGCGAGATGGACTCGAACGTCGAGATCGTCGCGCCGGTGGTCGGCGATATCGGCTCCTGCCTCGCCGCGCTCCTCGAAGGCATGGGCCAGGGCTGGAAGACCGCCCCGGCCGACTGGATCGAGACGCTGCGATCGAAGCGTGAGGCCAACGTCGCCAAGATGGCGCCGAAGCTCATGAAGAACACGGCGCCGATGGACTTCCACTCGGCCCTCGGGGCGCTGCGCACCGTGATCAAGGAGCGGCCCGACGCCATCCTCGTCAACGAGGGCGCCAACACCCTCGATCTCGCCCGCGGGATCATCGACATGTACCAGCCGCGCAAGCGCCTGGACGTCGGCACCTGGGGCATCATGGGCATCGGCATGGGCTTCGCCGTCGCCGCCGCCGTCGAGACCGGCAAGCCGGTCCTGTGCGTCGAGGGCGACAGCGCCTTCGGGTTCTCCGGCATGGAGGTCGAGACCATCTGCCGGTACAACCTGCCGGTCTGCATCGTGGTGTTCAACAACAACGGCATCTACCGCGGCACCGACACCGACCCGACCGGACGCGATCCGGCCACCACGGTCTTCGTGCCGGAGGCTCGCTACGACCGCATGATGGAGGCCTTCGGCGGCGTCGGCGCCCATGTCACGACGCCGGACGAGCTGAAGCGCGCGGTGGACGCGGCGATGGACTCCGGAAAGCCTACCCTCATCAACGCGGCGATCGACCCGGCCGCCGGCAGCGAGAGCGGCAACATCGGCAGCCTCAACCCGCAGAGCGTGGTCAAGAAGAAGAAGTGAAGCGGATTCCGACCTGATCGCTTCGGTGTCGCGCATCCCCCCTCTCCCCGCGCGCGGGGAGAGGCCTTCATGGACCTCGTCGTCCATGAAGGAAGCGGAGGCGAAGCCGAAGCGGCGGTGAGGGGGCCTCACCGGAAGTGGCTCTTCCGATGAGGCCCCCTCACCTTCGGCTGCCGCCTCGCCGCGCCGACGACAAGGTCGTCGCGGCCCTCTCCCCGCGTGCGGGGCGAGGGGATGCGCACGATCCGAACGGATCTGCTGGAAACGGTGCGGACCGACCGGTTGCTCTTCTCGTCCCATCCCCAACCTCATCCTAAGGCGCCGCGAAGCGGCCACGAAGGGTCCTCCAGATCGCTCGGCGACATCTGGAGGTTCTTCTAGGCCTCCGCTGCGCTCCGGCACCTCAGGATGAGGGACTGGGTGGGATCTTCCCGTCGAACGCTCCCGAAGGTGACGCCATGATCGACCCCCACCTCGCGGGCCGGTTGAGCTTCCTCCACCGGTTGCCGACCGAAGCCCCCCTCCCCCCGGGTCGCCACGAGCTCGGGTTGTTTGCGGAGCGCGACGCGGTGCTGTTCGTGCCGCAGGCGATTCGTCCGCGCCGGCCGGTGCCGCTGGTGGTGCTGTTCCATGGCGGCGGCGGCAGCGCCCAAAAGATCCTGCCGATGCTGGAGACCCATGCGGAGGCGCGCGGCTTCCTGCTGCTGGCGCCGCAATCGCTGCATCCGACCTGGGATCTCGTGATCGCCGGCAACGGCCCCGACCGCGAGCGGCTGGACCTGACGCTGGCCGCGGTCGCCGCGCACTTCCTGCTCGATCCCGGCCGGCTCGCCTTCGCCGGGCATTCCGACGGCGGCAGCTACGCGATGTCCGTCGGCCTCACCAACGGCGACATCGTCAGCCACGTCATCGTGTCCTCGGCCGGGTTCCTGTCCGTCCAGGCCCAGGCCGGCGCGCCGCGGGTGTTCCTCTCGCACGGCACGCGCGACGAGCAGATCCCGATCGACCGCAGCGCCCGCGTGCATGCCCGGCTGCTGACCGAGGCCGGCTACGACCTGACCTACGTCGAATATGACGGGCCGCACGCCTACGACCCGGCCGTCGTGCGGCAGGCGGTCGACTTCTTCTTCCGAGAGTATCCGGCCGCCGACTGACCGATCAGGACACGGCGGCCGTCGCTCGGCGCACAGCCGGGCTCTCGACGCCGCGGCTCGCCATGTCGGCGAGCATGGCGCCGACGAGATCGGTCTGGGCGACGACCCCGACCAGCCGCCCGTCCCCGTCCGTCACCGGCGCATGGTGGAGGCCGGCCTGGGTCATCAGCAGGGCGGCCTCGCCCGCCACCGTGTCCGGGTGCAGCGTCGTGATGTCCGTGGTCATGACGTCGGCGACCGTGCCGTGCGGCGCGCGGCCCCGGTCGCGCGTCAGCCGGAGCCGGCGGCCGAGGCCGAGGCGCGGTCCGCGCCGGTCCCAGACCGTCTTGTCGATGAGATCGCTCTGGGTGACGACGCCGAGCACCCGCGCGCCCTCGTCGGTGACCGGCAGCATGGTGACGCGGTGGCCGCGCAGCATCTCGAGGGCCTCGCGCAGGGGCGTCTCCGGCGCGATGGCGCGCACCTCCCGCGACAGCAGCGCGGCGCAGGTCGTCTGGCCCGAGAGGCGCAGCGACGCATGGATCTGCGCCCGGCGCAGGATCGCCTGGAGGTCGCCGCGGCCGATGTCGAGGATCTCGTCGACGTCCCGGAGCGCCGCATCGAGATCGGCGGCGGTGAGTCCGCTGCCCGAGGCCGGGACCGGATCGCTGCCGCGCGCCGGCCGGCCCGGCGCCACATGCGGGTATGAGCGCCCCGTCAGGTTGTTGAACAGCAGGGCGCAGAGAAGCAGCAGGGCCGAGTTCAGGCCGACCGGCCAGATCACGAAGCCGTAGCCGAGATCGCGGATCGCCGGGCCTCCGAGCACGGCGGTCAGCGCGACGGCGCCGCTCGGCGGATGCAGGCAGCCGAGCAGCATCATCAGCGCGATGGCGAGTCCCGCCGCGACGGAAGCGGCCAGAACCGGGTCCGCGATGCTCGCGGCCACCGTGACGCCGACGAGCGCCGCCACCAGGTTGCCGCCGAGGATCGACCAGGGCTGCGCCAGGGGACTCGACGGCACGGCGAAGAGCAGGACGGCCGAGGCGCCCATCGGCGCGATCAGGGCCGGCAGAGCGGCCTCCGATCCGACGGCGCTCCGCGCGACCAATCCGGTGACGAGGATTCCGACCACTGCGCCGCAGGCCGAGCGGACGCGCTCCCGTGGGCTGACGGCGAGGAGTTCCGGAACGAACCGGCGCAGGAGCGGGCTCAGCATCGGCACGGGCCTCGGCGCTGACGGGATCGGGGCGACGAGCCAAAGGCCGCCGCCTCCGGCTCCCGAATAAGAAAAGCCGGACCGAGGGATCGGCCCGGAATCGTCGCAAGAGCGGTTCGGCGGCGCGTCACCGCCGGTGCGGCCTTTACGGATCCTGTCCGCGTCCTACCCACCACCTCAGGGTGAGGTGGTGGGTAGGACGACGGAAGACGACGGCTTCGATTCGGATCCGCCCGGCCCACGGTCCTTGCGGGGAAGGCGTTGGCGGTGGTGCGGACGGCACCACGGCGCACCGTCCTCGACCACCGCCGTCCCCGACCCCTCCCCGCGACGGGGAGGGGAAGCGATGCGCCATCTGATCCGGTCGACCGGAAAGCTCTCAGACCGCCTTGGCGTCGTGGAGCTCGGCGATCTGCTGCTGGTTGTAGCCGAGGCCGGCCAGGACCTCGTTGGTGTGCTCGCCGAGCAGCGGCGAGGCCTTGATGTCGACCTGGAGGTCCGAGAATTTGATCGGGCTTCCGACGGTCAGGTACGAACCGAGCTTGGGGTGCTGCACCTCGGTGATGGTGCCGCTCTCGCGCAGGGACTTGTCGACCGAGATTTCCTTCATCGACAGCACCGGCGAGCACGGGATGTCGAACTTGCGCAGGATGTCGACGGCCTCGAACTTGGTCTTGTCGGCGAGCCACGCTTCGATCGTGCCGAAGATGTCCATGATCTTGTCCTGGCGGGCACGGGCGGTGTTGTAGGCCGGATCGTCGATCCATTCCTCCTTGCCGAGCGCCTTGCAGATCGGGGCCCAGGCATGGCCCTGGATCGTGAAGTAGATGTAGGCGTTCGGGTCGGTCTCCCAGCCCTTGCACTTCAGCACCCAGCCCGGCTGGCCGCCGCCGCCCGCATTGCCGCCGCGCGGCACCACGTCCGTGAACTCGCCGTGCGGATATTGCGGGTATTCCTCCAGGTAGCCGATGGCGTCGAGGCGCTGCTGGTCGCGGAGCTTCACGCGGCAGAGGTTGATCACCGCGTCCTGCATCGAGACGGCGACCTTCTGGCCCCGGCCGGTCTTGTCCTTGTGGCGCAGCGCCGTGAGGATGCCGATGGCGAGGTGCATGCCGGTGTTGGAATCGCCGAGGGCGGCGGCCGACACGGTGGGCGGGCCGTCCCAGAAGCCGGTGGTGGAGGCCGCGCCGCCCGCGCATTGCGCGACGTTCTCGTAGACCTTCAGGTCCTCGTAATGGTGGCCGTCGGAGAAGCCCTTCACCGAGGCGAGGACCATGCCGGGGTTGAGTTCCTGGATCTTCTCCCAGGAGAAGCCCATGCGGTCGAGGGCGCCGGGGCCGAAATTCTCGACCATGACGTCCGACTCTTTGATGAGCTTCTCGAGGACTTCCTTGCCCTGCTTGGTCTTGGTGTCGAGGGTCAGCGAACGCTTGTTCGAATTCAGCATCGTGAAGTAGAGCGCGTCCGCCCCTTCGACGTGGCGCAGCTGGTTGCGGGTGACGTCGCCGGCGCCGGGGCGCTCGACCTTGATCACGTCAGCGCCGAACCAGGCGAGGAGCTGCGTGCAGGCCGGTCCGGCCTGAACGTGGGTGAAGTCGATGATCTTGATGCCTTCGAGCGGCTGGCTCATGGTCGTTGTCTCCCTGTAGTCTGTGGCGTTGCGGGGTCGAAGTCTTCTTTAAGAATTTCTAAATCTAAAAATTGGTCGTTCGACGTCAAATCGGGTTCGTCTTCAAATCACGCTGAAATGGATGCCTGCACCCCGGCCTCGAGATCCGAGACCCGGCGACGGAGCTGCCGTTCGTCTTCCCAGCGCGCGGTCTCGTCGCGGATGATCGCGGCGATGCCGGTGACCGCGCCGTCGGCGCCGTGGAGCATACCGACGGTGAAGGCGATGGAGAGTGAGCGGCCGTCCTTGTGCAGGGCCGGCACGCGAAGCACGTCGGCGCCGTACTTGGTTACGCCCGTGCGCATGGTCTTGTGGTAGCCGTCCCAGTGCCGCCTGCGGTGGCGGTCGGGCGTGATCAGGTCGAGGGGCTGGCCCAGGGCCTCAGCTTCCGAGAACCCGAAGATCCGTTCGGCGGCCGGATTCCAGACCACGATCAGCCCCTCCGGATCGGAGACGACCACCGCGTCGCCGATGGCGGCGACCAGCCCGGAAACGTCGAAGCCCGGTGCCATGATCACACCGACGCCGCGTGCCGGATGGCGGTGCAGGGATCGGTCATGGCGTCTCATCCTCCCGTTTTCCGGACCGAGAGGCTCGCCCCCTCGCTCCAGTGACTCGGTGATTGGCATCTGGTATACCAAATACGAAATCAGCGTCAAGACCGGGGCGGGACCACTTCGATCGCTTCGCTCGGGAAACCGGCGGGCGGCGTTTGGTTGGATCCGAGGCGGGAGCGCATGACGGCGGGATCAGGCGAGGACAAAGCCGCGATGGCACCGAGCATCACCATCACCCAGGTCGAGGGCTTCAAGTTCCTGATCGATTTCGGCGCGGCCTTCCCGGCGCTGGTCTCGGACGAGCCGGAGCCGATCGGCCGCGGCGAGGGCCCGTCGCCGGAGCAGGTGCTGATCGCGGGCGTGAGCAACTGCCTCTGCGCCAGCCTCGCCTTCGCGCTGGGCAAGTACCGGCAGGACGGCGGCGGCGTGACCGCGCGGGCCTCGGCCCGGATCGAACGCAACGCCGGGCAGCGCCTGCGTATCGGCGGCATCGACGTGGAGATCACGCTCGGCGCGTCGGCGGTGGCGATGCCCCGGATCGCGCAGGTGCTCGCTCAGTTCGAGCAGTTCTGCACCGTCTCGGAGAGCGTGAAGGCCGGCATTCCCGTCACCGTCGCGGTTCGGGACGCCACGGGCGAACGCCTGAAATAGGAAGAGGAGACAATCCGATGTCGAACAACGATCGCAAGGGCGCGCACGAACCCGGGGACTTGGCCGGCCTTTTCAACGCCCGCGCCAATGCCGGCGACGTCGAGGGTCTGGTGGCGCTCTACGAGCCGGATGCGGTGCTCGCCGCGGGCAAGGTGGTGGCGACGGGCCACGCCGAGATCCGACGTTTCTACGCCGACCTTCTCGCGAAGAAGTCCGACTTTCCTGTCCCCGAGACCCTACCGGCCCTCGTCAACGGCGATCTCGCCCTGACCTTCGCCCGCCTGCCGAACGGCAGCCTCTCTGTCGAATCCGCGCGGCGGCAAGCGGACGGCACCTGGCGCTGGGCGATCGACCAGCTGAAGATCAAGCCGGCCGAGCGCGGCTGATCCCGTCAGCGCACCGGCGGCTCCCAGACCGGGGCCGTCGTGGTGTCGACGGCGCGGGGCAGCAGGCCCTCGGCGCGAAACGCGTCGGCGATCTTCTGCTGTTCCGAGAGGCCGTCGCGGGTGACCGGCTCGACCTTGTAGCTGCGGCGGTCGTTGGCCTGCCGGATCACGGCCGGCTCGATCTTCCAGAGGGCGGCGAGACGGGTCGCGGCCTCGTCCGGATGCGTTTTCACCCAGTCGCCGGTCTCGCGGAGTTTTGCGAACAGCACGCCGAGGGCGCCGGGCTGCTTCGTCACGGTGGCGTCGGCGGCGAGGTAGTAGCGCTTGTAGAGCGACAGGCCGGTGCCGTCCTTGAGGATGCGCGCGCCGGACTGTTCCTGCGCCGCCGACAGGAACGGGTCCCAGGCGACCCAGGCGTCGACGCTGCCCCCGGCGAGGGCGCTGCGCCCGTCGGCGGGGGTGAGATAGGCCGGGTTGATGCTCTTGAACGACAGACCCTCGGCGGCCAGCGCAGCCAGCAGCAGGTAGTGGCTGCCGGCGCCCTTGGTCACCGCGACCTTGCGGCCCTTGAGGTCGGCGACGCGCGTCACGGGAGAATCCTTCGCCACCAGGATCGCCTGGGCGGTCGGCGAGGCGGCCTCCTGCGCGACGTAGGTGATCTTCGCGCCCGCCGCCTGCGCGAAGACCGGCACGGTGTCGGCGACGTCCGCCGAGACGTCGATCTGGCCGACGTTCAGCGCCTCCATGATCGGCAGGCCGCTGGTGAATTCGTGCCAGGACACCGTGACCTTCAGGGGCGCCAGCGCCTTCTCCAGTCCTTCGTCCTGGCGCAGCAGCGCGACCAGCGTCGAGGAGCGCTGGTAGCCGATGCGCAGCACCCCGCCCTCCTCCGCGCGCAGCGGCGCGGTCGTGGCGAGGAGCGCGAGGGATAGGACCGCAAGGCGGCCGAGGTGACGGCGGTTCATCATGATGTCAGTACTCTGTGACGGCTGATCTGACGGTTGGAAATCTCTCGCCGTCATCCCGGGGCGCCGAAGGCGAACCCGGGATCCAGAGCCGCCGACGGTTGTCCGCAGAACGCGCCGCTGTGAACTCTTCCGAGCCATCAGCGAATCTGGATTCCGGGTTCTCGCCTTCGGCGAGCCCCGGAATGACAGTGGACTGCTTCGAACCCTTCAGGAACGATTCGGCGAGATATCGATCAGCTTCCCGGCTTGCGCACGGCCTCGGAAATGGTGGGCGCCTTCGGCACGAGGCCGAGGCTATGAAACGTGTCGGCGATGCGCTGCTGCTCGGCGATCACCGGCGCGTCGAGGGGGCGGATGCCGTAGCTCTGGCGCTTGAGGGCCACCGCCAGGATCGGAGCCGGAATGCCGACCGAGGGGGCGAGTTCGCGGGCCACGGCGTCGGTGTTGTCACGTGCCCAGGCGTCGACCTCGCCGATGGCGGCGATCACGGCGTCGAGCACAGGCCCGTTCTTTGCGGAGAAGTCGCGCGAGGCGAGGTAGAACTGGTGGTTCGGCACGAGGCCGGTGCCGTCGCTGAGCGTGCGGGCGCTCGTCGAGACTTCGGCGGCGGCGAGATAGGGGTCCCAGATCGCCCAGGCATCCACCGCGCCGCGCTCGAAGGCGGCCCGCGCGTCGGCCGGGGCGAGGTAGGTCGGCGTGATGTCCTTGAGCGACAACCCGGCCTTCTCCAGGGCGCGCACGAGCAGGTAATGCACGTTCGAGCCCTTGTTCAGCGCGACCTTCTTTCCGCGCAGATCGGCGACCGATTGCAGCGGGCTCCCCTTCGGCACCAGGATCGCCTCGCCGCGCGGGGCCGGCGGTTCGTGGGCGACGTAGGTGAGCACGTCGCTCGCGGCCTGCGCGAAGATCGGCGGCGTCTCGCCGGCCGTGCCGAAATCGATCGCGCCGGCATTGAGCGCTTCGAGCAGCGGCGGGCCGGAGGGGAACTCGGACCACGTCACCGTGTAGCCGAGCGCCTTCAGCCGCGGCTCCAGGCTGGCCCGGCCCTTCAGCAGCACCAGGGTGCCGTATTTCTGGTAGCCGATGCGGATCGTCTTCTCGTCGGCCCGCGCCGGGACGAGCAGGAGGGCCGCGAGGACGAGCGCGGAGAGCACGAGCCACAGGCGGTCGCGCAGGTTTGCGAGCGGCTGAGCCTTGGCGATGGCTGGCATGGGCGGTCTCGTCGTGACGTGAGGGAAGTCTGGCTCGGGCGTCTCGCCGTCATTGCGAGCGCAGCGAAGCAATCCAGGGCCGACACACCGTCGTTGCGTATGCGGCCCTGGATTGCTTCGGCTTCGCCTCGCACTGACGGCGGTGGTCAGTGCGCACTGATCCGGCGGGTCGGGACGATGTCGTTGGCGATGACTTCGCCGAACGGCCCGTTGTTCGGCGCGCCCGAGCGCGGCGCGCCGGTGGTCGCCCGCAAAGGGAGCTTGGGAAACACCAGCTCGGCGAAGCGGTAGGCCTCTTCGAGGTGGGGGTAGCCGGAGAGGATGAAGCGGTCGATGCCGAGGTCGATGTACTCCTTCATCCGGTCGGCGACCTGATCCGCCGAGCCGACCAAAGCCGTGCCGGCCCCTCCCCTGACGAGGCCGACGCCGGCCCAGAGGTTCGGCGAGACGACGAGCTTGCTCTTGTCGCCGCCGTGCAGCGCCATCATCCGGCTCTGGCCGACGGAATCCTGGCGCTTCAGGGTTTCCTGCGCCTTGGCGATGGTGGCGTCGTCGAGCCGCGAGATCAGCTTTTCCGCTTCCGCCCAGGCCTCGCTCTCGGTCTCGCGCACGATGACGTGCAGCCGGATGCCGTAGGAGAATTTTTTGCCACGCTTCTCCGCGGCCTCGCGGGCCTTGGCGATCTTTTCGGCGACGCCGGCCGGGGGTTCGCCCCAGGTCAAATACACCTCGCAATGGTCGGCCGCGACCTCGATGCCGGCGGGCGACGAGCCGCCGAAATACAGCGGCGGATACGGGTCCTGCACCGGCCGGAAGATCACGCGGCCGTTCTCGCATCTGAGGTGCTTGCCCGCGAACGTCACGGTCTCCCCGGCCATCAGCCCGCGCCAGATCGTCAGGAACTCGTCCGTGACCTCGTAGCGCTCGTCATGGGCGAGAAACACGCCGTCGCCCTTGAGCTCGACGGGGTCGCCGCCGGTGACGACGTTGATGAGGAGGCGTCCGTCGGAGATCCGGTCCAGCGTCGCGGCCATGCGCGCGGCGACGGACGGCTCCTGCAGGCCGGGGCGCACGGCCACGAGGAAGCGCAGCCGCTTGGTCAGCGGGGCGAGCGCCGAGGCGATCACCCAGGAATCCTCGCAGGACCGGCCGGTCGGCAGCAGCACGCCGTAATAGCCGAGATCGTCCGAGGCCTGGGCGATCTGGCGGAGGTAGTCGAGGGAGACGTCGCGGGCGCCCTCCGACGCGCCGAGATAGCGGCCGTCGCCGTGGGTCGGCAGGAACCAGAGGACGTCGGTCTTTCCGTCGGTGGATGCGCTCATCGGTGTCTCCGAATGGTTGGGGCGCGTCAGGCGCACGCAAGTAGCTGATCGAGGATGCGGCCTTCGAGCGCCGCGAGGTCGGGGTCGCCGCGCCGTCGCGGACGGGGGGCGTCCACGTCGACGTCGAGGGCGACCGCGCCGTCCTCGATCACCAGGATGCGGTCGGCGAGCGCCACGGCCTCGCCGACGTCGTGGGTCACCAGGATCGCGGTGAACCCCTGTTCGATGCGGATGCGCTCGATCATCGCCTGCATCTCGATGCGCGTGAGGGCGTCGAGCGCGCCGAGGGGCTCGTCGAGGGCCAGCAGGGCCGGCCGGCTGACGAGGGCACGCGCGAGGGCCACTCGCTGGCGCTGGCCGCCGGAGAGGGTGGCGGGCCACTCGTCGGCCTTCGGCGTCAGTCCGACCTCGTCGAGCGCCTCCCGGGCGCGCTCGCGCCGCTCGGCCCGGCTGCCCTCGCGGCCGAGCCCGACCGCGACGTTGTCGACGACCCGCGCCCAGGGCAGCAGCCGCGGCTCCTGGAACATGATGCGTCGCAATGCGCCGGTGTCCCGGCTCTCGCGGCCGTCCAGCGAAATCCGGCCCGCACTCGGCTCCTCGAGGCCGAGGATCAGCCGCAGCAGGGTGCTCTTGCCGCAGCCGGAGCGGCCGACGATGGCGACGAACTGCCCGGCCGGCATGTGCAGGTCGAGCCCGCGGATCACCGGCTCGCCGCCGTCGAACGCCTTGGTCAGGCGCCGCAGCGTGACGGAGAGCGCGCGGCCGGTCGCCGGACGGCTCGGCGTGCGTGCGGTCTCGGTCACTGTCTCGAAGCTCAGGGCGCTGCTCGCGGTCATTGGGATTTCAGGTTGGAGGATCGGGCTAATACGCTGTCGGGGTCAGCATCGGAGGCCGTCATTCCGGGGCCGCGCAGTGGAGCCCGGAATCCAGAACCGCCAGCGCTTCTCGCATTTGCGGTGACGTGAAGTGTCTGATGCTCCTGCGGTTCTGGATTCCGGGTTCTCGCCTTCGGCGAGCCCCGGAATGACGGGAGAGGGGCGACCATCGGATCTCGCATGAAGAAGTGCCAAGTTCAGCCGTTGCGGTAGGCCGGGTTCCAGGCGAGGCAGGTGCGCTCGAGGAGGCGGGTCAGGCTATCGGCGACCTTGCCGAGCAGGGCGTAGATCAGGATCGCCAGCACCACGACGTCGACGAGCATGAACTCGCGCGCCTGCATGGCCATGTAGCCGAGACCGGAATTGGCCGAGATCGTCTCGGCGACGATGAGCGTCAGCCACATGATACCGAGGCCGTAGCGCAGGCCGACGAAGATCGAGGGCAGCGCGCCCGGCAGCACCACGCGCCAGAAGAGTTCGCGGCGGTTCATGCCGTAGACCCGGCCCATCTCGATGAGCTGCGGATCGACCGAGCGGATGCCGTGCAGCGTGTTGGCGTAGATCGGGAAGAACACGCCGAGCGCCACGAGAAACAGCTTCGCGCCCTCGTCGATGCCGAACCACAGGATCACCAGCGGGATCAGCGACAGGTGGGGCACGTTGCGCACCATCTGCAGCGTCGTGTCGGTGAGCTTTTCGGAGAGTTTCGAGAGGCCGTTGGCCAGTCCGAAGGCGAGGCCGATGCCGCCGCCGACCACGAAGCCCGCCAAGGCGCGCAAAAAGCTGACCCAGAGGTTGACCCAGAGCTCGCCGGTCTGCGCCGCGCTCCAGCCGGCCCGCACGACGTCGAGGGGGGCGGGCATGAACCGGGTCGAGACGAGGCCGGTGGAGCCTGCGACCTGCCAGCCCAGGATGATCGCCGCCGGGACGAGCCAGGGGATCAGCCGGCTCGGGTCCAGCCAGCGCGGCATACGCGCTGCCGGGCGCGCGGGCCGGGCTGCGGCGCTGCGGGCGAGGGCGGGAAGGGCGGAATCGGCCATGCGGCTACCCGTTGCTGCGCGGGACGCCCGGCGGCGTCCAGACGATGTCGGCGACGCGGATCGCCCGCGGAATGATCTTGAGGCCGTGGAAGCGGTCGGCGATGCGCTGCTGCTCGGCGGTGACCTGCGCGCTCATCGGCGCGATCACGTAGCGGATGCGGCCGACCGTGCGCTCGGTTGCCGGCAGGGGCACGCCGGTGATCCGCGACAGGCTTTTTGCGACTTCGCCGCGGTTCGCCTCGCACCACGCGGCAACGCCGCCGAGGGCTTCGATCGCTGCGGTCACACGCTCCGGGTTGGCCTCGATCGCCGTGCGGTTCGCCAGGAAGAAATTGTTGGTCGGCGTGATCTCGGAGGCCTGCGCCAGGATCCGCACGCCCTCCCCCGTCTCGGCGATGGCGAAGTACGGGTCCCAAACCGTCCAGGCATCGACGGCGCCGCGGGCGAAGGCGGCCGCGCCGTCGGCCGGGGCCAGCGTCACCGGCTCGATGTCCGCGTAGCCGAGGCCCGCCTTCTCCAGGGCGGCGATGGTGAAGTTGTGCGCGCTCGATCCCTTGGCGAAGGCGACGCGCCGGCCCTTGAGGTCGGCGAGGCTCTGGATGGTCGAGCCCTTCGGCAGAAGGATCGCCGAGCCCGAGCCGCCGTTCGGCTGGGCCGCGGCGTAGACGAGGTTCGCCTTCGCTGCCTGCGCGAAGATCGGCGGAGCATCGCCGGTCTGGCCGAAATCGATGCTGCCGAGGCTCAGCGCCTCCAGGAGCGGCGGCCCGTAGGAGAACTCGACCCAGGTCACGCCGACGCCGAGGGTCTTCAGGCGCGCCTCGATGGCGCCCTGCTCCTTGGCGACGGCGAGGATGCCGTTCTTCTGGTAGCCGACGCGCAGCACCGCGCCGTCCCCCGCTCGGGCCGGGATCGGCAGGGCGGCCGCGAGGGCGCCGGCGACAGCGAGGCGTCGGGTGATCATGCGGCGCGGATCTCAGCGGGCGGCGGCGATCCGGGGATCGCTCTGCCGGAGGTCGAGGTCGAGCAGCACGTCGAGCTCGGCGGCGGCCCGGGCGACGCGTTCCAGCACGATGGCGTCGGAGACCCGGCCGTCCACGATCTCGGTGTCGCCGGCATAGACCGAGGTCGGCACGGTCTGGGCCGAGAAGAATCCGAAGAGCGGACGCAGCGCATGCTCGACGACGAGCGCGTGGCGCGGCCCCCCGCCGGTGGCAGCGAGCACCACGGGTTTGCCGACGAGCGCTTCGGGATGGACGAAGTCGATGAGGTGTTTGAACAATCCGCTATAGGCGCCCTTGTAGACCGGTGAGCCGACGATGAGCGCGTCGGCCCCCTCGATCGCTTCGACGATCCGCGCGGCCGGCAACGGCAGGGCGTCGCGGCTCGCCACCGCGATGCCCGTCCCGGCATCGACCAGATCGAAGATCTTGAGGTCGACGTTGCGGAGCCGGGCGACCTCCGTCGCCACAGCCTCCACCAGGGCGCGGGTGCGCGAGGGCCGGTGCGTGTTGCCGGAGAAGGCGACGATGCGGACCGCCATCAGCGGAGGCCCGCAGGAGATTGGGTGGGGGACGTCATCGGGTGTGATCGGCCTCTTGAATGACGGACGCCTTACCAGCGCGCCGGCCGGGGATGTCGTCACGACAAACCCGCGATCGGCGGTACGGCAGGGCGTTCTAGAAAGAGAAGAAGAGCGTCGTTCGTTCGAAGCGATCGCCCAATCTTCGGGATAATATTGCCGCAAGACTTGTGAGGTCAATAAACTGATCTTGCGTAATGGCGGCCATGGCCGCGAAAACTCTTCCACGCAGTTGCCGCCACAGAGAATTTTCTCACCCGGCCCTCCCGGGTCCGACCGCCCGACGATCTGTTGCAGAACCGTCACGTATGCAGAATTCAATCTGTGCGTGCGTTGCCGAAGCGTTGCCGCAAGATTAAAGCTCAGGTCATCAAAAGCTGAAACAAATCAGCATCTTATCATTATTCTAAACAAGCACCGGGCGCGGCGTGTCGCGCGTCCGAACGCGGGCGTTTGCGCGCGCCGATGGAGGCTGTCATGCGTATGGATCCAGGGACATCGTTCGTCGGCTCGCGCCGTCATCGCAGGACGGCAGGGCTCGCCGTGCTGCTCGCCGGGGTCAGCACCCTGGCGGTCACACAGGTCCACGCGCAGAGCGCCGCCCGGCTCGACGAGATCGCGGTCGAGGGTCAGGCCAACGGCGTCCGGCCCGTCGACAGCAGCGGCGTCGGCCGCACTGCCGGGACCGTGACCCGCCCCGGCGCCGACGGCCGGATCCCGCGCGAGGACCCGAAGGGGCCGATCGACGGCTACGTCGCCACCCGCTCCGCCACCGCGACCAAGACCGACACGCCGCTGATCGAGACCCCGCAATCGATCTCGGTGATCGGCCGCGAGCAGATCCAGGCGCAGGGCGCCACCACCCTGACCCAGGCCACGCAATACACGGCGGGTATCTATTCCGGCACCTTCGGCGCCGACCAGCGCGTCGACTATTTCACGCTGCGCGGCTTCGTCGCCAGCGACTACGGCATCTACAAGGATGGCCTGCAGCTGCTGAACTACGGTTTCGGCACCTTCAAGGTCGAGACCTTCGGGCTGGAGCGCATCGAGGTGCTGCGCGGCCCGTCCGCCGTACTGTTCGGCGCCGGCAATCCCGGCGGCCTGATCAACCAGATCACCAAGCGGCCGACGACGGTGCCGTTCGGCTATGTCGAGGTCGGCGGCGGCTCCTTCGGGCAGGTCTACGGCGCCTTCGATTTCGGCGGCCCGGCCGACGATTCGGGACACTGGTTCTATCGCCTCACCGGTATCGGCCGTCAGGGCGGCACGCAGGTCGACGGTGCCGATGCCGATCGCCTCTATATCGCGCCGGCGATCACCTACCGGCCGGATGCGGGCACCGCCTTCACGATCCTGACGAGCTACCAGCGCGATTCCACGGCCGTCACCGCGAACTTCCTGCCCTATTCCGGCACCGTGCGCCCCAATGCCAGCGGCCTGCGCATCGACCGCTCGCTCAATGTCGGAGACCCGCGGATCAACTCGTTCCAGCGCGAGCAGGCTTTTGCCGGCTACGAGTTCGAGCACGCCTTCGACGAGACTTGGACCATCCGCCAGAACCTCCGCTACTCGTTCAGCGACGGTACCCAGAACTCCTACATCGGTCAGTCCGGCTATGCCGACGCGGCGCAGACGCAACTTGCCCGCTACCAGTTCGCCACGCAGTCGAAGGTCGGCCTGTTCCAGGTCGACAACCAAGCCGAGGCCCGTTTCTCGGACGGCCTGTTCCTGCACGACGTGATCTTCGGCGTCGATTACAAGAACTACACCCTGCACGACAACCAGGGCACGAACTTCCCGAACTTCTATGCCGTCCCGGCCCTGAGCATCATCAATCCGGTCTACGGCCAGATCGCGGGACGGACTTCGCCCTATCTCATCAACGTCGATTCCTTCAGCCAGATCGGCCTCTACGCCCAGGACCAGATCAAGCTGACCAACAATCTGAGCCTGGTCGGCGGCCTGCGTCAGGACTTCGCCCAAAGCGACGTCAACGACCGCCTCACCCCGTCCGCCAGCACCAGGCGAAGCGATCAGGCGCTGACCGGCCGTATCGCGGCGATCTACAATTTCGACTTCGGTCTCGCTCCGTATGTCGCCTATTCGACCTCGTTCCAGCCTCAGATCGGGCCGGACGTGATCACCGGTGGCGCACTCAAGCCGGACAAGGGCGAACAGGTCGAGGTCGGCCTCAAGTTCGAGCCCGTCGGCCAGGGCTACTTCCTGACCGTGGCGGCGTTCGATCTCGTGCGCAACAATCCGCCGATCCCGGTGGTGATCGGCTTCGGCACGACGCAGCTCGGCACAGTCGAGTCGAAGGGCGTCGAGGCCCAGTTCGTGGCCAACCTCTTCGACGGCCTCAACGTGGTCGCAGCGGTCACCCACTACGATCTCGAGTACACGAAGCTGAACGATCCGAACCTCGCGGTGCTGCGCGGCAAGACGCCGACGAACGTGCCGGAGACCTTCGCGTCGATCTTCGCCGACTACACGATCCCGGTGGGCGACTTCCGCGGCTTCGGCTTCGGCGGCGGCGTGCGTTACGTCGGCAGTTCCTTCGCCAATGCGCTCAACACGCTCAAGGTGCCGGAATACGTCCTGTTCGACGCCACCGTGCACTACACTTGGGATGCCCACTGGCGGGCGGCCATCACCGCCGCGAACATCGGCGACCGCCGCTTCGTCTCCTCCTGCCAGTCGGAGAACTCCTGCTACTACGGCGAAGCCCGCCGCGTGATGGCGAGCGTCGCCTACAAGTGGTGAGATGATGGCTCCCCGCCCGGGAACTGGCGGGGCAGATTGGCGATCGAGCAAGGCGCCGCCGTCATCGCGAGCGCAGCGAAGCGATCCAGGGCCCCACCCGCGACGTCGTGTCCGTGGCCCTGGATTGCTTCGCTTAGGCTCGCAATGACAGCCTCCCCTGTGGCCCGGACGCGACGCCCGCTTCTTGTTCGCACCCCGCCGTTGACGGCGCTGCAGCCGGAGCGCTAGCTCGGCCGTGACGGTTCCCCTCGGGGATCAAAAGGGAACGCGGTGAGGGTTCGTCCCGATGCCGCGGCTGCCCCCGCAACTGTAAGCGGCGAGCCTTCCGCCACCGATGTCACTGGGTTCCTCGCCCGGGAAGACGGTTGGAAGGCAGCGACCCGCGAGCCAGGAGACCTGCCGTCAGTCGTGGTCACACGCGAAACGCGTCGGGCGGGGTGCTCCGGCGGGTGTCCGGACACGCGCTCGACTGCGCGTGAAACGACCTCGTTCGCGGTGACGTGCCACTGCCGTCGCCCGAGGTTCCTTTGTCGGTTTTCCGTCCCGTCCCAACGCTGCCCCGCGCGGCGCGTTTCGCCCTGCCCGCACTCGGCCTGCTCGCCTGCGCCGTGCCGGCTGCAGCCGAGGACGCCCGCCTCGACGAGATCGCCGTCGCGGGCGAAGGCGCGCCCGGCCCGGCCCCCACATCGTCCGGCGCGCCGGCGGCGAGCGCCGGCTCTATCAGCGGCGTCTCCGGCATCGGCGGCGCGCTCCGCAATGTCGACTCGGCGAGCGCCGGCACCATCTCCGGCGCGGCGCTGAACAGCCGGCCGGTCTCACGCCCCGGCGAGGTGCTGGAATCGGTTCCCGGCCTCATCGTCACCCAGCATTCCGGCGAGGGCAAAGCCAACCAGTTCTTCCTGCGCGGCTTCAATCTCGATCACGGCACCGACATCGCCATCCACGTCGACGGCATGCCGGTGAACATGCGCACCCACGCCCACGCTCAGGGCTATGCCGACATCAACTTCCTGATCCCAGAACTCGTCGCCGGCGTCGAATTCCACAAGGGACCGTACTTCGCCCGCGACGGCGACTTCGCCTCCGCCGGTTCGGTGCGGATCGACTATCTCGACACCGTCGAAAAGAACCTCGCGCTGACCTCGATCGGCAGCTTCGGCTACAAGCGCGCCCTCACCATCGCCTCGGCGCCCCTGGGCGAAGGCCATCTGCTCGTAGCCGGCGAGGCCCAGGTCTATGACGGCCCCTGGGACGTGCCGGATGCGCTGCGCAAGGTGAACGGCGTCGTCCGCTACAGCCAGGGCACGCAGCTCGACGGTTTTGCCGTCACCGGCATGGCCTATGCCAGCCGCTGGACCGCCACCAATCAGATCCCGGCCCGCGCCGTCTCCGAGGGCCTGATCGGCCGCTTCGGCACGCTGAACCCCACCGACGGCGGCGATTCTTCGCGATTTTCGTTGTCAGGCCGCTGGAGCGGGACGGACGACACCGGCGTGACGCGGGCTTCGGCCTACGTCATCCGTCAGCAGCTAAACCTCTTCAACGACTTCACCTATTTCCTGAACGATCCGGTGAACGGCGACCAGTTCCACCAGCTCGACCAGCGCATCCTCGGCGGCGGTGAGGTGGCGCACATCTTCCAAGGCGACCTGTTCGGGCGGCCGATGGAGAACGAGATCGGCGTGCAGACCCGCACCGACTCGATCCGCGTCGGGCTGTTCAACACCGTCAACCGGCAGTTCCGCTCGGGCGTCCTCGACGACCGGATCTTCGAGTCGAGCGGCGCCTTCTACTTCGACAACCGGGTGAAATGGACCGACTGGCTGCGCACCAGTATCGGCTTCCGGGCCGACGGCTACTACGCCGACGTCGTCTCCGACACGCCCGCCAATTCCGGCAAGGCGCGGGACGGCATCGTCAATCCGAAGCTCGGGCTGGTGCTCGGGCCTTGGTTCGACACCGAACTCTTCGTGAATTACGGCGGCGGCTTCCACTCGAACGACGCCCGCGGCGTCACCGCGACGGTCGATCCGTCGAGCCCCCTGTTCAACCTGCAGCGCTCGCCCTTCCTGGTGCCCTCCACCGGCTCCGAGATCGGCATCCGCAACGCCTCGCTCCCCGGGCTTGTGACGACGGTCACGCTGTTCCAGCTCGATTTCGCCTCGGAAAACCTCTTCCAGGGCGACAGCGGCACCACCGAGCCGAGCCGCCCGACCCGCCGCTATGGCGTCGAGTGGACCAACCGCTACGCCGTGACCCCGTGGCTCTCGCTCGAGGGCGACCTCACCGTGACGCATGCCCGCTTCACGGAATTCGACCCCGCCGGCAGCCGCATCCCGGAGGCGCCCACAACCATCGCTTCGGCCGGCGTTACCTTCGGCGAGCCGCTCGGCTGGTTCGGCTCGATGCGCTTTCGCTATTTCGGACCGCGCCCGCTGATCGAGGACAATTCGGTGCGCTCGAAGCCGACCGCGCTCCTCAACGGCCGCATCGGCTACAACTTCGACAACGGCATGAGCCTCGCCCTCGACGTCCTCAACCTCACCAACGCGAAGGCCGACCAGATCACCTATTTCTACGAGTCCCGCTTGCCGGGCGAGGCCGCGGCGGGTGTCGCCGACCGGCATTTCCATCCGGTCGAGCCGACGGCCGTGCGGCTGACGCTGGCGGGACGTTTTTGACGAGTCCGAACAGGGTGCGGCTCAAGCTGAGCCGTCATTGCGAGGCGAAGCCGAAGCAGTCCAGGGCCACACCCGCCACGCCTGTGCGTTGGCCCTGGATTGCTTCGCTGTGCTCGCAAAGACGAGGAGGGCTTCGAGGCGACTGAATGACCGGAGACATCGTGGCGTTGGCGGGATCGGATCGACCCATCCGGCCGCCCTATGTTGCGCCGCAACACCAAAGCCCCTAAGCCACGGGCATTCGCCTGGACCCGGTGCAAGCCCGGGTGGCTCTTCCGGCCGCCGATCCGCCGGATCACGCATTCGAGACCTTTTCCGGATCCCGCCGACATGGCGCGGCCGCCGGTCTCCTGCGGATATTCCTCATGACATCGTTCCAAGCATATGCCCGTGCGTGGGTCTCGAACCTGCGTGGCGACACCCTGTCCGGCATCGTCGTCGCGCTGGCGCTGATCCCCGAGGCCATCGGCTTCTCGGTGATCGCGGGCGTCGATCCGAAGGTCGGGCTCTACGCGTCCGTCGTCATCGCGATCGTCATCGCCTTCGCCGGAGGGCGCCCCGCCATGATCTCGGCGGCCACCGCGGCCACCGCCGTGGTGATGGTCGACCTCGTGCGCGACCACGGCGTCCAGTACCTCTTCGCCGCCACCATCCTGATGGGCCTCATCCAGATCCTCGCCGGTCTGCTGAAGCTCGGCCGGCTGATGCGCTTCGTCTCGCAATCGGTGATGACGGGCTTCGTCAACGCCTTGGCGATCCTGATTTTTTTGGCGCAGCTCCCTGAGTTGGTGCATGTGCCGGCGGCGACCTACGGCCTGATCGCGCTGGGCCTTGCCATCATCTACGGCGTGCCGTGCCTGACCCGCGCCGTGCCCTCCCCGCTCGTCGCCATCGTGGTGCTGACGCTCGTCACCGCCGTGTTCCACCTCGACGTGCGCACCGTCGCCCATCTCGGCGCCCTGCCCTCGACCCTGCCGAGCTTTGCCCTGCCGGACGTGCCGCTCACCTTCGAGACGCTGCGCATCCTGCTGCCCGTCGCGATGACGCTGGCCGCGGTCGGACTGCTGGAGAGCCTGCTCACCGCGCAGATCGTCGACGACATGACCGATACCGGCAGTTCCAAGAACCGCGAATGCGCCGGCCAGGGCGTCGCCAACATCGCCTCCGCCTGCTTCGGCGGCATGGGCGGCTGCGCCATGATCGGCCAGTCGGTCATCAACGTCTCCTCGGGTGCACGCGGCCGGCTCTCGACGCTGGTGGCCGGCGGTTTTTTGCTGGTTCTCCTCGTCGCCCTGCAGGATCTCCTCGCCGTCGTTCCCGTCGCGGCGCTGACGGCGGTGATGATCATGGTTTCGCTCAACACCTTCTCCTGGCGCTCGCTCGCGGCGCTCCGCACCAACCCCCTGCCCTCCTCCGCCGTGATGCTCGCCACGGTGCTGGTGGTCGTCGCGACGCGCGACCTCGCCATCGGCGTCCTCGTCGGCGTGCTGCTCTCGGGCGTGTTCTTTGCCGGCAAGGTGTCGCGCCTGAACCGGGTGACGTCGGAATTGTCCCTCGACGGCGAGACCCGGACCTATCGCGTCACCGGCCAGGTCTTCTTCGCCTCGGCCCGCACCTTCGCCGACGCAATCGACGTGCTGGAGCCGGTGGAGCGCATCGTCATCGACGTGCACGCGGCCCATTTCTGGGACATCTCGGCGGTGGCCGCCCTCGACCGGGTCGTGGTCAAGGCCCGCGCTCGCGGCCGCGTCGTCGAGGTGGTCGGCCTCAACGCGGCGAGCGCGACGCTCGTCGAGCGGCATGGCACGCACGACAAGGCGGGGGCCGCACTGGCGGGGCATTGAACACCGCATCGCTCTTGCGCCGAGGGCCCGAGGGTTTGCGATGGCCCGCGGCGTCATTCCGGGGCGCCGGAGGCGAGCCCGGAATCCACGTCTGGGCTCGACGCCTCCCACAGCGAAGCATCACGGGTGGATTCCGGGTTCCGCTTCGCGGCCCCGGACTGACGGCGACGGTTCCAATGCGCCGGCTGGCGCCCGATAGAGGGTCGGACCGAAGTTCGCCCGGGCGCCGAAACATCCCATGACAAACGCCCTGTTCCGCAAGGTGTCCCGGCGGCTGCTGCCGTTCCTGATGCTCTGCTACTTCGTCGCCTATCTCGATCGGGTGAATGTCGGCTTCGCAGCGCTGACCATGAACCGCGACCTCGGCCTGTCGCCGGCGGTCTACGGCTTCGGGGCCGGCGTGTTCTTCCTCGGCTACTTCCTGTTCGAGGTGCCGAGCAACGTCATCCTCGAAAAGGTCGGAGCGCGGGCCTGGATCGCGCGAATCATGATCTCGTGGTCGCTGGTCTCGGCCTCCACCGCCTTCGTCGTGGGGGAGCGCTCGTTCTTCCTCGTGCGCTTCCTGCTGGGGTTGGCCGAGGCCGGGTTCTTCCCCGGCATCATCCTCTACCTGACCTACTGGTACCCGTCGGAGCGGCGCGCCGGCATCGTCGGCACCTTCATGATGGCGGTGCCGGTCTCGGCGGCGATCGGCTCGCCGCTCTCGGCCTGGATCATGGCCGCCACCGACGGTGCCCACGGCCTCGCCGGCTGGCAATGGCTCTACCTGCTGGAGGCGGCGCCGAGTCTGCTCCTCGGGATCGCCGTCCTCTTCGTCCTCACCGACCGACCGGAGGTGGCCGCCTGGCTGACGCCAGCCGAGCGTGACGCGCTCGCGACCGAGATCGCGCGCGACCGGCAGGCGACGGCGCGCCCGAAGATCGGATTGATGCAGGCGCTGGTGCATCCGCAGGTGCTCGGCCTGGCCATGGTCTATCTCGGGCTCAGCGCCGGCCTCTACGGCATCGGCCTGTGGCTGCCGCAGATCGTGAAGGGGTTCGGTCTCACCACGCTCCAGACCGGCCTCGTCGCCGGGATCCCCTACGTCGTCGCGGCCGCCGGCATGATCGCCTGGACGCGCCGTTCCGACCGGCGGCAGGAGCGGATCCGGCACGTCGCGATCCCGGCCATCGCCGGAGGGTTGGCGCTGGCGGCGTCCGGACAGACCGGCGCGCCGATTCCGGCCATGGCCCTGCTCAGCATCGCGACGCTCGGCGTCTTCTGCGCGCTGCCGACCTTCTGGACGCTGCCGACCGCGCTCCTCACCGGCAGCGCCGCGGCCGGCGGCATCGCGCTCATCAACGCCATCGGCGGGCTCGGCGGCTTCATCGGCCCCTACCTCGTCGGCTGGATCAAGGATGCGACCGGCCGCTTCGACCTGGCGCTGGCCGCCATCGCCGCGATCATGATCGCGGCCGGCGCTCTGACGCTGATCCTCGGCCGGGCGATGCGGCGGGCGTAACCGGCCCTTCCCCCGGGGCGAACAGCCCATGACGCGGACGGTGGGAGCTTCGCCATGCTCAAAGGTTCGATTTTGCTCGTCGGCCTCCTGGCCGGCACGGGGACGGCGTTCGCCTCCCTTTCGGGGCTCGTCGGCGCCTGGGGCCACGATTTCTCCGTGACGCCCTTCGCGCCGAAGGAACTGATGGTCGCGGTCGCCACCGACAAGAAGACCGGCAAGCAGTTCAACGTCGTGAAGATGCCCGACGGCCACCTCATGGCCGTGGTGCCCTTCGACGCGATGACGGAGCCGCCCGGCGTCCCGCCCAAGGATCTCATGTAATTTCGTGCGGCACCGCACACACGAGCGGCGCACGGGGTAACCCACGGGCCGCACGACACGATCTTCCAGGTATCGCACCGCCCATTCCAAGGAGAGCGCGATGAAGGTCCTGATCGCCGCCACGCCCCTCATGGGGCACATCAACCCACTGCTCGCCATCGGCCGGCTGCTGACCAAGCGCGGCGACGACGTCCTCGTCACCACCTCCGCCGCCTTCGCCATGAAGGTCGAGGGCGCGGGCCTGCGCTTCGCGTCCTATCCCGACGACGGTGCCTCGGAGTTCCGCGAGACGGGCCTGCCCGCCGGCCCCGAGCGCTACCGCCGCGAGTTCGCGCGGCGCTTCATCGACCCGATGCCGGTACAGGCCGAGGCCCTGCGCGCGCTGATCGCCAGCGAACGCCCGGACATCGTCGTCGCGGGCAGCATGTTTTTGGGTGTTCTGCCCCTGCTGCTCGACCGCGAACGTCCGCGTCCGCCCATCGTCACCGTGAATATCAGCTTCCTGTTTCTCGACCGGCCCGACAAGGCGCCCGTCGGCATGGGCCTGCCGCCGGCGAAGACGGAGGCCGAGCGCGCCCATTACGCCATGCTCGGCGCCGGCATGGACGCCGCCTTCGTGAACCCGGTCCGCGCCTATACCGACGCGATGCTGGCCCGGATGGGGCTGCCGCCGTTGCCGGCCTCGCTCCCCCATTCCATCGCCCTGCTGCCGGACGCCTTCCTGCAGCCGACCGTGCCGGCGTTCGAGTACGACTTCCAAACCTTGCCGCCGGGCCTGCGCTTCGTCGGCCTGCTGCCGAGCGCCCCTTCGGCCGCCCAGCCGCGTCCCGACTGGTGGCACGAACTCGATCGTGGCCGGCCGGTGGTCCTGGTGACGCAGGGTACCCTCGCCAACCACGACTTCTCTGAGCTGCTGGAGCCGACGCTCCAGGCGCTCGCCGACCGCGACGATCTGCTCGTGATCGCAACCACCGGCGGCCGGCCGGTCGAGTCGATCGGGGTGCCGATCCCGGCCAACGCCCGGGTCGCGCCCTTCCTGCCCTTCGACGCGCTGCTGCCGAAGG
The DNA here is from genome assembly GCF_007992175.1 of Methylobacterium haplocladii. Classification (GTDB taxonomy): domain Bacteria; phylum Pseudomonadota; class Alphaproteobacteria; order Rhizobiales; family Beijerinckiaceae; genus Methylobacterium; species Methylobacterium haplocladii. The sequence continues at coordinate 37,585 of NZ_BJZT01000025.1, read as the reverse complement.
TCGACCTGTTCGTGACCAACGGCGGCTACGGCAGCGTTTCGATGGCCTTGGCTGCCGGCGTGCCGATCGTCTCCGCCGGCCTCACCGAGGACAAGGCCGAGATCAACGCCCGCATCGCCTGGTCCGGCGCCGGCCTCGACCTCGCGACCAACACGCCGAGCGCGGCTGCCCTGCGCGAGGCGACCGGAACCGTGCTCGGCGATTCCCGGTTCAGGGAGCGTGCCGGAATGCTGTCGGACGCCTTCGCGGGCCGCGACGCACGGCGCGAAATCCTGTCCGCACTGGACGATCTCACCCGGGCCGGGACGCACTCCGCAAGGAGCCGTCTCGCCTCATCCGGACCGTTGCGCGCGGCCCATTCCAACGATGCCGGTTCGCCGGCACAGCACAGGAGGGCGTCATGACCCCGATCTCGACCCACACCCTTCCACGTGGGCCCTCGGCCCGGCTGGTCTCCGGCGTCGCGGCGCTCGTGCTGTCGCTCGCCACCGGCACGCCGCTGCGCTCGGTCCCGCACCTCATGCCGCATTCCGGTGAGCAGGGCGGACCTTATCTGGGGCTATGATATCTGGCCTTCGATCGGCGCGGGACCCTCTCTTCCTACGCGTGAGGAGCGGAAGGCCCGCTCGAGATCGAAAGCGTATCCGAAAATCGACCCCAGACCGCTCTCTCGCCTCTCCGCCAGCCACGGCCGACCCGATGACCGAACCTCGCAAAGAACCCGGAGCCGGCCCCCTACGGGTCGTGGTCGACCTCAATCGCTGCCAGGGCTATGCCCAGTGCTGCTACGCGGCGCCCGAGCATTTCGAGCTGCGCGGCCACGAAGTTCTCTTCTACGATCCCACGCCGCCGGCCGGAAAACAGGCCGAGATCGCGCGCGCCGTCCAGGCCTGCCCGGTCCGGGCGATCAGCTTCGATATGGGGTCGGTGTCGTGAGCCCGGACGAGCCCGGCATCGTCGTGGTCGGCGCTTCGCTCGCGGGGCTTCGCGGAGCCGAGGCGCTGCGGCGTGGCGGCTATGCCGGCCCGCTCACCCTCGTCGGCGACGAGCCCCATGCGCCCTATGACCGGCCGCCGCTGTCGAAGCACGTGCTCGCCGGAGAACTGCGCCCCGACGCCACCGCCCTGCCCCATCTTGCCGATCTCGACGCGACCTGGCGGCTCGGCCAGCCGGCGGTCGGTCTCGACCGCAGCGCTCGTGTGCTCCGCCTCGCGGATGGCGTTGAGCTTCGCTACGAAAAACTCCTGATCGCCACGGGTGCCCAGGCGCGGCCCTGGCCCGTCACCGACGGAAGCGGTCCGCTGCCTTCGGGCATCCACACCCTGCGCAGCCGCGACGACGCGGCGGCCCTGCGCATCGCCCTCGCGGCGGGTCCGAAGCGGGTTCTGATCGTCGGCGGCGGCCTGATCGGCTGCGAGGCGGCCTCCTGCTGCCGCGACCTCGGCCTCGCCGTCACCCTCGCCGATCCGAACCCGACGCCGCTCGCCCGCATCCTCGGCAGCCTGATCGGGAGCGTGATCGTATCGTGCATGAATACGGCCGGTGTCGATTTCCGGCCCGGCACGCATGTCGAGGCGTTCGAGGCGGATGCCTCCGGCCGGGTCTGCCGGGCGCGCCTGAAGGACGGCGCGGCGATCGAGACGGATTGCGTGATCGTGGCGCTGGGCGCGACCCGCGACACGAGCTGGCTGGCGGAGGCCGGCCTGAATGCGGACGCGGGCGGCCTCACCTGCGACAGTGCCTGCCGGGCGCTGGATAGCGAGGGCCGGCCGGCACCCGGCCTCTACGCCGCCGGCGACGTGGCGCGCTGTCCGAGCCCCTTCTATGGCGGCCGCCTCGTCGCCTTCGAGCACTGGGGCAACGCCGTCGCGCAGGCAGGGCACGCCGCGCGCAATATGCTGGCGAACGACGACGACCAGCGGGCGTACCGGCACCTGCCGTCGTTCTGGTCGAGCCAGTTCGGCATCAACATCAAGGGCGTGGGCCTCGCCGACGGCGCCGACGCGGTGGCCGTGGTTCAGGGCTCGCGCGCCTCACGCCGCTTCCTCGCCGTCTACGGACGCGAGGGCCGCGCCATCGCCGCGATTTCCTTCGACCAGGCCCGCTGGCTGCCCGCCTATGCCGAGCGCATCGAGGCCGGCGCCGCCTTCCCGCCGATCCTCGGCGCCACCGATCAGTCGATCAAGGATTTCGGGGCTCCCGACTTTCCCGAACCCCGGTCGCGTTGAGAGCCCCCGCCATGCCGCACGACACGCTCTTCGCCGAGGTCACCGATCCCGCCAACCGGGCGAACCCCTACCCGCTCTACGCCCGCCTCCGCGAAAAACCCGTGTCGCGCCAGAGTGACGGCAGCTACGTGGTGAGCACGCACGCGGCGATCCGCAGCCTGATCTTCGATCCGCGCCTGAGCTCCGAAGACCTGCCGCCCTCGCAGCGGCCGCCGACCGGCAACCCGTTCAAGGACTGGATCGTCAACCCGATCAAGAACCGTGTGGTCAACGCCCACCGGCCGCTGATCTTCCGCGATCCGCCCGATCACGACACCCTGCGGGGGATCGTGATCGAACAGTTCACGATCCCCCGGGTGCGCGGTGTCCACCGCGAGGTCGAGGGCATCGTCGGCGACCTGATCGACAAGGTTCGAGGCCGCAGCGAGATCTGTCTCGTCGAGGACTTTTCCTATCCGCTCCCGGTGATGGTGATCTGCCGCCTGCTCGGCGTGCCGGAGGAAGACGAGGAGCAGTTCCAGAAATGGGCGACGGTGCTCGCCACGGCCCTCGAACCGGATTCCCGCGGCGACGAGAAACAGCGCCACGCCACCGCCACCGCCTTCGACGCGATCTCGGACTACATGCGCGGCCTGATCCGCGAGAAGCGCAAGAATCCCGCCGACGACATGCTCAGCGGGCTGGCCAACCCCGAATCCGGCAAGCCCGCCATGGGCGATGTCGACCTGATCGCTTCGGCGATCCTTCTCTTGGTGGCCGGCCACGAGACCACGGTGAACCTGATCACCAACGGCATGCTGACGCTGATCCGGCATCCGCAGGAACTCGAGCGTCTGCGCGAGGACCCGGAGCGTGCGCCGCGCCTCATCGAGGAGCTACTGCGCTACGAGCCGCCCGTGCATTTCCGGACCCGCAAGGCGCTCGGCGACATCGACATCGCCGGCATCACGATTCCGGCTGGTGCCTCGATCGTCCTGCTCTTCGCCGCAGGCAATCGCGATCCGGCCCGCTTCACCGATCCCGACCGGTTCGACCCGGACCGCGAGGACAACCAGCATTTCGGCTTCGGCGGCGGCCTCCATTACTGCCTCGGCGCGCCGCTCGCCCGGATCGAGACCGAGATCGCGCTGAACGCCCTGGTGCGCCGGCTCGTCGCGCCGCGCCTCCTCGAAGACCCGCCGCCCTATCGGCCCGGCGCGTCGCTGCGGGGACCGGAAAAGCTCGGGATCGGGATCGAGCGCATCGCCTGACGCCATTCCTTCGCTCGCCATGACGAAGGTGGAATCGAGCGACCCGGCCGGCCGGTCTGTGGATAACGTGTAAGGACAAGCTTTCGCCCGGTTTCGGGTGCGCCATGCCGCAATGCAGCCAACCACAGGAGGCTGATGTGGTGATCCTGAATCCGCTCACGGGCGAACTCGTCGAGCTTCCCGCTCCGCCGCCGAAACCGTCGTCCAAGCCGGCGGCCTGATTCGGTCGCCTTGCGTCAGGCTGCGCGCAGGGCCTGTTCGCGAAGCCCTGCGATCGAGACGCATTCGGGCGCGTAGGGCGCCAGCCCCGAATCGATCGCCCGTTCCACGGCGTCGCAGAACGCCGTCGGATCGGCGACGGGCGATCCCTTCAGGTCCCAATAGGCGAAACGCCACCAGCGCAGCCGCAGCATCCGCTCGATCACCGGCTCGGGAAAGCGCAGGCGCCGGACCACGGCCGGCGAGCCCGCCACGACGGCATAGGGCGGCACGTCCCTGGTCACGACGGAGCGCGCGCCGATCACCGCCCCGTCCCCGATGGTGACGCCCGGCAGGATGAAGGCGCCGTGGCCGATCCAGACGTCGTTGCCGATCGTCGTCGTCTCGATGTCGTGGATCGGCTCGCCGGACGCGAAATCCGCGGGCGAGACGTCCACGACCGGTGCGGCTGCGTCGAACACCATCGCGTGCGGCTGGTAGAAGACGGGCGAGGTGCTGGCCCAATGCGTCGGATGGCCGTGGCGGCCGACCTGCACCTCCTCGCCGATGGAAACGTAGCGTCCGATCTCGCAGGCGAAATAGAACCCGCTGACCGCGTAGGAAAAGGCACCGAGCTTCAACGAATGGGGAATCTGCATCCACTTGAGGCTGCAGGGCGGCTCGAACAGGCAATCCTCGCCGATGCTGAAGCCGGGCGGATGGTGCGTGGTCACGCCGCGGGCGCGCAGGGCCTCGATCTCGCGTTGCGTCACGGTGTGCATGCAAGCCTCGGAGTGTCGCCGTTCGATTGCCGGATCATGATGCGGACCGGATCTCTCACACCAACGCGGCCGACCACGCGATGCCCTCGCGCAGCAGCCGCGCCGGCTGGCCCGCCACCAGCGTCTGCGGCGCGACGACGCCGGTGACGACCGACTGCGCGCCGACCACCGCCCCGCTGCCGATCTCGCTGCCCTTGCCGACGAAGGCCCGGTAGCCGAGCCAGACCCGGTCGCCGATGGTCACGTCGCGGGCCGGATTCAGCCTCACGCCCGTCTCGGCGTCGAGGATGGAGTGCATGTCGCTGACGGTGACGTCGACGTCGGCGCCGAACAGGCAGTCGCGGCCGATGGTGATCCGCCCCGTCTCGTGTGCGAGCAGGCGGACCAGGCCGTTGAAGGCCGAGCCCTGCCCGATCGCGATCCGTCCGCCCCGTGGCACGTGGATCTCGAGCTGTCCCGCCACGCAATCCGTCCCGACATGCAGCTGGGCACCCTCTCCGAGCGTGGCGAGGAGGCCGTGGGCGATGAAGCCGGCTCCGATTTCCAGGACGTTGCCGGTCCCCAGAAACGTCACCGTGCCGTTCGTGCGCGCCATGACGTCGGCGTCCACACGCACGGCGTTGCCGCAGACATCTCCGATGAGCGTCAGCGGCATGCGGGTTCCGATGCGGTGCGGCGGGTCCGCACCGGCATGTGGTGAGGTGCGGCGGTCATCGGGGCAGGTCGTAATAGGAGCGCAGGGGGTCGGCGTAGTTGACCATCGGCGGCTGGCGGATCTCGACCCTGGGCTCGGCGCCGAGCCTGAGCAGGTGGTCGAGGATCTGTCCGGGATCGAGCAGGCACTCGATCGGCATCAGGTGGCCGCCCGCGGCCCGGATGCGTTCGGCGGGCGCGCCGAAATCGAAGGCGACCGCCGTGGCGCCGGCCCTCAGCGCCGCGCTGAGCGTGTACGAATAGGTCTCGGGCCAGGTCGCCGGAAACCAGATCAGGTCGGGATCCGCCTGCCCGATGAGCCCCGGCAGCGCCTCCTCGGCGTAGCGGCCGAGGATGGCGACGTTGCCGCAGGCTTCGAGATCGTCGTCGCGGTCGGTGTAGCCGATCACCGTGAAGTGGATGTCGAGCGCCCGTTCCTGCGCGAGGCGGGCGCAGCGCAGGAGCAGGGCGGACCCCTTGTGCGGGCCGATCGCGCCGAGGATCGCCACCCGCAGGCTGGCGTCGCGCTCGGGTGGTTCGGGCAACAGGCCGGGGTCCTCGCGCGGCGCGTCGAGGCCGTAGAGGTGAGGCCGCGTGACGAAGCTCAGGCGCGGGAAGTAGCGCCGCATCCGCCGGTTGACGTCGTCGGCCGGCACGAAGCGGCGCCGGGCGCCCGCGAGGAAGCGTTCGTGCCGCTGGCGCCACTCCCAGACCGCCGGCTGCCCGAACGGCGAGCCGTCGCGGTCGATGCAGGCCTGGCACTCGGCGAGGTCGGGCTCGCCGCAATACTGCCCGTCGCCGTCGGTGAAGGTGATCCGCGGGCAGACGCTCATGTAGTCGTGGATCGTCACGTCGTAGTGCAGGCCGGCCGCCACCGTGGCCAGCCGCATGTAGTCGAGCACCACCGGCGCGATGCCGGCGAGGTGCTGCACGTGGACATGCGACACGTCGAGCCGGTGCAGTATCTCGGCGCCGATCTCGGGCGGACCGTAGAGGTCGATGCTCGGGGCGTTCGGCAGGTGCTGCATGTCGAGGGGGCGGATTTCGAGGCGCCGCGGATCGCCGAAGCTCGGGCAGCCGATCAGCACCGGCACGGCCGCATCCTGGAGGAGCTGCGCCATCTCGCGCACGTGGCGGTCGGTGCCGCCGCCCCAGTTGTGCTGGACCAGGAGCACGCCGCCGCTGCCCTGCTGCGAGCAGTGGCGCGCGATCCGCTCGGCATCGACCGCGCGGCGGTAGGGGGCGACCGGATCGGCGGCGACGAACGCGCCGATCTCGGCGAGATAGCCCGGATGCAGCCGCTCCACCGTGCGGACGGCGTGATCGATGCGGGCGAGCTTGCTCGCGCCGAACGACACGCCTCCGTAATGGCGCACGAAGACGTCGGCCGCGAGGATGTTGCGGCGTCCGGCGGCGTGGGCGCGGCGGCAGAGGTCGTTCTCCTCGCCGTAGCCCTGCCCGAAGGTCTCCGCATTGAGCAGGCCGATGGTATCGAGGCAGTCGCGGCGCAGGTAGAGGCAGAAGCCGACGCCCGTCGGCAGGTCGACCTCTCCACCCGCATTGACCGAGGCCATGATCGCGTCGAGCTCCCGGTCGGGAATTTCGAGCGGAAGCCAGTTGTCGCGGACGAAGCGCGGGTAGCTGCAGATCTCGGCGTTGTTGGAGAAGGGCGTGACGGTGGCCGTGCGCGGGTCACGGTAGGCGGCGGCGCGCAGCCGGTCGAGCCAGCCGTCGAACACCTCCGTGTCGGCGTTGAGCAGGACGACGTCGCGCGCGGGGTGCGCCGCCATGCCGAGATTGCAGCTCGTCACGAAGCCGGAGTTTTTCGGCGTGCGCAGCAGGTCGATCAGGCCGCGCCCGGCGAGCCACGCGAGCCGCTCGCGGATTTCCGGCTCGGGGCCGTGATCGTCGACGACCACGAGGCGGAACGCCGTCCGTCCTCGGGCCGTCAGCACGCTGAAGAGGCAGCACAGGGTTTCGGCGATGCCGCGGTAGACCGGAACGACGACGTCGACGTGAGGGCTGCCGTCGTCGGCGGTGTCGGCGCTGTGGAGCGCCAGCGACTCCCAGTCCTGCCGCGTCGGCAGCCGCGGGGCGGGTGTCCGCCGCAGCCGCGTCGGCGTCGCGACGCCGCGTTCGATCGGCCGGCCTTCCGTCCGCCCGTAGGTGACGTAATGCCAGAGCGGGTTCTGCCCCGAGGCGCGCACGTCTGCATTGCGGTCGAGATAGGCCGAGGTGCTGAAGATCGAGGCCGGGTCGGCGAGTTCGAGCCAGCCGCGGTCGAGATAGTCCTGCAGGCCTTCCGCGTACGAGGCGAGAGGCCGCTCGATCTGCCGGGCGTAGTAGGCGAGGTCGAAATAGCCCTCGCGCTTCACCGCTTTCCGAAACTCTTCCGTCTTCATCGAATTCGCGAATCTTTCCTGGCGTCGCCGCGGTGAAGGATCGGCGCCGCTCAATGCCGGCTGCGAAACAGGCGCATCAGCGAGCGGCCGAGCTTGCGGCCTCCGGCCGTCTTCCGCGCCCGGCCCGCATCGGGATCGAGGCGGGCGACGACGGCGCCGCCCGTGGTCGCGACGACCCCGGCTTCCTCGCGGGCACTCTCCAGCGCCATCCGCAGGGCTTCGTTCTGGGCGCGGGCGACGGTGACTTCGCGTTCGAGCGTCTCGACGCGCTTCAGCCGCCGCGCTTCGCGGAACCGCGCCTGCTGGAGTTCTTCGAGGAGCGACGTCGCCATATCCATCGACAGGGCGCCGCGATCCTCCGGCACGGCCGGCAGGTCCCTGTCCGAGGCCGGCGCGCCCCGCTTGAAGACGCTCAGCTCCACGATCTTCGCCGTCGCATCGGCAAGCTGATCCTGGCGATGCAGCTCCGCCGCGTAGGCCTTGTCCGCGCCTGCCGGCAATGCGCGGCCGACTTGATGACTGGCGAGGACCTGCATCGTTAGCCTCCTGGGTCGAACACGAACGATCGTCTTCAACGACACGCGGATCTCGATCCCGGAGCGTCGTCCGAAGTCTTGCCGTTGTTGCTTGCGTTGGCGGTCACCGATCCGGGATGGAGCATCCGGGACCCATTAAGCGTTTTTTGACGGATCGGTTGCCGGGGGCCAATGGTCATTCTGGGGAATGACTGTTTCAAGTTGACCCGAAAAAGCCCAGATCACTGTGCCTTTTTGGCACAGCTGCCAGTATTGTCGGGCCGCAGGGCGCTACGCGGCTTCCCGCGCGCCGAACTTGGCGTCCGTGGGCAGGCCGAGCGGGGTCAGGCGCGGGAGCGGATGGAGACGCGGCCCCAGTTCGAGGCGAGATCACCGGCCAGCGCCCCGAGCGAGGTAGACATCCCGCAGCCCGATGCGGCGCCGAGCGCCGCCAGAAAGCCCGCGAGAACCCGGCCGAAGCTCGCCCCGAGCTTCGGCGAGTGCAGCAGGCTCCAGGCCGCACGGGCTTCGACCGGCGTCGGCACGTTGCGGAAGGTGACGATGCCGAGATCGAGCTTCGAGCTCGCCGGCAGATGCCAGGCCGGCAGGGTCCCGGCTCGCTCGCGCGCCGTTCCGGTTCGCGGCGTCATGCTGCGATCTCACCCGCGAGCGCCGAGGTGGACCGGGCTCACGGAGCGGATGCGCCGAGGGGCAGATCCTGCCCTTCGACGACACACACCAGGCGCACGGTGAGCAGGATGGATTGCGGGCCATCCCGTACGGTCACGACGATCGCGCCAGGCGATCTGAGATTGTTGGCATCGCAGGCGAACTCCGCCGCCCTTTGCAAAGCCTCGTGGTGAGCGTGCTTGCCGTCGTGAAGGACCATACCGCTGTTATCAATCAGAGAATAACCGCGATCAATATCGAAGTAGTAGCGAGGCAACGGGCATATACTCAATCTTAGGTGGCATAGATACGACATGCCACGACGTATGGTTAATCTTTGACATGTTTGGCGGTTGCGCTCACGGCATCCATCGTCGGGCGCCCGACCGATCCAGAGCGATGCTGATGTCTCGCGGTCTGTATCGAGCGCGCTTCACGGAGTGTCGCCGTAGCCGCGGGGGTCGACCTGCGCGAAGGGCTGCAGCCTCTCGAAGGTTCATCCGCGATGTCGAGCAGGCTCGTGCTCGGCTCGGCGAACAACGGCCGATGGATCGAGGTTCGCCCGATGCTCCGCGCCCGGACCGGCAGGGTCGAGAGCCGAACCCGCTGCGGCCGGCGACGGTGCTGGGGATGGGAGCCCGACGGGGCGACGTCGTGGCCCGTGTGGTGGGGCGTGCCTCCTATCCTCCGGCCCAGAGAACCCGCACCTTGCCTCCGGGCCAACCGTGGGCGCTCATGATGATCTCACCATTCTCTTCATAGACCACCACGGTCGATGGAAGGCTTGCGCTGCCGCGTGCGGCTTGCCGCGCGCCGGCCTCGTTGAGAAGCCTGCGAGCATGGTGCTCGATCTGGATGCGCCCTTCGCATTCCAGGTCCTCGTCCTCCCACTCGGAGGAATCGCCCTCATTCAGGTCGTACACGTATTTCGGCATGGAGGATTCCACGGCAGCAGGCGGGAGAGCATCCAGCTCTCAGCCATCGAACTCTGAGTTTCCCATCCGACAATGCCTCATTGTATTGAAAATTCGGTAATCCAACAAATCGGTCAGAATACCGACAGCACAAGTCCGGGGTTCGGACAGGTGCATCATGATCTAAATCAAACTTCCACGGGCCGTTAGACTGATGTATTGTCGGGTAGTCGACACATCATCGTCGACCTTCCGCGCTCGCCGGGGCCTGATCCCCTCAGGGTCGAGGTGAGCGCGGATCGCCATCGGCCGCAGCCAGGACGTGCTTCGTTTCCACGGCACCGGAAGCATGCCCCGGCTCGTTGTTCGCGCATGATGCTTCGGGAAACCGGATTTCACGTTCCCGCACCATGCTCGAGTCTTCGTCCATGACAGTCCCTGCGACCGTCGCTGTCGCCATCGGCACACCGTCAGGACCCCGCCACTTGGCAAGTTCTTCCGGGCGGAAGGCGGCATGGCCCGCGGAGGCGGTCCCGAGGTCGCTGGGAGCCGACGTTCGGTCTGCGACCCTCCGGGGTCCGGTGCGCCGACCCCGAAGCGGCCCGGCGGCTCTCCAGCTGCCTCCGGAGCGTGACGCCCGAGGTGCTGGCGGAGTCGGAGCCGGGTGCAGCCCTCGTGTGCCTGCGCTTGTCGGACTGAGCGCCGATTCTCTATAGCGTCGCCGCTCTTGAGTCTTGGATAAGTAAGCGCGTGAGACTCGATTGCATCATGTGATGGTGTCGCCTCGCGTGAATCTTGATAAAACGGCCTAAGCAGTTCAATTCACCTGCGGAGGCCGTCATGACCCCATATCGAGTCGGCGTCTGGGCGCCGCGCGTCGCCGACGGCGGCGTCGAGGAGATCAGGTTTTTCGGTACGTATGCCGAATGCGACGACGAAGCCTTGCGCCTGGTCGCCGATGGCATGCCGCCCGACTGGCGGGTGGACCAGGTCGCCGGGATGCTGTCGCGCGCCGAGGTGGACAGCCTCTGCTTGTCGCCCGGAGAGGTTCGCGAACTGTCGTCCTTCGCGATCGAGGACATGCTTCGACCGGACCAAGTCGGTCTCGATGCCGAGAGCAGCGACTTTCGCCCGCACTATCCTTCGCCCCATGACGCCGGCTCGTCCGAGCATCCGAAGTAGATGCCCATCGACCGTGCCTTGCGGTGATGGGCGGGAGCCGGCAGCATGTCGCGCGTCCTGCGCTTTCTCCGGATCTGGACCCTTCTGTCCCTCCCGGTCGGCCTCCTGCTCGGCAAACTGCTGAAAGCGAACCACCAGGCTGCGACGCGCCCCGTCGATCGCCGGCAGGATGACCGCACCGAGACGTCCTCAGCCTCCGCGAAGAAGTACTGCTCGAACTATCGAGACGAAAACTCCGGCCGCCTCGGTGGACCGGAGGTCCGGAAAAGCATCCGTGGCGCGCCGCCGTAGTACGGACGGCCTGACGCACTTTACTGTTCCGGCTTGAGTTTCTGAGGGATAGACGCTTCTCAAAATAGTGGTGCCCAGGAAAGGACCGGCCCTCAAAAAGAGCTTTTTATTGATCTAAAAGGGTTTTTCGTTTTCCGACCGAGCCGCTGTTGTACAGAAGGGTTGTACATTAAGGGCCATAGTTGTCACTGAGCGACGGGGTTTTTCGAGCAAAAATTTGAGAGGCTTATTCCCCTTGAGCTGGCTAAAACCTCCCCCCTAGGGGGGGCGTGCGTTTCGGCAGTCCGCGGTTCCGGATCACCAAGGGAACACCTCGGTCGTTTTTGGGCCATCTCTGATCGGAGAGCATGCGTAGGCTGCCAACCTCTGTCGCTTATGCGCCTGCCTCCAGAGATTCAGAGGATACGCTCGAACGGTGACCGATCGCATCTCTAAAGAGCGGCGCTCTCGAAACATGGGCGCGGTGCGCGGCAAGGATACGGGTCCTGAGATCGCGGTCCGACGTGCTCTAAGGTCCTTGGGCGTTGGCTATCGTCTCCACGTCCGCGGCCTTCCTGGGCGACCAGACATTGTGATGGCTGGGCGTCGCACCGTCATCGAGGTAAGGGGGTGTTTCTGGCATCGACACCCAGGCTGCCGATTCGCATACTCGCCGCGATCTCGGATTGAATTCTGGCAGTCAAAGTGTGTAGGGCGGTGACAAAACCATCCACTGGAGCGTCGGCTGTGTGCTGATGCGGGCGGTGTAAAAGCCGGCCAGTTTGAGAGGCTTCTCTTTCGGGAGGGGCCCGGGATGTTTGCCGTGCAGATCTACGCGGCCGTTCGGCGGTTCGTTTTCATCGATGGCAACTCTCGCCGTGAGGCGGCTCGGGTGTTCGGGCTCAGCCGCGAGACGATTGCCAAGATGTGCCGGTTCTCGCTGCCGCCGGGCTACACGCGCTCGAAGCCGGTCGAGAAGCCGAAGCTGGGGCCGCTGCTACCGGTGATCGATGCGATCCTGGAGGCGGACCGGATCGCACCCGTCAAGCAACGGCATACCGCCAAGCGGATCTTCGAGCGTCTGCGAGACGAGCACGGTTATGGTGGCGGTTACACGGTGGTGAAGGACCACGTCCGGATCGCACGGGCACGTGGGCGGGAGACCTTCGTGCCGCTGGCGCACCCGCCGGGTCATGCCCAGGTCGACTTCGGCGAGGCGACTGCCACCATCGGCGGCGTGCGCCGGAAGATCCACTTCTTCTGCATGGACCTGCCGCATTCCGACGCCTGCTTCGTCAAGGCGTATCCGCGGGAGACCACCGAGGCCTTCCTCGACGGGCATGTCGTCGCTGTCGGGTTCTTCGACGGTGTGCCGCTGTCGATCCTCTACGACAACACCAGGATCGCGGTCGCCAAGATCTGCGGCGGCGGCCGGCGCGAGCGCACCCGCGCCTTCACCGAGCTGGTGAGCCACTACCTGTTCCGAGACCGCTTCGGGCGACCGGGCAAGGGCAACGACAAGGGCAAGGTCGAAGGCCTGGTCAAGTATGCCCGATCCAACTTCATGACCCCGGCCCCGGTGGCCGCCTCCTTCGAGGCGCTGAACGCGGATCTGGAACGACGCTGTCGGACCCGGCAGGATGAACGGGCCGGACGGCATGCCGAGAGCATCGGCACACGGCTCGTGGCCGACCGTTCGGTCCTGCGTGCCCTGCCGGCGGTGCCGCTGGAGCCGTGCGAGAAGCGGGCTGGGCGCGTCTCCTCGACCGCGCTGGTCCGCTACCGCTGCAACGACTACTCGGTACCGACCGCCTACGGCTTCCGCGACGTGCTGGTGAAGGGCTTCGTCGAGGAGGTCGTGGTCCTGTGCGCGGGGATCGAGATCGCCCGGCACCCGCGGAGCTACGGCACCGGCGTGTTCGTCTCCGATCCGCTGCATTACCTCGCGCTGATCGAGACCAAACCGAACGCCCTCGACCAGGCGGCCGCGCTCCAGGGTTGGGATCTGCCGGAGGCGTTCCAGCATCTGCGCCATCTCTTGGAAGCGCGCATGGGCAACCGTGGCAAGCGCGAGTTCATCCAGGTTCTGCGCCTGATGGAGGCGATGCCCAAGGACGTCGTCGCCTCAGCCGTCATCGAGGCGATCCGGCTCGGGGCGATCGGCTTCGACGCGGTCAAACTGATTGCGCTGGCCCGGCTCGAACGCCGACCCCCCCAGCTCGACCTGGCGGCCTATCCGCATCTGCCCCGAACCACGGTGAGGACGACCGTGGCCGCCGACTACACGGTGTTGGTGCCGGAGGTGGCGGCATGAGCGCGGCGCGTGACGAGCCGATGCCCGATGGCACCACCAGCGGCACGCCGGGGATCCTGCTCGCCCACCACCTCAAGCAGTTGAAGCTGCCTACGGTGCTGCGCGAGTACGACAAGGTCGCTCGGGAGTGCGCCCAGGGCGGCATCGATCACCCGCGCTACCTGCTCCGGCTGGTCGAGCTGGAGCTGATCGATCGCGAGCGGCGCATGGTCGAACGCCGGATCCGGTCGGCGCGCTTCCCGGCGGTGAAGAGCCTCGACGCCTTCGACTTCACCGCGATCCCGAGCCTGAACAAGATGCTCGTGCTGGAGCTGGCGCGCTGCGGCTACATCCTCAGCCGGGAGAACGTGATCGCACTCGGCAACTCCGGCACCGGCAAGACCCACATCGCCTTGGCTCTCGGATTGGCCGCTTGCCAGAAGGGCTTCTCGGTTGCGTTCACGACCGCGGCTTCGCTGGTCAATCAGTTGTTGGAGGCTCGCGACGAGCGTCGTCTGCTCCGGCTGCAGCGCGAACTGGCCGCGGTGAAGCTCCTGATCGTCGACGAGCTCGGCTACGTACCGCTATCGCCGACGGGGGCTGAGTTGCTGTTCGAGGTCTTCTCCCAGCGCTACGAGCGTGGCTCCACCGTGGTGACCTCGAACCTGCCGTTCGAGGACTGGACCTCGGTACTGGGCTCGGAGCGGCTCACCGGAGCGCTTCTCGACCGGCTGACCCACCACGTCAGCATCCTGAGCCTGAACGGCGACAGCTACCGCCTCAAATCCTCCCGCAGCCGTCGCCGTCGCGGCGACGGCAGGGCGCAGCAAAACCAGGCCACCGCCGATCCCAACGATCCGGGGACCGGCGAGATTCCGCCGGCCCAAGCCTCATGATCGCCAATGAGCGATGAAGGGGCCCGATCGGGCCCCTTCATCGTTCACGCTGCCGGCCGCCACTGGCCTGGTTTTACTCCGCCGCAGTGGCCTGAAATTGGTCCGCCCTTTACACTGGAGGAAGCCCACCGGGCAGCCGATCGCCAATGGTGCCTTCTGGCGCATCCTCAGTGCCACTGCCAATGCCCGTCCGGGTGTCCGGGTAGTGTGGGTCAAGGTTCAGGACGGGGACGCCTGCGGGGTGCTGGGATACCGCTTGGCGCGGGCGGAGGCTGAGAAGGTCCGGGCCGGGTCGGAACCTGTCGGCGGCTCCGGACTGATCCTTGAGGACTGCGCCGACGAAGACGCTGCGGCGAACCTTGCGTGGATGCGAGAGGGGGAAATCCAGGGGGATGCAGCTTGAGGGGGCGGCCGGCTAAACCGATCCGACACCGATGGCTCGATGATTACCGGGGAGCTGCAACGCCCCGGCTACGCGCCTTGGTGGATGAGGTAGCCCGACGGGTTGCCCAGCACGAAGAGGAAGTAGAGCCGAGGAGGCGGAAGCGGAGGCCGGACGATGCTCACCGGCACGCTGTCGCCATCGAGGCCATCGTCGCCAACCTTGCCCATGCGATCCTGTTGCCCCCGGACACCGGGCAACTGGCGGTCCTCACTGGGAACGCACTCAAGGGTCACAGCCGATACGACAACCCCGCACTGGGCAAGACCCTACGGACGCTCCTCAATCGTCTGGAGGAGATTGGCGTTCTCGCCTGGACGATGTCCATCACGAGAGGAGAAGCGTCCAGCATCGCCCCATCCGCCACCTTCACGGAACGCGTGCAGGCCGCTGGCATCAGCCTTGAGGACATCGGCAGGCTGCCGGGTGAGGAGGTGATCCTGCTGTCTCGCAAGTTCGAGCTTCGGGGCAACGTCGAGGACGGCAAGCGGGAGGCTGTGGAGTACACCGACACCCCGGCCACCATGGCGATGCGCGAGGTGATGAGGGACCTAAACACCTTCCTGGCGGGTGCCGACATCACTTTCGTGGACGACGGCGGGGACCCCGTGGACACCCATCAGCGGACGTTGAGGCGGCACTTCACACTCAGGCGAGACGATGCTGGGGAGCGCTTCGACCGCTGCGGGCGGCTCTTCGGTGGGTTCTGGCAGTACCTGAAACGGGACCGGCGGGGTGGCATCAGGATCAATGGGGAGAAGGTCGCAGTGCTCGACTACGCCTCGATGTTCCCTCGGCTTGCCTACGCCAGTGTCGGTGCGGTGCCTCCTGAAGGGGACCTTTACGCGATCCCGGGGCTGGAGGAGTATCGGCGAGGCGTCAAGCTCGCGGTCAACTGCCTCCTCTTCGATGACCACACCAACCGGAAGAGCTGGCCAGCAGACCTCACCCTGGCCTCGGGGACAGCGGAAGGGGCGGCTCTGCCGGAAGGATGGACGGTGGCGAGAACACGTCGGGCCGTGCTGGACCGACACCCCGCCCTTGCACCCTGCTTCGGCACGGGGCTGGGCTACAGCTTGATGCACACGGAAAGCATGATCCTTGTCGAAGTTCTCAACCGTCTCAAGGCTCAAGGCATAGTAGCGCTGGGCCTCCATGATGGCCTGCTCGTGCCCCATGCGAAGGCTGAAGCAGCAAGGACTGCGATGGAGGAAGTGGGTAGGAAGGTAACTTCGATGAGCCTCCCTGTGACGGTGGCTACGCTCGGGTGAACCTTCACTACCCCCTTACTTACCACCTACAAGACCCGTAACTTGCTACACCTTCTCAAGGGGGCAACACACGGCATCCGAGGCAACGATCGGGAGACGGGCAATTGCCTGTCCCCGACTTGGTCCGGCACCAGCGGCAGCAGACAAGACCGGCCTGCCTCCTCGACCTGCTGGTGACAGGCTCCGGCTTCAACCGCGCTTGCTCATGTTGCTGCCCATGCCCTCACAGCAGCAAGCAGCCTTCTTGTCCTTGCCGCTGTGGTTCATCGCCATGCCGCCCTTGCCGCACATCATCGCGCCCTTGCCCTTGCCGCCACAGCAGCTCATGGCGAAGGCAGGGGCCGCGCTGAACAGCAGCAGGGCCGTGGTCGCTACAACGAACTTTTTCATCGGCTGGTCCTCGTGGTGATCACGTCCCAATAGCACCTCACCGCTTCGCGAAGCCAATGTCGGCCGCCACCGCCTTCAAGCGCTCCGGTTCGCGTTCCTTCCGCTCACTATAGCGGTCCACGAGGTAGTCGGACCGTTCGCGAGTGAGGAGCGTGAACTTCACCAGCTCCTCGCACACGTCCACCACTCGGTCGTAAAGCGGCCCTGGCTTCATGCGGCCTCCGTCATCGAACTCCTTGTAGGCCATGGGCACAGACGACTGGTTCGGGATCGTGATCATCCGCATCCATCGTCCCAGCACCCGCAGGGAGTTCACGGCGTTGAAGGATTGAGAACCGCCCGAAACCTGCATGACCGCAAGGGTACGCCCCTGAGTTGGTCGAACCGAACCCTCACTCAGTGGCAACCAGTCGATTTGGCTCTTCATCACGCCGGTAAGATTGCCGTGGCGCTCCGGGCTGACCCAGACGTGCCCTTCGGACCACACGGATAGAGATCGCAACTCCTGCACCTTCGGATGATCTGCGGTGGCATCGTCGGGCAGTGGGAGGCCATGGGCGTGGAAGAAGCGCACCTCGCAGCCCATCGCCTCCAGCAGCCGTCCGGCTTCGTAGGCAAGGAAGCGGCTGAAGGAACGCTCGCGGAGGGAGCCGTATAGGATCAGCAAGCGTGGGGCATGAGTGAACTGCTGCGGCACGCCGAGGTGGTCGCTTGTCGGGGGCTCGAAGGCCACCTCGGCGACGTTCTGTAATCCATCGGCGAAGGGCTGTTCGGGCTTGTTCACGGGTAACTCATCCTCTACATTTCAACGATCGTTGAGATGATGGTCTACCGATGGACGAACGACAAGCCCTCTCCGCGTTCGCGGCCCTCGGCCAGGAGCATCGCCTTCGGATCGTGCGTGCCTTGGTGACGGCTGGTCCAGACGGTCTCGCTGCTGGCGTACTTGCCGCGACTGTCGGCACCGCGAGCAACAACCTGTCCTTCCATCTGAAGGACCTCTCCCACGCAGGGCTGATCCAGTCCCGCCGAGAGGGGAAGTCCGTGATCTACACCGCTGCCTACCCGGCACTGTCCGACCTGATCCAGTTCCTGATGCGCGACTGCTGCCAAGGGCATCCGGAAGTCTGCACACCGGCAGTGGCCGCACTCGCTGCCTGCTGCACGCCCACTGGAGACGTTGCCCGTGCCTGATCCGATCGACCTCGTGATCTACCACAACTCCGCCTGTGGAACCTCGCGGAACGCTCTCGCGATGATCCGCAACGCCGGCATCGAGCCGCATGTGGTGGAGTACCTGAAGACCCCGCCGAACAGAGCGCTGATAAGGCAGCTCCTCAGGCGTGGAGGGCTCTCCGTGCGCGACGTGCTACGCGAGAAGGGGACGCCCTACGCCGAGTTGGGTCTGGCCGATCCGGCCCTGACCGATGACCAACTCCTCGACGCCATCGAGGCGCACCCCATCCTGCTCAATCGGCCGTTGGTGGTCAGTCCGAAGGGCGTGCGCTTGTGCCGGCCATCCGAGGCGGTGCTGGACCTTCTCCACGCAGCAGGGGGAGTTTGTGAAGGAGGATGGCGAGCGTGTCGTTGATGAGCACGGCCGCCGCGTCGCCACCGCCTGAGAACTCAACCATGTCCACGTTCGAACGCTATCTGACCCTCTGGGTCGCCCTCTGCATCCTCGTCGGCATTGCGTTCGGCCACCTCATGCCGGGGTTCTTCCAGACAATAGGCTCGGCCGAAGTCGCTCAGGTCAACCTGCCGGTGGCGGTGCTGATCTGGCTCATGGTGATCCCCATGCTGCTCAAGATCGACTTCACGTCGCTTCGGCATGTCGGGCGGCACTGGCGGGGTATTGGCGTGACCCTGTTCATCAACTGGGCCGTAAAGCCGTTCTCCATGGCGCTGCTCGGGTGGTTGTTCGTGGGCTGGCTGTTCCGGCCCTACCTGCCAGCCGACCAGATCAACAGCTACATC
Organism: Methylobacterium haplocladii; assembly: GCF_007992175.1. Classification (GTDB taxonomy): domain Bacteria; phylum Pseudomonadota; class Alphaproteobacteria; order Rhizobiales; family Beijerinckiaceae; genus Methylobacterium; species Methylobacterium haplocladii. The sequence continues at coordinate 19,213 of NZ_BJZT01000025.1, read as the reverse complement.
GCCGGGCTCATCATCCTCGCCGCTGCACCTTGCACAGCCATGGTCTTCGTGTGGTCGAACCTGACGAAGGGCGAGCCGCACTTCACACTAAGCCAAGTGGCACTCAACGACGGCATCATGGTGGTGGCCTTCGCCCCCATCGTGGGCCTGCTGCTCGGTCTCTCTTCGATCACGGTCCCGTGGAACACGCTGGTTCTCTCCGTGGTCCTGTACATCGTGATCCCGGTGATCGTGGCGCAGCTCGTGCGCCGCGGCCTCCTGGCATCGGGCGGCCAGCCCGCGCTCGACAGGCTGCTCGGGACAATGAGCCCGATGTCGCTGGTCGCGCTACTCGCCACGTTGGTGCTGCTGTTCGGCTTCCAGGGCGAGCAGATTATCGCGCAACCCTTGGTGATTGGCCTCTTGGCCGTGCCGATCCTCATCCAGGTCTATTTCAACGCGGGTCTCGCCTACCTCCTGAACCGTGCGCTCGGTGAGCGGCATTGCGTAGCTGGGCCCTCGGCCCTGATCGGTGCCTCGAACTTCTTCGAGCTGGCAGTAGCCGCAGCAATCAGCCTGTTCGGGTTCCACTCCGGGGCTGCCCTCGCAACCGTTGTCGGTGTTCTTGTCGAGGTGCCGGTGATGCTCACGGTCGTCTGGATCGTGAACCGTTCACAGGGTTGGTACGAGCGCGGCGGTGCCCGCAGTGTCGCGTTGGTGCCTACTTCCCGTGAAGGCTGATCCGGGTGCCCCCCGCAGTGCCTCCGCAGCGTTCGGAGGTGGCGCGATCATCGGGACGCTGGGCGGCTTGATCGGGCTCGGCGGGGCGGAGTTCCGGCTTCCGCTGCTGATCGGTGCGTTCCGCTTCGCAGCTCTTGAGGCCGTGATCCTCAACAAGGCGATGAGCCTCGTGGTCGTTGCCACAGCGCTGCCCTTCAGAGCACGCACGGTGCCCTTCGGGGAGGTGGCGGCACACTGGCCGATCATCCTCAATCTGCTGGCCGGGAGCCTGCTGGGGGCATGGTTCGGCGCCGGCTGGGCCACACGGCTCCGTTCGGAAACCCTCTACAAGGTCATCGCCGTGATGCTGGTGCTGATCGCAGGTGTCTTGTTGCTGGGCCACGACGCAACGGCCGGGGCGGCGCTTGTGACGGGTGCTGCGCAGATTGTTGCAGGGGTCGTCGCAGGGTTCCTGATCGGCGTCGTGGCGTCTTTGTTAGGGGTCGCCGGGGGGGAGCTGCTGATCCCCACGCTGGTCCTGCTGTTCGGCGCAGACATCAAGCTCGCCGGCAGCCTGTCCCTGGCCGTGAGCCTGCCGACGATGCTCGTGGGGTTCACGCGCTATAGCCGGGACCAGAGCTTTTCGGTGCTCGGCCGCAACCGGGCGTTCCTGTTGACGATGGCGGCGGGCTCCGTCGTTGGGGCCTTCATTGGCGGGCAGCTTCTCGGGATCGTGCCCTCCGTGCTGCTGCTGCCGGCCCTGGCGGCCATCCTTCTCATCTCGGCTGTGAAGGTATGGCGGCACAGCGACCATTAGGCCACGCTGAACGCCGCCTACCTCTTCAGCCAACGCGGTCCGCGAGATACCTCGGCAGCTTGGCGACAGCAGCGTGTAGGCGCTCCATCACGATCCTGCCCACGTAGCGATTGTCCTCGCCGTCCAGCCGGTGGCCGGTGAGACGCTTCCGGGTCGTGTCCGGGACCTCAAGGTTGACCAGCTCAGTCGAGAAGCGGTGCCGCCAGCCATGGTTCGGTGCGACCTCTCCTGCCTGAACGGCCGCAACGCCCACGTCATCGCGAACCCAATCACCGACCCGATTGATCGTCACCGACTTCGGGTCCCGCCGCCCATCAAGGGCACTCCCTGCACGATCCCTGTAGAACAGCCGTTCGTTGGCCTGCCCTTTCGCCCACGTCACGAAGCCCATCTCGATGAGATGAGGATGCAGCGGCACCACCCGCTGTGAAGGCTTATTCTTGAGACGGCCCGCTTCGGGGTTGAAGTCGAGATACCAGACCCCGCTCTCCGGTTCCTGCCGGATGTCCTGTCGACGCAGCTGAACAATCTCTCCAGCCCGAGCGCCCGAGTAGGCCATGAGCCACGGCAGCCATCGCCGGGCGGGGTTGCTCTCCCCAAGGGCTGCTTGAAGGACAGTCTCGGCCTCGGCGAGGGTGTAGCCCCGCTCGTTGCTCTCCTCATCGTTCCGCTTGATCCGGGGCACCTTGGCCACGGGATTGTTGCCGATACGGACTTCGGCCCAGACGAACAGAGCCTTCACGGCTGCGAGGTAGACATCGTTGATGGTCTTCGCCTTCAGCCCTTGGGCGACGAGACTGTCCATCCAAGCCACCACCATCGGTGTAGTGACGGCCGCAGGGTTCGTGGTCTTCGCATGATCGGTGAGGCTTCTGACCGCCCTTGCCCACTCGCTCCGTGTCTTCGGTGCGTGGTTCCGTTCGGCTGCCATCTTGTCGAGAAGGTCGCCGATGGTCAGCCCACTCGGCGCGGGTTTTACCAGCTCGGTTCGAGGCGCACTGAACATCGGGAAGCGGTTGGATGCGGGATCGGGCGTGTAGTCGCCATCAGCTCGCGCGAAGTTCGCCTCGCCGGCCTCCAGCATGGCCCTGCCGATCTGGTCGATGACGCGCTCTCGACTGTCGGTGTCCACGATGAGCCCGTGCCGAGCGAGCACGGCGTCGGCCTCACGCCCGAACCGCTCGTTCATGCTCTTTGCTCGACGCTGCTCATCCGGTCCGATGAAGAAGGCCGCTCGGCCGAACGTTCCGGCATCCGCTTGGACGTTGTGGGCGGTCACCTGTGCCCACATCTCGGGACTGCCGGGATCGTCCTCGAAGGCGTCGGTCCATGCACGGTACGCCTCGCCGGCAAGGCCCACAGTCTCCTTGTGGGTCAACCTTCTGGGACCCTCACGGACCGCCCGCCAGACGCCCTGAAGGTAGCCGGTGACGATCGCTTGGCGCTGCTTCGCCTCGTTGCCGTCGCGAGTGCCGAGTGAGACGCGAACGTCGGGCGTTGTCGAAGAGACCTGCCGAACCACTACGGTTTCACCGACCGGGATGGTGAGGGTCATCCCTCGGACCTTGTCGATCACGTCAGCAGGGATGCGCTGCACGAACTGATGGACAGTGGAACCGGGACGCTTCATCGGCCGTGGCATCGCAAGGGGCATGTTGTGCAGGTCCGTTGTACAGTCGGACCGCGATAAGCCGTTTGCGGATCAAAGCTTTTTGCGGATCAGCGGGTTAACCAGCTGATGGTGCCCAGGAAAGGACTCGAACCTTCACCTCTTGCAAGACTGGTACCTGAAACCAGCGCGTCTACCAATTCCGCCACCTGGGCGTGCGGGCCGGGCCGTGGGCCGGGGCTCGAACGTGGGGGATCGTTTAGGGGGCCGCACGGGCGGCGTCAATCGGGTGTTTCGGCGACGGCGTGGGTGGCACTGGCGTTGCGCGGGCTTTCGTGTATGGTCCGCGCCGCCTCGGCCCGGCGACGGGCGGGGCTTGAACCGCTTGCGCGCGACCCTGCTGGACGACATCCCGGCAGCGGCCGAGCCGCTGGCTGCAGCCGCCTCCCGAGGGAGGCCGCTCGTCCGATACACCCCACACCGAAAGGCCTGCGATGTCGATCTCGGCAGAGCGCAAGACCGCGCTCATCAAGGAATACGCTCAGGGCGGCAAGGACACCGGTTCGCCGGAAGTCCAGGTCGCCATCCTCACCGAGCGGATCACCAACCTGACCCAGCACTTCAAGACCCACGGCAAGGACAACCATTCCCGCCGCGGCCTCCTGAAGATGGTCTCGCAGCGCCGCTCGCTGCTCGACTACGTCAAGCGCAAGGACGAGCCGCGCTACCGCTCGCTGATCGAGCGCCTCGGCATCCGCCGCTAACGACGACCCACGCGGCTCCTCTCGGGGCCGCGTTTTGCCAGAGGGCGTCCGGACATGGGTCCGGCCGCTCACCCCGAGAGCAGGCTGCGAAAAAGTGGTGACGGTTTTTCGCGCCAAGCCTGCTCTTACTTTGGAGTCGATCACGTTCTCTGCGTTTTGACCGCAGCGATCAAAACGCAGCGTGATCTTGGGCCGCTTCGAGGCGCGACGGTCAGGGCAGGATCGCAAGCTTCTTCGCAACGAAGAAGCTCGCCGTCTTGCCGCTGGCGGCGCCGGGCTCAGCCCGACCGTATGCATGAAGGCAGGAAAAAGAATGTTCGACGTCCAACGTGAAGAACTGATCTGGGGCGACCGCAAGCTCGTCCTCGAAACCGGCAAGGTCGCCCGCCAGGCCGACGGCGCCGTGCTCGCCACCTACGGCGAGACCACCGTGCTCGCCACCGTCGTCGCGGCGAAGGAGCCGAAGGTCGGCATCGACTTCATGCCGCTCACCGTGAACTACCAGGAGCGCGCCTACGCCGCCGGCCGCATCCCCGGCGGCTACTTCAAGCGCGAAGGCCGCCCCTCCGAGAAGGAGACGCTGGTCTCCCGGCTGATCGACCGCCCGATCCGTCCGCTCTTCATCGAGGGCTGGCGCAACGACACCCAGGTCACCGTGACCGTGCTGAGCCACGATCTCGAGAACGACCCGGACATCGTCGCGATGGTCGCCACTTCTGCTGCCCTGACGCTGTCGGGCATCCCGTTCATGGGTCCGATCGGCGCGGCCCGCGTCGGCTGGGTCAACGGCGCCTACAAGCTGAACCCGGCCGTCAACGAGACCAAGGAAGAGTCGACCCTCGACCTCATCGTCGCCGGCACCCAGGACGCCGTGCTGATGGTGGAGTCGGAGGCCAAGGAGCTCTCCGAGGACGTGATGCTCGGCGCCGTGATGTTCGGCCACAAGCATTTCCAGCCGGTGATCGAGGCGATCATCCGTCTCGCCGAGAAGGCCGCCAAGGAGCCGCGCGATTTCTCCCCGCCGGAGAATGCCGAGGCCGAGAAGGCCGTGCTCGAGATCGGCGAGGCCGAGCTGCGCGAGGCCTACAAGAAGACGGTCAAGCAGGAGCGCTACGCCGCCGTCGACGCCGTGAAGGCGAAGGTGGTCGCCGCGCTTTGCCCGTCGGACGGCGAGCAGAAGTTCAGCCCTGAGAAGGTCAAGGCCGCCTTCAAGGAGGCGCAGTCCAAGGTCGTGCGCTGGAACGTGCTCGACACCGGCTCGCGCATCGACGGCCGCGACCTCAAGACGGTCCGCCCGATCGTCTCCGACGTCGGCGTGCTGCCGCGCGCCCACGGCTCGGCGGTGTTCACCCGCGGCGAGACCCAGGCCTTCGTGGTCGCCACCCTCGGCACCGGCGAGGACGAGCAGTTCATCGACGCGCTGGAAGGCACCTACAAGGAGCGCTTCCTGCTCCACTACAACTTCCCTCCCTATTCCGTCGGCGAGACGGGCCGGATGGGTTCGCCGGGACGCCGCGAGATCGGCCACGGCAAGCTCGCCTGGCGCGCGATCCGGCCGGTGCTGCCGCCGGCCCACGAGTTCCCGTACACGATCCGCGTGGTCTCCGAGATCACCGAGTCGAACGGCTCGTCCTCGATGGCTTCGGTCTGCGGCGGCTCGCTGTCGCTGATGGATGCGGGCGTGCCGCTGCGCCGTCCGGTCGCCGGCATCGCCATGGGCCTCATCCTCGAAGGTGAGCGCTTCGCGGTGCTCTCCGACATCCTCGGCGACGAGGATCACCTCGGCGACATGGACTTCAAGGTGGCCGGCACGGACGAGGGCATCACCTCGCTCCAGATGGACATCAAGATCGCCGGCATCACCGAGGAGATCATGAAGGTCGCCCTCGCCCAGGCGAAGGACGGACGCGCGCACATCCTGGTCGAGATGGCCAAGGCCCTGACCGCGGCCCGCCCGGAGCTCGGGGAATACGCCCCGCGCATCGAGACGATGCAGATCCCCACCGACAAAATCCGCGACGTGATCGGCACCGGCGGCAAGATCATCCGCGAGATCGTCGAGAAGACGGGCGCGAAGATCAACATCGAGGACACCGGCATCGTGAAGATCGCCTCGTCCGACGGCAACGCGATCAAGGCGGCCTATAACTGGATCCGCTCCATCGTCGCCGAGCCGGAGGCCGGCACGATCTATGACGGCACCATCGTCAAGATCATGGAGTTCGGTGCCTTCGTGAACTTCTTCGGCGCCAAGGACGGCCTCGTCCACATCTCCGAGCTCGCGCCGCAGCGGGTCGCCAAGGTCGGCGACGTCGTGGCGGAGGGCCAGAAGGTCAAGGTCAAGTTCCTCGGCGCCGACGACCGCGGCAAGATCCGCCTCTCGATGAAGGTCGTCGACCAGGAGACCGGCGAGGACCTCACCGAGAAGCTCAAGGCCGAGCGCGCCGCCCGCGGCGAGCCCGAGCCGGAGGAGCGTGAGCGCGAGCCCCGCGGCGACCGTGACCGCGGCCCCCGCCGTGAGCGTGGCCCCCGTCGCGACTGAGCCTTTCGCTCAGGCGCAGATGGTATGAAGCGCGGTCCCTCGGGGCCGCGCTTTTTTCGTGGGATCCTCACCGCCGCGAGGTCTTCTGGGCCGGGACCTGGAACTCGCCCTGCCATGTGCCGGTAAAGTCCGTCGGCGAGCTGTGGGCCACCGAGAAGCGCCCGCGGCCCTTCAAGCCGGCGAACTCGCCCTTGCCCTTCACCTCGCGGAACTCGCCTTCGGCGGTCACGCGTCCGGCAGCGTCGGTCGCCACGGTCCCGGTATAGGGGCTGCTGGTGGAGCCGGTGGGCGTGGCGAAGACGATGGTGCCCTTCAGCCGGCCCTGTCCGTTCCTGAGGACGGCCATGTCGTTGATGCGGACGGCGGCGCCGTCGAGCGGAGTGCCGGGCCCCGCATTGGTGCCGGAGGCGGTCTTCGTGATCCGGACCTGGCCCGCCGCGCCCATCGGCTGCGCGGACTGGGTGTCGACATGGCCGTTGAAGGTGCCCCCCATCGGCATCGCGAGGGCGGCGGGGGGCAGGGCGACGAGGGCGGCGAGCGCCGTGGCGGGAACGAGGGCGGTGCGGGGCATCGGAGAGTCTCCACGGAGGCTGGGGCGGCGGGACGCGCCCTTCGGGACCGACGCTAGCGGCAGGTCGGGCGCGAAGTCCCGAAGGTCTCGTGAGGGCCTCTGAGAAATCCTGAATTTTTCTGATACCGTTCGCGTCCTCGAAGACTGTCGTTTCGGCAGACAGGCGCATGGCGGACAGAATCACGCTGGTCGACGTCGTCGTGGATTTCAGTCGGGGCCAAGTGTTCGCCCGGAACGGCGACCGCCTCGATTTGCGGCCGCGGGCCTTCGATGTCCTGTCCAGGCTCGCGGCGCGGCGCGGCGAAGTCGTCGGCAAGGACGAACTCCTGTCCGCCTGCTGGCCGGACGTCGTCGTGACCGAGGATTCGCTGACGCAATGCATCTGCGAGATCCGGCGGGTGCTCGGCGATACGGGACGCGACCTGATCCGCACGATCCCGCGCCGCGGCTACCTGCTGGTGCCGGCCGAGACCCCGCCGCCGACGGCCCCCGGCCGCCTTCCGGCGCCGGGACGCTTCTGGCAGCCGATCGCGGTCGTGCCCTTCGATACGTTCGACGGCGCGCATCCGGATCTTGCCGGGCTCGGGGCCGGGTTCGCGGAAGATCTCACGACGGAGCTCGCCCGCAACCGGCACCTTTCGGTGATCGCACGGCACAGTGCCTTCGCGGCGGTGGCCCGGAGCGGCACGGGCACGGCCGCCGAGATCGCGGGCCTGCTCGGGGCCCGCTACGTCCTGGAGGGCAGCCTGCGCCGGGCCGGCGAGAGCCTCATCGTCAACGCGCAGCTCATCGACGGCCACGACAGCCGCCACGTCTGGGCCGAGCGCTACACGATCGCCGCGGACAGCTTCTTCGCCGTGCAGGACACCCTGGTCGCGCGCATCGTGAGCGCCCTGTTCTCGGAGCTTCGCGACGCCGAGCAGGTGGCGAGCCTCGCCGGGCCGGCCGACGCCCTCGGCGCGCACGACCTGACCATGCGGGCGATCGCCCATCTCAACCGGTTCAGCGCCCGGGACATGCTGCTCGCCCACGCGGCAGTGGAGCGGGCGCTGGTCCTCGACCCGGCCTTTGCCACGGCTCACGGCGTCAAGGGGCTGGCCACGGCGACCGATGCGGCACTGGCGATCTCCGGCACCCTGGGGCCGGACGCCATCGCCGCAGCCGAAGCCGCGATCCGGACGGGCCTGGAGCTGAACCCGGCGAGCCCGATCGGCCATCGCGCCCTCGGCTACGTCCTCGCCCTGCGGGGGCAGTACGAGGACGGACTCGACGCCGCCCTGCGCAGCCTCGCCCTCGCGCCGCACGACGCGGGCAGCCTGGTGTTCCTGTCGATGGCCCAGACTGCGGCGGGCCGGTACGCGATGGCGGCGGCCAATGCGGAGAAGGCGTTGGACTTCAGCTCCGTCGCCGCCGCGACGCTGCCGGCCGCCGCGGCCGCCGCCTACTATGCCCTCGGCCGGCACGGCGAGGCCGCCCGCTGCGCCACGGCGGCGACGGAGCGCAGCCCCGGCTACACCATCGCCTATGCCCTCGGCGCCGCCTCCGACGCCGCCCTCGGCCGGATCGAGCAGGCCCGCGCGCGGATCGCGATCCTGCGCCGGGCGGCCCCGCATTTCGGCCTGGGAGCACCGCGGGTGACGACGATCTTCGGCAGCGATGCCGCGCTCGGCCAACGCTTCGTCGAGACGCTCGAACGGTGCGGGCTGCCGGCGGTCCGCCGGTCGGATGACGAGCCGTCGGGATCGGCCGGGTGAGCGGGAACGTCATCGGCATCGCGGCACGGTGCGGGGTCGGGCGTGGCCGGCGCATGCCGGGAGCCGTATGCTGCGCGTGTTTCGCGCGTGCGCAAATCCGACCCGGCGAGAACCGACAGGAAGGCCATCCATGACCGACGAACTCGTCTTCTACACCCACCCGATGTCGCGCGGCCGGATCGTGCGCTGGATGCTGGAGGAGGTCGGCGCGCCGTACCGGACGGAGATCCTGGATTTCGGCGGTTCGGCCAAGTCGCCCGACTATCTCGCCATCAACCCGATGGGGAAGGTGCCGACGGTCACGCATGGCGGCAGCGTGGTGACGGAATGTCCGGCGATCCTCGCCTATCTCGCCGACGCCTTTCCGGATGCGGGCCTCGCGCCGCCTCCGGGAGACCGGGCGCGCGGACCCTATTACCGCTGGCTGTTCTTCGGCGCCGGCCCGGTCGAGGCGGCGGTGGTGAACAGCGTGCTCAAGGTGCAGGTGCCGGACGATCCCCGCATGCGCGGCATGGTCGGCTACGGCAGCCTCGAGACGGTGCTCGACACCCTCGAAGACGCGGTGTCGCGGACCGAATACCTCGCGGGCGACCGCTTCAGCGCGGCCGATCTCTACATCGGCGCGCATCTCGGCTGGGGTATGCAGTTCGGCACGATCCCGAAGCGCCCCGCGTTCGAGGCCTATGCCGGGAAGCTTTATGGGCGCCCCGCGGCGGTCAGGGCGCGCGAGATCGACGACGGCTTGCTGGCCGCGCAGAACGCAGGTGCACCATCGTCGTAGGGTCTACGGCCCGAGCCGCTCCCCCCACCCGCGCCCTCACCTGAGGCGCCGGAGCGAAGCGGAGCCCTCGAAGGGTCGTCCAGGGATCGCATGCGATCTGGAGGACTCGTCGAGGGCCGCTCACGCGGCCACCTCAGGGTGGTGAGGACGGTGGGTGGGACATGGGCGATTCGTAGGCAGCCTACCCTCGCGCGAACGCGATCAGGTCTTCGCTGAGCCGGTCCTTGTGCGTCGCGTAGAGCCCGTGCGGCGCGCCCGCATAGACCTTCAGCTCCGCGCCGGGGATAGCCCCCGCCGCGCGCCTGCCGCTGACCTCGAACGGCACGACCTGATCGTCGTCGCCGTGGATGACGAGCGTGGGTGTGTCGAAGGCCTCGAGGTCCCGGCGGAAATCGGTGGTGCCGAAGGCGTCGACGCAGGCGAGCGTGCCGCGCAGGCCTGCCTGCAGCGCCAGTTGCAGCGTCCATTGCTGCAGGCCGTTCGAGACATCGACGCCGGGGCGGCCGACGCCCAGAAACGTCTTGCCGAAATCGACGAAGAACTGCGCGCGGTCGGCCGCGATGCCCTCCTTCATGCCGGTGAAGACCGATCCGTCGACGCCGTCGGGGTTGTCCGGTCCCTTGAGCAGGTACGGCGGCACGGCGCCGACGAGCGCGGTCCGGCCGATACGGGCGGTACCGTGGCGGCCGATGTAGCGGGCGACCTCGCCGCCGCCCATGGAGAAGCCGACGAGGACGGCATCCGAGAGGTCGCCGTGCTCGATGATGGCGGCGAGGTCGTCGGCGAAGGTGTCGTAATCGTAGCCGCCGCTCGGCTGGCTCGACCGCCCGAAGCCGCGCCGGTCGTAGGCAATCACGCGAAACCCCGCCTCGGCGAGCGCCTGGGACTGGTAGTCCCACATGTCGGCGTTGAGCGGCCAGCCGTGGATCAGCACCACCGGTCGGCCCGATCCCCATGCCTTGACGTAGAGTTCCGTCCCGTCCTGCATCGTGATCGTCGGCATGGTTTCTCCTGCGGTGTCATGGCCGGGCTTCTGTCCCGAGGGGAACGCACGTGCCCGGCCCGCGTTCGCCCGGCGTCGTATGAGTTGGGTCACAAGCGGAGAGCACGCCCGATGGCGAACGAGTTGATCGAGGACATTTTCAGCGGCGAGCCGAATATCGGCTTCACGGAGCGGGCCGTGTCCGTGGCCCTCGGCCTCGGTATCGCGGCGGCTGCCGCGCAACCGCGCCCGAACCAGTGGCTCAGCCTCGCCGCCCTCGTCGTCGGCGTCGGTCTGGCCGTGCGTGGGGCGACGGGGCATTGCCCGGTGAAGGCGGTGCGGGGCGGTTCGGAGATCTGAGCGGCCTTGCCGGCTATGGCGCCCGATCCGCGCCGCGCCCGGCCTCTCCCCGCACGCGGGGAGAGGCCTTCAAGGGCCTTGTCGTCCATGAAGGAAGTGGAGGCGAAGCCGAAGCGGGGGTGAGGGGGCGGTTCCGATAGAGGCCCATTCGGTGCGGCCCCCTCACCTTCGGCTGACGCCTCGCTTCGACGACGCCAAGGTCGTCGAAGCCCTCTCCCCGCAAGCGGGGCGACGCGATGTGCACGAACGGCTCGACCTGCAGAAGGCCATGACCGCCAAAGGAAAGGGCGCCGGATCCGATCCGACGCCCTTCTTCGTGTCGTGCTTTTCGATGTGCGTCAGAGCGAGGTCGAGCGCGTCCGGCCGGCGATGAAGCCGTAGATCGCGAGGACGACGATCGCGCCGACGATGGCGCCGACGAAGCCCGCGCCCTGGTTCGGCCCGTACCAGCCGAGCGCCTGGCCCAGGAAGGTCGCGACGAAGGCGCCGACGATGCCGAGGATCGTGGTCAGGATGAAGCCCGAGGGTTCGTTGTTGCCCGGCATGATGAACTTGGCGATGACACCGGCGAGGAAGCCGATGATGATGGTCCAGAGAATGCCCATGGCTGCTATGTCCTAGAACGTCGATGTACGCGGCGTCGCCTCTATCGGCTTGGCCGTACTGTGACACCAGAACGCGGCGCCTGCCGTTCGAGTTGCGCCGCGCTGCGAATTTGTGTCGCGATGCGGCAGGCGATGGCGGGCCCTTTACGCGGGACGGCCGGAGGGGTCAGAGAGCAGCGTTCTTCCACGAAAAGGTCCGTACCCTGCGATGACGATCGAGCGTTTCGAAAAAGGCCCCCGCATGAGCCAAGCCGCCGCGACCGGCGACATGGTCTATCTCGCAGGCCAGGTGGCCGCCGACACGGTCGGCACCGGCGTCACCGCGCAGACACAGCAGGTGCTGGAACAGATCGACCGCCTGCTCGCGGCGGCCGGCAGCGACAAGAGCCGCATCCTCTCGGCCACGATCTACCTCGCCGACATGGCCGGTTTTTCGGAGATGAACGCCGCCTGGGATGCCTGGGTCGACCGCGACGAGCCGCCGGCCCGCGCCACCGTCGAGGCCAAGCTCGCCGGTCCGGCCTATCTCGTGGAGATCGTCGTCGTCGCCACGCGGGCGCCCCGGTGAGGCGCCCCGCCCTCGGCCGGGCCTGTCTCGCCGTCCTTGCGCTGATCGCGCTGGCGCTCGGCGGCTCGGCCCGCGCCGGGGAGCGGGTCGTCAACATCTACAACTGGTCGGACTATATCGACCCGAAGGTGCTGGACGCCTTCACCCGGGAGACCGGCATCACGGTCGTCTACGACACCTACGACAGCAACGAGGTGCTCGAGACCCGGCTGCTCGCGGGAAAATCCGGCTACGACGTCGTCGCGCCCTCCGGGCCGTTCCTGCAGCGTCTGATCCGGGCCGGGGTGTTCCAGCCCCTCGACAAGGCGAAGCTGCCGAACCTCGTCAACGTCTGGCCGGAGATTGCCGGGCGGCTGCAGGCCTACGATCCTGGCAACGTTTACGCCGTCGACTACATGTGGGGCACCACCGGCATCGGCCTGAACGTCGAGATGGTGCGCGAAAAACTCGGCCCCGACGCCGCGCTGAACTCCTGGAGCCTCGTCCTCAACCCGAGCACGATGAACAAGCTCAAGGAATGCGGGGTGATGATGATCGACAGCCCCGAGGACCTGATCCCGTCGATCCTGCCGTTCTATGGGCCGAAGATGGACCCCAAGCGCTGGGACGACATCAGCAAGGTGACGGACGCGCTCTACAAGGTGCGCGGGTCGATCCGGAAATTCCATTCTTCGGAGTACATCAACGCGCTCGCGAACGGCGATATCTGCGTCGCGGTCGGCTATTCCGGCGACGTGCTGCAGGCGAAGAAGCGGGCCGACGAGGCCAAGAACGACGTCAAGATCGCCTACCAGATCCCCCGCGAGGGCGCGGAGATGTGGTTCGACACCTTCGCGATCCCGAAGGACGCACCCCACGCCGCCGACGCGCATGTCTTCCTGAACTACATGCTCCGGCCCGAGGTGGCGGCGGCGAACACCGACTTCGTCTCCTACGCCAGCGGCAACCTGGCCGCGAAGAAGCTGGTGAAGCCGGAGATCCTGGCCAATCCCGGCATCTACCCGGACGACGCCACCATGCAGCGCCTCGTCGTCAACACTGCCTGGGTCGACCAGACGCAGCGGTTCGTGACGCGATTGTGGACCCGGATCCGGACCGGGCGGTGAGGGCACCGCCGTCATTGCTTCGCTGCGCTCGCAATGACGGAGCAGGACCACGAAAAAGCCCGGCGCTCGCGCACCGGGCTCACTTCTTGAACCGACAAAATCAGTCCTTGAGATCGGCCGGGACCTTGCCGCCGTTCTCCTCGAGCTTCTTGATGACCTGCTTGTGCAGCCAGACGTTCATCGTGGCGGAGTCGTTCTTGTCGCCGGTGTAGTGGAGTTCGTCGGCGAGCTTCTGGCGTGCGCTCAAGCTCGAATCGAGGTCGATCAGCTTCAGGAGGTCGACGATCGAGGTCTTCCAGTTGAGCTTCTGCGGATTGTCCGCGGCGAGCTTGGCGAGGTTCGCTTCGATGTCGATCGAGCCGGGCGCCGCGGTGGTGCCGCCGCCGGTCGAGGCGGGAGACTCGGCTGCACCGCCACCAGCGGGCGCGGAGGCCGGGGCGTCGGCGGGTTTCGCCTGGGCGTCGGAGCTGCCTCCGAACGGGTGGAGGATCTTGCTGACGATGCTGCCGAGAAAGCTCATGGCGAAGTCCCTTGGTTTGTGCCGCGCGATTGCAGTTTGCGAGCCGCGGTTAACGAAACCGTGAGGCCGGGTGTTCCCCGCAAATGCCCGTGCCGGCGCGCCCGCGGGCTTTCCATCGCGCGCCTCGCACATTCCGGCTTGACGTTTCGGAGTGCCGTGCGATGGGGGCACTGCGTTTCTCCGAACCGGTGAGCCCATGCGTCTCGTCCTCAGCGCCCTGGCGGTCCTCGCCGGACTTCTCGCCCCCCTGCCCGCTTCGGCCGAGCCGGTGCCGGTGCGCATCGGCGTGATCCCGGTCATCGGCGCCGCGCCGATCTTCGTGGCGCGCGGCGAGGGCTGGCTGAAGGAGGCGGGCCTGGAGCCGACCTTCACCACGTTCGAATCCGGTCCGAACATGATCCAGGCGCTCGCGTCAGGCACCATCGACGTCTACGTCGCCGGCGTCGCGCCGCTGGCCGTCGCCCGCACCAAGGGCATCGACGTGCGTGTGGTCGCGGCCACCGCGGTCGAGGAGATGGTGTTCGTGGCGGGGCCGAAGCTCGCGCCGTACTTCGCCTCCACCTCGAGCAAGGCCGAGGCCTTCAAGGCTTTCAAGGCCAAGGAGGGCCGCGCCGCCCGCCTCGCCACGCAGCCGCCGGGCTCGGTGCCGAACACCACCCTGCAGCACTGGCTCTGGCAGGTGGCGAAGGCCGACAAGGCCGATGCCGAGGTGGTGCCGATGGGCATCGACGCGACGCAGCAGGCGGTGCTCGCCGGCGCCATGGACGGCGCCTCGATCCGCGAGCCGGCGCTGACCATCGTCCAGATGCGCAACCCCGCGATCAAGCTGATCGCCACCGGGGCCGAGATGTTTCCCGACCAGCCCGGCACCGTGGTCGCCGTCTACGGAAAGTTCGCCGACAAGAACCCCGCCGCCGTCGAGGGGCTGGTGAAGGCGCTTGTGCGCGCCACCGACCTCCTGAAGGCCGACCCGGCCAAGGCTGCGCCGCATGTCGAGGCGGCGCTCGGCAAGGGCATCACCGACGTCGCCACCATCCAGAAGGCGATCTCCTCGCCCGCCGCCAAGTTCATCACCGACCCGCGCCAGATCATCGCCGCGACCAAGGCGATGCAGGCCTATCAGGTCTCGATCGGCACGCTGGACAAGGAGGCGCCGACGGACGGGCTGTTCGATGCGAAGCCGTACGAGAAGGCCGTGACGCCGCAGTGATCCGGTGTTTCTCGCGTCCCGCCGACACCGATCCAGGCGTGTCATTCCGGGGCTCGCCGCAGGCGAGAACCGGGAACCCACGACCGGCCTCGACGCCCCGTCGCAGCGTCGCATCTCGGGTGGGTTCCCGGTGCCGCTGCGCGGCCCCGGAATGACGGCCGGGTACCGAACAAGCGCATGATCCGCCTCCGCGCGACCGGACTCGCCCTCGTCGGCCTCGTCGCCTTCCTGATCGTCTGGGAGGCGGCGCCGCGGCTCGATCTCGTCAACCCGGCCTTCCTGCCGCCGCCCTCGACGATTCCCGCCGCCCTGCTCAAGGAGATCGCGAGCGGGGCCTGGCTCGTGGCGGTGATCGAGAGCCTGAGCCACTACGTGATCGGCCTCTGCGTCGGCGCGGGCGCGGGCATGGCGCTCGGCATCGTCGCCGGCATGTTCCGGTCCTTCGAGAACCTGACCGCCTGGGTCGTGCGGCTGCTGCGGCCGATCCCCGGCCTCGCCTGGGTGCCGTTCGCGATCATCTGGTTCGGCGTCGAACCGCGGGCGGCGGTGTTCATCATCGCCATCGGCGTCTTCTGGATCGTTTTCTTCGCGACGCAGGGGGCGGTGCGCAGCGTCGACCGGGATCTGATCGAGGTGGCCCAGGCCTTCGGCTTCCGTTCGCCCTTGGCGCGGCTCGCCAAGATCGTGCTGCCGGCGGCGACCCCCGGCATCCTGGTCGGGCTGCGCACGGCGCTCGGCCAGGCCTGGATGGCGGTGGTCGCCGCGGAGATCTTCGGGGTGCCCGGCATCGGCTCGCGGATGATGCAGGCGTCGTCGCTGCTCTCCACCGACATCGTGGTGGTCTACATGCTGACCATGGCCGCCCTCTACGGTCTGTTCGACACCGCCTTCGTCGCCCTGCAGGGCTGGCTGCTGCGGTGGCGGCCATGAGTCCAACGACGAGCGCCCCGATCATCGACATCGAGGGCCTGAGCCTCGCCTACGCCCGCGACGGGCGCACCAACGTCATCCTGGACAAGCTCGACCTCGCGATCCCGCGGGGGCAGTTCCTGGTCATCGTCGGCGAGTCCGGGGTGGGAAAGTCGACGCTGCTGCGCGTGCTGATCGACCTCGCCAAGCCCAGCGGCGGCACGGTGACCGTGAACGTCGACCCGGCGATCAGGACGCCGATGGCGCTGGTGTTTCAGGACGCGCGGCTACTGCCGTGGCGCCGCGTGCTCGCCAACGTCGCCTTCGGGCTGGAGCGGCTCGGCATGCCCAAGGCCGAGCGCTGCGCGCGGGCGGAACAGATGCTGTCGCTCGTCGGCCTCGGTGACCTCGGAGGGCGCTGGCCCCATCAGCTCTCCGGCGGCCAGCGCCAGCGCGTGGCGCTCGCCCGGGCGCTCGCCGTCGAGCCCGAGGTGCTCTTGATGGACGAGCCGTTCTCGGCGCTCGACAGCTTCACCCGCGAGGGCCTGCAGGACGAAGTCCAGCGCATCCAGCAGAAGACCGCCAAGACCGTGCTGTTCGTGACCCACGATATCGACGAGGCGGTCTATCTCGCCGACCGCGTCGTGGTGCTGGCCGGCGCGCCCGGCCGGATCGCGGCGGACGTCACCATCGACCAGCCCCGCCCCCGGGCGCGGCGCGATGCAGCGCTGGTCGAGGCCGCGCGGCAGTTGCGCGGGGAGCTGTCGCGGCGGTCTGCGGATCTGTGAGGCGCGCTTCGGCCGATGCCGCAGCTGCCGTCATCGCAAGCGCAGCGAATCGACCCGGGGCAAGACCTGCGACGCTGAGTTCGCGGCCCTGGGTTGCTTCGCCTTCGGCTCGCAAGGACGGGGCGTCCTACCCCGCCGCCTGTTCGATCACCCCGCGCCAGCCCAAACCCCGATAGGTCTCGTAGCCGGGCGTGTCGTGAAACGCGACGAGGCGGCCCTGCGGGTCGGTGTAGTGGCCGTGAGCCCGGCCGTCCGTGCGCAGGGGATAGCGCTCGCCGAGAATCCCCTGCCCCCTCGAACAGGCCAGCACGCGGTTGGCGGCATCGAGCAGCATGACGCGGCTGCGCTCGCGCTCGCTCGGCATCAGCCGGACGCCCTCGACGATGGCGCGGGCTTGGGGCTCCCAGTCGAAATGGATGGCGAGGGTGCCGAGGGGCCGCCCCTGCGCCTCCCCGCCCTCGCGAACCGATGCGAAGTAGGTCGCGACCTGGGCGCCATCGAGCGCAGGCAGGCGCATCACCTCGGCCGCCTCGAAATCCTCGCCCGAGCGCAGGCGGCGAGCCAGCGCGATCCACGGCTCCTGCGCGACGCTGCTCCCGGCAACGGCGAAACGGTCCGGCCGGCCGTTGGCGATGACCCGGCCGTCGAGGTCGATCAGCCAGAGGTCGAGATAGACGGTGTAGGAGGACAGGATGACGCCGAGCCGCCGGCTGGCATGCGCGCGCGCCGCCTCGGTGGGTGCCGCCGCGCAATCGACCACCGCCGCGTCGGTGGCCCACCAGCGCACGTCGCAGGTGCGCTCGTAGAGGTTGCGGTCGATAATCTCGACGGCGTTGAGCGCGAGATCGACGCAGCGCGTCGCCCGCGCCTCCCCGGCCAAGCCCTCGACGGCGCGGGCGAGATCGTCGATGCGGCTGCCGAGGCTGAGGCCGAGTTCGCCCGCGATCCGCTCGACCTCGGTGGAGATGGTGCGGACCTCCTGCGCCACGACCGAGAACCCGGCTCCCTTCTCGCCGGCATGGGCGGCTTCGATCAGGGCGTTCAGTGCCAGCAGCTTCATCCGCCCGGTGATCGACTGGATCGCGGCAAGGTTCGAGGTGGCCGTCGTCTTGAGACTCTTCGTAGAGGTCCCGACCAGTTCGGCGAGCGAAGACGAACTCATGTGAATGTCCCGACCTGAAGCTGCTCCGATTGCGGCAGCGTTACGGGAGCTCATCTGATACTGTGCTTGCTAAAATTGTATGAACCAAGGTAAATGCTTATTTCGTGATCATATCTGCAGAATAATACAGGCCGATGCGCGGTCGGCAGACAGCCGGCGTTCCTAAATCCCTGCGTAGCGGCGGGACTGCCATGCGCAATCCTGCATTGTCCCGACGCGACTTTGCTCGCACCTGCCTGCGAGAGGGGCAGCTGCATATGATCTGGGCAACGCGGCGGGTGCAGGATGATGAGGTGCAATCGATCGCGGATCTGTTCCGGGATCAGGTCGAGGCCTTCGATCCGGCCGGACAGATGCTTCTCCTCAGTCTGAACGAGGCGTGGCCGATGGTCCGCCTTTGGGTCGCCCTGCCGGACGAGGAGCTCCTCGGCCCCTATTACGGTTTTGCGGTCTGCCCGCGTGCGGAGCTTCCCCTCGCCCCGACCCTGATCGCGGGGAACGTCGCCCGCTTCCAGCGCCTGTTCCAAGACGCATAAGCATCGCGAGCCGCCCGCATCCGGCGATCGATCTCAGAATAATCCCAAAATAAATCTAGAATATTTTGGATTAAAACTGATCTAGTCTTGGTGCCGATTCGCACATATGAGCTGTTGTTTGAATGTTATCCGGGCAAATGCCTCGCAATTGGGCGGCGGATGACACTCAAAGGAGCAGGAATTGCTTGGATCTTGTGTGCGTGCACTCATCGTTGCTGCGGCGACCGGTCTTTTCGCGACATCGGCCCTCGCGAAACCGCAGACGTTGATGGATCTGTTTTCGGGGCGGGATTCCGCGCCCTGCCCGCGCTACCAGCAGAGCCCCCAGCACTTCTGCAACATCGTCGTCCGGCAGCCCGGCGGTAATCCGACCCAGGACATGACCGGTTCGATCGGCCACATGAAGTCGTACCAGAGCAACGGCGGTCCGCGCTGCAAGGTGATCTGCCGCTATACGGGCAGCAACTACGACGGCATTCGATGACCTCGATCCGCGTCGATCGCCCAAAGAAAATGCCGGCGTGGAGATCCGCGCCGGCATTCTATTTCTTCAAGCCGTGAGGCTTAGCGGTTCGGCAGGGCGAACACGGTGAGCTGGCCGCCGAGGTTGGTGTAGCTCGACAGGGCCGCGTAGCCGCCGACGGCGCCGAGGCCGGCATTCGGGTCGGTCAGGCCGGCCGCGAGGCCGATGCCGGCCCAGCCGCCGACGCCCGACAGGATGCCGATGAACTGCTTGCCCTTGAACTCGTAGGTCATCACGTTGCCGATGATGCCCGACGGGGTCTTGAACTTGTAGAGTTCCTTACCCGTCTTAGCGTCGACGGCCTTCAGGTAACCTTCGAGCGTGCCGTAGAAGACCACGTCGCCGGCCGTCGCGAGTGCGCCGCCCCAGGCGGAGAACTGCTCGGGGTTCGACCACTTGATCTTCCC
>NZ_BJZT01000024.1 GCF_007992175.1 Methylobacterium haplocladii | reverse complement strand
GGGGCGGTTCAGAATTGGGTTTGGGCTGGCGGGACTGGTTGTGCCCGAGCGCCTATTGAGATGGCTCAGGACGCCCTGGTGACTCCCCTAAACCGGACATTCTTGAATAGGTACACTTCGGCTGCTGTAGGTGGGGAGCCGAATTTGACCCTTCGCCCTGAAGCGGACCTTCCCGTTTCGGCCCTTGGCAGAAGGTCGGAATGTCCGCTTACGGGCGATCATTGAAATACTCTGGAGTTTTGTCCTGCCCGCCTATCGCGCCCACCCGGCTTTGATGGCCTGAGCAACCTCGTCCACGAACAGGCGCGTCTTCGCCGGAACCAGGCGGCCGGGCGGTAGGATGGCGTAGACGCCGCCGCTCTTCTTCCCTCCCCAGCCCGGAAGCACCTCGATCAGCCGCCCGGCGCGAAGCGCAGGCCCAGCCAGCCAATCGGCCGTGAACGTGATCCCTGCGCCTTCGACGGCCGCCGTGAGCAGCACTTCCGAGTGATCGGCCACGAGGGTGCAGTTCGGACGCACCGTGTGGCGCTTTCCGTCCTTCGTCAGCGGCCAGTCGGGCCATGCTGCGTAGCCGGTGAACCCGAGGCAGGCGTGCTGCATCAGGTCGTCGGGTGCGCGTGGTGTGCCATGAGCGGAGAGGTAGCCCGGCGATGCGACGAGCAGGTTCCGGTAGGACGCGATCCTGCGCGTGGTGAGCGAGCTATCCCGCTGCTCCCCGGCCGCAACCCGGATCGACACGTCGAACCCTTCCGCGACGACATCGACGAAGCGATCCGTCAGCCGAAGGTCGAGGCGGATTTGCGGGTGCCGAGCCAGAAACGCCGGCAGCAGCGGGGCAATCCATGCCCGCCCGAACGATACCGGAACCGACACCCGCACCAAGCCCTGCGGGCTGGCCGCGTTGTCGGTGGCTTCTCGGTTGGCGCTCGCCAGTTCGTCCAGCAGTGCTTGCACCCGGCGACAGTAGGCCGAACCCACTTCAGTCAGGGCCACCCGTCGCGTCGTGCGGGAGAGCAGCCGAACGCCGAGGCGTTCTTCAAGCTGGCTGACCCGGCGCGATAGCACGGACGCATCCCGTCCAAGCACCTTCGCCGCCGCGATGAAGCTGCCAGCTTCCGCGACCGCAACGAGGGCCGCCAGCTCATCCAGGCCGCCCAGCTCCTGCAATTCCTGCATCATCCGCAGGAGTTAAATGCGGCTTCCCCGGATTATTCAAGCTGCGTGCAAGGGCTACCTTCGGCGTCATCAGCAACGAGGAGTTCAGCTATGACGACGTTTCTCAGCATCGGTTCCGGCCCCGGCATGGGCCTCGCCACCGCCGAGCGGTTTGCCCGTGAAGGCTTCCAGGTCGTCTTGAGCGCCCGGAAGGGTGACAAGGCACAGGAGCTGGCCGACCAACTCAAGTCCAAGGGCTACAAGGCCGAGGCTCGCACAGTGGACGCAGGCGACCCGGCGAGCGTCGCGGCACTCATCGCCGACGTCGAAGGCACGTTCGGCGGGATCGATGTCCTGCACTTCAACGCCGCCTCGATGCGCAACCAGACCTTGGCCGATCAGCCGCGCGACAGCTTCAACACCGACTTGGCTGTGAACGTCGGTGGCGCCATGGCCGCCACTCAGGCCGCGGCCACGAAGATGCTCGCACGCGGCTCCGGCTCAGTCTTGCTGACCGGCGGCGGGTTCGCGCTCCAGCCGCATCCGGAATACCTCTCCCTCAGCATCGGCAAGGCGGGCATCCGCGCCCTGGCGCAAGGCATCTTCGACACCTTCAAAGAGAAGGGTGTCCACGTCGCCACCGTCACCATTGCGGGCTTCGTGAACAGCGAGAAGGACGCCACGGCGGTTGCCGAGCATTTCTGGCAGCTCCACAGCCAGCCGTCCGGCTCGTGGGAAGTGGAGGCGATGTACACCCCCGAAGGCTAACTACCACAAGTACCGGCCAGAAAACGGCTCCGCTGGCGCGGGGCCGTTTTTCGGTCGGAGGCAGAACGTCTGCTTCGGGCCGACGGGGAAAGCGCTGGCCTCCACCCGTGCCGGACATTCAACGCGGGCACCTACCGCTGGAAGCCCGCGCCCGATCGTTCCCTCGGGCAGCGGCGATTGCTCCAGAAGCGTCAACTCCCCCGCTGCCGCGTGATCTTCCGCAGCACGCGCGACAGATCCTCGACCGCGTAGGGCTTCCTCAACAGCTCGAAGCCCTGGGGACCCTCTTCGGCAAGCACGTGGCTGTAGCCGCTGGTCAGGACCACCGGCAGGGCCGGGTAGAGGCGGCGGATCTCGCGGGCCATCTCGACGCCGTTCATGCCGGGCATCACCACGTCGGAGAACACCACGTCGAACCGCGATGCGTCCTCGACGAGGAGCAGCAGCGCCTCGGAGGCGCGGGCCGCCCAGGTGGTGGTGTAGCCGAGGTCCTGCAGGAGCTGCGTCGAGAAGGCGCCGACGTCGGCGTTGTCCTCCACCACCAGTACGCGGCGGCCGCCGCCGGTGTCGCGCTGGATGCCGCGGGTCGAGGGGGCCGATCGTGCGGCGCCCGTGCCGGGCTCGACCTGGGGCAGATAGAGCGTGAAGGTCGAACCCGCGCCGAGCGCGCTCTCGACGCCGACGGTGCCGCCCGATTGCTTGGCGAAGCCGAAGACCTGCGAGAGGCCGAGCCCTGTGCCCTTGCCGACCTCCTTGGTGGTGAAGAACGGCTCGAAGATCCGCCCGATCTTCTCCGCCGGGATGCCGCAACCGGTATCGGTGACGGCCACGGCAACGTACGGCTTCGGATCGGCCGGCTGCCCAGCCGGCGCCGGCATCGTCGCCCCGCAGAGCACCTGGAGCTTCAATTCGCCCTCGCCCTCCATGGCGTCGCGGGCATTGACGGCGAGGTTCACCAGCGCGGTCTCGAACTGGCTGACATCCGCCTCGATGCAGCAGGGCGCTGCGTGCAGGACGCGCTCGATGCGGATGCGCGCGCCGACGATGGTGCCGAGCATCTCGGTGATGCGGTGGACGCGGTCGTTGACGTCGAAGGTCTCGGGCTTGAGCGATTGCCGCCGGGCGAAGGCGAGGAGCTGGCCGGTGAGCCGGGCGGCGCGCTCCACGGTGTCGGCGATGGCGTCGACGTAGCGGCGGTGGCGCGCGGGGGCGAGGTCGGGCCGGCGCAGCAGGTCGGTCGAGGACTTGATGATGGTCAGGAGGTTGTTGAAATCGTGGGCGATGCCGCCGGTGAGCTGGCCCACCGCCTCCATCTTCTGGGCCTGCCGCAGCGCATCCTCGATCTGCTCGCGCTCCTCCCCCTGGGCGCGCAGCTGGGCGTTCGCCTCCGCCAGTTCGTGCAGGTGCAGCTTCTGCTGGGTCAGGTCGGTGACGACGCCGCAGAGCAGCGGCGCGGTGTCGTCGCGTTCGAGCTGGCTCAGCGAGACGTTGGTCGGAAGACCGACGCCGCCGACCGCCTGCAGGCAAAGCTCGCCCCGCGCGCTGCCCTGAGCCGCCGCGCGCAGGAGATGCTGCAGGGCCAGGCCGTCATCGGCGGCGACGAAGGCGTGGAAAGGCTGGCCGATCAGGCGCTCCTGGCGCAGGCCGAGCATCTCCGTCATCCGGCGGTTGCAGTAGAGGATGGTGCCGTCGGCCGCGAGGGTGAGCGCGCCTTCCTGGATCTGCTCGATCAGGACGCGGTAGGGACGGTCCGCGTTCTCCAAGGTGTAGACGCGCTGATGGTCGTCCGGCCCCTGCACCACCACGGCGTCAAAATCGCCGCGCCGGATCGCAGCCAGCGTCTCCTCGCTCTCCTCGAGACGTGCTTCGAGCTCCCGGATGCGGGCGCGGTCGGTCTCGGCAGCGGTCACCTCGGCCATGGCATCAGGAGCCGTGCTCATCGTAGAGCCCGATCGCGGATGGGAGGCCGAGGCCGCGCAGTACGCGCGCCTCGTCGGAGAGGTCACCGATGATCTGGCGCTCCGGCAGGGGCGTCAGCTTCAGCAGAGTCGGGGCGGCGACGATGCGGTTGGCCTTCGCGATCTCCGGCTGCTGATAGATGTCCACCACTTCGAGATCGAACCGGCCGGCGAGGTGCTCGGCACAGATCCGGCGCAGGTTCTCGATCGTGCGGCGCGAACGCGGTGCCGACCCGGCGATGAACAGCCGGAGACGGTAGCAGGCCGGATCGGACCCATGATCGTTCAAGGTGTCGCTTTCGGGCGGATATCGAGGCCGACGAGCACTTTGTCGGTGTTGGAGAGGTCGCCGATGATCCGCTTCAGCGGTTCCGGCAGGCGGCGCACCAGGGTCGGGATCGCCAGGATCTGGTCGCCGGCGGCGAGCTGCGGGTTCTTCAGGAGGTCGATCACCTCGATCTCGTAGCGGCCGGCCAGATGCTCCTCGCAGACGCGCTTGAGGTTCGCCAGCGCCGTGACGGATTTGATGGTCTGTCCGGCGACGTAGAGGCGCAGGTGGTAGTGGCCCGGTTCGAGATCCGCATCCGCGTTGGGATCGGTCTCGGTCGCGATGGTCTCGGTCATTCCGCAGCCCCCCGTCGTCCGGCGATCGTCGTGCGTTCCTGTATCAGCAGGGTCTCGCGCAACTCGTCCTCTCCGAGGATCACCTGCTCCTCCTCATCGGCAAGCTCCAGGCTCGCGCGCAGTTCCGCGATCTGGCGCTCGATGCTCTCGCGGCGGCGCTGCACCTCGCGGCGGCGGCGCTCGGAATCCTGGCGGCGGCGCAGCAGGGCGGCCTGCTCCTCGGCCTCCTGGACGATCCGGGCGGTCCCGGTGAGAACGCCGGCCGGGCCGACATAGGCGTCGACGAGCCGTACACCGGACGCCGACATCTGAAACTCCCGGACCTGGTTCGAATGGCTCATGCCGCGCGCCTTGATGACGTAGAGCGTGCGGGTGCGCTCGCCGTTGGCGTCGACGTCCTGCAGCTTGATCCAGGCATCCATCATCGAGGACAGGCCGAGATCGCCGGCCTGGTCGAAAGTGCCGTCGGTGCGCAGGCTGGTGAACACCGCCGTGATGCCGCGGCTCTTGAGCATGTCGACCATGCGCAGCAGCGTCGCCTGCAGCTCGTTGGCCGGACCGCGCAGGGCCGAGACCGGATCGATCACCACGATCGAGGGCTGAAACTGCTCGATGTCGCGATTCATCCGGGCGAGGTGCATTTCCAGCCCGTAGAGCGACGGCCGCGCCGCCTCGAACTTCAGCAGGCCGTCGTCGATATGCGGTTCGAGGTCGAGCCCGACCGATCGGGCGTTGCGGCAGATCTGCGCGCCGCTCTCCTCGAAGACGAAGGCCAGGCAGCGCTCGCCCCGGCGGCAGGCGGCGTCGAGCAGATGCGCGGCGATCGTAGTCTTGCCGGTGCCGGCAACGCCCGAGATCAGGACGCTCGACCCGCGGAAGAACCCGCCGGGGCCGAGCATGGCGTCGAGCCCCGCGATACCCGACGAGAGCACGTCGCTCGACGCGCCGTAATCGAGATCGGCCGAGGTGACGGGCAGGACACTGATGCCCTGCTCGTCGATGAGAAACGGATACTCGTTGGTGCCGTGCGCCGAGCCGCGATACTTCACGACGCGCAGGCGACGCGTCGTGATCTGGTCCTCGACGCGGTTGTCGAGCAGCACCACGCAGTCGGAGACGTATTCCTCCAGGCCCTGGCGGGTGAGGTGGCCGTCGCCACGCTCGCCGGTGATGACGGCGGTCAGCCCACGATCCTTGAGCCAGCCGAACAGGCGGCGGAGTTCCGAACGCAGCACGGCGGCGTCCGTGAGGCCGGCGAACAGCGTCTCGATGGTGTCGAGCACGACGCGCTTGGCGCCGATGGTGTCCACCGCATAGGCGAGCCGGATGAACAGGCCGTCGAGGTCGTATTCCCCGGATTCCTCGATCTCGCCGCGCTCGACCCGGACATGGTCGATGGCGATCTTCTTCTCAGCGACGAGGCCGTCGAGGTCGTAGCCGAGCGAGGCGACGTTGGCGGCGAGGTCCTCGGCCCGCTCCTCGAAGCTCATGAACACGCCGGGCTCGTCGAACAAGGTCGCGCCGTTGACGAGGAACGTCACCGCGAACAGCGTCTTGCCGCAGCCGGCGGCGCCGCAGACCAGCGACGGCCGGCCGGCGGGCAGCCCGCCATAGGTGACGTCGTCGAAGCCGGAGATGCCGGTGCGCGCCTTGGGCAGCGCCGAGGCGGTCGAAGGTTCAGGCACCACGTGATCGGTATCCTCAGGCGTGGAAGCGAACGGCCGATGGACTCACACGCCGTGAGGACTGCCCGCATCCCGAGGGTTGGGATGGACCGCGATGCGGGCCTTGGCAAGGGCAGGCGCCCTCAGCGTCCCCGCCGGCCACCACTCTTCTGCCCGCCGCCCTCGATCGCGAATTCGAGGACGATCGGCCCGGCCTTCTCGAAGCGCAGGATGCTCTGCGCCGTGTTGCCCCGTTCGAGCGGCCCGATCAGCCCGGTGAACATCAGGTGAGGGCCGGCCGGGCCGAGCGTAACCGTCTCGCCCGGAGCGATCACGAGGCCGCCCGCGATGGCCTGGGTCGCCTTTCCGCCGCCGGTGACGATCTCGACGTGGCCGGCATCGACGAACGAGCCGCTGATCAGCCGGTCGGCCTCGCGGCCGGTATTGGTGATCGTGAGATAACCGGGCGCGACCTTGGCGCCCTCGGGCGTCGCCGGCGCCCACGGATGGGCGATCTGCAGCGCACCGACAACATAGTCCGCGGCGCGCGGCGCGCCGGTCCCGCCCGCGATCAGGGCGAGCGTCAGCGCGAGCAGCGTTGTCTTGGTCTGTCTCATCATGTCCTCGGGATCGATCGGCGCGGGGACGCGGGGTCTCGCGCGAAGCCTGCTGCAACCGGCATTCCATATCCGCGCCGGCCGCTACCGGGGGAGGTGGCGCGGCAGTCGGTCGAGAATGCGGCGGAGCCGCTCACGGATCCGCGAGACGGCGCTTGCCGGCGGCCCCTCCGACCGCGACAAGGCGGCTCCTTCGAAGCGGAGACGCACGTGACCGGCGACGACGAAGACTGGGTCTACGACGAGGCCCGCGGCGAGTGGGGTCCGGCCCCGACCGCGACGGCGCCCGCTGCCGCCGCGCGGGCCGAGACCCGCGACGCCTCGGGCACGCCGCTCGCCGACGGCGATTCCGTCACGCTGATCAAGGACCTGAAGGTGAAGGGCGCGAACCAGACCCTGAAACAGGGCACCGTCATCAAGACGATCCGGCTCACCGACGACCCGCAGGAGATCGACTGCCGCCACGACGCGATCAAGGGTCTCGTCCTGCGGACGGAATTCGTGCGCAAGCGCTGAGCGATCGGAGGCTCGAACCTCTGGGAGAGCGTAACGAGCAAGATGGCTGTCGGCAGGTCTTGCCGCGATCGGACCGTGATTGGGGCAGCCCGGCGGAACCCGGGCTCACGCGGGTGCGTGACGACCCGCGTTCGGACCCGGACGGCGAAGCCCGGCATGGATGATGCATTCTTCATCACGCCGCGGGCGCCATGCCCGCTGAGCAGGCGCCCGCGGGCGCCGCACGCCTATCCGCATCCCTTCCGGCTCGACCGACGCCGCCCAGGAATCATCAATGGCCTATCTCGCGCCCTCCGAATTCGTCGTCAAAATGGTCGACGCCGGAGAATCCAAAGTCTTCATGTCGACCCGCGACACCCTGATCCGCTCCTACATGGCCGGCGCGATCCTGGCGCTCGCCGCGGTCTTCGCAACGACCATCAACCAGCAGACCGGCATCCCGATCGTCGGCGCGGCGCTGTTCCCGATCGGCTTCTGCATGCTCTACCTGCTCGGATTCGACCTCCTCACCGGCGTGTTCGTGCTGGCGCCGCTGGCGCTGCTCGACAAGCGACCGGGCGTCACGGTCGGCGGCGTGCTGCGCAACTGGGGCCTCGTCTTCGTCGGGAATTTCGCCGGTGCGGTCACCGTCGCCCTGATGATGTCGATCGTCTTCACCTACGGATTCTCGACACCGCCGGACAAGGTGGCGCAGTTCATCGCCGGCATCGGTGAGAAGCGCACGCTGGGCTATGCCGAGCACGGCGCCCAGGGCTGGCTGACGATCTTCGTGCGCGGCATGCTCTGCAACTGGATGGTCTCCACCGGCGTCGTCGGCGCAATGATCTCGACCCAGGTCAGCGGCAAGGTGATCGCCATGTGGATGCCGATCATGCTGTTCTTCTTCATGACCTTCGAGCACTCGGTGGTGAACATGTTCCTGTTCCCGGCCGGCCTGATGCTGGGCGCCCACTTCTCGATCTACGACTACTTCTTCTGGAACGAGATCCCGACCGTGCTCGGCAACCTCGTCGGCGGCCTCGCCTTCACCGGCCTGACCCTGTACTCGACCCACGTCCGCACCGGCGCCAAGCGCGGCCCCGCCGCGGTCGCGGCCAGTCCGCGCCGCCTCGCGGCCTGACCGGACGCCGGTTCCCACGCCTCGGCCCGTCAGGGCCGGGGCCACACGGCTGAACGTTCGTGACAAGCACCGCGATCCTCATGCCACGGTGCCCGCGAAAACGGGCCTCGAAGGACGGCAAACGTTCGCCCAGGCCACACGAGCACCGGTGAACTGCGTGCCGGGTCGTCCGAGGATCCCCAGTTCGGTGTCGGACCCCGAATAGACACGCCCCACGATCCACGCCGTTTGGCACGTCTGCGTGATAGGGGGTGCAGGGCCGTCGGCGGTGCTTCGAGGCCCGCTGCGCGGGCACCTCAGCATGAGGATCGTTGATAAAGGCAGCACCCGTCCGCTCGAACAGGCCTTGCGTTATACGATGCCACCGGAACTGACGGTCTCCCTCGGCCAGCACAGTGCGCGGGGCCGCAAGGACGCGAACCAGGACTTCTACGGCGCCCTGGTGCCGCGCCAGCCCGATCTCGGCCTGAAGGGCGTGGCCGTCGCGCTCGCCGACGGCATCAGCAGCAGCGCCGTCGGCGGGATCGCCGCTGAGACCGCGGTCAAGACGTTCCTCGAAGACTATTACGCGACGCCCGAGACCTGGTCGGTCAAGACCTCGGCGCAGCGGGTCATCACCGCCGCCAATTCCTGGCTGCACGCCGAAACCCGCCGCGGCCGCCATGCCGACGACCGCGACAAGGGCTACGTCACCACCCTCAGCGCGCTGGTGCTGAAGTCGCGCACGGCCCACCTCTTCCATGTCGGCGACGCCCGGATCGGCCGGGTCTCGGGCACGTCGCTCGAACAGCTGACCGAGGACCACCGGGTCGTCGCGTCCTCGCAGGAATCCTATCTCGGCCGCGCGCTCGGCGTGAACGCCCATGTCGAGATCGATTACTGGGCCGTTCCGGTCGAGGACGGCGACGTGTTCGTGCTGACGACGGATGGCGTCCACGAATACGTCTCCGCCAGGGCTATCGCTGCACAGATTGCCGCCGGCGCGGGCAATCTCGACGTGGCTGCCCAAGCCATCGCCGAGGCTGCCTACGAAGCGGGCAGCCCGGACAACCTGACTGTCCAGATCGTACGCATCGACGCCCTACCATCGGGCGAGCCGACCGATCTTTTCGGCAACGTGGACAGTTTGGCGCCAGCCCCAGTGCTCGAGCCGCCGACGCATTTCGACGGCTACGACATCCTGCGCCCGCTCCACGCCAGCGCGCGCAGCCATGTCTATCTCGCCAAGGATGCGGCGACGGGCGCGACGGTGGCGCTCAAGGTTCCCTCGGTCGATCTGCGCGACGACCCCGCCTATCTCCGGCGCTTCATGATGGAGGAGTGGATCGCCCGGCGGATCGACAACCTCCACGTGCTCAAGGCCCATCCGCAGACGCGGCGGCGCAGCCACCTCTACGTCGCCATGGACTACGTCGACGGCCAGACGCTGACGCAGTGGATGGCCGACCATCGCGAGCCCGGTCTCGAAACCGTCCGCAGCCTCGTCGAGCAGATCGCCCGGGGCGGGCAGGCCTTCCACCGGCGCGAGATGGTCCACCGGGACCTGCGGCCCGACAACATCCTGATCGATGCCGGCGGCACCGTGCGGATCATCGATTTCGGCGCCACCAAGGTCGCTGGCGTCATCGAGGCCGAGCCGCCGGTGGCGGACGAGGCGATGCTCGGCACGCTGCAATACACCGCGCCGGAATGCTTTCTGGGGGAAGCGGCCACGCCGGGCTCGGACGTCTTCTCGGTGGGCGTCATCGCCTACCAGTTGTTGACGGGCCGGCTGCCCTACGGCGCCGCGGCTGCCCGCGCCTGGACCCGGGCGAGCCAGCGCAAGCTCCGCTACCGCTCCGCCCGCGACAGCCGCCCGACCTTGCCCGCCTGGGTCGACGGCGCCCTGCGCCGGGCCGTCCACCCCAATCCCCAGCGGCGCTACACCGTCCTCTCCGAATTCCTCCACGACCTCCGTCACCCCAACCCGGCCCTCACCGACACGCGCAGCCTGCCGCTGCTGGAGCGCAACCCGCTGATCTTCTGGCAGGGGCTCTCGCTGGTTCTCGCCGTGGTGGTTTTTTGTCTGCTGGCGGATCGGGTGTTCTGGCCGCCAAGATGAGGTGCGTTCAAGCGCAACGTCCACCGTCGTCCTTGCGCGCCGCGGGCGAAGCAAACCAGGGCAACCCCGTGATCGTCGTCGGTCTGGCCTCGGGTTGCTTCGCTACGCGCGCAATGACGGACAGCTTTCGAGATTCGCATAACGACTGAGCCACCGGAAATGCGGCCTCATGGAGCCGATGCACCAAGTGGTGAGGCCTACCCCGCCCGTCGCCCCTGAGGCGGAATGCTCTCGGCAGCCTTGTTCGGCACCATCGGCTCGCTGCTCGTCTATTCTTTTTTCAAAGTTCAGGGGTTCCTGGGAAATAGCACTACGCCGGCGAAAACATCGCGCCGAATTTTTGCATTGCCGTGACGTTGTCGGCGCTTGCGCGGCAATAAGCCTGTTCTTTTGCAGCACGTAGCGCGATAATCGATGCCGCCCAAGATTTACGCCTGATTTGAAATTTCTTCTGTATCTCAGGGCTACAATCTAAAACAGACGACTGCGCTGGCAGGACGATTGACAGTACAAGCATAGTGCTGAAAATCCACATCTTCCCTGCAACCTTCATCTGCTGAATTAGCCCCCGATAAGGCTGGATCAGCCAGAAGCAGGGAGCGAGGTAGCCGACAGGTTTGAAAACGAAAGCGCCCCGCGAGCCGAAGCTGCGGGGCGAAGTCGGTTTGGATTGCGCTGCAGCCGCCCGCTGCAGGCAACTCCGGCCTACCCGTGCTGCGAGCCGTCGGCCGTACGCGGGCACACATCGTCGCGCTGAGGACGGCAGGGCTGAGTGAGCTTGCTGCTTAAAGACCGCGAAACTCTCGCGCTCGTCTCCGGTCATAAGTTGGCGCGTGCGCACCTATAGGGGCCTATCGCCATCTTACCGCTGTCGCTTTGCCTCGGCGGCAGCGGCCTCCCGACCCGACCTTCGCCCCGCAGATCGCCCGTTCTCCAGGGCGCTCTTGTTCGAGGTTTCACGCCGTAGACGCGACGGGCACGCGCTGGCGTTTCCAGGGCTTGTCGATGTTGAACACCAGGCGAACCTTCAGCGCGACGCAATCCGGAGCATTGCGGACAACGACAACCAACGCGCCCCCCTCTGCGCCGAGCATGGCCGGTCTAGTCGCAAAGTTGCCGGCGATGCGAACAGCCTCGGCTTCGGCGGCTGGAAGGTCGGGAAGATCCTGACCTGCATCATCGATGGCATCCACGCCATCATGGACGTCGAAGAAGTATCGGGGCACGGCGCACAACCTGCTCACTCAGCCGTGCGGCTCGCCGCCCCAATCTGAGGTTGGCCGACCCCATTAATGCATATGCACGCTGGCCCGAATTGCCATTTGCGCGCACCACCATTTGGGTCCGGTATCCGACGGTTCCTCGGTGCATGTGCTCCATGAGGCCACAAAAATGCGGCCCCGGCATCAGGTGATGCCAAGGGCCGCCAAATCGTCGTCGATCAATGGCTTCTGATCGTGTCGAACCGTTCAGGCAGCCTCGACGGCCTTCTTGCGGCCGGGGGTCTTGCGCGGGGCCTTGGCGGGGGGCGAGTCGGCGACGACTTCGGCGGGTTCGGCGGCCTTCTGGGCGGCGGGCTTGCGGCGCTGCTGGCCGAGTCCGAGATCCTTGGCGAGGGCCGAGCGCGCCGCGGAGTAGTTGGCCGAGACTGTCGGGTAATCCGCCGGCAGGCCGTAGCGGGCGCGGTAGGTGTCGAAGTCGAGACCGTGCGTCGACAGGTGACGCTTCAGCGTCTTGTAGGGCTTGCCGTCGATGAAGGAAATCAGTGCATCCGGCGTGACCGACTTCTTGATCTGGCTCGTCGTGGCCTTCTCGACGGAATCCTCGGGTACGGCGGCGGGCGCGGACAGGTTCGCCAGTGCAGCGTGGACCTGCGTGATCAGGCCCGGAAGATCAGCGGCAGGCAGCGAATTGTTCGAGACATAGGCCGATACCAGATCGGCGGCGAGTTCGACCCGGTCGAGTAGCGGTGCTGCAGTACTGTCGGACATTATGGGGTTCCTGTGTTTGGCTTACGCCATAAACGACCTATGCGGATCAGAAAAAGATTCAAGTGTTTTTTTGAGTGCTCGCCCAGCTTCGATGCAGTTTTCAGCACAAAAACCCCTCGCGGGCCATGATCAACCGCGGATTGTGCCGTGACGGGTTTTGTACTGCGTTAAAGGAGGGTCAGTGCAGACCGTGATGAACCCTGCGCGGACAGCCTCAGGGCGCGGTGTGATCTGGCGTCTGTGGCTGATTCGCAGTGGCGGTTGCCATCCGTCGCCGACGCCGTCTCGGACGTGGCCGCGGCGCGGCCGTATCGAGCGATTCGGCGAGCCTGAGAAAACGCGCGGCGCGGGCGAGTTGCGGCACTGTCGCGGCAGGATCCATCTCGATGATACTGACGAGGTCTTCGGCGCGCCGCAGAATACGTCCGGCGAGCGCCCCGCGCGGTGACCGCCGCCGGCCCTCCGGCGCCAGCCGCTCTTCGCGCAAGACGGCCTCGGGCCGGCACCATCCCTTCGCCGTAGCGTGGCGCGAAATCGCGGCGGGCGAGACCCCGGTGCACCGGGCGATCTCGCGGTAGGTAAGGGTGGTGGTCTCGAACAATCCGCGGACCGTCTCCAACGCCTCGGGCGTCGGCTTGCATCCGCCCCGCGGTTCCGCCCGGGCTTCGTCTGTAGCGAAGGGTGAAAGGCGAACGATGCCGTAACTCATACTAGGCTTATTAGCATATTCTAGGCATGAAAGCTAGTTTTACGGATGCGATCTGCACTCTGCCGACCGAAACGGCTGCAGGCTCTCGATAGGACGCTCGGAAGTTCGACGGACTATGATCCGCGCTTCAGAGAAGACAGCACCGCGTCCTATCCTCGAAGACCGATGCCCGGACCCAGCCCCGTCTTTGCGGGTCGAAGGAGGGATGAACGGCTCGGTGACCCGGCGCTCGAGATCCGCCCTGTTCCACCGGAGGACAGATTGGCGGATCGCGCCTGACGACGCTTCGCGACATCGTCGTCCCGGACAACGGGGAGCACCCGCCATCGCCTCGTCGGTCCGAAAAGATGCGCGCGTCCGAGGTGGCCGGGGCCGCTTGGCCGCGAGTCCGGATGGAACGAGATGGAACAGCCGGAACGGGCGTTCCATCTCCGACGGGTTTTTTGAGAGTTTCAGACAGGCATTCCGGCACGGGAGCGATGCTCACCGCGCCGGCCCGCGCTCAGGCGCCGAGCGCCGCGTCGAGATCGTCGATCAGGTCGAGCGGATCCTCGATGCCGACGGAGAGGCGGACGACCTCCGGGCCGGCGCCGGCGGCGCGCTTCTGGTCGTCGGTGAGCTGGCGGTGGGTGGTCGAGGCCGGATGGATCACCAGGGAGCGGGTGTCGCCGATATTGGCTAGGTGGCTGAACAGTTGGAGGTTCGAGACGAGCTTCACCCCCGCCTCGTAGCCGCCCTTCAACCCGAAGGTGAAGACCGCACCGGCACCCTTCGGCGTATAGCGCTTGGCGAGCTGGTGATAGCGGTCGGTCTCGAGACCGGGATAGCTGACCCACGCAACCGACTGATGCTGCTGCAGGAATTTCGCGACCTGCAACGCGTTGTCGGAGTGGCGCTGCATCCGCAACGGAAGGGTTTCGATGCCGGTGAGGATCATGAAGGCGTTGAACGGCGAGAGCGCCGGGCCGAGATCGCGCAGGCTCAACACCCTGACGGCGATGGCGAATCCGAAATTACCGAAGGTCTCGGAGAGCACCATGCCGGCATATTCCGGCCGGGGCTTCGAGAGCATCGGGTAGCGGGCATCGCCCTCCCAGCGGAAGCTGCCGCCGTCGACGATGAGTCCGCCGATGGAATTGCCGTGTCCGCCCAGGAACTTGGTCGCCGAATGGACGACTATGTCCGCGCCGTGCTCGAAGGGCTTGATCAGGTACGGCGTCGCCATGGTGTTGTCGACGATGAGCGGGATGTTGTGCCGCTTCGCAATCGCCGACAGGGCCGCGATATCGGTGATCACGCCGCCCGGATTGGCGATGCTCTCGCAAAATATCGCCTTGGTGCGGGCGGTGATCGCGGCCTCGAAGGAGGCCGGATCGTCGGTGTCGGCCCAGACCACGTTCCAGCCGAAGTTCTTGAAACTGTGGTTGAATTGGTTGATCGAGCCACCGTAGAGCTTGTTCGCCGCGATGAACTCGTCGCCAGGCTGCATCAGGGCGTGCAGCGTCAGGAACTGGGCCGCATGGCCCGAGGCCACGGCGAGCGCGGCAGTGCCGCCTTCGAGCGCCGCGATGCGCTCCTCCAGCACGGCGTTGGTCGGGTTGGTGATCCGGGAATAGATGTTGCCGAAGGCCTGCAGACCGAACAGCGAGGCGGCGTGATCCACGTCGTCGAAGACGAAGGACGTGGTCTGGTAGATCGGCGTCGCCCGGGCGCCCGTGGTCGGGTCGGGGGTCGCTCCGGCGTGGATCGCCAGGGTATTGAAGCCGGGCTCGCGGTCGGTCATCGGGTGTCTCCTCGCGGAGCCGTGTACGCCTGCGGTTCCGGGGGAGGCAAGCGGCGGAGCCACCTCCGCGGGACCCCATTCTACTACCACTGCGACATCGCTCGGCTATAGGAGGGCCATGCCGCCTTCCGCCACCCGTATCCTCGTCGCCAGCTTCGTCGGCACCGCGATCGAGTTCTACGACTTCTACATCTACGCCACAGCGGCGGCCCTGGTGATCGGGCCGATCTTCTTCCCGCCCGGCGATCCCGCCGCGCAGACGCTCCAGGCCTTCGCCACCTTCGCCATCGCCTTCGTGGCCCGGCCGGTGGGCGCCGCGCTCTTCGGGCATTTCGGCGACCGGGTCGGGCGCAAGGCGACGCTGGTCGCGTCGCTGATGATCATGGGCATGTCCACCGTCGGGATCGGCTGCCTGCCCTCCTATGCGAGCATCGGCTGGCTCGCACCGGCGCTGCTCTGCCTGCTGCGGGTCGGACAGGGCATCGGCTTCGGCGGCGAATGGGGCGGGGCCGCCCTGCTGGCCGTCGAGAACGCGCCGCCGGGCCGCCGCGCCCTCTACGGTATCGCGCCGCAGCTCGGCGCGCCGATGGGTTTCCTGGCGGCCAACCTGCTGTTCCTCGGCCTGAATTCTTCACTGACTTCGGAGGACTTCGCGGCCTGGGGCTGGCGGCTGCCCTTCCTCGCCTCCTCCGTGCTCGTGGGGGTCGGGCTCTACGTCCGGCTGAAGCTCACCGAGACGCCGGCCTTCGCCGCGGCACTGGCCAAGGCCGCACCTGAGCGCGTACCGCTCGTCGCGATGGCGACGCACCATTGGCGGGCGACGCTGCTCGGCACCCTGGCGATGGTGGCGCCCTACGCGGTCTTCTACCTCTGCACGGTGTTCGCGCTGAGCTGGGGCACCGGACGGCTCGGCTACCCCAAGACGATGTTCCTGCTGTTCGAATGCGCGGCGATCCTGTTCATGGCGCTCGCGATTCCGCTCGCGGGCGTTGCGGCCGACCGCTTCGGGCGAAAGCCGGTGCTGCTCTCCGGCCTCGCCGTCACCGCTGCGCTGGGCGCGGTGTTCGGTCCGATGCTCGGGAGCGGGGAGGGGGCGCAGGTCCTCGCCGTCCTCTGCCTCGGGCTCTTCGCCATGGGCTGGATCTTCGGGCCGATGGGTGCGGCTCTGCCCGAGCTGTTTCCGGTGCGCGTGCGCTACACCGGCGCCTCGGTCACCTACAATTTCGCCGGCATCCTCGGCGCTTCCGGCGCGCCCTTCGCCGCGCAGTGGCTCGCCGATCGGGGCGGGATCGGCTCGGTCGGGCTGTATCTGGCCGGTGCAGCCGCGATCAGCTTTTTCGCGGTGGCGCTGATGCCGGAGACGGGGCCGGCGGAGGTCTGAAGGGGCTTCGGCGACGTTCCGGTTTCAACGGCCCGAAGGCCCTAGGCAGACCGCCGCATCAATCGCGGCCGCCAGATCCCGAGTACGACGTTGATCGTGGCGATCGCGAGCATCACCCAGAGGGTATTGCGCTCCGGCCCGAGCGACTGCGCCAGGGTCGCGGGATCGACCTTGCCGGCCAGCGCGCCGGCGCTCTGGCTCGCCTCCTGCTGCATCGGCCCCAGGATGCCGACGAAGCCGCTCTCGAACACCAGGATGCCGGTCGCGGCTTTCAGCCAGGCCCAGCCGGCGTTGTGAAAGCCGCGGTTGAGGCCGATGGCGAGCAGGCCAGCGATCAGGGTCAGCCCCAGCGAGGGAAAGAAGATCCAGGTGGCGATGGCGCCCATGGCCCCGCGCATCGCGGCATAGGCAGCGAGCGAACTGGTCGGCGGCATGAAGCCGAGCATGACGAGCAGCGACGCCATCGCCCCCATCAGCCCGATCGCCCCCATCGTGTGAAGGAATTTCAGAAAGCGTCGCAAGGCGCCTCGACCACCGTGCCAACCGGCTTTCGAAGAGGTTAGCGCAGTTGACGGAGGCGGGGTAGCGGCATCTGCAGACGGACGTCGGCAAGAACCTCCAACGACGCCGCCGATGGCGTCGAGACGATGGAGCGTTGCCTGCTATCGTCCGTGGCGATTGCGGGGACCCGTCGTCGCCGGGGTGTTGTCGCGGTTTTCGTCGACGAGCTTGCGCCAGCGGGTCAGGCGCTGAGGGTCGATCCCGCCGTCGGCGACGGCGGCCTGCACGGCGCAGCCCGGCTCGTGGGCGTGCGTACAGTCGCGGAACCGGCAGGCCGGCGCGAGCTCGGTGATCTCGGCATAGAGGGTCTCTATGCCCTCCGCAGCGTCGCTGACGTGCAGCGTCCGCATCCCCGGCGTGTCGATGACCCAGCCGCCGCCGGCGATGGCGTGCAGGGAGCGCGACGTGGTGGTGTGCCGCCCCTTGGCGTCGTGCTCGCGAATGCCGCCAGTCTCCTGGGGCAGCTCCTGGCCGGGACCGGCCAGCGTGTTCACCAGGGTCGATTTGCCGACGCCGGAGGAGCCGACCAGTGCTACGGTCCGCCCGACCCCGCACCATGCCGCCAACGCGCTCGCGGCCCCAGCGAGACGGGGATTGATGGTGACGACGGCGAGCCCGCGTTGCAATTCGGCCGCCTGGCGCTGGTAAGCCCCGGGATCGGCCGTCATGTCGGCCTTCGTGAGCAGGATCACCGGGTTCGTGCCGCGCTGATTGGCCAATGCGAGATAGCGCTCCAGCCGGGCCTGATTGAAGTCGGCATTGCAGGAGGTGACGACGAACAGCGTGTCGACATTGGCTGCGGCGGCCTGCAGAGCCTTGCTGCCTTCGATGCGCCGTTCCAGCACCGTTCTGCGGCTCAAGCGGCGGTGTAGCGTCAGCGTCTCGGGGGCGACCAGCACCCAGTCGCCCACGGCGAAATCGCCGGTGTTCGTGTGCACCGGAAGGACCAGCTCGGCAGGTCCGCCAAGTGACAGGGCGGTCAGGCGTGAACGGTGAACCGTGGCGATCCGCATCGGCGCGAGATCGGTCTCATGGGGCTCACGCTGATCCGCAAAGAAATCGGACCAGCCCAGGCTTACGAGAAATTCGGGACAGAGGCCGGCGGGATGATCGCTCACCGGCTTGCCCATGACATGGCGCTGCCCTCAAGGCCAGCGCTCGCCTCCCGGAGTGCATCCGACCCTCGGCCGGCCGGCTGCGGCTATCGGTCGTCGATCGTCAGCCTCTGAACGCCGCGCTTGTCCAGAACGGGCTTCTTCGCGCTGATGATGCGGGAGTTCACGCCGGTCCAGCCGATCTCGCCCGACAGGCGGCCGTATTCGATCTTCGGGCAGCGGTTCATGATCACCGTGACGCCGCGCGCCTCAGCCCGCGCCGCGGCCTCGTCGTTGCGAACGCCGAGCTGCATCCAGATGATCTTCGGGAGCTCGGGCAACGCCAGGGCCTCGTCGACGAGGCCGTCCGCCGCGATGGAGTTGCGGAAGATCTCGACCATGTCGACCGGGCCGGGCAGCTCGGCGAGACGCGCGATCACCGTCATCCCGAGCAGGGTCTGGCCGGCGAGGCCGGGATTGACCGGGGTCACCGTGTAGCCGCGCTCGGACAGGTATTTGAGGACGATGTAGCTGGGCCGGGCCGGGTTCGCCGAAGCGCCGACCAGCGCGATCGTGCGCGTCGCCTTCATCAGCGCGCGGATCGTCGTGTCGGGGTAGCGGTCGTGGTGGGCGAGGGTGGCGTCCATGGCTGCCTTGTCGGCCAGCCGCTGCCGTGCTGCAAGACGGCGATGACCACGATGAGCCTCGAAGAAACCCGCGACTTCCTCGATCGCGAATTCCCGCAGCTGAACGATGGCGGGCGCTCCTACCACTTGGAGGCGGTCGGCCCGCTGACGGCGCGGATGCGGCTCGACCATCACGAGCGCTTCCTGCGGCCCGGCGGCACCGTCTCGGGGCCGGCGATGATGGCGCTCGCCGATTTCGCGCTCTACGCGGCGATCCTCGCCAACATCGGCCCGGTAGCGCTCGCGGTGACGACCTCGCTCAGCTTCAACTTTTTGCGGAAGCCCGGCACGGACGGGCTGATCGCGGAGTGTACGCTGATGAAGCTCGGACGGCGGCTCGCGGTTGGGGAAGTGCGGATCGCGACGCAGGGCAGCGACGAGATCGTCTGCCATGCGACGGGAACGTATTCGATCCCGCCGCGGTGATCAGCGTCGCTTCGAAAAAGCCTTCCACGGCACCACGCGCGGCGTCGCGGCCGCATATGCACGCCACTGATCGCCAAACCGCTCCTGCATCATCCCCTCCTCGCGCGGCACCCGGAATGCGTAGAGGCAGCCGAATCCAGCGAGGCCGGACAAGCCTGCGATCCAGTTCGGCAGCAGGATCGCCTGGGCCAGCGCCCAGAGCCAGAACGCGCTGTACATCGGATGGCGCACCCATCGGTAGACGCCGTCGGTCTTGAGGCGGTGGCCGTCGCGAAGCTCCAGGCTGAAGGACCATTCGCGGCCCAACCCTCGGTGGCTCTTATCGAACATCCAGAGAGCCAGCGCCGCCACGACGATGCCGAGGACGAGCAGGGCCGGGTTCGTCGCCCGCTCGCCGAGCTTGGCGAATCCGAACAGGCTGTAGGCGATCGGGATCACGCCCAGCCCGGTGCCGGAGATCGAGAGCAGCAGGTTCTCGCGGAAATCCCAGTGCGAGGCGGCGACCGGAATGCGCTTGGCCCGCCGCTTGTGCGGGATCCGGATCGCGTACCAGCCCACGACGAGGGCGAGGAAAGCGAGCTTGCAGAGAAGCGGCGTCGTCATGGCGCGGCGATACGGGCGATCGAGCCTGGGCGCAATCAGGCGCCGTGCTGTGGCGCGTTGCCGGTGAGGGCGCCCCTGTCGTCGAGCCAGTCCATCGCCCCGTGCGGCGATCGGGCGAGGTCGGCGCCGTAGAACGGGCCGCAGGTGAACATGAAGTAGTCGTAGCCGCTGCGACGCGTCGCTGCGTGGAAGAACTGATTGTGCTTTCGGAAGAAATCGAAGCGCACCGCACGCAAGGCCTCCGCCGAGATCATCTGCCGAAAAATCGCCTTGCGGCTGATCGGCGGGTGCAGCGGGGTTATGCCCATGGCGACGGCCGGGTCGACATAGGGAAAGTTCATCACGTCGTGCTGCGACCAGTAATCGGCCCAGACGATGCGCGGCGACGACGTCACCGCGGCAGTGGCGCGGCGCAGCGGTTCAGCGGCGCTGTGCAGGCCGATCTTGAGGACCGACGAGCCGATCGTCAGGAGGGCGATGCGGGTGGGCGAGGGGGCTGAGGCCGTCTCCGGCGGCAACCCGCCCAGCAGCATCTCCGCGAAATGCAGGATCATCACGGCGCCGAGGCTGTGGCCGATGAGCAGGACCTCGTCAAAGGTCCCACCCTCGATCGCGGCCCGGACTTCGCGGCTTCCCTCGTCGAGCCGCGCTGCGAGTTCCGGCTCCAGTCGTCGCGCCAGGATGCTGGCGAAGGCCCAATCCTCCAGCAGGATGAACAGGTAGAATTTCTTGGAGAAGAACGCGATGCCGGCCACGAAGACGGCAATTCCGACGAGCGACCCGAACCACGGCCCGATCGAGCCGGACGACCATCGTGCTGCGAATAAGCCGGCGAGCACGGAGGCGAGCATCATCGCCAGTGGCGCGATGGTGAAGATCGCGTACCGCCAGCCGTAGCGGAAATAGCCCAGGATCGCGCGGTCGAGCAGGAAGTCGAACAGGCCACGAATGCCGAGCAGAATGCGGCCGGGCAGCGGCTTCCGATGCCCCTGCGCGATCAGGTCGTCGAGGCGGATGATGCGGTAGTCGGTCCGCGTTCGCCAGTCCGGGCCGCCGGCCTCGGCCTGCCAGTGCGCCTGACGCGGCAGGATTTCGGGCGCGCCGGTCTCGGTCGATGCCGACCAGGTCTCGCCGAAGGTGGAAAGATCGCGGGAGAAGCGCCGGTGAAACCGATCCGGCGCAGTCAGCTGATAGCCGTGGATGTGAACGACCAGCCTTCGTCGGACGATCGGCGCGGCGGTGACTGTCATACCGCCGCCGGTATTACCGGGCGGCTGCGAGGGACAGGGCGGTACGGCGGTCGTTGCCTTCGTTCATCTTGCGCATGCCGTTGATGAAATCGGCCGGCATCAGCAGCGAACCGGGGGCGCTCAGGCCCATGTAGCGGCCGACATCGGCGACCCAGCTGCTGCAATTGTTGAAGATCGCATGCCAGGTGCCGGACGTCGCCTGCTTGTTCTTGATGTAGGCGACGATGCGCCGGAACTCTGGCTCGTCGACGACGACGCGATAGCGGGCCGAGACGTACTCGTCTTCGAGGTCGCCGTCGCTCGGTCCTGTCTCGGACTTCACGGGGATGAGGTGGCCGAGCATCCAGGGCTGCGCGCTGTCGCCCGCCGGGTGCAGGCCGGCGACCACACGGTCGACGAGCTGGCCCTTGGCGTTCAGCCGGCCGTACATGATGAAGGTGTGGCCGTAGCTCAGCGCGTAGCGCGAGCGGAATTCGATGGCGTACTGTGTCTTGCCACGGATGCTGGTTTGCCGTCCTTCCGCGCCATTGCCGCTGCGGGCGGCGTCGGCGGGCTGCGAGGCCAGGCCGAGGGCGAGAACGGCGGCGGTCAGGGAGAGAAGGGAGAGCCGGCTCAGGGTCCGCGTCGCCCGGACACGTCCAGCCAATTCGCGAAAGGTGCCCATAGGCCAGCGCTCCAACAGCGTTTGCTTCTAACTAATGCCGATCCAGGCGGCATATAAAGTTAGGGGTTCGCTCATGGCGAACCCCCGAGGCCGTCTAGTTCGGATACCGGTCGATAAATACTGTCTTTAAGAGATCAGTACTTGGAGATGACCGGAGCGGCGACGGGCGGCGGAGCCTTGCCCTTGCCCTTGCCGATGCAGGCCGAAGCGTTGAGAGCAACGACGGCAGCGAAAGCGATGAGAACGACGCGCTTGGCGGTGGTGGAGGTGATCATCGTGGTCTCCGACTCAGTTCCGAATGAACAACCTCAGCTTACTTTATGGCCAAGCTAGCAATAGTGCATAAAAACCACAGTGCCATCGCATTGCCCCATTCCGGGTCAGCCGCTCCGTTCCGGCGAGTCGGCGGGTGCTAACCACACGATTCGAAAGGGACCTCCGCGCAGGGGATGCAACCGAAAACTGCGACATGCCGCCACGCAACCGCCGTCACGGTCGCTTGGTCCCGAAGGCTACTGATCCCAACCGGCTGTGGCGAAATTACCACAACAGGCTCGGCGATCGATAGGGTTGTGTTTGCTCGGACTCGATGACCCGCCTCTCACGACGTTTGACCCGCTGGCCGCCTGGACGAACGGCGGAAGGCGCCGAAGCGGTCCAGGCAGTGGGGTATCCTGATACCTTACATCCGAACTCGTTCCACGCATTGAGCTTTTGCGATACTGTGCCGTCCGATATCCCTTGACGAGGGACGCCCTACTCCGTATGCACCGCTCGAACGCCGCTGCGTCACCCGACGCGGCGGCGCCTTGTTTCGAGAGAACCGGCACGGGATCAGCCATGAAAACCACCTCGCTGAAGCCCGCCGACGTCGAAAAGAAGTGGCTCGTGATCGATGCGGA
The DNA here is from genome assembly GCF_007992175.1 of Methylobacterium haplocladii. Taxonomy (GTDB): domain Bacteria; phylum Pseudomonadota; class Alphaproteobacteria; order Rhizobiales; family Beijerinckiaceae; genus Methylobacterium; species Methylobacterium haplocladii. The sequence goes on along the minus strand of NZ_BJZT01000024.1, from coordinate 100,296 downwards.
GGGCCTCGTCGTCGGCCGTCTCGCTTCGATCGTGGCGTTGCGCCTGCGCGGCAAGCACAAGCCCGCCTACACGCCCCACGTCGACTGCGGCGACAACGTCATCGTCATCAATGCCGACAAGGTGAAATTCACCGGTCGCAAGTACGAGCAGAAGAACTACTACCACCACACCGGCTATCCGGGCGGCATCAAGGAGCGCTCGGCCAAGTACATCCTCGAAGGTCGCTTCCCCGAGCGTGTCGTCGAGAAGGCCGTGGAGCGCATGCTGCCGCGCGGCCCGCTCTTCCGCCAGATCATGGGCAACCTGCGCGTCTACAAGGGCGCCAGCCATCCCCACGAAGCCCAGCAGCCGCAGGCGTTCGACGTCGGCGCCCTCAACCGCAAGAACGTGAGCGCTTGATCATGGCGACGCTTCAGTCCCTTTCCGACCTCAACCGGTCGAACACCGACACGTCGAACCCCGAGCAGCAGGCTCCGGTGCGCGTCCAGAAGATCGACAAGCAGGGCCGTGCCTACGCCACCGGCAAGCGCAAGGACGCGGTCGCCCGCGTCTGGATCAAGCCCGGCAACGGCACCGTCGTCGTCAACGGCCGCACCATCGAGGTCTACTTCGCTCGTCCGGTGCTCCGCATGATCCTGCGCCAGCCGCTCGAGATCGTCAGCCGCGTCGACCAGTACGACATCACCGTCACGGTGAAGGGCGGCGGTCTCTCGGGTCAGGCCGGCGCCGTGCGCCACGGCCTCTCGAAGGCGCTGACCTACTACGAGCCGGAACTGCGTGCCCCGCTGAAGCGCGAAGGCTTCCTGACCCGCGATCCGCGTGTCGTCGAGCGCAAGAAGTACGGCCGCAAGAAGGCTCGCCGCAGCTTCCAGTTCTCGAAGCGTTGATTTTTCACGATGCAACGACAGAAGGGCGGGTCCGCAAGGATCCGCCCTTTTTTGTTTGTCGTGCTGTTCTGCCGATCAGGCCGTTACTGCTCCCGTCATTGCGAGCGCAGCGAAGCAATCCAGGGCCACAGCCGTGACGTCGGTGAGCTCGCCTTGGATTGCTCCGCCTTCGGCACGCGATGACGGGGTATCGATTGCCTACCGAAACGATGGTCCGTGCATCATCACTCCGGCAATGCGAACACCACAAGCGCGTCGCCGGTCCCAAAACCCGAACCCTTCGTGAACGACGCGCCGCCCGCGGCCACGGCCACGTATTGTCGCCCGTCGACGGAGTAGGTCACCGGCGGGCCGCCGATGCCGGCACCGCATTGGAAGCGCCAGAGCAGCCTGCCGTTCGCGGTGTCGTGCGCGTCGAGATACCCGTCCTCCTCGCCGGAGAAGACGATGCCGCCGGCCGTAGCCAGCGTGCCGCCGGAAAGACGGCTGCCGGCCTTGGTACTCCAGGCGACGGAACCGCCCTTGGACAGGTCGACGGCCGTGAGCGTGCTGAAAGTGGGTTCGCCCTTGGCCTCGCCGGTCTCGGTGTAGCGGATCTCGGGACGCCCATTCGCGGCCGGTACGGTCTTCACCGTGTAGGTCGCTGCACCATGCCGGACCTGGGCGAAGGCGAGACCGGTCTTGGCATCGTAGGAGACCGGGTGCCAGGAAACCGCACCGAGCGGACCGGGGCTGACCACGGTGCCCTCCGGGCTCGGCGGCACGAACAGGTTCTTCTGGGTGATCAGGGGGGCCGACTTGCCCAGCAAACGCCCGTCCTTGCGGTCGTGGACGTAGATCCAGCCGAGCTTGCTCGCCTCGGCCACCGCCTTCACCGGCCCCGTGTCGGTCGGGTAGTCGAGCAGGAAGGGGGGGCTGGCGACGTCGTAGCCCCAGGTCTCGTGGGGCACCTGCTGGAAGTGCCAGCGCAGCGCCCCCGTCTTCACGTCGAGGGCGACGAGGCTCATCGTGTAGAGGTTGTCGCCGGGCCGGGTCAGGCCGAAATTCTGCGGCGCCGGGTTGCCGGTGCCGAGATAGATCAGGCCGAGATCCTTGTCGTAGGCCGGCGTCATCCAGAGCGAGCCGCCGCCGACCTTCCAGGCGTCGCGGTTCGTCTCCGCCGCAGCCTTCTCGGCCGGGATGTCGCGGTGGAGCGGCAGACCGTCGGCGGTCTTGTCGACGAAGCCGCCCTCCCAGCCGTCTTCCTTGGTCACGTACCAGCGCCAGACTTCGGCGCCCGTCTTGGCATCGTACGCCGCGAGCCAGCCGCGGCGGCCATAGCCGCCCTCGATCCCGACCACCGAACCGCCGTCGAGGCCGCCCTTGGCATCCTCGACATGCAGGCCGTAGCCGGCACCGGTGACACCGACGATGACGAGCCCCTCGGCGACCAGCGGCGGCATCTTGAAGCCGAGCCGGCTCGACCCCTGTACCGCCTTGTCGCCGAGCCCAGCCGCGAGCGCCACGGCCGTCTCGGTTTCACCCTCCTCAGGGCGCACCGCCTCGATGTCCCAGACGAGCTTTCCGGTCTTGGCGTCGAGGGCGATGACGCGCCCGTCCATGGTCGCCTCGTAGACGAGGCCGCCGGACACGGCGACGCCGCGGTTCGAGGGCGGCCCGAAGATCTTTTCGGTGCGCGCCTTGTGCGTGTAGGTCCACAGGACCTTGCCCGACTTCGCCTCGAGCGCGGCGACGTGGTTGCCGGTGGCCGACACGTACAGCGTGCCGTCGACGATGACCGGTTCGGCCTGGAAGTAGCCGGTGGTGCCGGTCTGGAAGATCCAGGCGGGTTTGAGCCTGCCGACGGTCTCGCGGTTGATCGCGTCGAGAGCAGAGGCATGGCGGTTGCTGTGATCGCCGCCGAAGGCCGGCCAGTCCTCGGCCTCCGCGGGAAGGGCGAGACCGACGAGCGCGATCGCGAAAAGCCAATTGCGGTGAGACACGCGGCCGGACCCTCCCTCTGGACTGACGCCGTTTCCGTTCCCTCCGCTGTTAGGCGAACGGGCAGGGGCTGTCGAAGGGGCGGTCATTCGCTTTTTCGCGCGGGCGCACAACTCCCGCGGGGCGGGCTTCCATGCGGAGCGCGGGTTCCGAGGCTCAGAGTTTTCCGAGGAGCGGGAAATCCTGGCTCAGCGTCGATTCCAGGGGCAGCGGCGCCTCGCGGCGGCGCGGCCGCCGGTTGAGGACCTGCTTCAGCTTGGTCTTCAGCAGCGCGATATCGAACGGCTTCAGGAGGAAGGCGTCGGCGCCGGCAAGATGGGCGACGTTCACGTCCTCGAAGTCGAAGGTCGCCTCGGTCAGGATGAAGGGCGTGTTCATCAGCACGTTGTCGGCGCGGACCTCGCGCAGCAGCGTCAGGCCGTCCATCGGCTCCAGGTCGAGATCGCAGATCACCAGGGCATATTTACGCGCCCGCATGCGCTCCAGGGCCTCGAACGCGTCCGAGACGCCGTCGACCTCCGGAAAGCCCAACCGCGTCAGCAGCTCGACGACGAGCCGCAGGAGCTTGGGCTGATCGTCGACGATCAGGATCGCTGGCGTGTCGCTCATGGCGGTGTCTGTTGCGTCCGTCATGGAGATCAACCGAAAAGATGATCGATGCCCTGCTTCGACATCGTGTCGTGCTGGAGCGTCGTTGCAAGATTGTGAATCGTGCTGGCCTTGGGCGTCCCGCGCTGGAGCATCGGCAGCAGACCGGCCTTGCTGAAATGCGCCTCGGTGGTGCCGCCGCGTATGCCCGTGGTGAACGACGTCACGAAGGCGCGCTTGATGATCTCGCGCCACTCCACGATCTTGACGTCCCGGTGGCGGGCGTCCGCTGCGATGCGTTGGAAGGTCTCGTTCACGGAGAGACGCTCGCCCTCGATGATCTGGACGGCGAAGTTGCCTTCGAGGATCAGAAAGCTCGTGATCACCGCGAATTCGTTCTTCTTCTGCGCGTGCTTGGCGATCTCACTGACCTGGCGAGCGCGCGTCGGCGCATCCGCGGCGAGGCTGAGCCGGGAGAAGTAGATCAGGTTGACGAGGCTCGTCCGCTTGGTCCGCATGAGGGCGTCTCGATCCCGGCGTCTCGGACACGGTACCGACACCTTAGGGGCCATGCCGATAACGTCGCGTAAACGACGCGCGCACCCGGCAGGACTTGCCGGGCTGCGTGCTCCGACCGGGCCGACCTTGCCGGGCATCCTGCAACTGGGCCCAACGAATTCAAGGACTTGGCTCTGGCATGCGGGTTGCGCCCGTCCATCCCGAACAGCGTGCCGCGTCGTCGGCGTACGGGGTATCGGCCATGGACGTTTTCACTGCGCTGCAGACGGCGGTCTCGGGGCTCAAGGCGCAGTCCTATGCCCTCGACAACATCTCGGGCAACATCGCCAATTCCCAGACCACGGGCTACAAGCGCATCGACACGAGCTTCGTCGACCTAATCGCGGAGCAGACCCCGCGGCGCGAAGTTGCCGGCAGCGTGGGTGCGTATTCGCAGCTCACCAACACCATCCAGGGCAATCTCTCGTCCACCGGCGTCGCCACCAACATGGCGCTGAACGGCGAGGGCTTCTTCGTCGTCCAGAAAAAGACGACCGACGCCGCCGGAACGACGTCCTTTTCCGGCAGCAACCTCTATACGCGGCGCGGCGACTTCGCTCAGGACAAGGACGGCTACCTCGCCAACGGCGCCGGCTCCTACCTCACCGGCCAGACGCTCGATCCGATCACGGGCACGACGACGTCGACCGGCCCGATCAAGATCTCCAACTCGATCCTGCCGGCCAAGGCCACCACGTCGATCACCTATTCGGCCAACCTGCCGAAGAGCCCGACCACCACCAACACGACTTCGACGGCGGGTTCGGAACTGCTCGGCACCTTCGCCGACGGCTCGGATGCGCGGATCACCAGCGGTACCGGAACCGGGACGGTCTCCTCCACGAATTCGCAGAGCTTCATCGACAGCAGCATCTCCGGCCCCTCTCTCACCGTCTACACGACGGCCGGTTCGCCGGTCAGCCTGCAGACGCGATGGGCCAAGGTGCAGAACGCCGACTCCACGTCCACGCCCGCCACAAACGACACCTGGAACCTGTTCTACGCGGACAAGAGCAGCGTCACCGGCAGCAACACCAGCTGGACCAATGCCGGGCAGGCCTTCACCTTCAACGCGAGCGGCCAGCTCACCTCGCCGGCATCGACCGCGATCACCATCCCGAACCTCACGGTGGACGGCGCATCGGTCGGTAACATCAGCCTCAACTACGGGGCCGGCGGCCTGACGGAATACGCCTCCACCACCGGCAAGGTCACGACCAACACGCTCCAGCAGAACGGCTACGCCTCGGGCACGCTGAACACGGTCGAGGTGACCGAGGACGGCAAGATCATGGGCACCTACTCGAACGGCACGACGGTGGCGCTCGCCAGCGTCGACGTTGTGAATTTCACCAACGACGACGGATTGCGACCCGACTCCCTCGGCAATTACCAGCAGACTTCGGCCTCCGGCGCGCCGATTGCCGGGCTCAGGACCAGCACGGTGGTCGGCGGCAACATCGAGCAGTCGAATACCGACATTGCCGGCGAATTCTCGAAGATGATCGTAACCCAGCAGGCCTACTCTGCGAACACGCGCGTCATGTCGACGGCGCAGACGATGATGTCCGATCTCATGAACATCATCCGCTGAGCACGGTGGAAATAGCCGCCCCCGCGGTGGCGCGATACTCGGCCCGGCCTCCGGCGAGACGCGTCATCCGGTCGAGTTTCGGAGGAGGTCCCGGGTGTCGCTCAATGCCCTGAACACCGCGACCGCGGGTCTGCGCCTGACCCAGGCACAGATCGGCATCGTCTCGCAGAACGTCGCGAATGCGGGCACGGTCGGCTACGTCAAGCGGACCCTCGACTCCGTGACGACGGGACCCGGCAATTCCGGCGTCGCCACCGGCACCGTCGGCCGGGCCCTCGACGCGGCTGCCCTCAAGCAGTTGCGGCTCGAGACCTCGGGCGCCGCCTATACCGCTCTCAATTCGGCGGTGCTCACACAGGTCGACAAGCTCTACGGAACACCGGGAGACTCGAACGCCCTCGACGGCGTCGTGAACAGTTTCGCTTCGTCGCTCCAGACGCTCGCCGCCAACCCGAGTTCGTCGGCAGCCCGCAGCGGCGCCGTCACGGCCGCGTCGAGCCTCGCCGCCAAGATCGGCACCATCGCCAGCGGCGTGCAGGACCTGCGCACCGCGATGGAATCGCAGCTGGCGCAGGATACGGCCAAGGCCGGCAGCCTGCTGACCTCGATCGCCGATCTCAACACACGGGTGCAGTCGGCCGGCGACAGTGCCAGCAAGGCGGACCTGCTCGACCGGCGCGACCAGGCCATCAACGCGTTGTCCGCGCTGATGGACGTGCAGACGGTGGGGCAGAGCGATGGATCGGTCTCGGTCTTTACCACGACCGGGGTCACGCTCGTCGACCGCAGCAACGCCACGAAGCTGTCCTTCGACAGCCGAGGCACGCTCTCACCGGATGCCACCTACGCGACGGATCCCTCCAAGCGCGGCGTCGGCACCATCACGGCGGTCATTCCGGGCGGCGCATCCATCGACCTCGTCGCCTCCGGCGCCGTTCGTTCAGGATCGATCGCGGCGGCATTGGAGATACGCGACACGGTGCTGCCGCAGGCCCAGCGCCAGCTCGACGATCTCGCCGCCGGCCTGTCGCGGTCGATGTCGGACAAGCTCTCCACCGGAACCGCGGCGACCGACGGCACCAAATCCGGCTTCGATATCGACCTGACCGGTCTCAGCGCCGGCAACGCCGTGACGCTGACGGTCAAGGATGCCTCGGGCATCCAGCGCAACCTGATCCTGATGCCGTCCTATCTGACGCCGGCGGCCAGCGCCTCCGCGTCCGCCACGGACGATTCGGGCGCCACCGTCGTGCCGTTCACGATTCCACCATCGTCCGCCTCGCGAGACCCTGCCACGATCGTTGCCGCCATCTCCGCGGCCCTCGGATCGAGCTTCAGCGTTTCGGGCGCCAGCGGCGGCACGGCCAGTACTGTCCGCATCCTGTCGAACGGCGGCGGCGCGCCGACCCTCCTCGCGGCCAGCGCCAGCGTGACCCAGGCCACGTCGCCGACCGACACGCAGGGCGGTAGCGCGCAACTCGCGCTCTTCGTCGATTCCGGCCGCAACAACGGGCTCTACACCGGCTCCTTCGACGGCGGCTCACAGCTGACCGGCTTCGCCCAGCGTATCGCCGTCAACCCGAACGTGTCGACGACGACCTCGACCCTCGTCGCGACGTCGGCAACGGCCGCATCGAGCGACTCGACGCGGCCGCAGGCGCTGTACGACGCGCTCACCAAGACGCAGCGGACCTTCTCGTCGTCGAGCGGCATCGGCGGCATCAACGCGCCGACGACCTCCACCGTCAGCGGTTTCGCACAATCGATCATCGCCTCGCAGGGGGCCGCCGCGTCCTCGGCGCAGGATCTCGACGAGGGCCAGAGCGTGGCTTTGGCCACGGCCCAGAGCCGGTTCTCGACCCAGTCCGGCGTCAACATCGACGAAGAGATGTCGAAGCTGATCGAGCTTCAGACCGCCTACACCGCCAATGCCCGGGTGCTCACCGCCGCCCGCGACATGCTCGACACGCTGCTCCGGATCTGAGGCGCCGCACCATGACCTCGATCACCACCTTCGCCGCCGGCAGCTACGCCTCCGACCGCACCGCCGCGAGCCTCGCCGGGCTCAAGAGCCGCCTCGACGGGCTGACGACCCAGCTCTCCACGGGCCGCACCGCCGACACCTATGGCGGCCTCGGCTCGGCGCGGACCTCGAGCCTCAGCGCTCATTCGACGATCAGCGCGCTGGACGGCTACACGGCGGCCATTGCCGGCGCGAGCACGCGGGTGACGCTCGCCGCCACCAGCCTGACGCAGGTCAAGACGCTGGGCGACACTCTCAAGACCAGCCTGACCTCCGCCATCCTCTCGACCACCAGCACCGGCGTCACGACGAGCACGACGCTGGCACGTTCGAACCTCGATGCAGCCGTCGACGCGCTGAACCAGTCGGTAGCGGGCAAATACATCTTCGGCGGCCGGGCGACCGATACGCAGCCGGTGATCTCGACGGACACGATGTTGAACGGCGACGCCGCCAACGGCCTCGCCGGCCTGAAGACGCTGATCGCCGAGCAGAAGACCGCCGATCTCGGCATCGCCGGCAACGGCAGGCTCACGCAGACCCAGACGGGAACGACCGTGAGCCTCACAGAGGATGCGAGCGCCGAGGCGCGGGCGAATTTCGGCTTCTCCCTGGTTTCGGCCACGAGTTCGAACACGAGCGGGGTGTCGGCGAACCTGACCGCTGGAACCGCCGCGACCGTCGACCTTACGTTTGCGAGCCAGCCAAGTGACGGCGATCGCGTGCGCGTCGCCGTCCTGCAATCCGACGGCAGCCAGAAGATTCTGGACCTCGCTGCGCGTACCACCGTCGCGCCGGGCGCGACCGACGGTTTCGCCATCGGCGCCACGCCGGCCGATACGGCCGCCAACCTCAAGGCGCTGCTCGGCACCGCCTCCGTCGCCAGCGTGCAGAGTGCCAGCCCCCCCGGTATCTCGGCCGCCTTCACCGGAGGCAGCCCAGCCTCGCTGTCGCTGAACACCGGCACGCCGGCCATCGGCGACACGCTGACCCTCAAGGTCGGGATGCGCGACGGGACGACACAGACCATCACGCTGACCGCTGCGGCCACCGCGTCGTCCACGTCGGCAACGAACTTCGCCATCGGCGCGACGCCCGCGGACACGGCGGCCAATCTATCGACCGCGGTATCGAACGCCCTGACGCAGGCGGGCGGCACGGCGCTCGCCGCGAGTTCGGCGGCGCGCGCCTCGAAGAACTTCTTCGACGGGTCGTCCTCGCCCGGCCTCGCGCCGCGCCGCCTGGCGGCCGACGGCAACGGCTATGCCGAGACCGCGAGCAAGAGCACGGTGATCTGGTACACCGGCGACGATGCCGCCAGCGACCCGCGCAGCACCGCCAGCGTCCAGATCGGCGCGAACCGGAGCGTGTCGATCGGGGCCAGGGCCAACGAGGCCCCGCTGCGCGACACGCTCGCCGCTCTCGCGATGCTCGCTGCCGGCGGCTTCGCCGATGCGACCGGTACCCAGAACGTGGCGCTCTTCCAGGCCACCGCGGATCGGGCGAAGAGCCTCGTGACCCCCGCGGACGGCAAGCCCAGCGTCGCCGATCTCGTCGGCGATTTCGGTGTTGCATCGAGCAGCATGGCCGACGCCAAGGCGCAGGCGCAATCGACCAAGGCGGCGCTGCAGGATTCCCTCGACGGCGTCGAGACGATCTCCACCGAAGAGGTCGCCGCCAAGCTGCTGACGCTGCAGACGCAGCTCCAGGCGAGTTATCAGGTCACCTCGATGCTCTCCAAGCTGTCGCTGGTGAACTACCTTTCGTAAGCACCCGATCGTCGCCGGAAACGAAAAGAGCCGCCCGGAGGGGCGGCTCTCGACGATCGGCACCGAACTCCGGCGATCACTCGCCGGCGTCGGCTACCTCCGTCTTCTCGGGCGGAGCGCCCTCTTCGCCGGCCTTGTAGCGCGTCCGGCGGCGGCGGGGCTTCGGCGGGAGCGCCGCGTCTTCGGCGGCCGCTTCATGCTGCGGTGCCGAAGCTGGCACCGGTGCGAGACGAACCGGCTCGGCGCTCGGCTCTGGGGCCGGAGTCGGATTGCGCGTCGCCGTCATCAGGAATGCGGGCAGGGCCGACGTCTCGTCGACGGCCTGACGGGGTGACTCCTCACGGTCGCGGCGGCGCTCGCGGCGCGGCGGCGGATCGCTGCGGAGCGCGGGCGCCTCTTCGCGGCTCACTTCCTGTCGGGGCGCGTCCTGGCGAACGGCATCCTGGCGAACAGGCTCGGGACGTCCTGCATCCTGGCGATTGCGATCCGGTCGACCACCGTCCTGCCGATTGTAGTTGCCACGACCGTTCTCGTAGCGCGGCTGATCCTGCCGGCCATGGTCTTGCCGAGGCTGATCCTGGCGAGGCTGATCCTGGCGGGGCTGCTCCTGATGAGACGGATCCTGCCGGCCAGCGTCCTGACGCGAATAGTCCTGACGACCGTAATCCTGGCGGTTCTGCTCGGGGCGGCCGTGGTCCTGCCGGCCGTAATCCTGGCGCGACTGATCCTGCCGGGGTTGATCTTGTCGAGACTGGTCCTGTCGCGGCTGATCCTGGCGGAACTCGCCGCGGTTGTAATCCTGGCGATTGTTGTCGAAGCGCTGCGGACGGTCGTTCCGGTTCTGGAAGCGGTTGGGCCGATCGTTGCGATCCTGGCCCTGGCCCCGATCCTGACGGTGCTGATCCGGCCGATCGTTACCGCGGTTCTGCTGGCGCGCCTCGTAATCCTGGCGCTCGAAAGGCTGCGGCTGCTGCGACGCGTCGCCGTACTCGTCGCCACCATAGCCCTGGCGGCCCTGATCGGCGCCGTCCTCATCGCCCTCGTCCTCATCGTCGAAGCCGTTGCGGGCATAGCCCTGCGAGGCCTGCGGACGGTTCGGCTCCTGGGCACCGGTGATGATACGGAAGTAGTGCTCGCCGTGCTGGAAGTAGTTCTCCGCGGCGACGGGGTCACCGCTCGCCAGGGCGTCCCGGGCGAGCTGTGCGTATTTGTCTGCGATGTGCTGGGCGGTGCCGCGGACCTTGATGTCGGGTCCGGTGGACTCGTAGGACCGGGTCAGCGGATTGGGACCCTTGGGCCTGTTGCGGCCACGCATCCGTCTGTTCTGGTTTGGTCTCATCGGTCTCGATTGACCCTTCACTCGCAGCGAAAATTGTCTCTGACAGAGGTGGACCGGCGGCGCGTGCGGGTCGTCCGCGGCCGAGCCCAATGCTCGCCGCGGGATGCCTCGCAGGTCGATCCGTGATCCTTCACGTCGTGCGTGCCGTCGTCTCGTCCGGTCGGTGCCCGCGCTCGCCGCAAGGCATGCACGCGGGTCAACCTTCGACTGTCAGGTTCGATGCCATCTTGCTTGGCGGCCACCTTGGCTTTTATGCCGCGTGCGCGTCCGCTCGATGGTGGGGCGATCGACCGAACCGAAGGCGGTGCTGATCGAACCCGATCCTACCGCAACCCGTCTTAACGGGCCGTTCACGATCTACACCCTGAACGTAATGGCTGATCGTCCCCGCAACAAGCATTTTTTCATGTCGTTGCAATCATCGCACGACTTTGTTGCCGACTGACGTGACATCGAACGGTGGCCGAAGCGTGACGACCCGCGCGTGCCCGGTGAGATCACGGTCGATCCCGGCGACGCGGAAGCCCGCGTCACGGCCGAGGCCGGCCACCGCCTCGGCCTGATCATAGCCGATCTCTAGCAGAAGGGCGCCGTCGGCCGCGAGCAGGCCGGGCCGCGCGGCGAGGCCATCGACGATCGCGCGATAGGCGTCGAGCCCGTCCGGGCCGCCGTCCAGCGCCGCGGCCGGATCGTAGCGGCGAACCTCCTCGGAGAGCGTCGGGATCACGCCGCTCGCGATGTAGGGCGGGTTCGACACGATCAGGTCGAAGGGGCCGCGCACGGCCTCGCACCAATCTCCGCGCAAGAAGGCGGCGCGGTCGCCGACCCCGTTGCGGGCGGCATTGGTTCGGGCGGTGGAGAGGGCGTCTTCGGACAGGTCGACGCCGAGCCCCCGCGCGCCCGGCCATTCGCCGAGCAGCGCAATCAAGATACAGCCCGAGCCGGTGCCGAGATCGAGGATCGTCGGCGACGGTACGGTGCCGAGCCTCAGCGCGCTGTCGACGAGCGTTTCCGTATCCGGCCGCGGCACCAGCGTTCCTGCAGACAGTGCGAAGGTCAGGCCCCGGAATTCCCACTCGCCGAGGATCCGGGCCACCGGCTCACCCCGGAGCCGCCGCGTCAGCGCTTGCGTGAGGGCGTCCGCTCCGGCCGGTCCAATCGGCGCATCGCCGCGCAGGGCCAGATCAGTCGGGGTGAGGCCGAGGAGATGGAGGCACAGGAAGCGCGCATCCCCCCGCGCTTCGGTGTGTCCAGCCTGCTTCAGCGCCTGCGTCGCCCGGCGAAGCGCTTCGGAGCGCGAGAAGCCCGGCTCGAACGCTACGTCCGACACGAAGCGCTCCGCATACCGATTCGCACTCCGTCATTGCGAGCGCAGCGAAGTGATCCGGGGCAACACCCACAACGAATTGGACGCAACCCCGGTTTGCTTCGCTGCGCTCGCAATGACGGAAACGGCATCGAACAACGTCACGCCATGCCTTCGGCGGCGAGCAGTTCGGCCTGATGCTCGGTCACCAGCGCGTCGATGACTTCGTCCAGCGCCGTGCCGGCCATGATCTCTTCGAGCTTGTAGAGCGTGAGGTTGATGCGGTGGTCGGTCACGCGCGCCTGCGGGAAATTGTAGGTCCGAATGCGCTCCGAGCGGTCGCCGGAGCCGACCTGCGCCTTGCGGTCGGCGGCACGCACCGAGTCCTTGGCCGTCCGTTCGGCATCGTAGAGTTTTGCGCGAAGCAGCGACATGGCGCGGGCCCGGTTCTTGTGCTGCGAGCGCTCCTCCTGGACGAACACGATGATCCCGGTGGGCAAGTGAGTGATGCGGATCGCCGATTCCGTCTTGTTGACGTGCTGCCCGCCGGCGCCCTGCGCCCGCATGGTGTCGATCTTCAGGTCGGCGTCGTTGATGACGATATCGACCTCCTCGGCCTCCGGCAGCACCGCCACGGTGGCGGCGGAGGTGTGGATACGCCCCTGCGTCTCCGTCTCGGGCACGCGCTGGACCCGGTGGGCGCCGCTCTCGAACTTGAGGCGCGAGAACACGCCGCGCCCGTTCACCTCGGCGAAGATTTCGCGGTAGCCGCCCATGGTGCCCTCGCTCTGCGAGATCACCTCGACGCGCCAGCCCTTGGCCTCGGCGTATTTGGCGTACATCTCGAACAGGTCGCCGGCGAACAGGGCCGCCTCGTCGCCGCCGGTGCCGGCGCGGATCTCGAGGATGGCGCTCTTCTCGTCGGCCGCATCCTTCGGCAGCAGGATGAGTTGCAGGGCGCGATGCGCCTTCTCCACGGCCTCCTCGGCCTCGGGCTTCTCGTCTGCGGCGAGCGCCCGCATCTCGGCGTCGCCTTCGGCGATCAGCGTCTCGATGCCGGAGAGGTTGTCGATCGCGGCGCGATAGGCATGGATCGCCGCGACGACGCCGTCGAGCCCCGACAATTCGCGGGATAGCGCGACGAAGCTCTCCGCATCGGCCGAGCCGGTGCTCAGCATCGCGGTGACGATGTCGTGCCGCGCCAGGATGGCGTCGAGGCGGTCGGAGGGAATGGGGGTCATCGTCCTGCGGGACTGCGCGTGAAGAGGAACCGGCGAGACGGCGCATTACGGCGCTCGGGCCGGTTGAGGCTAGATGGGCACGCCCTTCGCCTTCGCGAAGGCGGCGAGCGTCGGCCGGAGCGACGCGCCGTCCGTCGCCTTGGCGAGTTCGGTTTCGATCAGGGCGCGGATCTCATCGGCCTCGATCGAGAGGACCATCGCCTTGACCGGGCCGATCGAGGCCGGCGACATCGAGAAGCTGCGGAAGCCGAGGCCGATCAGGGCCATCGCTTCGAGGGGGCGGCCGCCGATCTCGCCGCAGACCGTCACCGGACAGCCCATGGCCCCGGCGCGGTCGGCGATCACCCGGAAGGCGCGCAGGGCCGCGCCGCAGAGGGGATCGAACCGGTCGGCGACGCGCCGGTTCTCGCGATCCACCGCGAACAGGAACTGCATCAGGTCGTTGGAGCCGACCGAGAGGAAATCCGCCTCGCGGGCGATCTCGTCGATCTGGAACAGCAGCGAGGGCACTTCGACCATCGCACCGAGCTTGCAATCGATCGGCAGCGGATAGCCGTGGCGGCGCAGATGCGCCTTCTCGCGTTCGACGATGCCGCGGGCGCGGGTGAACTCCTCCACGGTCGCCACCATCGGGAACATGATCTTCAGGGCACGCCCCCCGGCCGCCTTCAGCAGCGCCCGCAGCTGCACGCGCAGCAGGGCAGGGCGGTCGAGGCCGATGCGGATCGCACGCCAGCCGAGCGCCGGATTCTCTTCCTCCAGGCTCGGCATGTAGGGAAGGATCTTGTCGCCGCCGATATCGAGGGTGCGGATGGTGACGGGCAGGTCGCCGGTCGCGGTGAAGACCGCCTCGTAGAGAGTCTGCTGCTCGGCAGCCGAGGGCATGCGCTGGGCGACCATGAACTGAAGTTCGGTGCGGAACAGGCCGATGCCTTCCGCGCCGGTCTCGGCGAGGTGGCTGAGGTCGATCAGCAGTCCGGCATTGAGGTGAAGCCCGATGCGGACCTTGTCGCGGGTCGTGGCCGGCACGTCGCGGAGCGCCCGGTACTGCTCCTGGCGCCGGGCGCGGAGACGGGCCTGCTCGGCATAGGCCGATTCGATCTCGGGCGAGGGCCGCACCTGGATCTCGCCGGCACCGCCATCGACGATGATCGCATCGCCAGAATCACAAAGCGCCGTGGCGTTGGCGATCTCGCCGACCGCAGGGATGCCCAAAGCCCGCGCGACGATGGCGATATGGCTGGTCGGGCCGCCTTCTTCCAGCACGACGCCGCGCAGGTTCGCCCGGTCGTAATCGAGCAGCGCCGCCGGCCCCATGGAGCGCGCGACGAGGATCGCATTCTCCGGCAGGGCACCGTTGCCGCCGCCGGCCTCGTGGCCGATCAGGCGGCGCAGGAGGCGGTTGGCGAGGTCGTCGAGATCGTGAAGGCGGTCGCGGAGATACGGGTCGGACTGGCGCATCATCCGCGCGCGGTTGTCGGACTGCACGCGTTCGACGGCGGCCTCGGCGGTCAGGCCCGACTGCACTGCCTCGCGCATCCGGCGCAGCCAGCCCTTGTCGTGGGCGAACATGCGGACGGTTTCCAACACCTCGCGCGATTCGTTCGAGCCGATGCCGTCGCCGCGCTCCACCAGCTCGTCGATCGCCGAGCGGACGTCCTCGATCGCCTCCTCCAGGCGCACGACCTCCGGCTCGACGCTCTCGGCGATCAACCGCTTCACGACGATGCGCGGCTCGTGCAGCACGACGTGGCCGAGGCCGATGCCGTCGGCAAGCGGCACGCCCCGCTGGCTGACCGGCCGCCGCGCCGCGCTGCCGGCGCCGGGGGCCAGCGCCTGCAGCTCGCCCGAGGCGATCATCTCCGCCAGCACCATGGCGGTGGTCTGGAGGGCCTCGATCTCCTCGTCCGAATAGACCCGGTAGGTCTTGTTCTGGACGACGAGCACGCCGAGCGTGTTGCCGGCCCGCAGGAGCGGCACGCCGAGGAAGGCGTGGTAGATCTCTTCCCCGGTCTCGGGCCGGTACGAGAAATTCGGGTGGGACTGGGCGTCGGAGAGCGAGAGCGGCTCGGCCTGGTTCGCGATCAGGCCGACGAGGCCCTCGTCGGTGCGCAGCCGCGTGATGTGCACGGCCTCGCGGTTCAGGCCCTCCGTCGCGAACAGCTCGAGCGTGTTGTCGTCGCGCAGCACGTAGACCGAACAGACCTCGGCGATGACGTTCGCGGCGATGAGGACGACGATGCGGTCGAGGCGCGCCTGTGCACTGACCGGTTCCGCCATCGCTTCGCGGAGCCGGCGCAGCAGCAGGCGCGGGCCTCCGGGCGCAGCGGGCATCGAGTCGTCAATCCGTGTTCAGCCGGTGCAACCACCAAACGTGCCAACCGCCGGGGCGGTCACACGCCACGCGTGCGGCGAGTACGGTCAGGCCTGATCGAGGCCGTATAGCGAGTGGAGCGTGCGAACGGCAAGCTCCGTATAGGCCGCGTCGATCAGGACGGAGAACTTGATCTCCGACGTGGTGATCGCGCGGATGTTGATGCCCTTCTCGGCAAGCGCCCGGAACGCCTTGGCCGCGACGCCCGCATGCGAGCGCATGCCGACGCCGATCGCCGACACCTTCACCACGTCGGTGGCACCCTCGATCTGGCCGTAGGAGATGATCTCCCGCTGTGCGTCGAGGATCGCGCGCGAGCGCTGGTAGTCGGCGGCCGGCACCGTGAAGGTCATGTCCGTGGTCGACTGGTCGCCCGACACGGTCTGGATGATCATGTCGACGTTGATGTTGGCGTCCGCCAGCGGGCCGAAGATGGCCGCCGCGATGCCGGGGCTGTCCTTGACCGAGCGGAGGGTGATCTGGGCTTCGTCCTTCGAGAAGGCGATCCCGGTGATGATCTGCTGTTCCACGATGTCGTCCTCGTCGCAGATGAGGGTGCCCGGGCGCGCCGCGTCGGGGGGATCGAAGGAGGAGCGCACCGTGGTCGGCACGCGATGGACCATGGCGAGCTCGACGGAGCGGACCTGCAGCACCTTGGCCCCGAGGGAGGCCATCTCCAGCATCTCCTCGAAGGTCACGCGTTCCATGCGGGTCGCCTTCGGGACGATGCGCGGGTCGGTGGTGTAGACGCCGTCCACATCCGTGTAGATGTCGCAGCGCTCGGCCCCGATCGCGGCGGCGATGGCGACTGCGCTGGTATCCGAACCGCCACGGCCGAGGGTCGCGAGCCGGCCCGTTTCGCTATGGATCCCCTGGAAGCCGGCGATGACCGCGACTTCGCCGCGCGCGAAGCCGGCATCAAGATTCTTCGGGTCGATCGCCTCGATCCGGGCGGAGCCGTGCGCCTCCGAGGTCTCGATCGGGATCTGCCAGCCCTGCCAGGAGCGGGCCTTGATGCCGTTTTTCTGCAGGGCGATGGCCAGAAGGCCGGACGTGACCTGCTCGCCCGAGGCGACGACCGCGTCGTATTCGGCCTCGTCGAAGAGGGCGTTGCAATCCTTGACCCAGGCGACGAGCTCGTTGGTCTTACCCGACATCGCCGAGACCACCACCGCGACCTCGTAGCCGGCCGCGACCTCGCGGGCGACGTGGGCGGCCACGTTGCGGATGCGGTCGACGTTCGCGACGGAGGTGCCGCCGAATTTCATCACCAAACGGGGCATGTCGCGTCCGCGTCTTCTTGGTCCGTTTCGTACCGTCGGCCGGGAGCGGACCGCCACGTCTCAATCGTCGCGCGGAAGGCCGTCGCGGCTGTACCGGGGAGGCGACCGGCGGGTACAAGGGCCTCTCGAAGGTGTCAATGCGATGGCCGCCGGCCTGGATTGCGGGCGGCGGCCGGGGAGTTGCGAGCGAATGGCTGCGTCGGTCGATCGTGAGGAAGTCGCGCGCTTCGATGCGCAGGCCGCGACGTGGTGGGACACGGAGGGGCCGATGCGGGTGCTGCATCGCTTCAACCCCGTCCGCCTCGCCTATATCCGAGACGAGGCCTGCCGGCATTTCGGGCGCGACCCCAACCGCCCTTTCGCACTGGAAGGCCTGAGCCTCGTCGATGTCGGCTGCGGCGGCGGCGTGCTGTCCGAGCCGCTCGCCCGCCTCGGCGCGAGCGTCACCGGGCTCGATCCGGCGGAGAAGAACATCGCGGTCGCGAAGGCGCATGCTGAAGCCGAGAACGTCACGGTCGATTATCGCGCCGAGACCATCGAGGCGGTGGTGGAGCGCGGCGAGCGCTTCGACATCGTGCTCGCCATGGAGGTGGTCGAGCACGTGGTCGACCGGCCGGCCTTCCTGCGCACGGCCTGCCGGGCGATGAAGCCCGGTGGCGTGCTGTTCGCAGCCACCCTGAACCGGACCCTGCGGTCCTACGCGCTCGCCATCGTCGGCGCGGAATACTTCCTCGGCTGGCTGCCGAAAGGCACGCACGACTGGGAGAAGTTCGTGAAGCCGGACGAGCTGACCGACGATCTCAGAGCCGGCGGCTTGGCGGTGTTCGACGTGACGGGCGTCGTGTTCGATCCGCTCGGAGGCAGCTGGCGGCGAAGCCGGGACACGGCGATTAACTACATGGTCGCTGCGCGGGGGCCTTGACCACGGAGCCGTTCGCCCACCCGGCCGTTTTCCCCGGACGACCCGCCGCGACGGAGGACGAACCATGCTCGAAAAGTTGCCCCACACCGTCGGCGAGGCCCTGTCCCGGGTGAAGGCCGGCCTCGGCAAGACCGTGTACCACTCGGTTTTTGCAGACGTGCCGGAGAGCATCACCGTCACAAGCGAGGCGTTTTCGGACGGCGCCGCGATTCCAGCGCGCTACACCGACGACGGCGGACGGCTCTCGCCACCGCTCGCCTGGAGCGGTCTGCCGCAGGGCACCGGCAGCGTCGTGCTTCTCGTCGAGGATCCGGATGCTCCGATGCCGAAACCCTTCGTGCACCTGATCGCCTGGAAGGAACGCGGTCGCGACGCCGCGCTGCCGGAAGGCGACTTCGCCAGCCGGGGCAGCAAGGGCGAGCGGCACGCGCTCGGCCGCAACTCCTTCCAGAAGGATGCCTGGCTGCCGCCGGACCCGCCCACCGGGCACGGGCCGCACCACTACTTGTTCCAGGTCTATGCCCTCGACGGCGCACTCGACCTGCCGGCCTCGCCGGGACGCGGCGATGTCCTCGACGCGATGCAGGGCCGGGTGCTGGCGAAGGGCCTGCTGACCGGGATCTACGAACGTCCGTGATCGCCCGATTTCCCCTCGCGCCGACCGCCTGCTCCATCATATGGGGACAGCGGAAGGGGAGTGCTGGATGAAGGCTCTGTTGTGCACACGGCTCGCCGGGCCGGAGGATCTCTCGCTCGCGGACCTGCCCGATCCGACACCCGGACCCAACGAGGCCGTGGTGCGGATCACGGTGGCGGCCCTCAACTTCTTCGACACGCTGATCATCGCCGGCCGCTATCAGGTGAAGCCGGAGCTACCCTTCTCGCCCGGCGGCGAGGCCTGCGGCGTCGTGGAGGCGCTGGGCGAGAGCGTCGCCGGCTTCGCGGTGGGCGACCGGGTGATCGTCCACGTCACCAGCGGGACCTGCCGCGAGGCGATTGCCGTCGATACGCGGCACCTCACACGCGTGCCGGATGACCTGAGCGACGAGACGGCAGCCGGGCTCACCATCACCTATGGTACGACGCTGCACGCCCTGCGCGACCGAGCGCGTATACAGCCTGGAGAGACGCTGGCGGTGCTCGGTGCGTCGGGGGGCGTCGGTCTGGCCGCCGTGGAGATCGGAAAGATCCTGGGAGCGCGTGTGATTGCCTGCGCCTCGTCACCCGAGAAGCTGGAGACCGCCCGGCAGCACGGTGCAGACGATCTCGTGGATTACGCCGCCGACAACATCCGCGAGGCGCTCAAGCGGCTGACGGACGGGCGGGGCGTCGACGTGATCTACGACGCGGTCGGTGGCGACAACGCCGAGCCCGCCCTGCGGTCGTTGGGGTGGAAAGGCCGCTATCTCGTCATCGGCTTTGCCGCGGGCGACATCCCGAAATTTCCGCTCAACGTGATCATGCTGAAGGGCGTCGACGTCCAGGGCGTGCACTGGGGCGCGTTCGTCGAGCGCGAGCCCGAGGCCCACCGCGTTCATCAGGAACAGCTCTTGGCCTGGGCGGCCGAGGGGCGGCTGAAGGCCAGGGTCCACTGCGTTCTGCCGCTGTCGGACTATGCCGAGGCGCTCGGCATCCTGAAACGGCGTGAGGCGCAAGGGAAAGTTCTACTGCGCATCGAGGGCTGACGGCGGCGGTGCAAACGAAAACTGCCCCGCGAGCACGGGGCTGCGGGGCGGCTTGTCGATCGAAACAGAGAACTTAGCGTGCGGGACGCTCGCCGCGCATCATCTTGCGATCGCGACGGTCCTCACGATCCATCCGGTCTTCCCGGGCTTCGCGCGCATCGGGATCGATACCGAGCACGCCGCCGACCGTACCGGTCGCCGCACCTACAGCGCCGCCCACGACACCGCCGACCGGACCAGCCGCCCGGTTGCCGTCTTCGGCGCCGCGCTGCGCACCGCGAACGGTACCCTGCGCATCGGCAGCGCCGGCCAGGACGAAGGGGGATATGGCGAGGGTGGCGATAAGAAGAATACGCTTCATTCAAGAAACTCCAGATACGTTGAAAGGGCCGTTTTCCGGCCGAGTGCCGACGGCTTTCTGATCAGTCAACGACCGAGATCCGAAAAGGTCCCAAATTTTATCCGGGGCACTGAAGCGACGTCCTGCGGATGCTGGTTCCCGAAGCCGCGCCAGCGCCAGCAGGCCGATCGGATCATGCCGATCCGCCATGATATCTATCGCGAGCTTTCGCGCGCCGACATCCGTTGCCCAAAACGCGCGTCAGCTCTGCCGCGCCAGCGCAGCCGCGATCCTCGCCGCGCCGGGCCCCTGCGGCTGGCCGGCCACATGCAGCTTCCTGAGCGTGTGGGCACCGCGATGGCTGGCATGGGTGATGGCGATGGCGAGCGCGTCGGCGGCGTCCGCGACCTTGAATTCGGCCTTCGGCAGCAGAAAGCGCACCATCGCCTGTATCTGCACCTTCTCGGCATGGCCCGAGCCGCAGACCGTCTTCTTCACGAGGTTGGCTGCGTATTCGGAGACCGGCAGTCCGGCCAGCGCCGGCACCAGCAGGGCGATGGCTCGGGCATGCCCGAGCTTCAGCGTCGCCTGCGCATCCTTGTTCACGAAGGTCTCCTCCACCGCGACCTCGTCCGGGGCGTGGCCGCTGACCACCCGCGTGATGCCCTCGTGCAGTTCCCGCAGACGCAGGGCGAGCGGCAGGTCGCCGTCGGAGGTGACGACGCCGCAGGCCAGATACGCGAGCTTGGTGCCCCTGGCGGTGATCAACCCCCAGCCGGTGCGGCGCAGTCCGGGATCGATGCCGAGGATGCGGACGTCCGACGTCATGGTGCCTCCGGCGTGGCGAGAGGCCCGCGTCGCAACCCGTCGTCAGCACATACCGTGAACGCCCGCTTGCGGCAAACGATGTCTCACGGGGCCGCCTTGAACTCGCCCTCGAGCCGCAACTGCACCTCGTCGCCGAGGATCGGCAGGAAGGCGCTGACGCCGAAATCGGAGCGGCGGATCACGGCGCGCCCGTCGAAGCCCACCGAGTAGGCTTTGTCGACCGGATTGATGCCGGCCTGATTGAAGGTGGCGTCGAAGGAGACGACCCGGGTGATGCCCTTGATGGTCAATTCGCCGTTGACACGCGCCGTCGTCGGGCTCGTCGGCTCGACGGAGGTGCCGACATAGGTCGCCTGGGGAAACTTTTGGACGTCGAAGAAATCCGGCGCCTTGAGATGCTCGTTCAGCTTGTCGTTCAGGGAGTTGACGCTCGCCGTGCCGATCGTGATCGAGAGGCGGCTCTTGCTCGGATCGCTCGGATCGAGCGTCGCCTCGCCCGAGACGTCGGTGATCTGTCCGTAATAGGTGGAGTAGCCGAGATGGCTCAGCGACCAGGTGATCTTGCCGTGCGCCGGATCGAGTCGGTAGCGGCCGGGTTTCACCTGCGTCGGGTCGGTGGTCGGCCCCGTGGGCTCGGCCTGCGCCCAGGCCGGAAGGGGAGCGCTCGCGAGGAGCGCGATCAGGGCGAGGATCGGTTTGGTCGGCACGTCGCGGGCTCACCTTGTCGGGGCAGGTCGCGTATCGGATATGGCAGGCCGGCGCGGGAACCAAGTCCCGGCGCGCCCCCGCACGGAATCGTCATGATCGGCAAGCTCAAGGGCATCGTGGATTCCTTCGGCGAGGATTTCGTCATCGTCGACGTGCAGGGCGTCGGCTACGTCGTGCATTGCTCGGCGCGCACGCTGCAACGGTTGCCCAAGCCCGGCGAGCCGGCCGAACTCGCCATCGAGACCCATGTGCGCGAAGACATGATACGTCTCTACGGCTTCCGCTCGGACGCGGAACGCGAGTGGTTCCGCCTGCTCCAGACCGTGCAAGGCGTGGGCTCGAAGGTGGCGCTCGGCGTGCTCTCGGTGCTGGAGCCGGCGCAGCTCGCTACCGCGCTCGCCACCGGCGACAAGGGCGCCATCGCTCGCGCGCCCGGCGTCGGGCCGCGGCTCGCGGCGCGTCTCTCGGCCGAGCTGAAGGACAAGGCGCCGGCCTTCACGCCGATCGATCCGGCCCTGATCGCGCTGACCGGCGCGGTCGCCGAGCGCACGGCGCCACAGCCCGTGGCGGATGCGATCTCCGCTTTGGTCAATCTCGGCTATCCGCAGATCCAGGCCTCCGCCGCCATCGCCGCCGCGATGAAGGGCGCCGGCGAGGGCGCAGAGGCGAAAGTCCTGATCCGGTTGGGCCTGCGGGAGCTCGCGCGATAGCCCGGATCCTTCACTCACAGGTCGGGGTCGAAGTCCGGTGGCTGCAGCCGCCGCCAGGCCGCCGCGATCTTTTCGGGTTTGACATCGAGCGTCCGCGCGCAGGCCAGCAGCATCGGCTCGTCGCCCATCACGTGGTCGAGGACCGCGCCGAGGAAGGCCGGATCCCGCGCGCTTTCGCGCACCGTGCCGGGGTTCAGGCCACTCAATTGCAGGAACGGAAACAGTTTTTCCTCGTCGCCGGCGAGCCAGGCCAGGACCTCGAGGGCGAGACCCTCGGCGGCCGCATCTCCATGATCAAGTTTGCGTTTCATCAACGAGTATCACTTAAGCGGAATAAGAGCAGACGGCGACGAAGGCGAGGTCGCGGGAGCCCGGAGACTGTGGGCCATGAAGAAAACCGTTCTCATCGTTGAGGACAACGAGCTCAACATGAAGCTCTTCAACGATCTTCTCGAGGCCCATGGTTACGCCACCCTTAAGACCGCCAACGGTATCGAGGCGATCGAGCTCGCCCGTACGCACCGTCCCGACCTGATCCTCATGGACATCCAGCTGCCCGAGGTCTCGGGCCTGGAGGTGACCAAGTGGCTCAAGGACGACGAGGAGCTGCGCCACATCCCGGTGATCGCCATCACCGCCTTCGCGATGAAGGGCGACGAGGAGCGGATCCGCGAGGGTGGCTGCGAAGCCTACCTCTCCAAGCCGATCTCCGTCGCGAAATTCATTGCGACGGTGCGCAGCTTTCTCGACGAGGCCGGCTGAATCCTTAGGGAAGCCGCCGGTAGAGGGAGGCAGGAGCCAGCCATGTCCGCCCGTGTCCTGATCGTCGACGATCTGTTTCCCAACCTGAAGCTCCTCGAGACGAAGCTCTCGATGGAGTATTTCGGCGTTGTCGCCGCTATGAACGGTCCAGAGGCCCTCGCGATCTGCGAGAAGGGCCTCTGCGACATCGTCCTGCTCGACGTGATGATGCCGGGGATGGACGGCTTCGAGGTCTGCCGCCGTCTCAAGACCAACCCGGTCACCGCGCACCTGCCGGTCGTCATCGTCACCGCCCTCGACGAACCCTCCGACCGCCTGCGCGGGCTCGATGCCGGCGCCGATGATTTCCTGACCAAGCCGATCGACGACACCGCCCTGTTCACGCGGGTACGCAGCCTGCTCCGGCTCAAATCCGTGACCGACGAGCTGCGCAGCCGGGCGATGGCCTCGCGCGAACTCGGCATGGGCGATCCCTTCGCGCTCGCCGCAGCCGAGACCGGCCAGGGCGCTCGCATCCTGCTCGTCGAAGACCGCCCGAACGCCGCCGATCGCATGTCCACCGCGCTGTCGCAGCATCACACGGTCACGATCGAGCCGGACCCGCATCGCGCCCTGGTCGCCGCGACCGAGGGCACCTTCGATCTGGCGCTCGTGAGCATCGATCTCGACGGCTTCGACGGCCTGCGCCTCTGCAGTCAGCTTCGCTCCCTCGACCGCACCCGCGACATGGCGCTGATCATGGTCGGCGAGCCGCATGGCATGGCGCGGCTGACCCGCGGACTCGATTTCGGCGTGCACGACTATCTCCTGCGGCCGGTCGACCGGAACGAACTGATCGCCCGGGTGCGCACCCAGATCCGCCGCCGCCGCTTCTCGGAGACCCTGCGCGGCGCCGTGCAGGCCTCGATCGAACTGGCGGTCACCGACGAGCTCACCGGTCTGCACAACCGCCGCTACCTCGACCGGCAGCTCGGCCCGCTTTTCGGCGAGGCGACGGCCCAGGCACTGGGCCTCGCTTGCCTGATCCTCGACATCGACCGCTTCAAGTCGATCAACGACACCTACGGCCACGAGGCGGGCGACGAGGTACTGAAGGCCTTCGCCGACCGGGTTCGCCAGCACACACGCGGCATCGATATCGTCGCCCGCTTCGGCGGCGAGGAAGTCGTGATCGTCATGCCGGGAGCCACCCTGGCCGATGCTCAGGCCGCAGGCGAGCGCATCCGCGAGCGCATGGAATCCGCCGCATTCCTGGTCCAGCGCGGAGCCACGGCGATCACGGTCACGGTCTCGATCGGCGTGGCCGTTCGCCATGTCGGCGACACCAGCGCGTCCGACATGCTCAAGCGCTCGGACGACGCGCTCTACCGGGCCAAGGCCAGCGGCCGGAATCGCGTCGTCGCCGAGGCGGCCTAACCGCCGCCCGGATCGGCGTTATCGCCCTGGTCCGCACCCGTTGGCAACCCGGGCTTGCCGTCGGTCTTCTCGTTCGGGTCCTTGACCGCGTCGGGGGCGGAGTTGGCCGGCTTGCGCTTCGGCTCCTCGTCCTCGTCCGGCCGGTCGCTCCGCGTCTTCGGTCCGGCGCTCGTCATTCCCGATCCTTCTCGACATCGTAATGGCCGCCCGCGACCTTGCCGCCGCCGGAGGCCGATTTCTGATCGGAATGGCCGCCCGAAGATCCACCGGTCGCCGTCGGACTGCGTTCCGCCGCGGCACCGGCATCGGGGCGGTCGTGGCTGCGGTCGGCATCGGTGAGTCCGCCCCGACCCATGCCGGTGATCGCCGCCTGCTCCGGCGTTTGGTGACCGCCGCCAGTGGCCGGAGGGCCGGACTTGCCGACATCGTCGGGCTTCCGGGTGATGGTCGCGTGCGAGGTGTTTTCGTCGCTCATGACGCATCGCCCTCATCGTCGCCGACGACGGCCGTTGCGCACTCAATCGCTTCTTGGGCCTCGCCACTCGGTCGGCCCCTCAGAGATGCCGAAAGCTGAGCAGGGGCGTTGCCGTCGTTCGGGGAGGCCGTATCGAGATCGTCGTCCCTCTGTCCGGCGGAGGCGTCGATCTCCTGGGAGGCTGGCCGCTCGTCGTGCTGTTCGCGCATCGTCGTCCTCGTCTGTTGCCGTGGACAACAAAGACAGACAGGAGACGTTGCGTAGGGCCTTGCCGCACCACAGCCGCCGCGTTGTCGCGGCGGCTGGATGCTGATGGGTCTAGCGCGTGGGCTAGCCGATCCCCTCGAACAGCACCGAAGAGATGTAGCGCTCGGCGAACGAGCAGGCGACCGTGACGATCCGCTTGCCCTTGAATTCGGGCCGTGAGGCGAGTTCCAGCGCGGCGGCGACGTTGCCGCCGGTGGAGATGCCGCCGGGGATACCTTCGAGCTTGGCGAGCTGGCGGGCGGTCTCGATCGCGGTCTGGTTCGAGACCGTCAGCACGCCGTCGATCACCGAACGGTCGAGGTTGTCCGGGATGAAGCCGGCGCCGATGCCCTGGATCTTGTGCGGGCCGGGCTGGCCGCCGGAGATCACCGGCGAATCCGTCGGCTCCACCGCGAAGACCTTGAGGTTCGGAAGGCGCGGCTTCAGCACCTGGCCGACGCCGGTGACGGTGCCGCCGGTGCCGACACCCGCGACGAATGCGTCGAGTTGGCCGTCGGTGTCGTTCCAGATCTCCTCCGCCGTGGTCTTGCGATGAATCTCCGGGTTGGCCGGGTTCGAGAATTGCTGCGGCATCACCGCGCCGTCGATCTCCGTCAGCAGCTCCTCGGCCCGGGCGATCGCGCCCTTCATACCCTGAGGACCGGGGGTGAGTTCGAGCTGCGCACCGAGGAAGGCGAGCATCTTGCGGCGCTCCAGCGACATCGTCTCGGGCATGACCAGGATCAGGCGGTAGCCCCGCGCGGCGGCGACGAAGGCGAGCGCGATGCCGGTATTGCCGGAGGTCGGCTCGACCAGGGTTCCACCGGGCTTAAGCCGGCCCGATGCCTCCAACGCGTCGATCATGTTGACGCCGATGCGGTCCTTCACGCTGGCGATCGGGTTGAAGAACTCGAGCTTCAGCAGGATTTCGGCGTCGACGCCGCGCTCCTTGGTGAGCCGGTTCAGCCGGACGAGGGGCGTGTTGCCGATGGTCTCGGTGATCGAGCCGTAGATGCGGCCGCGGCCGGCCTTGCGCGCGGATGCTGTGGTGTCGTCGGCCATCTACGGGTCTCCTGATCGTCCAAGGCACGTGGGGTGGAAGCGCCGGGCGCGTCAGCCGACTGTCGGCTAACCGGGACGCGCGTCCACCGGGCTTCTCAGAGCGACCGGATATCGCGTCGCGACAACCGGGGCAATCGACCTAACCCCTGCTGCAGCAATTCTTTTCTTGATTTCCTGCAAAGTCCTCAAGCGTGTAGAAAAACTATTCTGTCCGACTGCACTTCCGGAGAAACGAATTCTTCGATAGCCCTCGGCTGGCGCGCGTCCACCGACGCGTCGTCGCCTGCGATACGTCAGCCGCGAAGCACGATGGCGCCGAGGACGAGGACGAGGGATGCGAGGAGGGTTGCGCCGAGGGTCAGGAAGGCGGCGTTCTCGTCGTAGCTCCGCACCGGGGCATATCGCGCCGCGACTGCGCGCGCGGCGGTGCGAACCGGGGAGCGCCGACCTGCCAGCGTGAGCTTCATCCGTCCCGATCTCCCCGGATACCGGCCCGCCTGGGCCGGCCGCGACGCGGGCAGAATGGGAAGGAGAGACCTGAAGGAGCATGAATCCGCGGCAGGAACCGCGGATCATCCACAAGGAAGTGTTAAGGCCGGACGGCTCTCAGAGCGATCGATCGAAGCGCAACTCGCCGCCCTGGCTCTTGATGACGAGCTGCGAGCCGACGATGTCCCAGGCACCCGCCGTGCGCAGAGCTACGAAGAAGGCCTGCTCGGTGGCGCCGAGAGCCTTCTCGCAGGGCTTCTTGGTGATCGCGAGCGGGCCGACGGCGAGGTGCTGCTCGCGCAGCGGGAAAGCGGTGGCGGCGAAGGTGTTGCAGCCGCCATAACCGCGGGCACGGTACTGCGCGTCGATGATGAAGCTCGGCCGGTCGCCACCGTTGAAGTTCTTGCCGTTCAGGCTCACCGCGGTCCAGGTCGTGCCGAGCGGAAATACCTTCTCCTGAGCCTTGGCGCCGGGAACGTATTGCGGCTTCTTCTCGGGCTGCTGCCCCTGGCCGAGGTTGCGCACGCCGCTCATCTGAGCCTGCGACGGGGTCGCGACGATCATCGCTCCGGCGAGGGTCGCGCAGGTCAGCGCGACGGTCAGCGTCTTGTTCATGGTGAAGCCCCCTGGTGCTCGCGCGTCCATCGCGTCGATGAAACTCGGCCTGCGCGCCTGATCCCGGGCACGAAGCCACACGCGAATCCGCTAGGAATCGAGCGCAAATATGGTCGCGCGGGGTCGTTTTCGGCGCCGCGCTCCCGGCTCCACGGCAGTCTGCAACGATCCGGGACGCACCGGGTTATCGCGCAGCGAGGCCCGGACCCGGGCTTGCGCATGATCAGATGAGTCGACGGGAGTGCCTGCGTGTCCGGATCGGATGAAGGTGAAGCGGGCGGCCGCTCGCCCAACACGATGACGTCGGCACAGTGCCGCGCGGGCCGGGCGCTGATCGGCTGGTCGGTCGAGGATCTCGCGGCCAAGGTCGGCTTCGACGCGGCGCTGGTGCGGGATTTCGAGGGCGGCCTGAACGATCCGCCCTCGGGAACGATCGAAGCCCTGCGGAGCGCACTGACGACGGGCGGAGTGATCTTTACCGACGGCGGCTCGGCCGGCGTCCGCCTCGGCCGCCAGGGTGGCGACGAGGGCACGCGGCTCGGCGAACTGAATACCGAGAACGACCGCTGAACGCGTTCAGCGCGCCGTCGCGAGCGCCTTGAGGTCGAAGGCCGGATCGGCCGCCTGGGCGGGCGTCAGGCCGCGCCCGAGGGTGAGGATGCGCCGGGCAGCCATGTGATCGGCCCCGCGGTTCACCGATTCGACCGCACAGAGCCGCCCGTCGCGGAAGCGGAAGACCGAGAACGCCTCGCCGCTGCCGCGAATGACGGCTCCGTCGTCCGGCTCCGAGAGGCCGGCGATCTGGAGCTTGTAGCGTCCCTGGTCGCTCCAGAACCACGGCACCGCATCGTAGGCCGCAGGCCTTCCGGCGAGCCGCGCCGCGAGGCAGCGACCCTGGTCGATGGCGTTCTGCACGGATTCGATCCGAACCCGATCGCCGCGCGACATCCCGGCTGCGAACCGCGTGGGAAACCGGACGCAATCGCCGATGGCCGAAATCGCCGGATCGGTCGTCGCCAGAAACGGATCAATCTCGATGCCGTCGCGCACCGGCAACCCGGCACGTTCGGCGAGTTCCTGATTCGGCACGACTCCGATGCCGACGAGGACGAGATCGGCCGGAAGCCGTCCACCCTCCGCCGTCACCACCGCGGCCACACGGCCGTCGCGGCCCTCGATCGCAACGACGCCGGCCCGGAACCGGAAAGCGACACCCATGGCCTCGTGTGCGATCCGGAAGGCCTCGGAGGTCTCCACCGAGACCGCCCGAGCCATCGGCCGGTCGGCCGCCTCGATCACCGTGACGGCGAGACCGCGTCCGGCGCAGACCGCCGCAAATTCGAGCCCGATGAAGCCGGCGCCCACCACGACGATGTTTTTGGCGGACTCGATGGCCGCGCGGAGCGCATCCGCGTCGTCGAGGGATCGGAGTTGATGCACGCCCGGGAGATCGGCGCCGGGCACGGGCAACGACCGATTGCGTGAGCCCGTCGCCAGCACGAGGTGGTCGTAGGGAAGGTCCGCGCCGTCATCGAGCGTCAGGCGGCCGGCATCGCGGTCGATCGCACAAGCCCGCGCCCGACGGTGCACGATGCGATGCTCGGCCAGATACGAAGCCGGCCGCAGCAGCAGGCCTTCGGCATCGGTCTTGCCGGCGAGATAGGCCTTCGATAGGGGCGGCCGCTGATAAGGCAGCGTCTGCTCATCGCCGACCAGCGTGATGACATCGGCGAATCCCGCCTCGCGCAGGCTCACGGCGGTCTGGAAGCCGGCCTGACCCGCACCGACGATGACGACGCCGCTCACGGGGATACCGGCTCGGGCGCAGCCGCAACGATAGCCGCATCGAGCTTCGGCAGGAAGCCGGCGCCCTCCTGGACGAGGTAGCTCCAGAACGAGTCGGAGGCCGGCCCGAGCACCTTGTCGGCGCGGCGGACCACGTACCAGTCGCGCCGGATCGGCAGGCCCTGCACGTCCAGCAGTACCAGCCGGCCGCTCTCGAGCTCGGCCGAGACCGTGTGCGAGGAGAGCAGCGCGATGCCGAGCCCCGCCATCACCGCCTGCTTCAGCGTCTCGTTCGATCCGGAATCGATCCCGAGCCGTGCCCGGCGGATCATCACACCATTCATGAACTCTTCGAAGACGGCGCGCGTGCCCGAACCCTCCTCGCGCACCAGAAAGGACTGGTCGGCGATGGCATCGCGCGTCAGGCCCGACTGTCCGGCAAGCGGATGGCCAGGCGCGGCGATCAGGACGAGGGGATGCGGACCGAAGGTCTCGGCCTCGATTGCGAAATCGCGGGGCGGCCGACCCATGATCGCGAAGTCGATCTCGTAGTTCCGCAGGGTCTCGACCGTATCGGTTCGGTTGCCCACCGTCAGGTTCACCTCGACCTGAGGGTGGGCCTCCATGAAGCCGGCGATCACGGCGGGCGCGAAATACTTCGCCGTCGAGACCACGCCGAGCGCCACGCGCCCGCCGCCGGCGCCCTTCAGGGTGCGGAGGCGTTCGGTGCAGGTCTCGAGCACCGTGTTGATGCTGTTGATCGCCCACAGCATCTCGCGGCCGGCATCGGTCGGCTTGAGGCCGGTGGGCGTCCGGTCGAACAGCAGGAGGCCCGCTTCGTCCTCGAGCTGGCGGATGCGGGCATAGAGGGCGGCGGAGGTGACGTTGAGCTCCTGCGCCGCCCGCGTCATCGTCCCGAGCCGGGCGACGGCCGCGACGGCCTGAAGCTGCTTCAGCGAGAGGTTGCGCATGGGCCGCTTTTAGTTTTTTTGCGCGGCACCACAAGTTTCGTGAGAATCTTTGTCGGCCTCGTGCACCGCATCTGGTGCTCACGCGGCGCGGCGGGATATCATGCGGCCCACAGAAGTCGGCGGCCGGGCAACGGCCGGTAGCATGACGGGACCTCGGATCAGGACATGGCCATGGCGATCGGCTCAACACTCTCCGAGCATCTCGACGCGGAAGTCGCACGCGATTCCTCCCTCGCCGACACCGCCAGGACGATCCTGGCGCTCGCCGCCGCCTCCATCGACGTGAGCGAGATCTGCGCGCGCGGCGCGCTCGCCGGCGATCTCGGCGCCCAGGGCGAGACCAACAGCGACGGCGACGTGCAGAAGGCCCTCGACGTCATCGCCCACAAGCGCTTCACCGAGGCGTTGCAATCCGCCCCCGTCGCGGAAGTCGCCTCCGAGGAGGCCGACGACGTGATGGTCCTCAACCCCGGCGCGCCGCTGGCTGTGGCGATCGACCCGCTCGACGGCTCCTCGAACATCGCCGTCGGCATGATCGTCGGCACCATCTTCGGGATACGGCCGGTCGTCTCCGATCCGAACGACCCGAACGCCTCCTTCAAGACGCCCGGCACGACCCAGACGGCCGCCGGCTTCACCGTCTACGGACCGGCCACGACCTTCGTCGTGACGCTGGGCAACGGCACGCGGATCTTCACCCTAGACCGCACCGACAAGGTGTTTCGCCTGACCCACGACGCGCTCAAGGTCGTCGCCACGGCCAACGAATACGCGGTCAATTCCTCGAACGGCCGCCACTGGGACGTTCCGGTCAAAGCCTTCATCGAGGATTGCCTGCGCGGCGAGGAAGGCCCGCGCGACCGCAACTTCAACATGCGCTGGACTGCGGCCCTGGTGGCGGATGCGCAGCGCGTGCTGATCCGCGGCGGCATCTTTCTCTATCCGGGCGACAGCCGCAAAGGCTACGAGCAGGGCCGCCTTCGCCTCCTCTACGAGACCGCGCCGATCGCCTTCGTCATGGAGCAGGCGGGTGCCGCCGCCACGGACGGGCAGACGCGGATCATGGATGTGGTCGCGACCAGGATCCACGAGCGCTCGCCGCTGGTCTTCGGCTCGACCGACGAGGTGGCCTGCGTGGCGAAATACTACGAGGGCCGCCAGCCTGCCGCGGGCCGCTCGCCGCTCTTCGGCCAGCGCGGCCTGATGCGAAGCTGAGTTCAAGGCCTCCCGCGAGTAATCTCGAGCCACGATGTCGGCGCGTCATCCCATCATCTCGGTCACCGGCTCCTCGGGCGCCGGCACGACCTCCGTGCGCAACACCTTCGAGCAGATCTTTCGCCGCGAGGATGTGAGTGCCGTCTACATCGAGGGTGACGGCTTCCACGCCTTCGACCGCGAGACCATGCGCGCCAAGATGGCGGAGGAGCCGACGCTCAGCCACTTCGCGCCGCGCGCCAACCTGCTGCCGGAACTCGAGGAAGTCTTCCGCAGCTACAGCGAGTCCGGCAAGGGCCGCACGCGCGCCTACGCGCACGACGAGGTGGATGCTGCACGGCTGCGCGTGCCGATGGGCGAGTTCACGCAGTGGGAGGACTTCCCGGCCGGATCGGACCTGCTGTTCTACGAGGGCCTGCATGGCTGCGTCGTCGACAACACCATCGACCTCGCCCGCTATCCCGACCTCAAGATCGGGGTGGTGCCGGTCATCAACCTCGAGTGGATCCAGAAGCTGCACCGCGACCGCTCGATTCGCGGCTACTCGACCGACGCCGTCACCGACGTGATCCTGCGCCGGATGCCGGACTACGTGCAGACGATCTGTCCGCAATTCTCCTGGACGGACATCAACTTCCAGCGCGTGCCGATGGTCGACACCTCGAACCCGTTCATCGCCCGCTGGATCCCCACCGCCGACGAGTCGATGGTGGTGATCCGCTTCCGCGACCCGCACGGCATCGACTTCTCGTATCTCGTCTCGATGATCCACGACAGCTTCATGAGCCGGGCGAACTCCATCGTGATCCCCGGCTCCAAGCTCGATCTCGCCATGCAGCTCATCCTGACGCCGATGATCATGCAGCTCGTCGAGCGCAAGCGCCGGCTGGGGTGAGCCCTCGGTCCATGCGGCGAAGGGATGTCGGCCCGGTAGGCGCGCGAGAGCGGGTAGCCCTGATTTCGCATTCCCGCTTGGACGAATTGGCACTACATCGCGAGCGTCCCACGCCCTAGTTTTGCGTTGCACATCCCGATGGGCTGGGCCGACCCGCATGATGCGGACCCCGCCGAGGATTCCATGACGATCATCGCCCCCTCCATCCTCTCGGCCGACTTCGCCCGGCTCGGAGAAGAGGTCCGCGCCGTGGCCGAGGCCGGCGGCGATTGGATCCATCTCGATGTGATGGACGGACATTTCGTCCCCAACATCACCTTCGGTCCGGCGCTCATCAAGGCCTTGCGCCCGCACACGACGAAGCATTTCGACGTGCATCTGATGATCGCCCCGGCGGATCCGTACCTCGCCGCCTTCGCCGAGGCCGGTGCCGACACGATCTCCGTGCATGTCGAGGCGGGTCCGCACATCCACCGCTCGCTGCAGACCATCAGGGCGCTCGGCAAGCGTGCCGGCATCGCGCTCAATCCCGGCACGCCCGCCTCGATGGTCGAGCCGGTGCTCGACCTCGTCGACCTCGTGGTCTGCATGACGGTGAACCCAGGCTTCGGCGGCCAGAGTTTCCTGCCCTCGGCCCTGGAGACCGTTGCGCGCGTGCGCGCCATGGCCGCCGGCCGCGCCATCGACATCGAGGTCGACGGCGGCATCACGCCCGAGACCGTGGAAGCGGCGGCGCGCGCGGGCGCGAATGTTTTCGTGGCCGGCTCCGGCGTCTTCGGCGGCGGACCGGCCGCCTATGCGCGCAACATCGCGGCGATCCGCGAGGGTGCGAATTCCGCAACGGGTCGAGACGGCTTGCGATGCTGAAGGCGCTGATCTTCGACGTCGACGGGACGCTCGCCGAGACAGAGGACCTGCACCGGCAGGCCTTCAACCGCGCCTTCGGCGAACTCGGCTTCGACTGGCACTGGACGCCGGAGCTCTACGCCGAGCTGCTCAAGGTCATGGGCGGCAAGGAGCGGCTGCTCCACTACATCGCCCAGGCTCATCCCGGGGACGAGCCTGCGCTCAAGACGCGGATGCCGGAGATCCACGACCTCAAGACGCGCATCTACGGGGAATTGATCGAGACCGGCCCGCTCGCGCTCCGTCCCGGCGTCGCCCGCTTGATTGCGGAGGCGCGCGAAGCCGGCCTTCGCCTCGGCGTCGCGACGACGACCACGCGGCCGAACCTGGACCGGCTCGTGGCGATCAACTTTCCGGAAGGCGACGTGCCGTTCGACGTCATCGCCGCCGGGGACGAAGCCGCCCGGAAGAAGCCGGCGCCGGACATTTTCGAGCTCGCGGTGGAGCGCCTCGGCATCGAGCCGTCCGAAGCCATCGCCTTCGAGGATTCCGCGGCCGGCATCCGCTCGGCGCTCGATGCCGGGCTGCCGGTGCTCGCCACCCGCAGCCGCTATACCGAGAGCCACCGGCTCGACGGCGCCTTCTCCGCGGTCTCCGACCTCGGCGAGCCGGGCAGGCCCCATCGGCATCTCTCGGGAGCCGTCTGGCCCGACGGAATCGTTACCCTGGACGCGCTCCGCGCCTGGCATGCCCGCAGCCGGGAGGACGCGACCGCGTGAGCGGTGCCCCCAAAAACAAGCAGCGCGCCCGTTTGGGAGCGCGCTGGCTGAGGTAGTCCGTGGTCTCTGGAACGGACAGGACCGATATGCCGCTTCTGTATGCAAAATACAGTCGCTTTTCAGCCACGGTACACCGTTCCTCGACGAGGTGCCGTTCGGCACGACCCGCTCGCTGCAGCGGCGGCCGGTCGTCAGGCCCGCGCTTTGCAGATCGGCGTGCGGGCCGTATCAGGGCGCGGCTTCGTTTCGGGGCACTCGCCTGCGCTTCCTCGGGAGCGTGCCCAATCAACCGCCGCCGGAGACGGGAGCCTGATGCGTGGACCGAACGCGATCGATTTCTGGCGCGGCTTCGCCCTCATCACGATCTTCGTCAATCACATCCCCGGCAACGTCTTCGAGCGTTGGACCTATTCGCAATACGGCATCTCGGACGCGGCCGAGCTGTTCGTGTTCCTGGCAGGCTGGTCGATCGGGCTGGCGACGCGCGGGCGCGACGGCGTTCCCGAGCCCGCACTGACGGCGGTGCTGCGGCTGCTGTCGCGCACGATCGAGGTCTACCGGGCGCAGGTGGTCATCATGGCGCTGGCGCTCGCGATGATCGCGGGCACGGCGCTGCTCCTCGACAACCCGCTCATCCTCGAATGGCACAATGCCGGCGGATTCTTCGCCGATCCGATCCAGACGATGGTCGGCATCGTGCTGCTGACCCACCAGCTCGGCTATTTCAACATCCTGCCGCTCTACGTGGTGTTGCTGGCGGCCGCCCCGGTCATCGTGCTGGCGGCGCGGGCCAACCAGACCGGCACGCTGATCCTGTCGCTGTGCCTCTACGCGGCGAGCCTCGTCTACGAGTGGAACCTGCCGTCCTGGCCGGGGGAGGGCGACTGGTTCTTCAATCCGTTCTGCTGGCAGCTCCTCCTGGTACTCGGCTTCACCATGCAGGACTGGAACCGCACGGAGCCGCGCTTCCGCGACTGGTGCCGCCGGCTGATGCCGCTCGGCGTCGTCATCGTGATCGTCGGGATCGTCCTCTCGGTATTCGAGCTCAGGCCGGACCCGCTGACGGTTCCCGAGCCGCGCCTTATTTTTACCTTCGACAAAACCTACCTGTCGCCGGCCCGTCTGATCCATTTCTGTGGTGCCCTCCTGGCCTTTCAGGCGGTCTACGGACTGGTCGCGGACCGGATCGGTCCGATCACGCGCTATCTGGCCGGGCTCGGGCGTAACTCGCTCGCGGTCTTCTCGATGGGATCGCTCCTGAGCCTCGCTGCACAGTTCGTGCGGTTCCGGTTCGGCGGTGGTATGCTCGTCGATGTTTCGGTCGTAGGCTGCGGCCTGTTCGCACTGGGTTTCACCGCATGGTTCGTCGAGTGGCGTTCCCGCAAGCCAAAGAAGGTTGTCGTTACGCCTGCCGCATCGTAGGCGCTGCGGCTCTCGGCCTGTGCCTGACCTTCAATGGTGCGATGGCCCTGGCCGAAGGATCGGCGACGGTGGTCTCGCCGCCGCATCCGCCCTCGGCCGCGCCGGGCGCGGCACCGATCGAGGCCTTGGACCTGAGCCTGTCGCCGGAATGCCGGGTGCCGGGCTCCAAGCTCTACACCCTCGCCAAGCTCATGGCCGTGAAGCGCGCGCTGAAGGAGAAGCGCCCGGTGCGCGTGCTCTCCGTCGGCTCGTCCTCGTCGGGCCTCGGCGCCTCGGCCTCTTACCCGGTCAGGCTCGAGAACGCCCTCGAACGCTCGCTGCCGAACGTCGACGTGCAGATCGACTCGCGCGGTCTCTCCGGCGAGGTCGCCAGCGGCGCGGGCGAGCGGCTGCGCACCATGGTGGCGGAGATCGAGCCCGATCTCGTGGTCTGGCAGGTCGGCACCAACGACGCCCTGGCGCGGGTCGATACCGACGCCTTCGGCGAGGCGCTGCGCGAGACGGTGGAATGGATCAAGTCGCACGACATCGACGTCGTGCTGATCGACCCGCTCTTCACCCAGAGCGTCGCCGACGACGAATCCTACAACGGCCTCGTCCACAAGGTGCGCGACATCGCCTCCGAGCAGCGCGTTCCGCTGGTGCGGCGCTACGAGGCGATGCGCTTTCTCTCCGCCAGCGGCGACAAGGACAGCGAGACGCACATGCTCGGCCGGCATTTCCGGCTGAACGATCTCGGTCTGCGCTGCATGGCCGAGCACGTCACCCGCGCGATCACCCTGTCGCTGCTGCAACCCGACCTCGCCCCGGGCGGCGAGACGGTGCAGAAGCCCGAGCCTGCGAAGCCGGCCGGTCCGTAGAGCCGGCCTTAATCGTCGTCGTCCGGCCATGCACGGGCCGCCGGCCGCTTGCCGCCCGAACGGGGTGCGCCCGATGCGATCCCGGCGACGAGATCGGCGATGTGGCGCAGGGCCTCGGTCTGCATCGCCCGCTCCGGCGTCTCGCCACGTGCCTGCGGCGTGACCGCTTTCGAGAAGCCGAGCTTTTCCGCCTCCTTCAGACGCGCCCCGGCCTGGCTGACGGGCCGAATGGCGCCGGAGAGGCCGAGTTCCCCGAAATACACCGTCTCCGCCGGCAGCGCCGCACCCGAGAGCGAGGAGACCAACGCCGCCGCCACGGCGAGGTCTGCCGCCGGCTCGGTGATGCGCAGGCCCCCGGCGACGTTCAGATAGACGTCGTGCGCACCCAGCCGGATGCCGCCATGGGCTTCGAGCACCGCCAGCACCATCGACAGCCGGTTCGGATCCCAGCCGACGACAGCGCGGCGCGGCGTGCCGAGCGAGGACGGCGCCACCAGCGCCTGGATCTCGACGAGCAGCGGCCGCGTACCCTCCATGCCGGCGAAGACCGCCGTGCCCGGCGCGGCGTGGTCGCGCCCGGCGAGGAAGAGCGCGGAGGGGTTGGGCACCTCGGCCAATCCGCCATCGGTCATCTCGAACACGCCGATCTCGTCGGTCGGCCCGAAGCGGTTCTTCACCGCGCGCAGGATCCGGAAGTGGTGGCCCTGGTCGCCCTCGAAGGAAGCGACGGCGTCGACCATGTGCTCGACCACGCGTGGGCCCGCGATCTGACCGTCCTTGGTGACGTGTCCGACGAGGATCACCGCCGTGCCCGTCGTCTTGGCGAAGCGGATCAGGGCCTGGGCGGAGGAGCGCACCTGCGTGACGGTGCCGGGGGCCGATTCGACGGTCTCTGTCCACATGGTCTGGATCGAATCGATGATCGCCAGCGCCGGCGGCCGCCCCTGCGACAGCGTCTCGACGATGTCCTCGACGTTGGTCTCTGCGGCAAGGTCCACCGGGCGGTCGGAGAGCCCGAGGCGCTCGGCCCGCAGCCGTACCTGGCCCACCGCCTCCTCGCCGGAGATGTAGGCGACCCGCGCCCCGTCCTTCGCCATGGCCGCGCCGGCCTGCATCAGCAAGGTCGACTTGCCGATGCCGGGATCGCCGCCGATCAGGATTACCGAGCCGCGCACGAACCCGCCGCCGGTGACGCGGTCGAGTTCGGCGATGCCCGAGGGCGTGCGCGGGGCTTCCTTGGCCTCGCCGGTCAGCCCCTCCAGGGGAAACACCCGTCCGCGCGCGCGAGACGGCCGCGTCGCCACGGGACCGGCCTGCGGGCCGGCGGCCCCCGTCTCCTCGACGATCGTGTTCCAGCCGTTGCAGGCCTCGCAGCGCCCGCGCCAGCGATTGTAGACCGCCCCGCAGGACTGGCAGACGAAGGTCTGGTGGATCTTGGCCATGTATTTCGGATGCAGCCTGTCGCAAGTTCGATGACGGACGTGCGGTCCCCCTCTCCCCGCACGCGGGGAGAGGGCTTCGGCGACCTAGTCGTCGCCGAAGCGAGGCGGCAGCCGAAGCGGAGGGGGCTCCGACGAAAGAGCCTCGTCCGGTGCCGCCCCCTCACCTCCGCTCCGGTTCCGCCTGCGCTTCCCGCACGGACGACGAGGTCCATGCGGGCCTCTCCCCGCATGCGGGGCGAGGGCGGCGATAGCCGAACGCTTCCGCAAACGTCTCAACTGCCATTGTAGCTTCGAACATAACGGGAACCTAGCCCCGTCAGGATCTCGTAGCCGATCGTCCCCGCCGCCCGGCCGACGGTATCGAGGTCGAGCGCGTCGCCGATCAGCGTCGCGAGCGTGCCGCGGCGGGCCTCCGGCACGGCGGTGACGTCGAGGATGATCAGGTCCATCGAGATCAGGCCGACGATGGGACAGAATACGCCCGCGACGAGGGCGTAACCCCGGTTGCTCGCCATGCGCGGGAAACCGTCGGCATAACCGAGCGACAGCGTGGCGAGGCGGCGGGGCGCAGGTGCGGTCCATCGGGCGTTGTAGCCGGCCGTTTCGCCGGGCTGGATCTCGCGGATCTGCGCGATCGGCGCCTCCAGGCGCACCACCTCACGCATCGGGTTCGTTTCGCGATACGGCATCGGGTTGCCGCCGAACAGGGCGTAGCCGGGGCGGAGCAGATCGTGATGGACCTTGCGCCCGAGATGGATGCCGGAGGAGTTGGCGAGCGAGCCGGGGATACTGGGCAGCGCCGCGCGGATCGCGGCGAAGGCGGCGATCTGGCGAGCGTTCACGGCTTCGTCGGGACATTCCGCGCTGACGAGATGGCTCATCACCAGGGCGACGCCGGCCCGGTCGAGGAGAGGATCACCCGAGAGCGTCAGCGCCTCCGCCGGGGAGAGGCCGAGCCGGTTCATCCCCGTGTCGACATGCAGTGCGGCCGGCAGCGTGCCCTGCGAGACCTCGGCCCAGTCTGCCAACTCGTCGAGGGCGCCGAGCACCGGGCGCAGGTTGGCCTCGGCATAGGCCGGTCCCGTCCCCGGCACGAGGCCGTTGAGGACGTAGATCTCGGCCTCCGGCAGCAGGGCGCGGGCGGCGAGCCCCTCGGAGAGATGCGCCACGAAGAAGGTTCGGCAACCGGCCCGGCGCAGCACCGGCGCGACGGCGGCGAGGCCGCAGCCATAGGCGTCGGCCTTCACCACGGCGGCGCAGGCGGCCTGCGGGGCCTGCGCGGCGAGCCGACGCCAGTTCTCGGCGATGGCCGAGAGGTTGATGGACAGGCGCGCGCCATGCCCCGGCCCGGCCCGCGGGGTGGGGATGGCAGCGTCGCGCACGGAATCTCGGGGCGCTATGGCGGGCTCCTCGGGGAGTCGGCGTCTGCGACCTCATACACCGGCGGGCCGAAGAGGCCACGGCCCGCCCGGCTTCGATCCGGTGGCCGGTGGGGGGTATCGCCGTAGCGCAACAAAAAGCCCCGCATCGCCGGAGGGATGCGGGGCCCGAGGTTCGGCTCGGCCCGAGACTAGCGGGCGGGGGCCGACATCCAGCGGACTTTGCCGGCCGTGAGCGCACCGCCCTGGCGGCGAACCTCGGCGAAGCTCGTCGCGAGGCCGCGGGTTTCGAGGCTGAGCGCCCCGACGCTGCCGGCGTTCTCGATCGAGCCGGTCGTCAGGACCTCGACCGGCGTCGTCGTCCAGTGGACGGCGGACGGCGTCACGAAGCCGCCCTGGCGCTGAACGCCGGCATAGCTCGTGGCGAGCGCGCCGCTCTCGATGCGCATGGCGCCGGTGGTCTTGGCCGCGTGGATCGTGCCGGCCTCGTCGGCGGAGGCCGAAACGGTGAGGGCGGCCAGAGCCAGGGCGGCCGAGGCGGAAATGGTGGTGAAACGGTTGGACATGGTGGGATCCCCTGATCGGGCGGCGGACACCCCGTCGCTTCGTGAGAACCAATGTGTTTGCACCGCACCAATTAATCAAATAGATCCGTTTCATAATGAGTATCGATCATATCAATCTTGCGCGGCTCGATCTCAACTTGCTCGTCGCCTTCGACGCGCTGCTCGCGGAGCGGAGCGTCACGCGGGCCGCAGCCAAGATCGGCATCGGCCAATCGGCCATGAGCCACGCCCTTGGACGGCTGCGCACGACGTTTGCCGACGAGATCCTGACGCGGGCGCCGGACGGCATGCGGCCGACGCCCCGCGCGCTGGCGCTGATGGAGCCGGTACGGGCCGCCCTGTCGCAGATCCAGGCGATCGTCGAACCCCCGAAAGCATTCGATCCGGCGACGGCGCAGGTCACCTTCTCGCTGGGCATCCCGGATTCGACCGAGGTGCTGCTGATGCCCCGCCTCGTCGCGCATCTCCAGAGGGTGGCGCCGGGCGTCCGGCTCCTGCTGCACACGACCGACCGCATCCGCATCCTCGACGACCTCGATTCGGGCCGCATCGATCTCGGCATCGGCGTGTTCGAGCAGGGTCAGACGCACCACAAGCGCCGGCTGCTCAACAAAGAGACCTATCTCTGCGTCTTCAACGCCGAGCTCGTCGGCGTGACGCCGCCGATCTCCCTCGACGACTACGTGCGCTTGCCGCACGTCCTCACCAGCCTCGTCGAGACCGCCCACGGCGTGGTGGACGACGCGCTGGCCAAGATCGGCCGCAGCCGCGTCATTGCGATGACCTCGCCGCGCTTCACGGTGATGCCCTTCGTGGTCCAGCAGGCCCCCGTGATCGCCACGATGCACGCGACCCTCGCCCGCTTCTTCAGCGACTCGATGGGCCTCACGGTGAGCCCGCCGCCGATCGCGCTGCCGGACGTGGCGATCTCGATGCTCTGGCACGCGTCGAATGACGCGGTGCCGGGGCAGCGGTGGTTAAGGGAGACGATTGTGGGGTTGCGGCGGGATAAGATTCGACAAGATCAAACAACAGTCGCTTGACACGGCCTGCGATTGATCGGTTCGGATGCGCGCATTTCCCCTCTCCCCGCACGCGGGGAGAGGCCCGCATGGACCTCGTCGTCCATGCGGGAAGCGCAGGCGAAGCCGGAGCGGGGGTGAGGGGGCGACGACGAAAGAGGCTCATCCGTCGCCGCCCCCTCACCTTCGGCTGCCGCCTCGCTTTGCCGACGACAAGGTCGGCAAAGCCCTCTCCCCGCAAGCGGGGCGAGGGGATGCGCGCAATCCAAGATGATCAAGGAGAGACAATATGGTTCTACATTTCCAGAACCAGAGTCACGCTCTCTACTCTGAACGACTTCCAAGACGCGGTTGCGGCGTGCTCAGCGTATTTTGAGGCGAAGAAAGCGCGCCATAACGCTCTTCACTCGCCAAATTCGAAAACCGCGTGATATTCGCGTCGAACTGTAGCTCCACCGTCCCCGTCGGCCCGTGGCGCTGCTTGCCCAGGATCACCTCGGCCTTGCCGTGGACGCGGTTCATCTCCGCCTCCCAGGCGAAGAACTCTTCGGTGCCCTCGCGGGGCTTCTTGTTGTTGACGTAGTATTCTTCGCGGAACACGAACATCACCACGTCGGCATCCTGCTCGATCGAGCCGGATTCGCGCAGGTCCGAGAGCTGCGGGCGCTTGTCGTCGCGGTTCTCGACCTGACGGGAGAGCTGCGACAGGGCGATGATCGGCACCGAGAGCTCCTTGGCCAGCGCCTTCATGCCGGTGGTGATCTCGGTCATCTCCTGCACGCGGTTGTCGGAGCGCTTGCCGGAGCCGGCCAGCAGCTGGAGGTAGTCGACGATGAGGACGTCGAGGCCCTTCTGGCGCTTGAGGCGGCGGGCGCGGGCGGCGAGCTGGGCGATCGAGATGCCGCCGGACTGGTCGATGTAGAACGGGATCGTCTGCA
This sequence comes from Methylobacterium haplocladii, assembly GCF_007992175.1. Lineage (GTDB taxonomy): Bacteria > Pseudomonadota > Alphaproteobacteria > Rhizobiales > Beijerinckiaceae > Methylobacterium > Methylobacterium haplocladii. The sequence goes on along the minus strand of NZ_BJZT01000024.1, from coordinate 58,975 downwards.
TGTCGCGGGCGGCGTCGGTGATCTTGTAGAAGTCCTCCGGCCGGATGTCGCCGCGGCGGATCTTGTAGGAGGGCACGCCGGATTGCTCGGCGATGATGCGGGTGGCGAGCTGCTCGGCCGACATTTCGAGCGAGAAGAACCCGACGATGCCGCCGTTCTTGGTCTTCGTGGTGCCGTCGGGCTGCTTCTCGCCCTGATAGGCTTTGGCGATGTTGAAGGCGATGTTGGTGACGAGCGAGGTCTTGCCCATGGCAGGGCGGCCCGCGAGGATGATCAGGTCGGAGGATTGCAGGCCGCCCATCTTGGCGTCGAGGTCGGACAGGCCGGTGGCGATGCCCGAGAGCTTACCCTCGCGCTGATACGCCTTGGCCGCCATGTCGACGGCGGCGGTGAGGGCGTCGGAGAACTTCTGGAAGCCGCCGTCGTACTTGCCGGCCTCGGCGAGTTCGTAGAGCCGGCGCTCGGTCTCCTCGATCTGGTCGCGGGGGGCGGATTCGACCGGCGCCTCGTAGGCGCCGTTGACGAGGTCCTCGCCGATGGTGATGAGCCGGCGGCGGATCGCGAGATCGTAGACGGCGCGGCCGTAATCCGCCGCGTTGACGACGGTGGTCGCCTCGGCCGCAAGGCGGGCGAGATAGGCCATCACGGTGATGCCGCCGAGATCGGCATCGCCGAGATAGGTTTTCAGCGTGATCGGCGTGGCGAGCTTGCCGGCCTTGATCAGCGAGGCGGCGGTCTCGAAGATCCGGCGGTGCACCTCCTCCATGAAGTGCTCGGGCATCAGGAAGTCCGACACGCGGTAGTAGGCGTCGTTGTTCACGAGCAGCGCGCCGAGCAGTGCCTGCTCCGCGTCGATGTTGTGGGGCGCGACCCGGTACTCGGCCTGGACCGCTTCGAGCTTGGCCGCGAGGGCGTTCGGCAGGGCCATGGCGGTCTGAGCTCCTTCAGCGGCAGCCCGCGGGCGCCGGTCTCCGTCAGCCGTCCACCATGCCGCGACAGGGTGAACCGATCCTTAGCCGCGCTCCCCGGAACGCGAACGCCCGCGAATCCTGACACGGAAACGCGGGCGTCCATGGTCGAACAAACTGCGAACGAGTCAACCGCAGGAAACGACGCTCCCCGCTGTCCACCGCCGATCGAAGTCGGCTGAACGGCGTTTCCCCTCCCCCTTGCGGGGAGGGGTCAGGGGTGGGGGGGTTCAGGATCGAGCGTCCCGGTCCCGCCTGCACCACCCCCACCTCCTACCTCCTCCCCGCAGGAGGGAGGAGTGAGCCTTCAACGACCGTTCCGATCAGATGGAACCGCTGTCGGACTCAGCGATCCCGGCCGCGATCGTCGGCGCCTTCGCCGGCATCGGCCAGGGCCTGGCCGACTTCGAGGCCGAGGTCGTCGAGGTTGAACGCCTCGCGCTCGGTGACCGACTCGCCGCGGGCCTGACGCTCGGCCTCTTCGGGGCTGCGGGCGACGTTGACGGTGACGGTGATCTCGACCTCGGGGTGCAGCGTGACCGGCACGTTGTGCAGGCCCAGCGTCTTGATCGGCTGGTGCAGCACGAACTGGTCGCGGCCGACGGAGAAGCCGTCCTTGGTGACGACCTCGGCGAGGTCGCGGGTGGAGACCGAGCCGTAGAGCACGCCGGACTCGCCCGACTGGCGGATCAGGGTGAAGCTCTGGCCGTTCAGCTTCTCGGCGACGCCCTCGGCCTCCTTGCGGCGGTCGAGGTTGCGCGCCTCGAGCTGGGCGCGCTGGGTCTCGAAGTGCTTCTTGTTGCCCTCGGTGGCGCGCAGCGCCTTGCCGCGGGCGAGGAGGAAGTTGCGGGCGTAGCCCGGCTTGACGCTGACGGTCTCGCCCATCTGGCCGAGCTTGGCGACGCGCTCGAGGAGGATGACGTCCATGGTAACAATCCTTCTTGGGGTTGGGTGGTTCAGAGGGAGCGGGGTCCGCCGGGCGGCTCCGCCGGGGCCGAGCGGCGCGCGAGCGCCGTGTCGGCGATGCCGAACAGGGTCAGCGCCACGAAGGCGAGGCCCTGAGTCAGGATGAGGACGAGGTACAGCCCGAACAGCAGGGCGCCGCGCGCCTGCCGTCCGCGCGAGCGGTCGTGGAAGGCGGCGAGCCCCTGCAGGCTGAAGGCCGCGCTCAGCGCGCCGATCAGCGCTACGCCGAGCACGCCGGGATAGCCGGGCACCAGCGCCAGGGCGATGGCGCCGACGAGCATCACCAGCACGTTGCGCGGCATCTGCGTGGAGGGAATGTCCGGCCAGGGCCGCATCAGCCGGCCGGAGATCTTCACGATGCGGGCTGCGGCCCACAGGTAGAACACCAGCAGGATGGTGAGGCCCTGCGCGGCGAGGCCCGGGGCGACGGTGGCCAGCGCGTCGGCGACCTCGTCCTGGACCGTGGGAGCCTTATCTTCGTTCGGGACGGGCGGCGGCTCCTGCGCGGGCGGCGGGGTCTCGCCCGAGGGTTGGCTCTCGGGCTGCCCGGCAATCGTCGCCGAAACCCTTGCGGACCCAGCGCCCTTCATCTGCGCCTGCACCACCTTCTTCGCCATGGTGCCGAGCTGCGTGCGAAACGTCTCGTAATTCGGCGCGGCGATCACGGCGATGGCGACGAAGGCAAGCGCGGCGGTGCCGGCGACCCAGGCGAGCAGGCGGCCGACCGGGTACCATTCGAGCGTGCCGTCGGCATTCGGCCGGCCGAGCAGGGCGAGGTAGGCGATCCACCAGGCGGGGACCGCGAGATAGGCCGCGAAGCCGATGCCGAGGAAGGGCGTGACGCCGATCGCCAGGGCGAGCGATCCGGCCGCGACGGCGGCGAGCCCGGCCCTGTGGCTCCAGCCCAGCCCGACGATGAGGATCGGCAGGGGGGCGAGCAGATAGAGCAGGATCGCGAGCGGCGTCGCCTGGAGCAGCATCCCGAACAGGAGCGCCGAGACGAGCCCGGCGAGGACGCCGATGCCGAGGTTCTGGGCCATTTTTGTGTGCTGCGCTGTCCCGCTGTGCCGGATCGGCCAGGGTTAGAGGCGTCGCTGCGCCCCAACGATAGTGGCTCGCGTGAACCACCCTCGACGAGAAGCCGGCCCAGCGAAGCCGGGCCGGCCACTCACAAAATTACTTGATGACGTAGGGGAGGAGGCCGAGGAAGCGCGAGCGCTTGATCGCCTGGGCGAGCTCACGCTGCTTCTTGGCCGAGACCGCCGTGATGCGGCTCGGAACGATCTTGCCGCGCTCCGAGACGTAGCGGGAGAGCAGCTTCACGTCCTTGTAGTCGATCTTCGGCGCGTTGACGCCGGAGAAGGGGCAGGTCTTGCGACGACGGAAGAAGGGACGACGGCCACCGCCGCCCGCACCACCGGCAGCCGCGCCGGCACTTGCACCGAAAGCCATGCTCAGTTCTCCCCGCCGAAGTTACGCTCGGGCCGATCGCCGCGATCGCCGCGGTCACCCCGGTCCCCACGATCGCCGCCGCCGCCGAACTCGTCGTCACGACGACGCGGACGGTCGCCGCGGTCGCGATCCTTGCGGTCGTCGCGGTCGCGCTTCTGCATCATGGCCGAGGGCTCGGCCTCGAGCTGCTCGACGCGGATGGTCATGAAGCGCAGCACGTCCTCGGAGATCTGCATCTGGCGCTCCATCTCGGCCAGGGCGGCCGGGGGGGCGGAGATGTTGAGGAGCGTGAAATGCGCCTTGCGGTTCTTCTTGATGCGGTACGCCAGGGACTTGATGCCCCAGGGCTCGATCTTCTCGATCGTGCCGCCATTGGCTTCGATGACGCCCTTGTAGGTCTCGACCATGGTCTCGACCTGCTGGGCCGTCACGTCCTGGCGCGCCAGGAAGACGTGTTCGTAGAGAGGCATTCTCGGGCCTTTCATCACAAAAAGGAGCCCGACCGCGTCTCAGCGGGTGTCTCGGGCCGGTTCGTCTCGCAATTCTCTCGGCGCCAAGCCCTTCGAGCCGTTGAATGGCCCGAGCGGAGTGTCGAAGGCGGGAACACCGGACGACGGATTCTTGGAAGACGAACCCTATGCCGCGAACGGCACCGCCCGTTCAGCCCCCGGCCGGAGCGAACGCGAAGCGGGGCGTGTAGCGGGGTTTGAGGGGGATGGCAAGACGCCCCTTCCCTTAAGCGACAACCCTGCCCGAAACCAATCTTGCGCGTTTAAGTGGGAAGAATTTACCTAGATATAAAGAGATATACTTAAATAATTCTAATAAGTCTAATCATGAAAGTTTATATAAAGTCTTAAACTGATATCTTTCTATCCAATAGACAATCATTCGAACGATGCCGATAGCATCATCTCAGTGAACACATTTTGGTCGAAACTAAAATCATAAAGAGCCTTGATACATCCCACGGTCGTAGGTTACAAAATCGACTGGATAGGCGGGGCTCTCGAAATTAAATGACTAGAAATCTCATCACGTGGGCAGCACAACAGCCGTTATGGGTAGCCGATAGCCTGAGACGCATCGCTCTAGCCGAAGATTACGTAGTCAGCGATGACGAAATCGAATTAATTGCTGAAGCAATAAGGCATGAGGTTGGCTTACGGTCTGAAATTCAAGTCTGTGAGGCACTATCTCATCACCATCTTGGTACAGGAAATTCTGAACATCAGCGAGTTGCGTTAGCGCAGCTTGGGCCGCTTGAAAACATTGATCGTTTAGCACCCAACCAAATCCTTAGGTTTGCCCCCGTTGGAATCACATTAATCTATGGGGAAAATGGAAGTGGGAAAAGCGGTTATACTCGCATTGCAAAGAAAATATGCCGCAGCCTGTCGGTTGACGATATTCGAGGAAATGTTTTTGAGAATGAATCCAATGCTATTAGGCAAGTCCAGATCCATTTTCAAATCGGGGATAGTCAGAAAACTATATTTAATTGGGTTACGGACAAAGCCCCGCCGAAAGAATTGCGCCAAATTTCTGTTTTTGACAGCAGAAATGCTCGTTTATACGTCGACAGTCAAAACAAAATAGCTTATCTACCGCATGAAGTGGCAATACTTGAGCATCATGGTCAGTTATGTCGGAAAATCTTGAAGTTGTTCAATGAAGAGGAAAGCAGCATCAAGCTGCGTATAAGTACTCCTTTGCCAACTGGGTACACCCCTGGCAGCCTGGTATCTACGATGCTCGAACGGCTGAATGCAAAATCGTCGTCGCTACCATCTGAGCTTGAAATCAAGCGTACTGCCAAGCTTTCCGAAGAAGAAATTATCGAATTATCTTTGCTAGAGCGAGAATTGGCTCAGGATCCAATTGCGCTAGCGGCAATACGCAAAAGATGCATTCTACTTCTTAACAGAATAATTCAAGTAATTGATTCTTTGAATCAGGGTCTTTCAGCAGAAGTTGAATTGGAATTAAAAAGGTTAAGAAGCAATGCGGATTACACTGCCGCTGCAGTCCGGCTAGCAGCTGCAGAAGGATTTTCGGATGAAAAACTTCCAAAAATTGGATCCGATGCCTGGAGGACATTGTACGAGGCTGCGCGCGCTTTTGCTGCGGTTTCTGACAACCTGAGTTCCGGGCAGCTTCCAGATGTTCAAGGAGCCCCATGTCTATTGTGTCAAGAACCACTAAGCGACGAGGCAGCCAGCCGAATGGCTCGTTTTAACGCATTCGTTCTGAGTGACGCGTCGCGTTGCGCTGATATTGCCAGAAACGAGCTAAACTCGGCTGTTGAAAGAATAGTTTCTTTAACGATACCCAGTGATAGTTTGGTGCAGGAAAGCCTTCAACCCTATTCTAGTCTTGAGTTGAAAAGGGAGGCCCTTGTCTCAAAAATCATGTCGATGTTAGTAAATTTTGAAAGACGTAAATCTTCTTTGTTAGATCAAAATTTAGCGATAGTGTCCTTACCGGACACTGCCGAGATACTAAGTTTTTTAACGTCAGATATCCCAAAAATAGAAGAAGAAATTTTGCAGCTTGAAAAGGTCGCGCTTCATGCCTCAGCATTGGATAGAAGGCGTGCCCGACTAGGCGATCTAAAAGATCGATGCAAATTGGGAAATGCTCTAGATATAACTCTTCAAAGATTATCAGATTTGAATCTTTTGACCGGGGTAAAAAAATGCATTGCCCAAACAAATACTCGTGCAACCTCTCTGCAGCTTAGCATTTTGCGAAAGGATCTAATAACAGATGAATTAGAACGGCGTATCCAAGCGGAAATCACGGCACTGGACCTTTCGCATCTGCCATTACAAACAAAAGAAGTAAGTTCTGCCGGAGAAAGTTTATTTTCGGTGGGTCTCAAGACTGCCTCTAGTTTCAAAAACAATCAAATTCTGTCTGAAGGCGAACAGCGAGCATTGGCTTTAGCTTGCTTTTTGTCTGAGATGGGGAGTGACGGCTCAAGCTATGGACTAATTGTAGACGATCCCGTTTCCTCTCTGGATCACAATCGCGTAAGGAAGGTAGCACAGCGCTTAATTGCTGAGGCAGAAAAGGGTCGGCAGGTAATCATCTTTACTCACAATATTGTATTTTTCAATGAGATTGTATCCGAGGCGTCGCGGTCGACCAACAAAATCCCATTGGTGAAATCAGTTATATCAAAATCCGCAACAGAAGGTTTTGGCATAATAAAAGAAGACTGTGAGCCTTGGATCGCTGACGTGAATGAGAGAATCAAAAATCTACGAGATCGCGCCAAAAGTTACCGTAGTGAAACTAATTTTAGTGATGAAAGATACCGCAGACTCGTAAAGGATTTTTATTCTGATCTTCGCGAAACCTGGGAACGATTGGTTGAAGAGGTTGTGCTTGCAAAGACTGTTGTGCGATTTGTGCCCGACGTCATGACGCAGCGTCTCCGCGAGGTTTGTATAACAGATAATGATTACAGGATTATCTATTTTGCAATGAAACGCGCTTCTGAACGTTCGGGACATGACATGGCAGCCGGCCGAAATATAACAGCGCCTACTCCTGCTGAAATAGAGACAGATCTGAAAGAACTCGATGAATTTAGAATCGAATACAAGAAACGCAGCAAAATGACAAGCACCGCTCGATCAGCCTTGGAAAATGCTGCGAAAGCGGAATTCATATGATAGATGATGAACGACTTGCGCACACAGGGTGTAGGATGATGCTTGAGATGTGCTCGCGCTGTTGACACTCACTTCAACGAAGCCGCAATCGCCTGCTGGATCCCCATCACATCCGCCCCGCGCTTCAGCGTGCGCTCGATCGGATCGGGCCGGCCCGAGACCCAGACCTTCAGCTCGGAATCCATGTCGAAGCTGCCGGCGGTCTCCACGGAGAAGGAGGTGATCGCCCGGTAGGGCACCGTGAGGTATTCGACCTTGCGGCCGGTCATGCCCTGCTTGTCGATCAGGATCAGGCGGCGGTCGGTGAAGACCATTAGATCGCGCAGGACGCGGAAGGCGACGCGGACGCTCTCGCCCTGCGTCAGCACGCCGGCGAGCTGCTGGTCGACCTCGCCGGGGGTGAGGTCGCTGCCGTGGCCAAGAAGTCCGTCGAGGAGACCCATGGGACTGCGCTCCGTGTCGTGTCCCGGTGATGTGGGAGGGCGGGGCCGCCTTTGCGAGCGGCCGCGCCGTCACCCCCCGGCGATCAGGTCCCGGATGCGGCTCGCCAGCGCCTCCATCACGAAGGGCTTCGTCAGCACCTGCATGTCGCGGTCGAGATGGCCGTGGCCGAGCACCGCGTTCTCGGCGTAGCCGGTGATGAACAGCACCTTGAGCTGCGGCCGCAGCACCCGGCCGGCATCGGCGAGCTGGCGGCCGTTCATGCCGCCGGGCAGCCCGACATCGGTGACGAGGAGGTCGAGGCGCACGTCGGATTGCAGCACCTTGAGGCCGCCGGCCCCGTCCGCCGCCTCGATGGCGGTGTAGCCGAGGTCTTCCAGCACCTCGGTGACGAGCATCCGCACGGTGGGCTCGTCGTCGACGATCAGCACGGTTTCGCCAACATCGGCCCGCGGCGCGCCGGAAAGGTCGGGCACCGCCTCGACATCTTCGGCGGCGCCGTAATGGCGGGGCAGGTAGAGGCACATGGTCGTGCCTTCGCCGAGCTCCGAATAGATCCGCACCTGTCCGCCGGATTGGCGCACGAAGCCGTAGATCATCGAGAGGCCGAGGCCGGTGCCCTGGCCGATGGGCTTGGTGGTGAAGAACGGATCGAAGGCGCGGGCGATCACCTCCGGCGTCATGCCGGTGCCGGTGTCGGTGACGCAGAGGGAGAGGTACTGGCCCGGGTCGAGGTCGCGGTCCTTGGCGGCGCGCGCGTCCATCCACTTGTTGGCAGTCTCGATGGTGATGCGGCCGCCGTCCGGCATCGCGTCGCGGGCGTTGATGCAGAGGTTGAGCAGGGCGTTCTCGAGCTGCGACGGGTCGACGAGCGCCGGCCACAGCCCGCCGGCGGCGACGACCTCGAGGGTGATCTGCGGGCCGATGGTGCGGCGGACCAGCTCCTCCATGCCGACGACCAGACGGTTCACGTCCGTCGGCTTCGGGTCGAGGGTCTGGCGGCGGGAGAAGGCGAGAAGCCGGTGCGTCAGCGCGGCGGCGCGCTTCGAGGCGCCCTGCGCGGCGTTGACGTAACGGTCGACGTCGCCGAGCCGGCCCTGGCTGACGCGGGTCTGCAGGAGTTCCAGCGAGCCCGAGATGCCGGTGAGCAGGTTGTTGAAGTCGTGGGCGAGGCCGCCGGTGAGCTGGCCCACCGCCTCCATCTTCTGCGACTGCCGCAGCGCCTCCTCGGCGTAGCGCTGCTCGGTGATGTCGCGCCCGACGATGTAAAACAGTGCGCCCTCCGGCACCGCGCTCCACATGATCGTGCGCTGGCGGCCGTCCTTGCAGAAGATGTGATCGACGAAGCCGTCGACGGTCTCGCCGAGCGCGAGCCGCCGGACGACGTCGGCGGTGGCGGCGTGGTCCTGCCTGTCGATCAGGTCGGAGAAGGGCCGCGCGAGAAGCTCGGCGTCGCTCCAGCCGAGCATCCGCGTCCAGGCCGGGTTCACCGCCTTGAGGTAGCCGTCGAGCCCGGCCGTGCCCATCAGGTCGTTGGTCATCGCCCAGAGGCGGTTGCGCTCGCGGGTGCGCTCGGCGACCTGCCGCTCCAGCTCGGCACGGGATTGCGCCAGCACCTCGCGCGCGTCGACGATCTCCTGGATGTCGGTGCAGGAGCCGAACCAGCGGGTGATGTCGCCCTTCGCGTCCCGCACCGGCTTCGCCCGGCCGAGCACCCAGCGGTAGGTGCCCGAATGGTGCTTGAGCCGGTACTCGATGTGGTAGGTCTCGCCCGTCGCCAGACTGTGCCGCCAGACGCCCCAGGCGCGCTCCCGGTCGTCGGGGTGGAACATGTCGTTCCAGCCCTCGCCGTCGGTCGAGCCGGCCGGCACGCCGGTGAACTCGTACCAGCGGTCGTTGTAGTAGTCGTGGAAGCCGTCGGGCAGGGTCGACCAGATCATCTGGTCGACGGAATTGGTGATGCCGCGGAACTTGCCCTCGCTCTCGCGCAGGGCCTGCTGCGTGCGCACATGCGCGGTGACTTCGTTGCCCTGGTTGAGCACGCCGACCACCGTGCCGTCCTCGGCGCGGATGGGCGTGAAGCTGTAGGTCCACCACGTCTCCTCGATCCGGCCGGCCCGCTCCATCGGCAGCATCTGGTCGAAGGCGGCGAAGCCCTCGCCGGTCTCGATCACGCGCTGGAACTGCGGCGCGACGATCGGCCAGATCTCGGTCCAGACCTCGGCGCCCGGCCGTCCGAGCGCGGCCGGATGGCGCTCCGCCGGGATCGGCGCCCAGGCGTCGTTGTAGATCAGCCGCAGCTCCGGCCCCCAATAGACCGCCGTCGGGAAACTCGAATGCAGGCAAAGGTCGACGGCCGAGCGGAGCGGCTGCGGCCAGGTTTCGGGCGGCCCGAACGGCGTCGCCGCCCAATCGTGCGCGCGGATCAGCGCACCCATGGCTCCGCCGCTGCGCAGGAAGACCGCGTCGCTCGTCATCGGGCCGCCGACTCCGCCCGCAGGAATGTCATGCACCCCGTGCGGTCACGGATGGTTCGGAGGCACGCGGCAATCACATGCGCACTATCGACGATCGGACCCTTCACGGGGCCGGAATGACATAGCTCCATGCGCGAGTCGATCCGTAGCCATTCACCCGATGTCGGCCGGCCCATCGAGAACCTGCCGCACGCGGCGGGCCAGCTCCATACGCCGATAGGGCTTGTCGATGACCGGAAATCCATGCCCGCCGGTCCCCGGCCGTTCGAGGGCGTCGGCGGCGAAACCCGTCGTGAGCAGCACCTTGATCTTCGGTTGCCGCTCTCGGGCCGCACGGGCGAGGCCGACGCCGGTCATCCCGCCCGGCATGACCAGATCCGACAGCAGCAGGTCGATGCGCGCGTCGTCCTCCAGGATCGCGATCGCGGCCGCCGGGCCGTGGCTGACGAGAACGTGATAGCCGAAATCCTCGAGGATGATCCGAGCGGTCTCGGCGACCTCGGGGCGGTCGTCGACGACCAGCACCGTCTCGGACCCGTGCCGCTCCGCGACCTTGGAGACGGGCCGCGCCTCGCGCTGGACGCCGGCCTCGGTCGCCGGAAACAGCAGCCGCACCACGGTTCCACCGCCGACCGCCGACGTGATCCGGACGGTGCCCCCCGACTGCTTGGCGAAGCCGTACACGGTGGCGAGCCCGAGGCCGGTGCCCTTGCCCTCTCCCTTGGTGGTGAAGAACGGCTCCATCACCCGCAGCAGCACCTCCGGCGCCATGCCGGTGCCGGTATCCGAGACGGAGACCTCGACATAGTTCCCGGCCTGGACGCCCTGGAGCAGGGCGGTCTGCCGGTCCTGCAGGACGCGGTTCCTGGTCTCGACCGTGACGCGGCCGCCCGCCGGCATGGCGTCGCGGGCGTTGACCAGGATGTTGAGCAGCGCGACCTCGGCCTGGGTCGGGTCGATGCGGGCGTTCCAGAGATCGGGAGCGAGCACGCAGCGCAGCTCGACATCGTCGCCGAGGGTGCGGTCGCCGATCTCGCTCATGCCCTCGACGAGGGCGTTGAGGCTGAGCGTACGACCCTCCAGGCGCTGCTTGCGGGAGAAGGCGAGGAGCTGGTGGGTGAGCGTGGCGGCCCGGTCGGTCGCCGTGCGGATCGCTTCGCCCGCGCGGCCGAGGCGGCCGAGATCGGGCGCGCCGCTCTCGACGAGGCTCTGCAGGATGTCGGTGTAACCGCTGATGACCTGCAGCAGGTTGTTGAAGTCGTGCGCGATGCCGCCCGTCAGTTGCCCGAGCGCCTCCATCTTCTGGGCCTGGTGAAGGGCCTCCTCGGCATCGCGACGGCGCGAGACGTCCAGCTGCGAGGCAAAAAAGTAGACGAGCTCGCCCTGGTTGTTGTGCACCGGCGAGACGAAAAGCGCGTTCCAGAAGGACGAGCCGTCCTTGCGGTAGTTCAGGATCTCGGTGGCGAACTCGCGGCGCTCGGCGATGGCCCGGCGCAGCGCATCGACCGCCACGCCGTCGGTTTCCGGGCCCTGCAGGAAGCGGCAGTTGCGGCCGATCACCTCGTCGTTGGCGTAGCCGGTCATCTTCGTGAAGGCATGGTTGGCGACGATGATCGGGTTGTCGGCCTGATGCGGATCGGTGACGATCATCGGCATCCGCGTCGACTCGATAGCGGCGAAGAAGATGTCGGAATGCGTGCCGGACATCTCGGCCGCTCCGCTCCCCGTCACCGACGGATGGTATCCATGGCCACGCTTCTCCGGGGACTCGAACATCATGGTCCTTGAAGGTCGGTCGTGAGAGCGGCCGACGGGCGGAAAGCGCTGACACGCCGAGGCATCGCACCAAACAAGGCGGTTCGCCCGATGTTCCGCAGCTGCCGACACGGCTTTGCCTCGACCGTCGGCTCCCCGACGTCGTATCGCGAGTTTTTCTTGAGCCGAGGGCGAGTCTTTTTCAGGTCCAAACCGCGCTCGACTGCGATAAGATCAGGGTTCCCAGTCTTGTGAGTGCATCGCAGCAGAGATTTTGCGCGATGCAGCACCGTCCTGGGCAATCTTGCTCGGATCGCGACGGGGTCTCGACCCGTTTCGACCGCAGCGACAAAGACCCGGCCGCGATGGGTCCCGTGCAAGATCTCGCCGGGACCGTCGGAGAGCGGGTATGGCCGGAGGACGACGCGCGCGATGAAGAAGAACAAGGTGATCACCGCCGAGGAGGCGATCGCGCTCATTCGTGAGAACGACGTCGTGACCACGACCGGCTTCGTGCAGAGCTGCATCCCGGAGGCGCTGCATGCGGCGCTGGAGAAGCGCTTCGTCGAGACCGGCAGCCCCCGCGGCCTCACCCTGATCATGACGGCTGGCGCCGGCGACTCGAAGGGCCTCGGCACCGGAAGGCTGCACCACGACGGCCTGCTCACCCGCGTCATCGCCGCGAATTTCGGCCGGATGCCGAAGGTGGCCCAGGCGGCGGCAGAGAACCGCATCCGCGGCTACAACCTGCCCCAGGGCGTGATCTCGCAGCTCTACCGCGCCTGCGCCGCCGGCCAGCCGGGCCTGTTCTCGAAGGTCGGCCTGCACACCTACGTGGATCCGCGCCATGGCGGCGCCAAAGTCAACGAGCTGACGCAGGACGACATCGTCAAGGTCGTCGAGGTCGATGGCGACGAGTGGTTGTTCTACACCGCCACCAAGATCGACGTGGCCTTCATCCGCGCCACCTCGGCCGACCCCTCGGGCAACCTCAGCTACGAGAAGGAGGCGCTGACGCTCGATTGCCTCGCCCAGGCCATGGCCGCCCGCAACAACGGCGGCATCGTCATCGCCCAGGTCGAGCGCATCGTCGACGACGGCTTCCTGCTGCCGAAGGACGTGCGCGTGCCCGGCATCCTCGTCGATTGCGTGGTGCTGGCCGAGCCCGAGATGCACCGCATGAACTACGGCGTGATGCACGATCCGGCGCTGGCCGGACAGATCCGCGTGCCGGTCACCGGCATCAAGCGGATGCCGCTCAACGAGCGCAAGATCATCGCCCGCCGCGCCGCTTTCGAGCTGCCGCCGAACGGCGTGGTCAATCTCGGCGTCGGCGCGCCGGAAGGTATCTCCTCCGTCGCCAACGAGGAAAAAATTACCCCCTACATCACGCTGACCACCGAGGCCGGCGCTGTCGGCGGCGTGCTCGCCAGCGGGTCGAGCTTCGGTGCCGCGACCAATGCGGACTGCATCATCGACCAGAACCAGATGTTCGACTTCTACGACGGCGGCGGCCTCGACATGACCTGTCTCGGCATGGCCGAGTGCGACGAGGCCGGCAACGTCAACACCTCGAAGTTCGGCGGCAAGCTCAACGGCTGCGGCGGTTTCATCAACATCAGCCAGAACGCCCGTTCGGTCGTCTTCGCCGGCACCTTCACGGCCGGCGGCCTCGAGATCGCGGTCGACGACGGGCAGGTGAAGATCGTCAAGGAAGGCAAGGCGAAGAAGTTCGTCACCGAGGTCCAGCAGAACACCTTCAGCGGCCCTTATGCGGTGCGGAAGTCGCAGCCTGTGATCTACGTGACCGAGCGCTGCGTCTTCCAGCTCACCAAGGAGGGGCTGGAGCTGATCGAGGTGGCGCCGGGCATCGACATCGAGCGCGACATCCTTCCGCACATGGACTTCAAGCCGGTGATCCGGAACCCGGTGCCGATGGACCCCCGCATCTTCCGCGAAGATCCGATGGAACTGCTCGCGGACCTGCTGAACCTCGATCTGAAAGACCGGGTCAGCTACGACGCGGAGCGCAACCTGCTCTTCATCAACCTGGAGGGCTGGTACTGCCGCGTGAAGAGCGACATGGACGAACTGCGCCTCACCATCGTCGCGGCCTGCAAGAAGGCCGGTCAGCGGGTCAATTCCGTCATCAACCACGACGGCTTCCGCCTCAACGAGAGCCTTTACGACGACTATGCCGGAATGATCCAGTATCTCCAGGCGAACTACTACGCGACGACCACCCGCTACGCGACCAGCGCCTTCCTCCGGCTGAAGATGGAGGAGGCCCTGACCAGGCGCGGCGTCGCCCCCCACATCTTCGAGCGCAAGGACGAGGCCCACGCGTTCGTCGGTGCCGTCGACAAGCGGGCGCGGAAGCAGATCTCGCCGGCGGTCGCGGCGGAATAACCTCGTCCGTCATTGCGAGGCGCGGCCGAAGCAATCCAGGGCCAACGAGCAGACGTCGCAGGCTTGGCCCTGGATTGCTTCGGCTGCGCCTCGCAATGACGTCTAGGTAAACGTCTTCCGCGGATCGAACGCGTCCCTTACCGCCTCACCGGCAAACACCAGCAAGCTCAGCATCACCGACACCACGAAAAAGCCAGTCAGCCCGAGCCAGGGCGCGTTGATGTTGTCCTTGCCCTGCGCCAGCAACTCGCCGAGGGAGGCCGAGCCCGGGGGCAGGCCGAAGCCCAGGAAGTCGAGGGAGGTGAGGGTGGTGATCGAGCCGTTCAGGATGAACGGCAGGAAGGTCAGGGTCGCGACCATGGCGTTCGGCAGCAGGTGGCGGGTCATGATCGCCACGTTGGAGAGGCCGAGCGCGCGGGCGGCGCGGACGTATTCGAAATTGCGGGCGCGCAGGAACTCGGCGCGGACCACGCCGACCAGGGCGGTCCAGGCGAACAGTGTCAGGATGCCGAGCAGCGTGAAGAAGCTCGGGGCCAGGAAGGCCGACATGATGATGATCAGGTAGAGCGTCGGCACCGCGCTCCAGATCTCGATGACGCGCTGGAAGATCAGGTCGGTCCAGCCGCCGAAGAAGCCCTGCACCGCCCCGGCGATCACGCCGATGACCGACGAGACGAGGGCGAGCGCCAGTCCGAACAGCACCGAAATCCGAAAACCGTAGATGATACGGGCGAGCACATCGCGCGAGGCGTTGTCGGTGCCGAGCCAGTGCTGCTCGATGTTCCGGCAACCGGCCTGACGGCCCTCGACCGTGATGCCGGCGCGCTCCGCGACCGGGCGGCACTGCTCGTCGGTCAGGTTCCAGGTCGGAGGGGAGGGCGACGGGGTCGGCAGGTCGCTCATGAAGGTGTTGTAGGAATAGGGGATCGGCGGCCAGATCGCCCAGCCGTTCTCCGCGATCTCCTTGCGGGTCTCCGGCGCGCGATAATCCGTCTGCGCCAGGAACCCGCCGAACTTCTCGTCCGGATAGTCGACGAACACGGGATAGAGCCACTCGCCCTTGTAGGATACGAGGATCGGCCGGTCGTTGGCGATGAACTCGGCGAACAGGCTGACGACGAAGAGGAGCAGGAAGATCACGGCCGACCACGAGCCGCGCCGGTTCTTCCAGAAGTTCGACAGCCGGCGGCGATTGATCGGCGAAAGCCCGCGCCGTGTCGGCGGCGGTAGCGAAGGCGCGGTGACGGGAACCGCATCGACCTGCGGGCGCGGCACCTCGTTCATCGGATAACGGCCTTGGCGGTGGAAGAAATCAATCGAGATGCGTTGCCGTGCCCTCGATCTCGTTCGGCCGCAAGCTGCCCTTCTTCTCGAGATGCTTGCGCAGCAGGCGGACGTTGCGGCGATTGGCCTTGAAGGCCGCATCGAACAAGTCGCCGGCCAGAGGCACCGCACCGACCGCACCGTCGAAGGCCACGTTGCCCATCATGCGCCAGACCAGCCAGCGCGGCGCGCCGAGGCGCCGGGCCTCGTAGACGATGTACGAGGCGATCGCCATGCCCGCGATGTCGCCGATCACCGGCACGAGGCCGATCAGCGCGTCGAGCCCCACCCGGCGATTGGTGCCCGGGATCAGGAACGCCGTGTCCATCAGGTGCGCGAGCTGCTCCAGGCGCAGCAGGCTCGCTTCCGCGCTCGTATCGGTGAAGCGGCGCAGGTCGGCCGCGCCGAGGGGCTCGGCGAAGACCGTGCGCGAAGTGCGGGGCGTGTCGGTGGCGCTCATGGGCAAGGATGTGGCCCGCCGCACGGGCCTCGACAAGGAAGCCACGCGGCCCGGAGCAAAAATTACTCACGCCGCCCTCGCATAGCCCGCCAGCCGGTCGAGCGCTGCGTCGAGCGTCGCGTCGGTCTTCGCGAAGCAGAAGCGCACGAGGTTCCGGACGCCACCCGTCTCGTAGAAGGCGCTGACCGGGATTGCCGCGACGCCGTGCTCGCGGACCAGGGTCTCGCAGAAGGCGACGTCGTCGGCTTCCCCGATGTCGAGGCTGAGGAAATACGTCGCAGCGCTCGGCAGCACCGTGAAGCCGAGATCCGCCAGGCCGGCCGCGAGCCTGTCGCGGGAGCGGGCGAGCCCGGCGCGCATGCCGGTGAAGTAGGCCTCGTCCTTGGCGAGCCCGTAGGCCGCCGCCTCCTGCAGGTTCGGCGGCGTCGTGAAGGTCAGGAACTGGTGCGCGCGGGCCAGCGCGCGCATCAGGTGCGGCGCCGCCATCACGAAACCGACCTTCCAACCGGTCAGGGAGAAGATCTTGCCGGCCGAACCGATCTTGATCGTGCGCTCGCGCATGCCCGGCAGCGCCATCAGCGGCCGGTGGCGGGCGCCGTCGAAGATCACGTGCTCCCAGACCTCGTCGCAGAGCGCGACGGCGTCGAAGCGCCGGCAAAATCCGGCGAGCAGCGACAGGTCGGCCTCCGCGAACACCGTGGCTGAGGGGTTCAGCGGGTTGTTGAGGATGACGAGCCTGGTTTTTTCCGAGAACGCCGCCGCCAGCGCGTCCTCGTCGATGCGGAAATGCGGCGGCTTCAGCGTGACGAAGCGCGGCACGCCGCCGGCCCGGCGCACCAGCGGCAGGTAGGCGTCATACATCGGCTCGAACAGCACGACCTCGTCGCCGGGCGCGACCAGCGCGAAGATCGCGCCGGCCAACGCCTCGGTGGCGCCCGAGGTCACCATCACCTCGGTCTCCGGGTCGAGGTCGAGCCCCTGGTGCCGGCCGTAATGCGCCGCGATGGCCACGCGCAGCGACGGCAGGCCCATCATCGGCGGGTACTGGTTGTAGCCGTCGCGCAGGGCCGTCGCCGCGACCTCGCGCACGTCCTCCGGCCCCGGGTCGTCGGGAAAGCCCTGGCCGAGATTGATCGCGCAATGCTCGCGGGCGAGCCGCGACATCGTCTCGAAGACCGTGACGGGAAGATCGGAGAAGACGGGGTTCATGCCACCGGATCGCAAGGGCGGGCGACCGCGCGTGGTCCTCTCGCCGCGTCAAGACGAGAACCCGATACCACGCGGGGATATCACGACAAAACGTGCGAGACCGCACATGACTTGCCCGAGGCGACGGCACGTGCACTGACGAATGTTGACAATCGTCAGTCGTGAGACAATTCTCAGTCCACGGCCGGCCGGCGATCGCTTGGTGGGGACTCCGCCCCCTCGTTCCTCTTGAGCGATTGCCGGTCCGGTTGTATCGAAAAGGCTGCCGCTTCGCACGGTGGCCTTTTTGCTATCTGCACCGGCCTCAGGATCGGCTACGGGTTTCCGCATGCGGATCCGAACCTCGCTCCTTCTGGCGCTCGGCGTCGGCGTCCTCGGCGTAGGGCTTCGCGCGGCGATCCCGGTTGCTCCGGTCGACGACGCCTTTCGCGATGTGATCCGCTTCTATCGCGCCCTCGAACCGGCTGCGCGCTAGCACCACAGCTAACTTTGCCGGGCGTCGTGCGAAACCGGCAACAGCAACATCCGGGAAACCTGGGTGCCGTACTCACGGCGTATTGCCGGGGGAGGGTGCGAACGCTCTTCGACGGCTCCGATCCCGCCGACGGCCGCGCCGCGCGTTCGACGGCATCGCGGTTTGACGGGACGGGCCCTACGATCGAATTGCTTTCGGTGTCCGAACGGAAGCACAGTTCGACCGGCGATCGACCGGGGTTCTGCACGAAGACTGGTTTCGACGTGGCGCATTGATTTGGGTCGAGGATGAACGAGAGTTCGCCCATACGCAGGGAGACCGCCCGGGAATATCCCGTGCTGACGCCCACACCGACCCGCCGGCGCAGCCGTCCGCTGCGCTGGATGGTCGTGCTTCTCGTCCTCGGGCTCGCTGGCGCGGTCGCGCACCGGATGTACGACGCCCGGAAGGCCGCCGGCACCGGCGAGGCCGGACACGGACGCGGCCCAGGCGGCAAGCATGGCGAGATGGCACAGGCCGTCGGCGTCGCCACGGTGGCGACCGGCGACATGCCGATCGTGCTGCAGGGCCTCGGCACGGTGACGCCGCTGGCCACCGTGACGGTCAAATCGCAAATCAGCGGCTATCTCACCGAGATCGGTTTTCGCGAGGGCCAGACGGTCAAGAAGGGCGACTATCTCGCCCAGATCGACCAGCGGCCCTACGAGGCGCTGCTGGCGCAGTATCTCGGCCAGCTCGCCCGGGATCAGGCGCTGCTGCAGAACGCCAAGCTCGATCTCGTCCGCTACCAGACCCTGAACCGCCAGGACTCGATCTCGAAGCAGAACGTCGACACCCAGGCCGCCCTCGTGAAGCAGAACGAGGGAACCGTCGCCGCCGATCAGGCGGTGGTCGACCAGCAGCGGCTCAACATCGCCTACGCCCACATCGTCTCGCCGGTGGAGGGCCGGGTCGGCCTGCGCCAGGTCGACCAGGGCAACTATATCTCGGGCGGTTCCACCAACATCGTGGTGGTGACGCAGCTCCATCCGATCTCGGTGCTGTTCACCCTGCCGGAGGACGACGTCTCGCGGGTGATGAAGCGTGTCCGCGAGGGCGCCAAGCTCACCGTGCGCGCCTACGACCGCGGCGACCAGCACGAGATCGCCACCGGCAGCCTCGACACGGTCGACAACCAGATCGACGTCACCACCGGCACGGTGAAGCTGCGCGCGCTGTTCCAGAACGACGACGAAACGCTGTTTCCGAACCAGTTCGTCAATGCCAAGCTGACCGTCGACACCATCCGGAACGCCCCCGTAGTGCCCACCGGAGCGATCCTGCGGGGCACGCCGGGCGCCTACGTCTACCTGATGCAGGGCGACGACAAGGTCACGGTCCGGCCGATCACGGTGGGCGAGACCGACGGCACCCGCACGGTGGTCACCGCCGGGCTCCAGCCGGGCGACCGTGTCGTCACCGACGGCACCGATCGCCTGCGCGAGGGCGCGCCGGTGCGGATCACCTCCGGTGCAGGCGGCCCGCAGGCCGCCGCGCCGGGCCGCGCGATCGACAACACCGCGCCCGGCACGGCCGCCTCCCAGCAGGCCGAGGCCGGCAGCGCCTCGACGCCCGGCACCGGCGAGGCGACGCAGCCGCAGGCGGGCGACAGCTCGCGCCGGCGCGGGCGCCACAAGGCGGCGCAGTGATGAAGCGCGCGTCATCCCTCCCCCCTCTGCGGGGGAGGGTGGCCCCTGCGTCTGCAGGGGTCGGGAGAGGGGAGCGCCCTCTCCGGAACTGTCGCTCCCCTCTCCCGGCCCGCTTCGCGGGCCACCCTCTCCTGCAGAGGGGAGAGGGAACGACGTGGCCGCCTAGGCGCAGAGCATGAACCCCTCCCGCATCTTCATCCTGCGCCCCGTCGCGACGACGCTGCTGATGCTGGCGATCCTGATCGTCGGCATGGTGTCGTACGTGAACCTGCCGGTCTCGGCGCTGCCGTCGGTGGATTACCCGACGATCCAGGTCCAGACCTTCTATCCCGGCGCCAGCCCCGAGGTGATGACCTCGGCCGTCACGGCGCCGCTGGAGCGGCAGTTCGGCCAGATGGCCAACCTCAACCAGATGTCCTCGCAGAGTTCGGCCGGGGCCTCGGTCATCACCCTGCAGTTCAGCCTCGACATCTCCCTCGACATCGCCGAGCAGTCGGTCCAGGCGGCGATCAACGCGGCCGGCAATTTGCTGCCATCCGACCTTCCGGCCCCGCCGGTCTACGCCAAAGTCAACCCGGCCGACGCGCCGATCCTGACGCTGGCGCTGACCTCGAAGACGATGCCGCTCACGCAGGTGCGCGACCTCGCCGAGACCCGGCTGGCGCAGAAGATCTCACAGGTCGCCGGCGTCGGCCTCGTCAGCATGGGCGGCGGCCAGCGGCCGGCGGTGCGAGTGCGCTTCAACTCCCTGGCGCTCGCGGCCTACGGGCTCAACATCGACGACCTGCGCACGACGATCTCGAACCTCAACGTCAACACGCCGAAGGGCAACATCGACGGCCCGACGCAGAGCTACACCATCAACGCCAACGATCAGATCCGCGACCCGGCCGTCTATTCCAGCGCGATCATCGCCTACAAGAACGGCGCGCCGGTGCGGCTCTCGGACGTGGCGACGGTGGTCGACGGGGCCGAGAACACCAAGCTCGGCGCCTGGATGGACCGCACGCCGGCCGTGATCCTCAACATCCAGCGCCAGCCCGGCGCCAACGTCATCGAGACGGTCGACAAGATCAAGGCGTTGCTGCCGCAGCTGCAGGCCAGCATGCCGGCCGCGATCGGCGTGGCGCTCCTCACCGACCGCACCGTCACGATCCGCGCCTCGGTGGAGGACGTGCAGGTCGAGCTGATGCTCGCCATCGGCCTCGTCGTGCTGGTGATCTTCCTGTTTTTGCGCAGCTTCTCCGCCACCCTGATCCCGAGCCTGTCGGTGCCGCTCTCGCTCATCGGCACGCTGGCGGTGATGGACCTGTGGGGCTTCTCCCTCGACAACCTCTCGCTGATGGCCCTGACCATCGCCACCGGCTTCGTCGTCGACGACGCCATCGTGGTGATCGAGAACATCGCCCGCCACGTCGAAGGCGGCGATACGCCGCTCGAGGCCGCGATGAAGGGCAGCCGTGAAATCGGCTTCACCATCCTCTCGCTGACGGTCTCGCTGATCGCGGTGCTGATCCCGCTGCTGTTCATGGGCGACGTCGTCGGCCGGCTCTTCCACGAATTCGCGATCACCCTGGCGGCCACCATCGTGATCTCGGCCGTCGTCTCGCTGACGCTGGTGCCGATGCTCTGCGCGCGGCTGCTGAAGCCGGTGGTGCATGGCGAGCGTCGCGAGGGCTTCATCGGCCGCTTCGGCAGGCGGCTGACCGAGGGCACGATCAGCGCCTATGGGCGCGCCCTGCGGGTCGTGCTGGCGAACCAGGGCCTGACGCTCGTCGTCACCCTCGGGACGATCGCGCTGACGGCCTACCTGTTCGTGGTGATCCCGAAGGGCTTCTTCCCCGTCCAAGATACCGGCGTCATCCAGGGCATCTCCCAGGCCGACCAGAGCGTGTCCTACGCCGCCATGGCGGAGCGCCAGCAGCAGCTCGCCGACATCGTGCTCAAGGATCGCGACGTCGCGAACCTGTCCTCCTTCATCGGCGTCGACGGACAGAACGTGACGCTGAATTCCGGCCGCATGCTCATCAACCTGAAGCCGCAGGCCGAGCGGACCGGCAGCGCCAGCGACGTGATCCGGCGCATCAGCGCCGCCACCCGCGAGATCCCCGGCGTGCGCCTCTACATGCAGCCGGTCCAGGATTTGACGATCGATACGGCGGTCTCGGCGACACAGTATCAGGTCATTCTCGAGAACCCGAACCTCGGCGAGTTCGAGACCTGGGTGCCGCGCTTCGTCGAGGCGCTGCAGCGCTCACCGCTGCTCGCCGACGTCACCAGCGACTACCAGGGCAACGGGCTCGCCGCATACGTCACCATCGACCGGCCGACGGCGGGCCGCTACGGCATCACACCGGCCTCGGTCGACAACGCGCTCTACGACGCCTTCGGCCAGCGCATCATCTCGACGATCTTCTCGCAGTCGAACCAGTATCGGGTGATCCTGGAGGCCGATCCGGCGCTCCACACCACCCTCGACTCGCTGAACAACCTCTACCTGCCGTCCTCGACCGCCGCCTCGGGCCAGGTGCCGCTCTCGGCCATCGCCCGCGTCGAGGAGCGCCGCGCCCCGCTGCTCGTCGGGCATCTCGGGCAGTTCCCGGCCACGACCGTGTCCTTCAACCTCGCCCCGGGCGCCGCCCTCGGGCAGGCCGTCGACGCGATCGCGCAAATCCGAAAAGACATCGGCCTGCCGGCGAGCTTCAACGTGGTGCCGCAGGGCTCGGTCTTCGCCTTCCAGTCGGCGCTCTCGAACGAGCTGTTCCTGATCCTCGCCGCGATCGTCACCGTCTACATCGTGCTGGGCGTGCTCTACGAGAGCTTCATCCACCCAATCACCATCCTCTCGACGCTCCCCTCCGCCGGGATCGGCGCGCTGCTCGGGCTGATGCTGTTCGGGCTGTCCCTCGACATCATCGCGATCATCGGCATCGTGCTCCTCATCGGCATCGTGAAAAAGAACGCGATCATGATGATCGACTTCGCGCTGCAGGCCGAGCGCGAGGAGGGCATGAGCCCGCGCGATGCGATCTACGAGGCCTGCCTGCTCCGCTTCCGCCCGATCATGATGACGACCTTCGCGGCCCTGTTCGCGGCGGTGCCGCTGATCATGGGGACCGGCGTCGGCTCGGAACTGCGCCAGCCGCTCGGCATCGTCATCGCCGGCGGACTCATCGTCAGCCAGGTGCTGACGCTGTTCACGACGCCGGTGATCTACCTGTTCTTCGACCGGCTCGAGCGGCGGATCATGGGCCGCCGCGAAGGCGGGTACCGGGCTGGCGAGGCGCTGCCTTGAGCGGCGCGAGCGCAGGGCATGTGCGCATCCCCCTCTCCCCGCACGCGGGGAGAGGGCTTCATGCCCCCTTGTCGGGGCATGAAGCGAGGCGGCAGCCGAAGGTGAGGGGGCACAGTCGGAGGAGCCTCATCCGGAGTCACCCCCTCACCCTCGCTCCGGCTTCGCCTCCGCTTGCCTCGCCCCCGACAAGGGGGGCTCGGCCCTCTCCCCGCGTGCGGGGAGAGGGAAGGGCGCGGCGATGAACATCTCCGCCCCCTTCATCCGCCGCCCGATCGCCACGACGCTGCTCACGGTCGGCGTGCTGCTAGCCGGGCTGTTCGCCTTCGTGCGGCTGCCGGTGGCGCCGCTGCCGCAGGTGGATTTTCCGGTCATCCTGGTCCAAGCGCAGATGGCGGGCGCGAGCCCTGAGACCATGGCGACGACCGTGGCCGCGCCGCTGGAGCGCCGCCTGGGGATCATCGCCGACGTCAACGAGATGACGTCGACGAGCTCCACGGGCACGGTGCGGATCGTCCTGCTGTTCGGCCTCAACCGCGACATCGACGGGGCCGCCCGCGACGTGCAGGCGGCGATCAACGCAGCCCGCGCCGACTTGCCGACGGCGCTCCGCCAGAACCCGACCTACCGGAAGTTCAACCCGGCCGATGCGCCGATCCTGATCCTCGGCCTGACCTCGGACACGCTCTCGCCGGGCCAGCTCTACGATTCCGCCGCGACCGTCGTTCAGCAGAAGATGTCCCAGGTGGACGGCATCGGGAACGTCGATATCGGCGGCTCGTCGCTGCCAGCGGTGCGGGTCGAGCTCGATCCGACCGCCCTGTTCCACTACGGCATCGGCCTCGAAGGGATCCGCGCGGCCTTGGCGTCTGCAAACGCGAACTCGCCGAAGGGGGACGTGACCGCGGGCGCTCGCCGCTACCAGCTCTACGCCAACGACCAGGGGCGGCAGGCCTCGGATTACCGCGACATCGTCGTGGCCTATCGCAACGGGGCGGGCGTGCGCCTGACCGATGTCGGGGTGGTCGAGGATTCCGTCGAGGACAAGCGCAACCTCGGCCTCGTCGACGGCAAGCCCGGCGTGATCCTGTTCATCTACAAGCAGCCCGGCTCGAACGTCGTCGAGACGGTCGACCGCGTGAAGGCGGCGATCCCGCAGATCCAGGCGGCGCTGCCAGGGGACATCGACCTCCACATCTCCGGCGACCGCTCGGCCACGATCCGCGCTTCTCTGAAGGAAACCGAGGAGACGCTGCTCATCGCGGTCGGCCTCGTCATCCTCGTGGTGTTCGTCTTCCTGCGCTCGGGCCGCGCGACGCTGATCCCGGCGGTGGCCGTGCCGATCTCGATCATCGGCACCTTCGCCGCGATGTACCTGCTCGGCTTCTCGCTCAACATCCTTTCGCTGATGGCGCTGATCATCGCCACCGGCTTCGTCGTCGACGACGCCATCGTCGTGCTGGAAAACATCCAGCGCCACATCGAGGACGGCAAGCCGCGGGTCGAGGCGGCGCTGCTCGGCGCCCGCGAGGTCGGCTTCACGGTGATCTCGATGAGCCTCTCGCTCGTCGCCGTGTTCCTGCCGATCCTGCTGATGGGCGGCATCGTCGGCCGGCTGTTTCAGGAATTCGCAGTCACGCTCTCGCTGGCGATTCTGATCTCCCTCGTCGTCTCGCTGACGACGACGCCGATGATGTGCGCCCGATTCCTCAAGCCCCATCACGACGCCTCCGCCGGCCCGGCCAAGCGGCCGAACATCGTGGCACGGATCCTGGAGGGCGGCTTCGACGGCCTGCTGCGCGGCTACGAGCGCACCCTCGGCTTCGCGCTCCGCCACCGCCGGCTGGTGCTGCTCAGCGTCTTCGCGGCGATGGGGCTGAACGTCTACCTCTACGTGATCGTGCCGAAGGGCTTCTTCCCCGAGCAGGATACCGGGCAGCTCATGGGCGGCATCCAGGCCGATCAGCGCATCTCGTTCCAGGCGATGAAGGAGAAGCTGACCCGGGCGAGCGCCATCGTCCAGGCCGATCCGGCGGTGGAGAGCATCGTCGGCTTCACCGGCGGGCGCGGTACCAACTCCGCGAACGTCTTCGTCGGCCTGAAGCCGCTCGGGACCCGCGATTCCATCGAGAAGGTCATGGCGCGGCTTCGCCCGAAGCTCGCCCAGGTCGCGGGCGCCCGGCTGTTTCTGTTTCCGCGCCAGGACCTGAAGATGGGCGGGCGGCAGAGCTTCGCCCAGTATCAGTATTCGCTGCAGGGGGATTCGGCCGACGAGCTCTACGCCTCGGCGCCGCGGCTCGTGCAGGAGCTTCAGAAGCAGACCGACCTCTTCGCCGACGTGACCTCCGACCAGCAGGAGGGCGGCCTCGAAAGCCGTCTCGTAATCGACCGGCCGACGGCCTTCCGCTACGGCATCACGCCCGACAAGATCGACAACACCCTCTACGACGCCTTCGGGCAGCGGCAGGTCTCGACGATCTACAACCCGCTCAACCAGTACCACGTCGTGATGGAGATCGCGCCGCGCTACCTCCAGAGCCCCGAGACCCTGAAGCTGATCTACGTCTCCACCTCCGGCGGCAACGCCCGCGGCTCGGCGGTCACGAATGCTGTCGCGGGCACCGTGAGCGGGCCGGCGGCTGCGGCCACCACGACGAGTTCCGGCTCGTCGTCGCCGTCGAGCACCGGCACCTCGGCGACGTCGAGCGGCTCGCCGGCCCCGGGCAGCGCCAGTACCACCGTCGCCCCGACGGCGGGCGTCGGCGCCAGCAGTGCTTCGACCGGCACCGACGCCTCCACCATCGCCTCGGATTCCGCCCGCAACGCCGCCTCGAACGCCATCGCCGCGTCGAAGGGCGGCGCCTCGTCCAGCGCCCCGGTGTCGAGCGCCAAGGAGACCATGGTGCCGCTCTCGGCCTTCGCCCGGTTCGAGACCGGCAACGCCCCGGTCCAGGTCGCGCATCAGGGTCTGTTCGTCTCGACCACCGTCTCGTTCAACCTCGCCCCGGGCAAGAGCTTGTCGGAGGCCACCGCCGCGATCGAGAAGGCGATGACGGACCTGCGCATGCCGGCGACCATCCACGGCGAATTCTCGGGCGCGGCCAAGAACTACATGGCCTCGGCCTCGCGCCAGCCGCTCCTGATCCTCGGCGCGCTGCTCGCGGTCTACGCCGTGCTCGGCATCCTCTACGAGAGCTACATCCATCCGATCACGATCCTCTCGACGCTGCCGTCGGCGGGCATCGGCGCCGTGCTGGCGCTGCTCGTGACCGGCACGGAGTTCACGATCATCGCGCTGATCGCAGTCTTCCTGCTGATCGGCATCGTGAAGAAGAACGCCATCCTGATGATCGATTTCGCCCTCGACGCCGAGCGTACCCGCGGCGCCTCGCCGGCCGACGCGATCTACGAGGCCTGCCTCTTGCGCTTCCGGCCGATCATGATGACAACGGCGGCCGCGCTTCTCGGCGCCGCGCCGCTCGTGCTGGCGGCCGGGGAGGGCGCGGAGCTCCGCCGGCCGCTCGGCATCGCGATCATCGGCGGCCTCATCGTGAGCCAGATCCTGACCCTCTACACGACCCCCGTCGTCTACCTGTACCTCGACCGCCTGCGCCACTGGGCGAAGAACCGGCGCGCCCGGCGGGCGGCCGGCGGCGCGACACCATTCCCGGCCGAGTGATGGCCATTCGTGATGCTAGAACGGATGGGTTCGCACCCCCCTCTCCCCGCACGCGGGGAGAGGGTCGCGACGACCTCGTCGTCGGCGCGACAAGCCCGAAGGGCGAAGGTGAGGGGGCGGCTGCAGGATTGACCGCTCCGGACACGCCCCCTCACCTTCGGCTGCCGCCTCGCTTTGCCGACGACAAGGTCGGCAAAGCCCTCCCCCCACCACAGTCGGGCTTGCCCGACTTTGGCAGACAAAAGCCAATTTCGGGCAAGCCCGAGATTGGTGCGGGGAGAGGGGATGCGCGGGGGCCTCGCAGCATCCTGGCGTTCGGCCTTGCGTGCGTGATCTCGACGTCCCTCTCCGGCTGCCTCGTCGGACCCGACTACACACGCCCCTCCGTCGAGACGCCGCTCGGCTTCAAGGAAGGCGGGATGCGGGAGGACAGCGTCGCCTGGGTGCAGAGCCGGAAGAACTGGCGGCCGGCGCAACCGAACGACGGCGCGGTCCGCGGCGACTGGTGGACGGTGCTGCGCGACCCGACCCTCGACCGGCTGATGCGGTCGGTCGACGTCGACAACCAGAACCTGCGCGCCACGATCTCGAACTACACGCAGGCCCGCGCCCTCGTCGCCCAGTCGCGCGCGGCGCTGTTCCCGACGGTCATCGGCGCACCGTCGATCACACGGGCGCGCACGGGGGGCGTCGAACGTACGAGTTACTCGCTGCAGGGGCAGGCGACCTGGGAGCCGGACCTGTTCGGTCGTATCCGGCGTCAGCTCGAAAGCGACGTCGCCAGCGCACAGGCCTCGGCGGCGGATATCGGCCTCGTGCGGCTCGGCATCCAGGCCGAGCTTGCGACCACCTACCTGCAGCTGCGCTACCAGGATTCGCTCAAGAAGGTCCTCCAGGAGAACGTCGAGGGCTACAAGCGCAGCCTGGCCATCGCCGAGAACCAGTACAATGCCGGCGTCGCAGCACGCTCCGACGTCATCACCGCGCAGACGCAGCTCCAGACCACGGAGGCGCAGGTCATCGCCACCGACCTGCAGCGCGCGGTGTTCGAGCATGCGCTGGCCACCCTGATCGGGCGGCCGCCCTCCGAGCTCGGCGTCGCCGTCGGGCGGCTCGCGGACAGGCCACCCGCCGTGCCGGTCGGCGTACCCTCGCAGCTGCTCGAACGCCGCCCGGACATCGCGCAGGCCGAGCGTCTGGTGCAGGCGCAGAGCGAGCAGATCGGCGTCGCCGTCGCGGCGTTCTTCCCGACGGTGACGCTTTCGGCCACCGGCGGCTTCGCGGGCCTGACCAGCAACGGCATCTTCTCGGCCACCAACGCCGCCTGGGCACTGACCGCGGCCGGCACACAGGTGCTGTTCGACGGGGGCGCCCGCAGCGCCGCGCTGCAATCGACCCGCGCCGGCTACGACGCCTCCGTCGCCACCTACCGCCAGACCGTGCTGACGGCCTTCGGCGAGGTCGAGAACGGCCTGTCGGGCATCCGTGTCCTCGCCCGGCAGCAGGTGAAGCAGGACGAGGCCGTGGCCTCGGCCCGCAAGGCGGTCGAGATCACCCTCAACGAATACCGCGCCGGCACCCAGAACTTCACCACCGTCGTCACGGCGCAGGCGCTTCTCGTGAACAACGAGGTCGCCTCGCTGCAGGTGCGGCTGAGCCGGTTCACCACCGCCGTCGACCTGATCCGGGCGCTCGGCGGCGGCTGGGATGCCCGCTCGCTGCCCACGGGCGAGGAGCTGAAGGACAAGGCGCTCGATTTGCCGATCGATCACGGACAGGCCCTACGCACGGCGGAGTGACAGGCTGTCCGGATGCTTCATTCGGACCGCCTGTCAGCAAGCCCGCGCGGCATCTGAGCGAAACCGAATTCCGCATTGCGAAGCAGTCCATCGGATTTCGTATGACAGGCCGACGCGGAACGTGGCCACGATTGCTCCGTTGACGGATGATTTTCGCGCCGCAGCACGCATCCGGAACCCACCCATGGCCGAGCACCCCCTTCTCCAGAACGACGTGAAGGCCGGGATCGCGCGGGCGCCGGCCTGCACGCTGGTGATCTTCGGCGCGGGCGGCGATCTCACAAAGCGGCTGCTGATGCCGGCTCTCTACAACCTTTCGAGCGGCGGCCTGCTCTCGAAGGATCTCAAGATCATCGGCGTCGACCACAATGCCAACGACGATGCCGGCTGGCGCAAGGACCTCACCGACACGATGCAGTCCTTCACCAAGGACAAGAGCGCCGAGTTCCACGCAGACCACATCGACGCGGCGAGTTGGGGTTTCATCGCCGAGCGGCTTCACTTCTTCCAGGGCGACTTCGAGAAGGACGAAAGCTACAAAGCGCTCGCGGAGAAAATCGAAGGCAATGCGATCTTCTACTGCGCCGTCGCAGCCCGCTTCTTCGGTCCGGTGGTCGACGGCCTTGGCAAGGCGGGCCTCCTGAAGCAGACGGACGATGCCTTCCGCCGCGTGGTGATCGAAAAACCGTTCGGCTCCGACCTCGCCTCGGCCAAGGCGCTGAATGCCCGCATCCTGAAACAGGCTGACGAGAACCAGTTCTACCGGATCGACCACTTCCTCGGTAAGGAAACGGTGCAGTCGATCATGGCGATCCGCTTCGCCAACGGCATCTTCGAGCCGCTGTGGCGGCGCGAATACGTCGACCATGTCCAGATCACCGCAGCCGAGACCGTCGGCGTCGAAATGCGCGGCTCGTTCTACGAGCCGACCGGGGCGCTGCGCGACATGGTGCCGAACCACATGTTCCAGCTGCTCTGCATGGTGGCGATGGAGCCGCCGAACTCCTTCGACGCCGAGGCCGTGCGGACCGAGAAGGCCAAGCTCGCTGAAGCAGTGAAGCCGATCCAGCCTGACCACGCGGTCCGCGGCCAGTATACGGCCGGCAGGGAGCAGGGCCGCGACGTCCCGGCCTATCGCGACGAGCCGAACGTCGCCACGGATTCGAACACCGAGACCTACGTCGCCCTGAAGCTCGAGATCGACAACTGGCGTTGGGCCGGCGTGCCGTTCTATGTCCGCACCGGCAAGCGCATGGCCGGGCGGCTCACCGAAATCGCGATCCACTTTAAGCCGGCGCCCTACCGGCTGTTTCGCGATACGCCGACGGACGCCGTCGCGCCGAACGTCATGCGCATCCAGATCGATCCGGATGCCGGCGAGACCACGGAGATCAACGTCAAGGCGCCGGGCCCGCAGATGCGCCTCGGCCGCGTCGAAACGTCGTTCTTCTACAAGGACTTCTTCGACGAGAAGCCGAATGTCGGCTACGAGACTCTACTCTACGACTGCATGACCGGCGACGCCACGCTGTTCCAGCGCGCCGACAACA
Organism: Methylobacterium haplocladii; assembly: GCF_007992175.1. GTDB lineage: Bacteria > Pseudomonadota > Alphaproteobacteria > Rhizobiales > Beijerinckiaceae > Methylobacterium > Methylobacterium haplocladii. The sequence goes on along the minus strand of NZ_BJZT01000024.1, from coordinate 29,349 downwards.
TCGAGGCCGGCTGGGCCGCCGTGGAGCCGCTGCTCGACGCCTGGAGGAGCGCCCCGGTCGAGCCCTACGCCGCCGGCAGCGCCGGGCCGAAGGCGGCGGACGATCTCCTGGCCCGCGACGGGCGCAAGTGGCTGCCGCTTCCGGTCGAAGCCTGAGCGCCGTCAGGCCGGCAGCCGCGACCGGCCGACCGATCTCATGGGATATAGTTCGGCGAGATCGTCGTGGTGCAGCAGCAGCACGCCGGTCGTGGCGGCCAGTTTGCGGGCGGCGGGGGTGAAACCGGCATTGGAGACGACCGCCGCCATCTCCGCCGACCAGTGCCGGGCCGCCGCCGCCACTTCCTGCACGGCCCCGTTGCCGACGGGCTTTCCGTAGCGCTTGCACTGCACGACGAGGCGGGTGCCGCCGCGCTCGGCGATGACGTCGGCACCCTGGTCGCCGCTGGCCTGGGTCGGGCGAGCCTGCCAGCCGGCCTGCCGAAGGAGACCGGCGCAGAAACGCTCGTAGGCGACCCCGTCCTCGGGCATGTCCGCTTCGTCGGGCAGGCGAACCGAGGACGCCACCCGCTCGACGATGGCGATCATCTCGTTCCAGCGCGGTTCGACATAGTCCGCGAAGCCCCGCGCCTCGACCTTGGGCAGAATGCTGCGTTCCACGAAATACGCGCGCTCGCGCAGCCAGCCGTCCTCGACCGTGTTGCCGTAGGCGTCGACGAAGCGCTCCTGGCGGCGGCGCAGCGCCAGGATGCGCGCGTGTTTGCGGGTGACACGGCGGACGAGGGCGCGGAACCGGCGTGGCCGATCGAGGCGGTAGAGCACGATCGCCGCCAGCAGGGCGCCCGTCCCGACGAGTGCCGGCCTGCCGTAGACCAGCGCCAGTCCGCCGCCGACGACGAAGGTCCAGAACAGGCGCGAGACCGATTTGGAACGACCGGACATGGACCTTGCGCAGGTAAGCTCGCAACGAACGGCGATGACCCGCGAAGCGTCGCAGGTACCGATTGCCCGACGGATAACGGGGCGGTCGGCGCCGTCGAAGCGGCTCGGCAAGGATCACGCCCCTCGGGGCCACTTCCTCTGCAACCTCAGGGGCTTGGTGGAGTTCGGTCGATGCCAGTCCGCCCGTAAAACACCTGTGGACGATGCGCTGACCTCAGTCACCCGATCGATCGCAGGATCGCGCCGAAACGGCATCCGGTCCAGCCGGCAAGTGGATCACTCCGCTGTGACGGCGCGGCGCTCCTTGCCGAGCCCCATCGCCTTGGCAAGCTTCGAGCGCTCATCGGCATAGTTCGGCGCGACCATCGGATAATCCGCAGGAAGGTTCCAGCGGGCGCGGTATTCTTCGGGTGTCAGGTTGTATCGGCTCCGGAGATGGCGCTTCAGCGACTTGAACGGCTTTCCGTCCTCCAGGCAGATCAGGAATTCCCGCGTGATCGATTTCCGGACCGATACGGCCGGTGTCGGCCGCGCGATCGGCTCGGGCGCTTGCGGAGCAGACAACTGCTGCAGCATGGCATGGACGGCCGCGACGAGCGCAGGCAGATCGGCAGGTGAGATGGGGTTGCTTCTGACGAAAGTCGAGACGATGTCACGGGTCAACTCGGCGCGGTCCAGCACAGTGTTGCTCTCGCTCGTCATTATCACCGCTTCCTCTATGCGAACCCTCGGTCTCGGTGGAGCAAAGGCCCAACCGGTCAGCGCGCTGACGCCCTGATGAACGAGCTCTATAGAAAAAGCTACGGGCTCCGAGCTGAAAATCAGTCGCTTGAGCCGCCTTCACTGACAAACGGTCGAGTACTCGACGGTTTACGTCGAGGCCTCTAAAGACGATCGGCCCGCATACACGCAACCTATCGCGCAGCGAGCGTTGCCCAGCGAATGCGTTATTCATTCTCTGTTTCGCGCGGTGCGAAGTCGGTGCCGTTCGGCACAGGCCGGTGTCGGCGGTTACTGAATGCCAACACTAATGGCGTCAGCTGATACGATTCAATCCAAGGTCGAGGTTTCGCACCTCACGATCCCGCGAGAGGGCCCGGGAACGTTAACCAACCCAACCCGTTGTCGCCCCGAAGTCGTGCGTTGCACATCATTTAGCGTTTCGAGGTCGCGCCGGAGATGCAGAACAACTGGATGAGCCTGGATCAGGTCGCCGCGGACCGGCACCTCACCCTTGCCGAGGCAGCCGAACTGGCCGAGCGCGAGCATTGGCCGAAGGTGTTTCGCCTCCACCAGACGCTAGTGCTGGTGCCGGCCGCCAGGGGCTAGACACGGCGCCCGCCAGGGTGTGCACCGGGAGCGTTGCGCCGCCTCAGCCGTGATGCAGACCGGGACGTACACATGAGCACCTACGGCTTCGCAGCGATGCTCGCGCCGCGAAGCGTGGCCGTCGTCGGCGCGGGAGAGCGCGACGGATCGGTCGGTCGCGCGGTCATCGATGCGTTGCGTGCTGGCGGCTTTGCGGGGGCGATCCGGCCGGTCAATCGCAAATACCAGACGATCGACGGCGAACCCTGCTTCGCCAACCTCGCGGAACTTCCCGAAAAGCCCGATCTCGTCCTGATCGCCACGCCACCGGACACCGTGCCCGGCATCGTCGACGAGGCCGGTGCGTCCGGAGCTGCGGCGGTCATCGTGTTGTCGGCGCATCTCGGGCGAGGCGAAGCGGAGCCGATCGGCGCGGCCCGGCGGGCGGCACGACGGCATGGCCTGCGCCTCCTCGGCCCCGACAGCATCGGGCTGGCGGTGCCCGGAGCCAGGCTGAACGCGACGCTTCTGGCGCATCCGCCGCGGCCGGGCGATCTCGCACTGGTGACGCAATCCGGCACCGTGGCCTCGGCGATCGCGGCCTGGGCGCATCGGCGCGAGGTCGGCTTCTCGGCGATCCTCACCACCGGCCGCTCGGCGGATGTGGATGTGGCCGACGCCCTCGACCACTTCGCCGCCGATCTCCACACCCGCGCGATCCTGCTCTCGCTCCACCGCGTCGACGACGCCCGCAAGTTCCTGTCGGCCGCACGGGCGGCGGCGCGGGTGAAGCCCGTGGTGGTCCTGCGCACGGGGCGGCATCAGGCGCCCGAGACCGAGCCGCAGACCCATACCGGCGCGCTGGCCCGGCCCGATGCGGTCTACGCCGCCGCCTTCCGTCGGGCGGGGCTGCTCGCGGTCGACACCCTCGACGAGATGTTCTCCGCTGCCGAGACCCTGCGCCGGCAGCGGCCGTTTCCGGGCAACCGGCTGATGATCGTCGCCAATGGGCGCGGCATCGGCGCGCTCGCGGCCGACAGGCTGGCCGAGCGGGGCGGCACCGCCGCCGACGCCACGCCCGAGACGCTGGAGGCCATCGCCCCAGTCCGCCACGGCACGTCCAAGAACCCGATCGATCTCGGCGTCGATGCGGAGGCGCGGGACTACGCCGCCGCGCTCGGGCCGCTGCTGGCCTGCCGCGGCAACGATGCGCTGCTCGCGATCCACGTCCCCACCGCCCGCGCCGGCGCGCGGCAGACGGCCGAGGCGGTCGCCGGCGCCGTCGGCGAGGCGCGCCGCGGGGGGGATCGCAAGAAGCCGGTCTTCGCGGTGTCGGTGGGCGAGGATGCGGAGGCGGCGGCGATCTACGCGAAGGCCGGCATCCCGCTCTTCGCCACCGATTCCGACGCGGTCGACGGGTTCCTGCACGTGGTGCGCTACCGCGAGGCGCAGGAGAACCTGATGCGCACGCCGGCCTCGCTCCCCCCGGCGTTCAAGCCGGACGTCGAGACCGCGAGAAGCATCGTCGCGGGCGCCCTCGCGGCGGGGCAGAGCTGGCTCGATCCCCTCAGCGTCAAGGCGCTGCTCGCGGCCTACGCCATCCCGATGCAGCCCTGCCTGCTGGCGCCGGACGGGACGAGCGCCGCCGAGGCCGCCTGGCCGATGATCGCGCGCGGCGAGCCGGTGGCGCTCAAGCTCGTCTCGCCGGACGTCGTGCACAAGTCGGATGTCGGCGGCGTGCGCCTCGGCCTCACCTCCGAGGCCGATGTGCGCGAGGCCGCAGCCCGCATGGTCGCCCGCGTGCGAACGCTCCGGCCGGAGGCGCGCATCACCGGCTTCGCGGTGCAGGCGATGGTGCCGAGGGGCAACCGGCGCGAGCTCATCGTCGGGCTGGCGGAAGACCCGACCTTCGGCCCCGTGGTCGTGTTCGGCACCGGCGGCACCGCCGTCGAGGTCATCGACGACCGCTCGCTCGGCCTGCCGCCCCTCGACCTCCGCCTCGCCGCCGACCAGATTTTTCGCACACGCGTGTCGCGGCGGCTCGCGGCCTATCGCGACGTGCCGGCCGCCGATTTCGATGCCATCGCCCTGGTGCTGGTGCAGCTCGCGCAGATCGCCGCCGACCTGCCCGAGGTGCGCGAACTCGACATCAACCCGCTGCTCGCCGACGCCGACGGCGTGCTCGGCCTCGACGGCCGCATCCGCGTGGAGCGGGCTTCGACGCTAGGACGTGATGTGTTTCACGTGAAACAATTCCCATCGCGGTTCGCGATCCGGCCCTATCCGGTGGCGTGGGAGCGCACCATGACCCTGAAGGGCCGCGCCATTCGCGTGCGCCCGGTGCGCCCCGAGGACGAGGGGCTGTTCGCCGCCTTCTTCGCCGAGATCGACCCGGAGGACGTGCGCCTGCGCTTCTTCACGCCGATGAAGCACTTCAGCCACGCCTTCCTCGCCCGCCTGACCCAGCTCGACTATTCCCGCGCCATCGCCTTCGTCGCCCTCGACGCTGCGGACGACACGATGCTCGGCGCGGTCCGCCTCCACGCCGACGCCAACCACGAGAGCGGCGAATTCGCCATCCTGGTCCGCTCGGACATCAAGGGTGTGGGGCTCGGCTACGCGCTGATGCGGATGATGCTGGATTGGGCGAAGGCGGAGGGGATAGCGCGGGTGGAGGGGAGTGTGCTGGCGGAGAACCGGGCGATGTTGGCGGTTTGTCGGCGGTTGGGGTTTGAGACGAAAGGCAGTTGGGATGATGCTTCTATAGTTAATGTTACGAAACGTAACCAATGAGTATCTTTTCTTAAAATGCAATAATAGCGGTAGAGATTGATCGAATGACCCATAATATCCGCCCCGAATCAGATATATTTTCTGATTTAGCAACAATCTGTTCTAAACCTGGGTTTGCGCACGTTATAGCAGCGATTTGTTTCAGAGACAACGTAATTGGCATTAAAGATGAAATAGACGCCAAAACTATTGCGGGACAATTCAGGGATAACAGATTAATTCGAACTGAGATATCGACTCTAATTGGCCTGTGGTTTCGATCTGGCTGCTCTGTCGATATAGTAAGCCAACGAACTATATCAGAGCTAGCTATTCGAACAGAGCAGATTCTTGAGGAGTTGCACACCGTTATTGGGCGCCCCTTAATTGACGAAATTTCGACAGCAAAGCCAGCCTCAAACAAGAATCCTTTTTTAAAGGGTGAAGTCCTTCGAGAACCAATATTCTACGGTGGGGATTCCGCTTACGGATTTCAATATCGTGATTTCTCGAAGCTTAAATACGCATCCGATAACGAATGGCTAATCAAAAATAGAAATATTGACGTTAGTTTGGCAGTGAATATAGTTTCTATTATAGGAGAGTTTCAGAATGAAAATTTGAAACGCCATCTACTTACTTTGAAAAATGCAAATCAATCGACATGGACTATGCTGCCTGGGTTTGCTTTTTCTGCTGCAGAGATAGCAGAAAATTCGGCCTATACCCCTGATCAAGTGCGATTCGTTATTGAGGCTTTTTCTCCGCCGTTAGAAACGGGCAACAGTCAGTTTTCGAAAATTGGAGATTTCAATATTGTAAACGCATATCCAATAATACGCATTGAATCCGAAAAGTATTTGTTGTTTCATTATTATACGCTATTTGAAGCACTATATGAGAATCCGTTTTTCTGGATGATTGCGGACAAAAACTACAAGGAAATCGCTGCTAAAAACAGGGGAGAATTTTTAGAGAAGTTTGCTTATGAAAGACTGAAGACCGTATTCGGCACGAGCAAAGTATATCGCAACGTCAAATTAGAAATTCCTGGCAAGAAAGATGCGGGCGAAATCGATGTTTTGGTTATTTTTGCAGGAAGAGTTCTGCTAATCCAAGCAAAAACTAAACGGTTAACAATCGAAGCCAGAAAAGGCAATGATCTCGCTATTGCCGCTGATTTTAAAGCAAGCATTCAAGACGCCTACGATTAAGGCTGGCTATGTTCAGACTTGATTCTTAGAACAGAAACTGTTCTGAGAGACGACTGCGGAAACCTGATAAATCTTAGTAAAAGCATTCGCAAAATATACCCTATTTGTCTCATTTCAGATCATTACCCAGCTCTTTCTTTCCAGTCGCGAATTTTTCTTCGCACTAACAAGCACGAAATTATATCTCAACCATTCGTGTGTGATATATTTAACTTGGACGTAATGTGCGAAATGTTGCATACTCCTTTATACTTACTAAGTTATATAGACAAGAGACTGCAATACAATGATAGAATATTTTCAGTAAACGAATTAACAATACTGTCGTATCACATAAAAAGAAATCTATGGATAGGTGATAATCACGATTTTGTTCAGCTGCATGAAGATATTTCTGCTGATCTCGACGCAGCTATGCTCGTGAGACGGGAAGGCCTCCCAGGACAACGTACGCCTGATGGGATATTGACAAGATTTACAAACACAAGTTTAGGACAGCTCATTTCTCGGATCGAAGCATCAGACAATGAACACAGTGTCGATTTCGGTTTTTTGTTGCTTACACTTTCCGAGGAAACGTTAGAATATATCAGCAACGGCATTGATCGTATTAGTGCAATGACGATAAGCGATGGGGGTTTCCATGACTTAACAGTTGGAATAGGAGACGCTAATGCCGGTTTAACAATTCACTGCAGCCTCTCAGATATTGATATTTCTTCAAAAAAACTAAAATCACATTGCGAGATAAGAAAATATAGTCAAAACGCGCGTGAGTGGTATGGCATTCTCCTGCGTCCTAATGTGCCTTCTCCTATTTTTGGAGTATCGTTAAAATACCCTTGGAAGAAGAATGCTAAACTAGATTATTTGGTGAGTACTATGCCAAAAGGTATGAAATTCACGAAGCGTAGCAGCAGATTTAATATGAAAATCGGCAGAAATGATCCATGCCCGTGCGGCAGTGGAAAAAAATTTAAGAGATGCTGCCTTTAAGTTGAGTAAATTAATTATTCTTTTTGCCTTTTATTTGAGATGAAAACTTTTATTACTGGGAAAATCATATTGGAAGCCGTCGCGAGCGCAATCTCGGAGACAATAATCCTGAATTGTAGGTGGCTCTGTCAGGCTTCGGTCCTTAGAATTGCCAGAGCCTTGCCATCCCGCCCCAGCACCCCATCTCCTACGTATCGATCTGTGGCCGGACTTTCCGGGCCGTGACTCCTTCGCAGGGCGGTTCCGTCGTTTCCACCCCTATCGGTATCTCCGGCCCTTCGCGTCCGCGCGGAGTGCTAACCACATGACAAGCCTGCGAAGATTCTAAGGATTCTACATGACCACCGGTACCGTGAAATGGTTCAACGAGACCAAGGGCTTCGGCTTCATCCAGCCGGATGACGGCGGACAGGACGTGTTCGTACACATCTCCGCCGTCGAGCGCGCCGGCATGCGCAACCTCGTCGAGGGCCAGAAGCTCTCGTTCGAGCTCGAGACCGACAAGCGCTCCGGCAAGAAGGCCGCCGCGCAGCTCCAGTCGGCCTGATCCGTCGAACCGTTTGCCGGCCCCGTCGGGTCCGGCGCTCGGCAGGAAAGCCGCTCCCTCGGGGGCGGCTTTTTTCGTGGGTGGAGCGCCTTCCCTCCCCCTTGTGGGGAGGGATCGAGGGTGGGGGTGGTTCCGCTGGCCTGGGTTGGTGGCAGGCGGAGCCACCCCCACCTCCAACGCCTCCCCACAAGGGGGAGGAGAGCCCGCGCGTACCCATGAAAAAGCCGCCCGGCGAGGAGCGGCTTCTGTTGGGTGACCCAAATCGTCATTGCGAGCCGAAGGCGAAGCAATCCAGGGTCGCTTCACCACCGGTGTGGGGTGGCCCTGGATTGCTTCGCTACGCTCGCAATGACGGAGGAGGGCTCAGCTCTCGCTGGACTCGCTCGCCTCCGTCTCCGTCGTCTCGCTCTCGCCGGCCGGCTCGGCGGCGGGCTTCGGGGCGGCGGGGCTGTCGCGGCGGAAGCGGGAGGGGGGCGAGCGGCGGGCGGAGCCCTTCTCGACTTCGCCGGTGGAGGCGGCGATCTTCTTGGCGCGGGCGTTGAACTCGGCCATCGAGAGGCCCGGCGTGCGCCCGTTCGGGGTGTTCTGAGCCATGGTCTGTCCTCTCTGGGCGCTGCGCGGCGGCCGGTGCCCGGCATCCGTCGGCGACAGCGTGGCAAATGATGATTCGCTCAGGGCCGCGCTCCGAGACGCTCGGAAGATGCTGACGGCCACGGCGTCGCCCGAGGCGCCGGATTGCGCAGGGGGTCCGGGGAGATAACACGTCCCGGGCCGCGATGTGCCGATAAATTCCGCGCGGGGTTTCGTGCGATCTTCTCCCAGCCTTGCCGGGAGGAGCACAAAGGTCTATTAAGCCACCATCGATCTAAGCCCGGAATTTGGGCCGTGTACGCCTTCGCAGGGCGGTTCGGAATTTCTCGACTTCTATCGGTTATCGGACGGTTCGCCACGGTATGGCGGCCGATGCACTACGCACGATTTCCTGCGAAGCGACAAGGACGACTATGAGCACCGGCACCGTCAAGTGGTTCAACGAAACGAAGGGCTTCGGCTTCATCCAGCCGGATGACGGCTCCAAGGATGTCTTCGTACACATCTCGGCCGTCGAGCGCGCCGGCATGCGCAACCTGATCGAGGGCCAGAAGATCTCCTACGAGATGGAGACCGATCGCCGCTCGGGCAAGCAGTCGGCCGGTTCGCTCCAGAGCGCCTGATCCGACATCGACGCCGAAGCCGCTCCGGTCCGGGGCGGCTTCTCTCGTTTCTCAGCATCCAATCCATTCCAGGCCAGGCCATCGGGGCTGCGGCCGCTCTAAGGACCCTACGTGAGCTTCATCAGCCAGAACAAACTCGACGACCGTCTCTCGGCGCAGCAGAAGGCCCGCGAGGCCATGGTGGAACGCTTCCGCAAGCGCCCCGCTGCAGACGATCCGGCCGTCATCGCCCGGAATGCCGAGCGCAAGGCGATCGCCGAGGCTCGTGAGGCCCGCGCCGAAGAGCGCGAACTCGCCCGCATCGCCGAGGAAGAGCGCAAGGCCGCCGAGATCGAAGCCGCCCGTCAGGCCGAGATCGCCCGCAAGGCCGCCGAGGTCGAGGCCGCCGCCGAACGTGCCCGCGAGGCCCAGGCCGCGCAGAAGGCCGAACGCGACGCCCGCTACGCCGCCCGCAAGGCCAAGATCAAACTGCGCCGCTGAGAAGCGGCCCTCCGGCGTCGCCTCGTGGTGACGCTCCGAACCACGACGAACCAGAAAGCGAGGGCTCCGTGCCCCATAAATTCAAGCTCGGCCAGCGCGTGAAACGCACGCGCCCGTCGTTCTCCGACGACAAGGCCGGCTTCGGCGACATCTCCGAGGTCGTGCGCCTAATGCCGGCGGATCAGACCGGCGAGGTCTCCTACCGCATCCGCTCCGGCTTCGCCGAACGAGCGGTCCGCGAAGACGAGATCACCGAAGCCTCCTGAAACGAAAGAAGCCCCGCATCCTGGATGCGGGGCTCTTTTTTGGCCGGTACGCGTCCCCGGAAGGGGAGGGCGGTCAGTGGCCGCCCTGCGTCCCGTCGCGGGTGGACTCGTAGAGGAACCACGTGCGCTCCTCGGACTGGTCGATCCACTCCTCGAGCAGGCTCGTAGTCGAGACGTCGTTGGCCTCGTCCGTCACGCTGTGCAGCTCGCGCATGTTGGCGGTGAGGTTCTTGTTGTCGTCGCGCAGCTCCTTGAGCATGTCGAGCGGCGAGACGTAGTCCGCGTCGTTGTCCGAGACCCGCTTCAGGCCCTCCGCCTGTCCGAGGGACCGCAGCGTCGTGCCGCCGATCTTGCGGGCGCGCTCGCCCACCGCATCGATGATCCCGAAGATCTGCTCGCTCTGCGCGTCGAGGAGCAGGTGGTAATCGCGAAAGTTCGGGCCGCTGACGTGCCAGTGGAAGTTCTTCGTCTTGATGTAGAGCGCGAAGAGATCCGACAGCAGGACGGTGAGGCCCTCGGAGATCTTCGTCACGTCGGCCGGATCGAGATCGGTCGGGGTGTTGAGGCGGTCGCTGGCGACGCGCAGGTCGGGTTTGGCCTTGGCCATGGTCTCACTCCATTCGGGGTTGCTGTCTCGGTGATGGCGCCCGCCGCATGCCTCTTGGCGCGGCGCGTCATGCCCCGAAAATGACTGGCAAAACCGAATGTTCCCCGTTGCATGCCCGCACTGCATGAGGCGGGCAGCTTAGAGTAATTCTAATTAACTCAGCCGTTCGAAACGGCCCTGTCGTCCGGCCGCGGCATGGCGCCCGAGACGAGGCGCAGGCTGTCGACGGTCACGTCGGCGCTCGGGCGGCTGAGGGCGGCGAGGCGCTCCGGCGTGGGGGCCGGCAGGCGCACCATCACGATGGTGCCGACGCCCTCGTCGGAGCGGATGCGCAGGGCGCCGCCGTGCAGCTCCGAGGTCGAGCGGGCGATGGCGAGCCCGAGGCCCGACCCGCGGTGGCTGCGGGTGAGGTTGTTCTCGACCTGCTCGAAGGGCCTGCCGAGCTTGGCCAGGGCGCCCTTCGGGATGCCGATGCCGGTGTCCTCCACGAACAGGTGGACATAGGTGCCGCAACTCCGGCCCCGCACCGAGACCCGTCCGCCGGCCGGCGTGAACTTCACCGCGTTCTGCAGCACGTTGCCGAGGATCTGGGTCAGCGCCCGGTCGTCGGCGAGCAGGCGCAGGCTCTGCTGCATCTCCACGCAGACGCGGAGGTTCTTGGCCTTGGCCTCCAGCTCGATCAGCTTCACCGCGCCGCGCACGGCATCGGCCGCGACGATCTCGTGGCGGTCGAGGCTGACGCGCTTGGCCTCGATGCGGGCCATGTGGAGGATGTCGTCGATGACCGAGAGCAGGTAGGTGCCGCTCTCGCGGATGTCGCGGCAGTAGGTGGCGTAGCGCGGGTCGCCGAGGCGTCCGTAGACCTCGCTCTCCATCAGGTCGGCGAAGCCCATGATGGCGTTGAGCGGCGTCCGCAGCTCGTGGCTCATGTTGGCCAGGAACTCGGATTTCGCCTGGTTGGCGATCTCGGCCTTGGCCTTCTGGTCGAGATGACGTTCCGCGAGATCGGCGAGCTGGTGTGTCTGGAGTTCCAGCGTCCGGCGCGAGCGCTTCAGGTCCTTCACCGTGGCGATCAGCTCGCGCTCGGAGACCACGAGCTTCTCCTGCTGGCGCTTCAGGCCCGTAATGTCGGTGCCGACCGAGACGTAGCCGCCATCCTTGGTTCGGCGCTCGGAGACCTGGAGCCAGCGGCCGTCGGTCAGCTCGACCTCGAAGGTGCGCGCAGCCGGGCTGGCGCGGCCGACGTCGGGGAGTTCGCGCCGCACCGGCGGCAGCACGCCACGGCCCATGATGTCGGCATAGCGGCGGCCCGGGATCGCGTCCTCGTTGGAGAGGGCGTGCAGGTCGCGGAACTTCGAGTTGCAGAGGACGAGGCGGTTCGAGTCGTCCCAGAGCACGAAGGCCTCGGAGATCGCCTCGACGGCGTCGCGCAGGCGCATGTCGGCGGTTGCGGTGGATTCGGCGAGGCGGCGCTGCTCGGTGACGTCGACGGCGATGCCGACGAGGTGGCGGCTGCCGTCGGCCTCGTCGTGGACGATCTCGGCCCGGGTGCGCAGCCAGATCCACTCGCCGGAGGCACCGCGCATACGGAATTCGTGATCGATGGTGGCCTGGGCGGCGGCGAGGTGGCGCGCGAGGCTGTAGAGGTCGCCGTCCTCCGGATGGACCAGGGCGTTGACGTCGCCGAAGGAGAGCAGGCCCTTCTCGGCGGGGTAACCGAGCATGGCGTACATCGAATCCGACCAGAAGATCTCGCCCCGCGGGATGTCCCAGTCCCAGAGGCCGCAGCGGCCGCGCCCGAGCGCCGTGTCGAGCCGGCGGCGAACCTCGTCGCAAACCCGGTCGGCAGCATGCGCCCGGCGGGTCTGGAGGGTATAGGCGGCACCGATGCCGACGACGACGAGGGCGGTCGCCCCGAACAGCACGGCGAGGGTACAAAGCCGCTCCCACCACGCGGCGGTCACATGCGCCACGGGCCGGATCACGGCGACCTGGCCCGTGCCGTCGGCCAGCCGGTGCACGGCGGCGATGACCTCGGCGCCATCGGCAAGGCGCAGGATCATCGCACCGGCCGTCTCTGCGAGTGAGCTGAGGACTTGTTCGGCGCCGAGAACCGCGGTGAGCGTCGCAGGCGTCCGATCCTGAAGCGGATAGGCAGCGACGATCCGGTCGTCACGGCTGACGACGAAGACCTGACGGCCCGGATGCGTACCCGCCGGCATCAGCCGATTGAGGCGCTCCTGAGCGGAGGTGCGGGCGGTCTCGCCGGTGACGCCATGCTCGCTGAAGGCCGCAGCCCCGAGCCGTGCGAATCCCTCGACCTCGGCATGGGCAGCGCGCACCACCTCGGTGTGCTGCAGGCGGAGGTGCAGGGCGATGACGCCGAGCAGGCAGAGCAGGAAGCCGGCGAGCATCCCCGGGACGGCGAAGCGCAGCCAGGTCTCGGCCCGCATCATCCGTTCGTGTGCTGCCGTTCGCGGTCGCCGGATCCCGAGGATCGTATCGGCGCGCACGCGCGCGGCCAGGGAAGCGGAACCCGCCTCCGGCATGTCGATCTCCACATCTGTACGGCTGGCACGCCCCGAAGCAGTCACGAACGCTCGCTTCGAATCGTATTCATATTGAGCACTGAGACGCCCAATTTGTCCACGGTTTTTACGGGCCTTGTTGTTGACTCCTTAAGAAAGACGCGGGCCGAAGCGAGTCGGGTCAGCCGCCTAAAAACGCGATTCGCTGCAAAGACTTAGATAAATTTTTCGCTTGGGTGTCGCAGGTGTGTCGCAGTCGCGCGGTTCCTTTCGCGAGACGGCCTCCCACAATGCCGTTCGGACCGTGTCCGCGAAGCGTCACCGGGGCCAGAACGCAGCGCGTTTTCGCCGGGCGAAGCCAGCGCGCTCGAGGCGCGAAACGGTTCGAACACCCGGACCGATCGTCGTCGCAAGCGAGGCGATCCGGGCCGCCGCCGCTCCTTCTCCGGCTGGATCGCTCGGATCCGCTTCCGTCCTCTCGAACAGGGCGAAGCAAGGACGGAAGGTAATACCGTTTCCGGTTGATCGGTTCGGCGGTGCGCGTTCCCCCTCTCCCCGCACGCGGGGAGAGGCCCGCATGGACCTCGTCGTCCATGCGGGAAGCGTAGGCGAAGCCGAAGCGGCGGTGAGGGGGCGGCGCCAGATGAGGCTCCTTCGTCGAAGCCCCCTCACCGTCGGCTGCCGCCTCGCCGTGCCCCGGCAAGGGGCACGGCCCTCTCCCCGCAAGCGGGGCGAGGGGATGCGCGCAGCCCGAACGGATCATCAGGAAACCGTATAAGATCGACGTTCCGGCGGCGTGGTGCCGAATACCGGTCCGACGCACCGGAGACGGCATGGCTATACGGGTCCGGCGCCCGGTTGCTGTGTCGAGCCCTCGAAGGCGGCCGAACGCCGCCTTGTCCGTCATCCGGCGAGACTGCGCCCCGCGATATCCACCACGTCGCGGGAGAGGCCGCCTGCTCCCGCGATTCCGCGCAGGGCTCCTTCGGCTGCAACGCGACGCACGGGCTCCAGCTGGCGCCAGGAGCCGAAGGCGGTGAGGAGGCGGGCGGCGATCTGGGGGTTGCGCTTGTCGAGGGCAAGCACGGTCTCGGCCACCAGTGCATAGCCGGCGCCGTCGGGCCGGTTGAACTGGGTCGGATTGGCGAGGCTGAACACGCCGATCAGCGAACGGACGCGGTTCGGATTGGTCATCGAGAAGGCCGGGTGCCGCTGGAGGCGGCCGATGCGGGCGATGGTATCGTCCTCCGGGATCGCGGCCTGGATCGCGAACCACTTGTCGAGGACGAGGGGTTCGGCGGTGTAGAGCGCGGCGAAGGCCGCAAGCTCGGCCTCGCGGGCTTCGCCCGGGATCAGCGACAGGGTGGCGAGACCGGCGAGCCGGTCGGTCATGGTGGTGGCGGACGCGATCTGCTCGCGGGCGAGCGTCGCCCCGTGCTCCGGATCGGCGACGGCGATCAGGTCGAGGGCCGCGTTGCGGAAGGCGCGGCGTCCGGCCGAGGCGGCATCCGGGCTGAAAGACGCCCCAGCCGGCTCCGCCAGTCGATCGCGCACAGAAACGAGCCGGTCGCGCAGGCGTGCGGCGATGCCCTGCCGCAGCCGGCGCCGTGCCGAAAAGATCGCGTCGGGATCGATGTTCGCGCCGATCTCGCCCGCGACCTCGCCCTCGCTCGGCAGGGCCAGCATCAGCGCCGCGAAGGCCGGATCGCGCAGGGCCTCCTGGTCGACGAAGGCAGCGAGCGCATCGGCGAGCCCGGCGGCGCCGTCGAGGGTCTCAGATCCGCTGCGCGCGCCCTCGATGACGATGCGGAGCGCCACGCGCTGGGCCGATTCCCAGCGGTTGAAGGCGTCGGTGTCGTGGCGCAGCAGCGTCAGGCGCTCGGCATCGCTCAGGGCGATCTCGACGCGGACCGGAGCCGAGAAATCGCGGAACAGCGAAGGCACCGGCGGCGCCGCGATGTTCTCGAAGGTCAGGCCGTCCTCGGCCTCGTCGAGCACGAAGACGCCGTCGCGCAGCCGCTCATGCGTCACGTCGAGAGGGCCGTCCGGTCCGACTAGGCCGAGCGCCACCGGGATCACCAGCGGCGGTGCATCGGCGCCGGCGCCCGGCCGGGTCTGGCGGATATTGAGCCGATAGGTTTTCGCCGTTGCATCGTAATGCCCGGAGACGGCGATGCGCGGCGTGCCGGGGCGCTCGTACCATTGCGCGAAATGCGCGAGATCGCGGCCGGTCTCCGTGGCGAAAGCCTGCAAGAAGTCCTCGACCGTCGCGGCCGTGCCGTCATTGTCCGAAAAGTAGCGGTCCATGCCCTTGCGGAATGCCGAGTCGCCGATCAGCGCTTTCAGCATCCGCACGATCTCGGCGCCCTTCTCGTAGACGGTCGCCGTGTAGAAGTTGTTGATCTCGGCATATTGCTTCGGACGCACCGGATGGGCCAGCGGCCCGGCATCCTCCGGGAACTGGCGCGCCCGCAGGGTGCGAACCTCGCCGATGCGGTGAACCGCCCGCGAACGCATGTCCGACGAGAATTCCTGATCGCGGAAGACGGTGAGGCCTTCCTTGAGGCAAAGCTGGAACCAGTCGCGGCAGGTCACGCGATTGCCCGACCAGTTGTGGAAGTATTCGTGCGCGATGATCGCCTCGATATTGGCGTAGTCGGCGTCGGTCGCCGTCTCGGGGCTGGCGAGCACGTATTTGTCATTGAAGATGTTGAGGCCCTTGTTCTCCATCGCGCCCATGTTGAAGTCGGACACGGCGACGACGTTGAACACGTCGAGATCGTAGGCGCGGCCGAACACCAGCTCGTCCCAGGCCATCGAGCGGGCGACGGCGTCGAGGGCGTACTCGGCGCGGGCTTCCTTGCCGGGCTCGACATAGACGCCAAGGGCGACCGCGCGGCCCTCGGAGGTCGTGAAGCTTCGGCCGACGTGGCCGAGGCGGCCGCCGACGATGGCGAAGAGATAGGCCGGCTTCGGGTGCGGGTCCTGCCAGATGGCATAGTGGCGGTCGGTGCCGGGCACCTCTCCTGTCTCGACCGGATTGCCGTTGCCGAGCAGCACCGGCGCCTCGTCCCGCGAAGCCTCGATGCGGGTGGTGTAGACCGAGAGGATGTCGGGACGGTCGAGGAAATAGGTAATGCGCCGAAAACCGTCGGCTTCGCATTGCGTGCAGTAGACCCCGCTGGAGCGATAGAGCCCCATCAGCTTGGTGTTGGCGGTCGGGTCGACCTGCGTCTCGAGGGTGAGCCTGAACGGGCGCTGCGGCGGCGCATGCAGGGTCAGCCCCGACGGCGTCGCCGTGTAGGCCTCCGCCGGCAGCGGCTCACCGTCGAGGCGGAGACTCAAAAGAGTCAGTTCGTCACCGTCGAGCACCAGCGGCGCGATCGGCACACCGGCCGGGTTCGGGCGCACCGCCAGCACCGCCGTCATCCGGCTCGCTTGGCGATCGAGGCGGATGTCGAGGTCGACCGTGTCGATGAGGTGATCGCTCGGGCGGTAGTCCTGAAGGCGGATCGTCGGGGGCGTCTCGGTGCGCATGGGCGGCTCGACCTCGGGCTCGGACGGGGCGGATGGGTCTCTATCGGGGCCGCTGCCGCCGCGCGCAACCGTTGACGCCCGCCGTCCCGGAGCCATCTCACCCGGCACGGCACGCAGCTTGGGATCAACGATGAAATATCTGCACACGATGGTTCGCGTAGCGGATCTCGACTCGGCCCTCGACTTCTATGTGAACACGTTCGGGCTCCAGGAAATCCGCCGGGTCGAGAACGAGAAGGGCCGCTTCACGCTGGTCTTCCTCGCCGCCCCGGACGATGCCGGCCGCGCCGCGGCGGAGAAGGCTCCGGAAGTGGAGCTGACCTGGAACTGGGACCCGGAGACCTATTCCGGTGGGCGCAATTTCGGGCATCTCGCCTATCAGGTCGACGATATCTACGCGATCTGCCAGCGGCTGCAGGACAGGGGCGTGACCATCAACCGGCCCCCGCGCGACGGTCACATGGCCTTCGTGAAATCGCCCGACGGCATCTCGATCGAGTTGCTGCAGAAGGGCGAACGCAAGCCGCCGCAGGAACCGTGGGCGTCGATGGAGAACACCGGCAGCTGGTAGGTTTTTTGTTCGCTCGCAAACACAATGCCGTCATCCCGGGGCCGCGCAGCGGAACCCGGGATCCACAAATGGCCGCAGCGTGTCGGGTGGATCCCGGGTTCTCGCCTTCAGCGAGCCCCGAGATGACGGAGCGGTACCGAATCTACGGGCTCGCCGCAGGCGTGATGCCGAGTTCGGCGAGCTTGGCGGCGACCGCCTCCACCGGGCGCTTCAGCTTCAGGCTCATCACCGGGAGCGTCAGGCCTTCGCGGGCCATCTCCTTCAGGCTGTGAACGGCGTCCAGGCTCCATTGTGTCTCTGTCGACATGGCGCAACCTCCTTCGCGGCGAGAGGCCCG
Organism: Methylobacterium haplocladii; assembly: GCF_007992175.1. Classification (GTDB taxonomy): domain Bacteria; phylum Pseudomonadota; class Alphaproteobacteria; order Rhizobiales; family Beijerinckiaceae; genus Methylobacterium; species Methylobacterium haplocladii. The sequence continues at coordinate 12,034 of NZ_BJZT01000024.1, read as the reverse complement.
ACCCGGCGGTCCGTGGCCTCATTGCCTGCCAGAGTGACCCTCTCGTGCGACGCGGACAACCGGGCGCCGAAAATCCGTGCAGGCCCGGAAATCGGGCAGGCCATCTCCCGCGAATGTCCTTGACCGCCGAGGTGCCCGCGGCGCACATCCGCCGCGGATCAGTCGGCCGGGCGGCCGCTCCATGCTCGCATGGGGAGGAAAGTCCGGGCTCCATGGAGAGACGGTGCCGGATAACGTCCGGCGGGGGCGACCCCAGGGACAGTGCCACAGAGAGCAGACCGCCTTGCTTTGCAAGGTAAGGGTGAAAGGGTGCGGTAAGAGCGCACCGCGGACGCGGCAACGCGGACGGCACGGCAAACCCCACCGGGTGCAAGACCGAATAGGGGCGACACGCTCATCCCCGCGAGGGGACGAGCAGGCCCGCTCTCCAGGCCCGTCGCCCGGGTTGGTTGCTTGAGGCGGTCGGCGACGATCGTCCCAGAGGAATGGCCGCCACGTCCGGGTGCCGCAAGGCGCCCGGGCCCTACAGAACCCGGCTTAAAGGCCGGCTGATTCCCTTGGCTTTTCGAGATACGGGATTCCGGAGCGATCCCCCGGAATCCCTCTGCTTTTTGACGATCGATTAACCTTGCTGAGGTCTCTTCCGACGAGGCCCATCTCGCATGGCCACGCTCGTTGACGGCGCTCGAAGGCTCATGGTACCCGGATCGAACCCGCTCAAGGTGATTTTCGGATCAGCGGATTTTCGCCTAGGTTGCCAGGCGGGGATTCGTGCGCGGGCCTGTGGCCGCCGTGCGCCCGGTAACGCCACCTCTGCCCGGACCGCCCTGGCGCGGTCGCTGCGCGCTGCAGGATCGCATGAGCCGGTTGTCTTCGGAAACGACGAGATTCGCAGCGATTCCGCCGGCAGCGGTGTGCGAGGTTCTGCGATGAACCGGCCTTCGCGCAGGGGCGCGCCCGGCGAGGGGCCGCACGTTCCGGTTCTCATGGCCGAGGTGCTCGACGCCCTCGATCCGACAGGCCCGGGCCTCGCCGTCGACGGCACCTTCGGCGCCGGCGGCTACACCCGCGCACTGCTGGACCGCGATCCTGCCCTCCGCGTCATCGCCATCGACCGCGACGCCACGGCCATCGCCGGCGGCGCGGCCCTCCAGACTTATGCCGGCGACCGGCTCCGCCTCGTCCAGGGCCGCTTCGGCACCCTCGACGCGCTGGTGCGGGCCGAGGGTGAACGCCAGGCCGACTGGGTCGTGCTCGATATCGGCGTCTCGTCGATGCAGCTCGACCGGGCCGAGCGCGGCTTCTCCTTCCGCAACGACGGCCCCCTCGACATGCGCATGTCGAGCGAGGGCCAGAGCGCCGCCGACCTCGTCAACGAGGCCGACGAGGAATGGCTCGCCGACATCTTCTTCCATTACGGCGAGGAGCGTCGCGCCCGCGCCGTGGCCCGCACCATCATCGAGGCCCGCCGCCGCGGGCCGATCGAGACCACGGGCCAGCTCGCCGAGCTGATCGCCGGCGTCGTGCGGGTCGAGCCCGGCAGCCACATCCATCCGGCGACGCGCAGCTTCCAGGGCCTGCGCATCGCGGTGAACGACGAACTGGGCGAACTCGTCGCCGCGCTCCACGCCGCCGAGCGCATCCTGAAGCCCGGCGGCCGGCTCGCGGTGGTGACCTTCCATTCGCTGGAAGACCGCATCGTCAAGCAGTTCCTCTCGGCCCGCAGCGGCCGCGCGGTCCAGGCCTCGCGCCACGTGCCGAGCGTCGAGCGGCCGGCGCCGAAGAGCTTCTCTCCGGTGACCAAAGGGCCTGTGCTGCCCTCCGAGCAGGAGTGCCACGTCAACCCGCGCGCGCGCTCCGCGAAACTTCGCGCCGCCGAGCGCACCGACGCCCCCGTGCCCGAACCGCTCGACGCGGTGCAGGCGCTCGCTGTCCTTCCGGCCACCGCCGGGCTTCGCGGAGGATCGCGTCGGTGATCCGTCTCTTGAATTTCCTGGCCGTGTTCGGCCTGATGGCGGCGGCCGTCTACGCCTACTCGACGAAGTACGACACGCTCTACCAGTCGGCCCAGGTCTCGAAGCGGAAGACCGAGCTGCACACGGAGCGTCAGGCCATCGCGGTACTGCGCGCGGAATGGCAGCTGCTGACCCGTCCCGACCGGCTCCAGGCCGCCGTCGAGCGCCATCTCGCCCTGGAGCCGATCGGCACCGAGCACTTGGCGCGGATGTCCGACCTGCCGGCGCGCCCCGATCGCGGCGACGAGATCGGGCGGCTGCTCGCGGCCACCGCGACGCCGAAGGATAAGCCGACGGTCAAGGCCGACGAGCCGCGCACCACCGGCTCGATCACGCGCTCCACCACGACCCGCACCGTCAGCACCCGCACGCCGTCCACGGCTTCGAGGTAAAATCCGTGTCCGAACACCCTCCGCAGGATCAGGACGTGCCGGCCGCGGACGCGCAGGCGGAAGCGGATTCGCAGGCCGGGCACCACGCCGTGCCGGACCACGAGCACGCCATGGCGGAAGCCGTCGAGCACGCGGAGGATGCGCCCGAGCGCATCGTCGCGGTCGAGCCGCGCGCGCCGTTCCTGGTCAGCTTCTACCGGACCATGACCCGGCTCGCGATCGAGCGCTCCTTCACCCGCGTCGGCATCGTCGGCCTCGGCTTCGGCGTGGTCTTTCTCGCCATCAGCGTGCGCCTGATCGTGATGGCAGCGACGCCCGGCAACGGCTCGGACGACCACCGCGTCGCGGCGGCCGCGACCACGGCGATCCGCCCGGACATCATCGATCGCAACGGCGAGATCCTCGCCACCGACATCCGCACCGTCTCGGTCTTCGCCGAGCCGCGCAAGATCTACGACAAGGACGAGGCGACGGAGCTTCTCACCGCCGTGTTGCCCGAGCTCAACGCCTCGGAGCTGCGTGCCAAGCTCTCGACGAAGAAGGGCTTCGTCTGGGTCAAGCGCGAGATCACGCCGAAGCAGCAGCTCGAAGTCCACCGCCTCGGCATCCCCGGCGTCGGCTTCCTGCCCGACCACAAGCGCGTCTATCCGAACGGCGTCGCCGCCGCCCACATCATCGGCGCGACGAACCTCGACAATGTCGGTATCGCCGGCATGGAGAAGTACATCGACAACCAGGGCAACGGCGCCCTCAACAGCCTCGGCTTCGTCGCCAAGCAGGCCGACCTCGCGCCGGTGCAGCTCTCGCTCGACCTGCGCGCCCAGTTCGCGGTGCGCGACGAGCTCGTGAAGGGCATCGAGCACTTCAAGGCCAAGGCCGGTGCCTCGATGATCCTCGATGTGAACACCGGCGAGGTGATCGCGCTCGCCTCCTATCCCGATTTCGATCCGAACGAGCCGAAGGACGCGCTCTCGGCCGACCGCATCAACCGGATGAATGTCGGCGTCTACGAGATGGGTTCGACCTTCAAGGCGATGACCCTCGCCATGGCGCTCGATTCCGGCAAGTACAACGTCAACTCGACCTTCGACACCCGCGGCGGCGTGCTGAACTGGGGCCGCCAGCGCATCCACGACTACCACGCGACGGGCCGCGTGCTGACGATGCCGGAGGTGTTCACCCACTCCTCCAACATCGGCTCGGCCAAGATGGCGCTCGGCGTCGGCATCCCCGGCCACAAGGCCTTCCTGCGCAAGATGGGCCTGCTCGACCGGATGCGGACCGAGCTGCCCGAAAGCGCCTCGCCGATCCTGCCGCCGCGCTGGAGCGAGATCAACACGATCACCATCGCCTTCGGCCACGGCATCGCCGTCGCCCCGATCCAGGCGACCGCCGCCGTCGGCGCGATCATCAACGGCGGGGATTTCATGGTCCCGACCTTCCTGAAGACGGACGAGGCCACCGCGCGCGCAAAGTCCACCCACGTCATCTCGGCCCAAAATAGCGAGGCGATGCGCTTCATCATGCGGCTGAATGCCGTCGAGGGCTCGGCCAAGAAGGCGTCGGTGCCGCTCTACTACGTCGGCGGCAAGACCGGCACGGCCGAGAAGGTGATCGGCGGCCGCTACAACAAGAACCGCCTGTTCACGACCTTCATGGCCGCCGCCCCCATGGACAAGCCGAAATACCTCTTCGTCACGCTGATGGACGAACCGCAGGGGCTGCCCGAGACCGGCGGCTACGCCACCGCCGCCTACAATTCCGGCTCAGTGACGGGTAAGATCATCGAGCGCGTCGCGCCGATCCTCGGCCTGCCGCCACAATTCGATCCGCCCGCGAAGCCGTTCCCGCTGATGGTCAAGCTCGGCGCGTATCACGCCAACATGGTCGACGGCCGGTGAGCGGGGCTCCTGCGTCGAAGGTGTGCATCCCCTCGCCCCGCCAGCGGGGAGAGGGGGGAGGCTCCGCAACATGACCGCGCCAATCCTCCGCTCCCTATTCCCCGAGACCGACGCCGGCGAAGCGCCCGTCACCGCCGTCACCGCCGACAGCCGCAAGGTCGTACCCGGCAGCGTCTTTGTCGCGATCCCCGGCACGAAGGCCGACGGACGGCTGTTTGCCGCCAAGGCCGCCTCCGCTGGCGCCGTGGCGGTCGTCGGCGAGGGCGAGCGCCCGGCCGATCTGCCCGCCGAGACCGCCTGGATCGCAGTGCCAGACGCGCGCCGTGCGCTCTCGCTCGCGGCCGCCCGATTCTCCGGACGGCAGCCCGAAACCGTGGTCGCCGTCACCGGTACTTCGGGAAAGAGCTCGGTCGCCGACTTCGTCCGCCAGATTCTCTCGAAGATCGGCCGCGAATCCGCCAGCCTCGGCACCGTCGGCATCGTCACCAACCGGGGCGCGGCCTACGGCTCGCTGACCACCCCCGATCCGGTGACGCTGCACGAGACGCTGGCGCGGCTGGCGGATGACGGCATCACCGACCTCGCCATGGAGGCGTCGTCCCACGGGATCGAGCAGCGTCGCCTTGACGGAGTCGCGTTGGCGGCGGCCGGCTTCACCAATCTCGGGCGCGATCACCTCGATTATCACCCGAGCGTCGAGGCTTATCTGGAAGCCAAGCTCCGGCTGTTCACGACGCTGCTGCCGAAGGGCCGGCCGGTGATCGTCAATGCCGATGGCGCCTATGCCGAACGGGTCATCGGCACTGCCGATGCGGCCGGCCACGAAATCCGTAGCACAGGCCGGGCCGGCCGCTACATCCGGCTGGAGGATGCCCGCACCGAGGGGTTTTCACAGGCGCTGACGCTCCGCGGTCCCGGCAAGGATGGCGAGACGACGTACACCGTCAAACTTCCCCTCGTCGGCGGCTTCCAGGTCGAGAACGCCCTCGTCGCGGCCGGCCTCGCCCTGGCGACGCCGGGCGGCGCGGCCGATCCGGCCGGCGTGTTCTCCGCGCTCGAGTCCCTCATCGGCGTGCCGGGCCGCATGGAGCGGATCGGCGAGGCCAACGGCGGCCTCTGCCTCGTCGACTACGCGCACAAGCCCGAGGCGCTGGAGCACGTTCTGACGGCGCTGCGGCCCTTCGCCGGCGGACGCCTCGTCCTCGTCTTCGGCTGCGGCGGCGACCGCGATACCGGCAAGCGGCCGATCATGGGCGAGATCGCCCAGCGCCTCGCCGACCGGGTCATCGTCACCGACGACAACCCCCGCAGCGAGGAACCCGCCGCGATCCGCGCCGCCATTCTCGCCCACGCCCCGGACGCGGAAGAGATCGGCGACCGCGCCGAGGCGATCCGCACGGCTGTCCATGCCCTCCAGCCGGGCGACGTGCTCGTGGTGGCCGGCAAGGGCCACGAAACCGGCCAGATTGTGGGCGACCGCGTGCTCCCGTTCTCGGACCACGACGCGGTCCGCGCCGCGATCGCGGAGTTGAAGCAGTGACCACTCCGGCAGACCCGCGCTTTCCCCTCTCCCCGAACGCGGGGAGAGGGTCGAATGCACCTTGTCGTGCATTCGGCAAGCGGAGGCGCAGCCGAAGCGATGGTGAGGGGGCGCTTCCGAGAGAGGCTCTTCCGGCACCGCCCCCTCACCATCGGCTGCCGCCTTGCCGCGCCGACGACAAGGTCGTCGCGACCCTCTCCCCGCGTGCGGGGAGAGGGGATGCTCGCGACCGTTGCGCCCATTCGGAGGCCGCATGACCGATACGACCTCCCTTTGGACGCCCGCCGCCCTCGAAGCCGCCACCGGCGGCAGCCTTCACGGCGATGCGCGCGCCGTCACCGGTGCCTCGATCGACACCCGCACCCTGCAACCCGGCGACCTGTTCTTCGCGATCCGAGGGGAGGCCCGAGACGGCCATGACTTCGTGCAGTCCGCTCTGGAAAAGGGCGCCGGCGCGGCCGTGGTCTCGCAGGACCGCGCGGGGGAGTTCGAAGGCCCGGTGCTCGCAGTCCCCGGCGGCGGCGGGGACCCGGTTCTCGACGCCATGCGCGCCCTCGGCATCGCCTCTCGCGCCCGCTCGACGGCCGGTATCGTCGCGGTGACGGGGTCGGTCGGCAAGACCGGCACCAAGGAGGCACTGCGCCACGTGCTGTCGGCGCAGGGCGAGACCCACGCCTCCGTCGCCTCCTACAACAACCATTGGGGCGTGCCGCTGACCCTGACGCGGATGCCGGAGACGGCACGCTACGGCGTGTTCGAGATCGGCATGAACCACGCCGCCGAGATCGTGCCGCTGACGGCGCAGGTCCGGCCGCAGGTCGCGCTCGTCGTCACCGTCGAGCCGGTGCATATCGAGCACTTCCGCTCCCTCTCGGCCATCGCCGACGCCAAGGGCGAGATCTTTTCCGGCATCGCGCCCGGCGGCGTCGCGATCCTCAACCGCGACAACCCCAACTACGAGCGGCTGCTGGCCCATGCCCGTGCCTCTCGGGCCGGCCGCGTCGTGACGTTCGGCGAGCACGCGGAGGCCGACGTGCGGGCGAACCGCATCGTCACCCGGCCCGACCTCTCGGTGGTCGACGCCACCGTGATGGGCGTGCCGGTCACCTACCAGCTCGGCACGGCCGGGCGGCACACCGCGATGAATTCGCTCGGCGTCCTCGCCGTAGTCCATTCGCTCGGCGCCGACCTAGCCCGCGCCGCGATCTCGCTGGCCGGGCTCAAGCCCCCGGTCGGGCGCGGCGAGCGCACGGCGCTGGCCATCGCGGACGGCGAGGCCTTTCTGGTCGACGAGAGCTACAACGCCAACCCCGCCTCGATCCGCGCCGCCTTGGCCACGCTCGCCGGCATCGAGACCGGCGGACGGGGCCGCCGCATCGCGGTGCTCGGCGACATGCTCGAACTCGGGCCCTCGTCGGAGCTCCGCCATCGCGAGCTCGCCGATGCGGTCCGCGCCAATGGCATCGACCTCGTCTTCACGGCAGGCAGCATGATGCGCCACCTGTTCGAGGCATTGCCCGTGGCCAACCGCGGCGTCGCCGCCGCGACCTCGGGCGAACTCATGGACGCGGTGCTCGACAGCCTGCGCCCGGGCGACGCCGTGATGGTGAAGGGCTCGAACTCGATCCGGATGGGCAGGATTGTGGAAGCGGTGAAGGCCCGCTATGCGGTCGGCACCGATCCGCGGGAAGCGCCACGCAAGGTTGCGCCCTGACCGAATGACGCCGGCCGTCACGCATCGCGGCCACGTTCCCTGACACCGCGACACCGCGCACCGCGAGGCGCCCGGACGCGATCATGACCGCGGCGATTGCACCGACATGCTGTACCTCCTCTCGGACCTGACGAGCAGCTTCAACCCGCTCAACGTGTTCCGCTACATCACCTTCCGCACCGGAGGGGCGCTGTTCACGGCGGGCCTGTTCGTCTTCTGGTTCGGGCCGTGGATCATCTCTCTGCTGCGCCTGCGCCAGGGCAAGGGCCAGCCGATTCGCGAGGATGGCCCGCAGACCCATCTCGTGAAGCGCGGTACGCCGACCATGGGCGGGCTGATGATCTTGGCCGGCTTCCTGGTCGCCGTGATCCTCTGGGCCAACCCGCGCAACCACTACGTCTGGGTGACGCTGGCCGTCACCGTGGGCTTCGGCGCGATCGGCTTCTATGACGACTACCTCAAGGTGACGAAACAGTCGCATCTCGGGTTTTCGGGCAAATTCCGGCTGGCGCTGGAAGCCGCCATCGCCGGCGCCGCCTGTCTGCTGATCTCGATCTACTCGCCGGCCGGCCTCCAGAACGAACTCGCCTTCCCGGTCTTCAAGGACGCGCTGCTGAACCTCGGCTGGTTCTGGGTGATCTTTGCAGCCTTCGTCATCGTCGGCGCCGGCAATGCCGTGAATATCACCGACGGGCTCGACGGCCTCGCCATCGTACCGGTGATGATTGCCTGCGGCACCTTCGGCGTCATCGCCTACCTCGTCGGCAACTCCTTCACCGCAGGCTACCTGCAGGTGAATTACGTGCGCGACACCGGCGAACTCGCGGTGGTCACCGGGGCGGTGATCGGGGCGGGCCTGGGATTTCTCTGGTTCAACGCGCCGCCCGCGCAGATCTTCATGGGCGATACCGGCTCGCTGGCACTGGGCGGCCTGCTCGGCACCATCGCGGTGGCGACGAAGCACGAGATCGTGCTCGCCATCGTCGGCGGCCTGTTCGTGCTGGAGATGATGTCGGTGATCATCCAGGTCGCCTCGTTCAAGCTCACGGGCAAACGCGTCTTCCGCATGGCGCCGATCCACCACCATTTCGAGCAGAAGGGCTGGAAGGAGGCACAGGTCGTGATCCGCTTCTGGATCATCGCCGTGATCCTGGCGCTCGCCGGCCTCGCCACGCTGAAGCTGCGCTGAGACGATGACTCCCGCCTCCACCTTCGCCGGCCAAAAGCTCGCCCTGTTCGGCCTCGGCGGCTCCGGCCTCGCCACGGTCCACGCGCTGAAGGCCGGGGGCGCCGACGTGATCGCCTGGGACGACAGCCCGGAAAGCGCGGAACGGGCGCGCGGGCTCGGCATCACGGTCTCGGATCTGCGCGAGGCCGACTGGTCCGGCGTCGCAGCCCTCGTGCTCTCGCCCGGCGTGCCGCTGACTCATCCCGAGCCGCACTGGACCGTCGGGCTGGCCAAGGCCGCCGGCATCCCGATCATCGGCGACATCGAGATCTTCTGCCGCGAGCGCGCGGCCATCGCGCCGGATGCGCCCTTCGTCGCCATCACCGGCACCAACGGCAAGTCGACGACCACGGCCTTGATCGCCCACGTCCTCGCCCAGGCCGGCTACGACGTGCAGATGGGCGGCAATATCGGCACCGCGATCCTGTCGCTGCAGCCGCCGTCGCGCGAGCGCATCCACGTCGTCGAGCTCTCGACCTTCCAGATCGACCTGACGCCGTCGCTGAAGCCGGGTGTCGGCATCCTGCTCAACCTCACGCCCGATCATCTCGACCGGCATGGCACCATGGAAGCCTACGCTGCCATCAAGGAGCGCGTGGTGGCTTCCGCCGACCTCGCGATCCTCGGCGTCGACGACGCCCATTGCGCGGCCATAGCCGGCCGCCGCTCCGGGCCGATGATCCGCGTCCACGTCGCGGGCCACGGCGATGCGGCGGCGGACCTCGTCGCCAGCGAGGGGAGGGTGCTCGAAGGCGACACGGTGCTCGCCGACCTCGACGGCATCGGCTCGCTGCGCGGCGCCCACAACTGGCAGAACGGCGCGGTGGCGACGGCGGCCGCACGCGCCTTCGGCGTCGAAGGCGACGCGTTGGCGGCGGCCCTAAAAAGCTTCCCCGGCCTCGCCCACCGGATGGAGCAGGTCGGCCGGCGCGGACGCGTCCTGTTCGTCAACGATTCCAAGGCGACCAACGCCGATTCCACGGAGAAGGCGCTCACCGCTTTCCACGACGTGCACTGGATCGTCGGCGGCAAGGCCAAGGAGGGCGGCATCGCACCGCTCAGCGCATTGTTCGATCGCGTGGCGCACGCCTACCTGATCGGCGCATCGAGCAAGGCCTTCGCGGAGACCCTCGAAGGCCGGGTGCCCTACACGTTCTGCGAGACGCTCGACGTGGCCACGGGCAGAGCAGCGGAGGCGGCTGCGGCCTCCGATGCACCGGAGCCGGTGGTGCTCCTGTCACCGGCATGCGCTTCGTACGACCAGTTCCGGAATTTCGAGATCCGGGGTGACCGGTTCCGGGAGTTGGTGACGGCACTGGGTTGAGAAAGGTCGGCTCGGCCGCCGTCCGTCATTGCGAGCGCAGCGAAGCAATCCACGGCCAACGCACGGCCGTTGCGTGTGTCGCCCTGGATTGCTTCGCCTTCGGCTCGCAATGACGAGAGTGGTGCCTACCGCGCCAGCACCTGGGCCGCCTGCCGCGTCGTCGCGACGGCGTCGGAGACCTCCGAGACCGCCGTCGAGATCGCGTTGATGTTCTCGGAGATGTCGCCGACGGCGCGGGAAGCGTCCTGCATGTTGGCCGACATGTCGCGGGTGACGGCACTCTGCTCCTCCACGGCCGCGGCGGTGGCCACGACGTGGTTGCGCACGATCTCGACCGAGCCGCGGATCGAGTCGAGGGCGCCGACGACGTCGTTCGAGACCGCCTGCACGCTGTTGATCTCGCCGTTGATCTGGTCGGTGGCGCGGGCGGCCTGGGCCGCGAGGTTCTTCACCTCCTGGGCGACGACGGCGAAGCCGCGGCCGGCCTCGCCTGCGCGGGCGGCCTCGATGGTGGCGTTCAGCGCCAGCAGGTTGATCTGCGAGGCGATGGTGTTGATCAGCCCGACGATGCCGGTCATCGAGCTCGCCGCATCCGAGAGCTTCTGCGTGAAGTCGCTCGCCTGCTGAACCCGCTCGAAAGCGAGGTCGGTGGCGTCCTGCGACTTCGCCATGCTCTGCGAAATTTCGGAGACGGAGGCTGCGAGTTCCTCCGCCGCGGCGGCCATGGTCTGGACGCTGCCTGAGGTCATGTGCGCCGCGCCGATCGCAGCGCTGGATTCCTGGCGGGACCGGCTCACGGCATGGTCGATGTCCTCGATCATCGTGCCGAGGCGCGTCAGCAGGTTCATCTGGTCGGTGACGTCGGTGGCGAACTTGACGATCTTGTAGGGCCGGCCGGAGGCGTCGAAGATCGGGTTGTAGCTCGCCTGGATCCAGACTTCCCGGCCACCCTTGCCGACCCGCTTGAACCGGCCGGCCTGATAGCTGCCCTGCTTCAAGGCGGCCCAGAACGCGAGGTAGTCGGCACCCGCGCGCTGAGCCGGGTCCATGAAGAGGCGGTGATGCTGGCCCTTGATGTCGGCCAGGGCGTAGCCGGTCAGTGCCAGGAAGCCGTCGTTCGCTTCGAGGATCTCACCGTCGAGGGTGAAGGAAATCACCCCCTGCGACTTACGGATCGCTGCGATCTGGCTTGCCCGGTCCGCATCGTCGGCCTTCTGGCGCGTGATGTCGGTGGCGAACTTGACGACCTTGTAGGGTTTGCCGTCCCGCCCGAAGACCGGATTGTAGGAGGCCTCGATCCAAACCTCGCGGCCGCCCTTGGCGACCCGCTTGAACTGGGCGGCCTGGAATTCGCCGGCACGCAACTTGTCCCAGAAGGCGCGGTATTCCGGCGACTGGCGATAGCCCGGCTCGACCAGCATGCCGTGAGGCTGGCCGACGATCTCAGCCAGCGAATAGCCGATCACGCCGAGAAAATTCGCGTTGGCCTTGAGAATGGTCCCGGACAAATCGAACTCGATGATGCCTTGAACCCGGTCCAGGGCAGCGAGCGTAGCTTCGGTCTCGGTGTTTTTTCTCAGCGCGAACATCGAACGGCAATCCCCCCACGGCCACCCGACGGTCCCGAATACATGGGGATTCATCCAAAACCAGTGACCAGCACCGGACGGGGAGTATTCCGATGATTCGCGTGTCGGCGAGTGCTTATTCCTTCGCAACTTTTGATACGTTCGGATTGCTTAAAAATTTCCTCGTCTGGATGGGAATTGCTCAACTGCGGCAAAACGACCGACCTTCCGGTCGCCGGTGGGGGGAGCCGGCGACCAGTTGAATTCATTTCCAATCGGTGGCGGCGCTGCCGCAGGATCGCGTTGGCGGCGGACCGTACCGTAGTCCGCTCGTTTGGAAGGTGCCCTAGCT
>NZ_BJZT01000023.1 GCF_007992175.1 Methylobacterium haplocladii | reverse complement strand
AGCTAGCGGGAAATCAATCCGTATCGGGTCATGACCGTGCCGGGTGGGAAGCAGGCTCCTGCCACAGGCATCATCCATCGACGTTCGCCCGCTCTGAAACGGCAGCCGGCCGCCGATCCTCCCCGGCCGCCTTCAGCGTCCCCGGCAACTCGATCCGCACGCTCAGACCCCCACCCACCCGGTTCTCCAGCGCCAGCCGCCCATCATGCGCCTCGACGATGGCGAAGACGATCGAGAGGCCGAGGCCGAAGCCGCTCGCGTCGTTGAGGTTGCGGGCACGGTCGCCACGGACGAAGGGTTGCAGCATGGCGTGGCGCTCGGCCTCCGGGATGCCCGGCCCATCGTCGGCCACCGCGATCACGACGCCGGTGGCGGACTTGCCGACCGAGAGCCGGGCGCTGCCGGCATATTTCACGGCGTTGTCGACGAGGTTGACGACGGCGCGCTGGACGTCCTCGGGATGGGCCCGGATCAGGACGTGCCGCGCCTGCTCCATCCGCACGTCCGCGCCGGTATCCGAAAAATCGTCGCAGACGGTCTGGACCAGGGAGGCGACGTCGATCAGCGGCTTCTCCTTGTCCGAACCGCCATCGGCAGCGCGCTCGTCGCGAGCATAGGCGAGCGCCGCCTCGACCAGCGCGTTCATCTGGTCGAGGTCGCGAAGGGTCCGCTCGCGGGCCTGCTCGTCGTCGATGAACTCGGCGCGCAGGCGCAGGCGCGTGATCGGCGTGCGGAGGTCGTGGCTGATCGCGGCGAGCATCTGGGTGCGGTCGTCGATGAGGCGGTTCACGCGGGCGCGCATCCGGTCGAGGGCGCCGGCGAGCGCCAGCACCTCCTCGGGGCCGCGGCGGGGCAGCGGCGGCGGCGCGCGGCGCGTGCCGAAGGCCTCCGCCGCACCGGCGAGCTGCGCGAGCGGCGCCGTGAGCGCCCGCGTCGCCCAGACGGTCAGCAGCGTCAGGGTGGTCGCCATGAAGACGAGGGTGAAAATGATGACACCGCGCTTCGGCGGCCCCAGCGTCTCGTCCGGAAGGGTGGCACGAAGCCCGGCGCCGGCGGGCGTACGCAGGCCGAGATGCAGCACGGGCGGATCGTCGCTGCCCGAATCCGGCCCGAGATCCGCCAGCGCGAGGTCGCGGCCGAAGGCGTCGCGCAGGCGCTCGATGATAGGGTGCTCGCGCAGGCGCTCGCTCTCGACCTGCGGGGGCGTACCGTCCCAGGTGCCGAGATGCAGCGACGGGACGCTGCGCTTCGCCGCCGTCAGGATCGCGTCGCGCCCCTCCGGCGCGGTGTCGTCGAGCATGCGGGCGATGACGGCGAGCCGGTTGGCGGCGACACCTGGACGCGCCTCCGCCCGCCAGGGCTCGCGCAGGGCGAAGAGCGCGAGGGCAGCGACCGCATGCGTCGCGACGATCGCCGCGACGACGAGCAGGGCGATCTGTCCGGCGACACTCTTCGGCCGCGGCCAGTAGCGGCGCAGGCCGCGCGCCGGATTAGCGGAAGTCGCCGCGACCGGCGCCGTGCCCGTGCTGAGCGTCCTCATGAGCGGGTCACCTCAGGCGCAAACAGGTAGCCGCCGGAGCGGATCGTGCGGATGATCTCGGGCGCGCGCGCGTCCCGCTCGATCTTCTGGCGGATGCGGCTGACGAGCACGTCGATGCTGCGCTCGAACGGCCCGGCGCTGCGCCCCTGGGTCAGGTCGAGCAACTGGTCGCGGGACAGCACCCGCCCCGGGCGCAGGCAGAGGGCGTGCAGCAGGTCGAACTCGGCGCCGGTGATGGCGATGCGCGCCCCCTCCGGGCTCAGGACCTGCCGCAGCCCCGTATCGAGGGTCCAGCCCTGGAAGTGCAGGCGGCGCACCTCCTCCGCTTCGGATTTGTCGGCACCGCTGCCCCGCCGCAGGATCGCGCGAATGCGGGCGAGCAGTTCGCGCGGGTTGAACGGCTTGGCGAGGTAGTCGTCGGCCCCGGTCTCGAGCCCGATGATCCGGTCGATCTCTTCCGACTTGGCGGTGAGCATCAGGATCGGGATGGCGGAGGCGGCACGCAGGCGGCGGCACAGGCTGAGCCCGTCCTCCCCCGGCAGCATCAGGTCGAGCACGACGAGGTCGATGCGGGATTCCGACAGGACGCGATCCATGTCGCGCCCGTCCACGGCGAGGCTGACCCGGCACTCGTTACCCCTGAGATAGCGCGCGACGAGGGCGCTGATCTCGCGGTCGTCCTCGACGACGAGGATATGCGGCGTGGACGTGCTGGCAGGCGTCGTCATGTCTGTCTTGAATGTCTCCCGGCGACGACCGTCCCGACGGCCATCGAATTCGACGCCTTTAGACCTCGGCCGTCGGTCAGCGGCACTGCAGGCGTCGGCCGTAAGGATCACCGACATTATGCGCGCTCATCCCGCCGGTTCGTAGATGAGGGCGGTACAAACTTTGTAACGCGATGTTTCGCAGGGCTCCTGCGCGAAGTTTCGGGCAATCCCCTGAAACCGGCGGCGAAGCGCGGAACGGCGATTGCCGGGACTCCCGCGGATTCCTATGTCGGTACATCACTGATTCGCAGTCCCCTGCGGATCGCCCCGGCCGCCGGACCCGAGAGACGACGATGCAGAGCTCGAACCGCCTTTTCGACGACGTCGCCCGGATCTTCACCGACGCGGCCGGTGCCGCCCAGGGCGTGCGGCGGGAGGCCGAGACCTTGTTCAAGGCTCAGGTCGAGCGCCTGATCCGCGATATGGATATCGCGACGCGCGAAGAGGTCGACGTCCTGCGCGACCTCGTCACCGCCCTGCGCTCGCGGAACGACGCGCTCGAAGCCCGCGTGACCGCGCTGGAGGCGAAGCTCGGCCCCGACCTGAGTCGCGCCGGCAACACCGAATCCATCTGAGCGATTTTGCACAGCAAGGAACGGTGGACAGCCGGGTTGCCCACCATTCATCCCGCCTCGACGCTTTGAACGACGCTAGGAACGCGGGCTATAAACGGTCAGGCACTGATTCGCGCCGGACACAACAGCACCTCGAACGCACGGACTGATGATTGCCGGATGAATTCGCGCTGCGGCGCAGTCTTCGTTCCGTATGTCGTTCGGTCTCCACGTTGCCTTTGCTTTACCGCCGAACCGTTCATCGGTCATGAATGGTTCGATCATTTGGATGGTCATGACCCAGCTGCACATCATCGAGGATCTGGACCGGCCGGAGCATCCGCTCGACGTGGTGGAGAGGCTGGCGTCCCTGCGCGACTGGATCTTCGACCGCGCCGAGACGGACGAGATGTCCGTGACGGTCGAAGGAACCTGGACCGAGTATCACGTCGCCTTCACCTGGATCGAGGACGTGGAGGCGCTGCATGTCGCCTGCGCCTTCGACCTGAAGGTGCCCGAGCGGCGGCGCGTCGAGATGACGAAGCTCATCGGTATGCTGAACGAGCAGCTCTGGATCGGCCATTTCGACCTGTGGTCGAGCGACCACGTCGTGATGTTCCGCCATTCGCTGCTGCTCACCGGCGGTGTCGCTCCGACGCAGCCGCAATGCGCGATGCTGATGAAGTCGGCGGTCGAGGCCTGCGAGCGCTACTATCAGGCCTTCCAGTTCGTGCTCTGGGCCGGCAAGCCGGCCCGCGAGGCGCTGGACGCCGTGCTGTTCGAGACCGAAGGCGAGGCGTGAGCCGCCGGTGACGGGCGCATCGAAAGGATCGCTGCCGGCCTCGCTGACCCTGGTCGGCGCCGGCAGGATGGGCGGCGCGCTCCTGCGGGGATGGCTCGACGGCGGGCTCGACCCGGCCGGCACCACGGTCGTCGACCCTCAGGTCGGGCCGGAGATCACGGCACTCTGCGCGGAGCGGGGCGTGGCGCTCAACCCCGACCGGCCGCCGGTCGCGCAGACGCTGATCCTGGCGATGAAGCCGCAGGGGCTGGACGACGCCGCCGCGACGCTGGCGCCGCTGGTCGGCCCCGGCACGCTCGTCGTCTCGATCCTCGCCGGCAAGACACTCGCGAACCTCGCGGCGCGTCTGCCGCAGGCCGGGGCGTTCGTGAGGACCATGCCGAACCTCCCGGCGAGCATCGGCCGTGGCGCGACCGGGGTCGTCGCGAGCGCCGGCATCACGTCCGGGCAGCGGGCCGAGGCCGATGCGCTGCTCGCCTGCTCCGGCCTCGTCGAATGGCTCGACGACGAGGCACTGATCGATGCGGTCACCGCGGTCTCGGGCTCGGGGCCGGCCTATGCCTTCCTGCTCGCCGAAGCCCTGGCCGAGGCCGGGGCCAAGGCCGGCCTGCCACCGGCGATGGCCGCGCGGCTCGCCCGCGCCACCGTGGCGGGCGCCGGTGCGCTGCTCGATGCCAATCCTGTCGAGGCGGGCGAACTCCGCCGCAACGTGACGTCGCCGGGCGGCACGACGGCGGCGGCTCTCGCCGTGCTGATGCGCGACGGCGGCCTGCCGGATCTCCTCGCCGAGGCGGTCGAAGCGGCCAAGCGCCGATCCGGCGAGCTCGCCGGCTGACCGCGACGACGCTTCACGCGGGCTCGGCTGCACGGCGGCCGATCGCTTCCTACATGGGGTGACAACGTCCCGAACGGAGCGCGATCATGGCGACCTCACCCGATCCGAAGCCGAAGGCCAAGGCGAAGCCCAATCCGCGCGAGGCCGTGGTCGAGGCGCTGATGCGGCTCGCCGCCGAGCAGCCCTGGAACGACATCGAGATCGGCGACATCGCCCGAGAGGCCGGGATCAGCCTCGCCGAATTCCGCGACCTGTTTCCGTCGAAGGGCGCCGTGCTCGGTGGCCTGTCGCGCCTGATCGACACCAAGGTGCTGGAGGGCGATTCTTCGGACCTCGCGGAGGAGCCGACCCGCGAGCGCCTGTTCGACGTGCTGATGCGGCGCCTCGACGCGATGGCGCCGTACAAGACCGCGCTCCGGCGCATCTCCTACGCGATGCGCGGTGATGTGCTCTCGATGCTGGCCCTGAACGGCGTCGCCTTGAACTCGCACCGCTTCATGCTCGCCGCGGCCGGCATCGACACCGAGGGGCCGCTCGGCCGCCTCAAGCTGCAGGGCACGGTGATCGCCTTCGCCCGGACCGTGCAGGTCTGGCTCGACGACGACGATCCGGCTCATGCCCGCACCATGGCGCGGCTCGACAAGGAGATCCGCCAGGGCGAGCGCTTCATGGAGAGGGCGGAAGACGCGCGCCGTCTGACCGCGCCGCTGCGTGCCATCGGCCGCTCGCTGATGGAGCGGCGCAATGGGCGTGATCGCCGGCGTGATGCAGAGGCGGACGCCGAAAAGCCGCTGGACGGCGATCCGGCCGCAGCGGTTTGATTACGTTTTCTGTCGATCCGCTCAGGTTGCGCGCATCCCCTCGCCCCGCTTGCGGGGAGAGGGCCGCGACGACCTCGTCGTCGGCGCGGCGAGGCGGCAGCCGAAGGTGAGGGGCGGTACCGGAGGGGCCTCGTTCGGGGTCGCCCCCTCACCCCCAATTCCGGCTTCGCCTCCGCTTTCCTCGCCCCCGACAAGGGGGGCGAGGGTCAATGCGCACGACTGAACTGATCCTCCGGAAAAGGTCCGGGACTGCGTCGCCCTACTGCGCTTCGGCCGAACGCGTGCCGCGACGACGGCCGGGCGCGCCGGCGCCCGGATCCATCACCATCCGGCAGGCCGGGCTGAGATTGGCCTTCTGGCCCTTCAGGCAAGCCGTGATGGCGCCGACGTTCGGGATGTTGGAAGCGCAGAGCCGCCAGACGTCGGGCTCGCAGGCCGTGCGGGCGTCGACGCCCTGAGCCAGAGCCGCGGAATAGCCTGCGCCCAGAAGCAGCGCAGCGATGAGCGATGTGCGGATCATGAGCGTCGAGCCTTCCCGTCTACGTATTTTATACGGTCAAGCTCGGGTCGAAATGGTTAACGAAAGGTTAACGACGCGCTTCGCGTCTCAGGATCCGTTAGGACTTTCGCACACTGTTGCAACGCTGCCGCGCGTGCGGCGCAACAATCCACCTTCAGTGGCATCCGCATCCGCTGCCGCAACTTCCGCCCGGCGTCTTGGGGGCGCCGACCGACGCGCTTGCAGCCCGTTCGCGGGTGAGTCCGCGTTCTTCCAACTCGCCGAGATAGGTCTTCCAGCGGTTCCGGTATTCACGGCCGAGGTCGTAGAGATATCCCCAGCCGAAGATGCCGGTGTCGTGCATGTCGTCGAAGGCGAGCTTCACGGCGTAGTTGCCGATCGGCTCCACCGCGAGGATCGCCACCTCGCGCTTGCCGCCGATGATCTTGCGCTCCATCGGCGAGTGGCCCTGCACCTCGGCAGACGGGCTCGAGACGCGGAGGTATTCGGCCGGAAGGTCGAAGCGGCCGCCATCCTCGAATGCGACGCGCAGGATACGCTTGTCGCCCAGCAGGCGAATTTCAGTCGGCCAACGTTCGCTCATGTCGTCCTCACGCCGCGGCGATGCGCCCCTTATGGTTGCCCGGAAAGAGCGTAGCGCTCATATGCATACAGATGCTGGACCTGTCAGCCGACAAAGTCATCCGATCTGAGATCGAGTCGAGTCCCGGGACGCGCATGTGGGCTGTTCGCGACGATGCTCCTCCAGTTGCGCCCCCGGCGCCGCTCGTGGATCCGTTCGGCCGTGCGATCACCTATCTGCGCATCTCGGTCACCGACCGCTGCGACTTCCGCTGCGCTTATTGCATGTCGGAGGACATGCAGTTTCTGCCGAAGCGGGACTTGCTGAGCCTCGAAGAGCTCGACCGGCTCTGCGGCGTGTTCGTCGAGCGCGGCGTGCGCAAGCTGCGGATCACCGGCGGCGAGCCGCTGGTACGTCGCGACATCATGCAGTTGTTCCGCCGGCTCTCGCGCCATCTCGGCAGCGGCGCCCTCGACGAGCTGACGCTGACGACGAACGGCTCGCAGCTGGCGCGCTTCGCGCCGGAACTCGCCGACCTCGGCATCCGCCGCGTCAACGTTTCGCTGGACACGCTCGACCCGCAGAAGTTCAAGGCGATCACCCGGCGCGGAGACCTCTCGGTGGTGCTCGCCGGGATCGAGGCGGCACGCAACGCCGGCATCAAGGTGAAGATCAACGCCGTGGCGCTGAAGGGCGTCAACGAGCATGAGATCCCCGATATGATCCGCTGGGCCCATGGGCTCGACATGGACATGACGCTGATCGAGGTGATGCCGCTCGGCGAGATCGAGGGAGACCGCACCGATCAGTTCCTGCCGCTCTCCGTCGCCCGCGAGCAGTTGGCGGACCACTTCACGCTCGTGCCGCTCGCCCACCGCACCGGCGGTCCCGCCCGCTACGTGAAGGTGGAGGAGACGGGCGGCCGTCTCGGCTTCATCACGCCGCTCACCCACAATTTCTGCGAGGGCTGCAACCGCGTGCGCCTGACCTGCACCGGCCAGCTCTACCTCTGCCTCGGCCAGGAAGATTCCGCGGACCTGCGCGCGCCGCTGCGCGCCTCGCAGGACGACGGCCCGGTGCGGCAGGCGGTGATCGACGCCATCGCCCGCAAACCGAAGGGCCACGACTTCGTCATCGAGCGGGCACGGCCGGCCGCGGTTCCCCGGCATATGAGCGTGACCGGCGGCTGAGGGGACTGCGAGCCGGGACGCACGCCGCGGCCCTGACGATCACCCTCTCTCCGAGAACGGCGGCAGACCGGCGAGGACATCGAAAAGCGAACGCTTGACGAGGGGCTCGATCGTCAGCCGACCGCCCTCCTTCGCCATCGTTGCGTGCGTACCCGGCAATTCCATGCCGCGGGATGCGAACCACCGGCATCCGACCATTTCTCGAAAGGCGGACACACCGCTTCATGGCCGGATCTCTGATTCTGTTCGCCTCGATCCATGACAGCCCGAAGCGCCGGCAAACGGCGCCGCCCGTTTGACGACCTCACGCCCCGCTCATACACCCGCCCGCATTCTGCATTCACCCGGAGCCGCTCCATGGCCAACGTCGCATTCCTCGGCCTCGGTGTGATGGGCTCGCCGATGGCGGGGCATCTCGCGCGGAAGGGCCACGACGTCGCCGTCTTCAACCGCACGAGCGCCAAGGCCGAGGCCTGGGTCGCCGCCAACGGGGGCACCTCCGCCGCCACGCCCCGCGAAGCGGCCATCGACAAAAAAATCGTGTTCGCCTGCGTCGGCAATGACGACGACCTGCGCAGCGTGGTGCTGGGCGAGGATGGCGCCTTCGCCGGCATGGCGACGGGCGCGGTCTTCGTCGATCACACAACCGCCTCGGCCGAGGTGGCGCGCGAACTCTCGGCGGCGGCGGACGCGGCCGGATTGCGCTTCATCGACGCCCCGGTCTCCGGCGGACAGGCGGGCGCCGAGAGCGGCGCACTCACCGTGATGTGCGGCGGCGAGCCTGCAGCCTATGCCGAGGTCGAGCCGGCGATCCTCGCCTACGCCAAGGCCTGCCGGCTGATGGGGCCGTCCGGGTCCGGGCAGCTGACGAAGATGGTCAACCAGATCGCCATCGCCGGGCTCGTGCAGGGCCTGTCGGAGGCGATCCATTTCGGCAAGCGGGCCGGCCTCGACATCGAGGCGGTGCTCGACGTGATCTCGAAAGGCGCCGCCGGCTCCTGGCAGATGGACAACCGCGGCAAGACGATGAACGCCGAGAAATTCGATTTCGGCTTCGCCGTCGAATGGATGCGCAAGGATCTCGGCATCCTCCTCGCCGAGGGCCGCCGCAACGGCGCGCATCTCCCGGTGACGGCGCTGGTCGACCAGTTCTATTCGGATGTCGAGGCGATGGGTGGCGGCCGTTGGGACACGTCGAGCCTCATCGCCCGGCTGGAGCGCTGAGGCGGTCTTCCGCAATCCGCCGCGCGGCCTCGGGATCGGTCCAGATCCAGTCGTCGCCCATCTGGTGGCGGAACCAGGTGTACTGCCGCTTGGCGTAGCGCCGCGTATCGCCCTGCCCCCGCGTGATCGCCTCTTCGCGCGAAATCTGCCCGTCGAGATGGGCGATCAGCCCCGGCACGCCGTGCGCCCGCATCACCGGCAGCATCGGATCGAGTTTTCGCGCATGCAGCGCCGTGACTTCGTCGAGCGCCCCCTCCTCCATCATCGTCAGGAAACGCGCGTCGATGCGCCGGCGTAGCTCGTGCCGGTCGACATCCAGGAAAAACTTGAGCAGCGGCCGGCCCGCCAACGGCCCGGGAATGCGCCGGCCCTGGAACGCGGCGATCGGCTGGCCTGTCGCCTCGAACACCTCGATGGCGCGCATCACGCGCATTCTGTCCGTTGGGCGCAACGCCCCTGCGCCGGCCGGATCGAGCGCGGCAAGCTCGGTGTGAAGCGCCTCTGTCTCGCGACCTTTTGCCCGGGCACGGACGGCCTCGCGCACGGCGTCCGGCACCGTCGGCATTTCGGACAACCCTTCGTCCAGGGCTCGGAAATAGAGGCCCGTCCCGCCGACGAAGATCGGCAAGCGTCCGCCTGTCTCGACGTCGGTTAGGATCTTTGGTGTTTCACGTGAAACATTTCCTACCGAAAAGTTCACGGCGCCGTCGACCGTGCCGTAGAGCCGGTGGGGCACCTGCGCTTCTTCTTCAGGTGCCGGGCGGGCCGAGAGCCGGCGCAGGTCGGCATAGACCTGCATCGAATCCATGTTGACGATGGTTCCCCCGAAGGCCCGCGCCAGCGCGAGCGCAAGCGCCGACTTGCCCGAGGCGGTCGGCCCTGCGATGAGGATGGCCTGTGGCCGCGCGGCGTGCCTGTCCGTGACCGGCGACAACGGCTTCTCTCCGTGATCCTGGCATGACCCTCGTCGCGACGCTGATAGCAAACCCGGACCGTCCCGCCATCACCGGCGCGGTGCTGACCGATGCGCGCGACGCCCTCGGGACGGCGCATCCGCCGCGCCTTCTCCATCACGGCATCGCCGCCGAATGCCTCGTCGATGCGGATCCGGAGCAGGCGCCGGAGCTGACGGCGCGTCTGCGCGAAGCCCTCACGGGTCAACCGATCGACGTCGCCGTGCTGCCGGCCGGGCCGCATCGTCGCAAGCGGCTTTTCCTCGCCGACATGGATTCCACCATGATCGAGCAGGAATGCATCGATGAACTCGCCGACGTTCTCGGCATCAAGGCGCAGGTCTCGGCGATCACCGAGCGGGCCATGCAGGGCGAGATCGCCTTCGGGCCGGCTCTGCGCGAGCGGGTCGCCCTTCTGAAGGGCCTGCCGGCGACCGCTGCCGACGACCTCATCGCCACCCGGATCGTCCTGACGCCCGGCGGCAGGACGCTCGTCGCGACCATGAAGGCGCACGGCGCTTACACCTGCCTCGTCTCGGGCGGTTTCACGCTATTCACCGGCCCGATCGCGGAGATGCTCGGCTTCGACGAAACGCGGGCCAACCGGCTCGACCTCACCGCTGGCGCGCTCAGCGGGACGGTTGCCGAACCAATCGTCGGAGCGGAGACGAAGCGCGCGACACTTCTGGAGTTGCGACAGCGGCTCGGCCTCGTCACCGAGGACACCATGGCAGTCGGCGACGGCGCCAACGACCTCGCCATGCTTGGGGAGGCGGGGCTGGGCGTGGCCTTCCGTGCCAAACCCGCTGTCGCCGCCGCGGCGCATGTCAGGATCGAGCACGGCGACCTGACGGCGCTGTTGTATTTACAGGGTTTTTCGGCCGCGGAGTTCGTCGGCTAAACTTCGGCGACCATTGGCTCGGCTGTCATTCCGGGGCTCGCCGAAGGCGAGAACCCGGAACCTACCCGAAATGCCGAACTTCGATCACATCGTGGCGCCCAATCGTGGGTTCCGGGTTCTCGCTGACGCGAGCCCCGAAATGACGAAGGTGCAAAAAGCTCAGTCGAGGCCGATCGCCACGAACCGCACGTCGCCGCTGCCACCCGCCACGAGGAGCAGCACGGACTTGCGCGACTCCTTCTTCAGCGCCTCAACGCGCTTGGTGACGTCGGCCGGCGTGCTGACGGCCTCCTGGCCGACCTCGACGATGACCTCGCCGGGGACGATGCGCTTGTCGGCCGCCGTCGAGTTCGGGTCGACGCGGGTGACGACGACACCCTTGACGGTGTCCTTGATGCTGAACTTCTTGCGGAGTTCGTCGGTCAGACCGGAGAGGTTGAGGCCGAGGGCTTGCCGGGTCGCGCTCTCGACATCCGGCTGCTTGGCGTTGGCGAGTTGCGGCTTCTCGCCGTCTTCCAGGCGGCCGAGGACGACGGACTTGGTCTGCTCCTGGCCCTTGCGGACGACGATCACCTCGACGGTCTTGCCGACCGGCGTCTGGGCGACGATGCGGGGTAGCTCGCTCGACGACTTCACCACGGTGCCGTTGAACTTGGTGATGACGTCGCCGACTTCGAGGCCGGCGGGCTTGGCCGGGCCCTTCTCGTCGACGCCGGCGATCAGCGCGCCCTTGGCGCCACCCTTGAGGCCAAGGGCCTCGGCGGTGGCGTCGTCGACGTTCTGGATGCGCACGCCGAGCCAGCCGCGGCGGACTTCGCCGAACTCGCGCAACTGATCGAGCACAGGGCTCGCGGTGTTCGAGGGCACGGCGAAGCCGATGCCGACGGAGCCGCCCGACGGCGACAGGATCGCCGTGTTGATGCCGATGACCTCGCCGTTCATGTTGAACAGCGGGCCGCCGGAATTGCCCTTGTTGATGGCCGCGTCGGTCTGAATGTAGTTGTCGTAGGGACCGGACTCGATGTTGCGGCCCCGCGCCGAGACGATGCCAGCCGATACCGAGCCGCCGAGGCCGAACGGATTGCCGATCGCGATCACCCAGTCGCCCGGCCGCATCTTGTCGGAATCGCCGAACGGAACGGCCCTGAGCGGCCTGTTGGGATCCGGCTTCACGCGCAGGATCGCGAGATCGATCTTCGAATCCTTGCCGACGATCTCGGCCTTCAGCTTCGTGCCGTCGTGCAGGATGACCTGGATGTCGTTGGCGTCGCCGATGACGTGGTTGTTGGTGATGACGAGGCCGGCGGCGTCGATGATGAAGCCGGAGCCGAGCGAGTTCGACTTGCGCGACTGGCCACGCGGGCTGTCGTCCTCACCCTTGTTGTTGTCGCCGCGCTGACCGCGCTTCTTGAAGAACTCTTCGAACAGATCCTCGAACGGCGTGCCCGGCGGCAGCTGCGGACCGGTCCGGCCACTGCGTGCGGAGGAATCGACCGTGGTCGAGGCCGAGATGTTCACCACTGCGTCCGTCACCTGATCGGCGAGGTCGGCGAGGGATTCCGGCCCCTTAGCGAAGGCCGCCTGCGGCACGAAGGCGGGGGCGACCGACATCGGGACCATCGCGCCGATCATCACGGCGGCGAGCGCCGAGCGGGCCCGGCGATGCAGAGCCGGACGGTCGACACCCGGAATGGCGCTCGTGGCGAGACGCATGGTTCGGTTCCTTCCAGAGCACGATGCGGGTGAGCGGAGCCCGGTTTCCCAAAAACATCGTGCGACTTCGGAGATCTGGAGCAGGGTGCGATTCCCGTGGAAGCGGACCGTGCCCAAGAAGCGTGCCTATAGATCGGCGCCCGGCGCGCACGATCAAGGGCGGCGTGTGCGCCGCCCCCGGTCGAGGGACATCAGGGCTTAGGGGCGCCGGTCGCGCGACCCTGCGGATCGCCGAAGTAGCGGAAGAACGACGAAGAGTTCGGGTTGATGACCAGCCGCGTGTCCTGGCCCTTCATGCTCTGCTCGTAGGCCTGCATCGAGCGGTAGAAGGCGAAGAAGTCGGCATCCTTGCCGAAGGCTTCGGCGAGGATGCGGTTCCGCTCCGCCTCGCCCTGGCCGCGCAGCTTCTCCGAGCTGCTCGTGGCATCGGCGAGAAGGACGGTGACCTCCTTGTCGGCCTTGGCCTTGATGGTGGCCGCGGCCTGATCGCCGTTGGCACGGATGTCGGCGGCCTCGCGCTTCCGCTCCGAAGTCATCCGGTCGTAGACGGCCTGGGAGTTCTTGGCCGGCAGATCGACGCGGGTCATGCGCAGGTCGACGATCTCGACGCCGAGCTGCTTGGCCTGCTTGTTCACGTCTTCCTGGATCTCGTTCATCAGGTCGACACGGTCGGTCCGCACGATGGCGTCGCGGCTGGAACGGGCCAGCACGTTGCGCAGGCTGGAGTTGGTGAAGCTCGACAGCCGCTGGTTGGCGAGCGGGATGTTGCCGACCGACTGGTAGAACTTCAGCGGATCGACGATCCGGTAGCGCACGAAGGCGTCGACCTCGAGGTTCTGGCGGTCGGCGGTGAGCAGGGTCTGGACCGGCAGGTCGAGATCGAGCACGCGCTTGTCGAAGATCACCACGGTGTCGGTGAACGGCACCTTGAAGTAGAGGCCGGGCTTGGTCTCGCCGGGCGGGTTCAGCACGGCGCGCACGCGGCCGAGCTGGAGCACCAGCGCCTGCTGCATCTGACCGACGGTGAAGACCGAGGCGTAGAGCCCGACGACGACGATGCCGGCCACGAGCACGAGGCCGGTGCGGAGGGTGGAGCTGTTCATCGTGCGGCTCCGCCCTGGCTGGTTCGTCCGCCGAACTCGTTCAACGGCAGTACGGGCACGACGCCCGCCGCGCTGGCGCCGGCGGCGCCCGTGCCGTTCTGATCGAGGATGACCTTGTTCACCGAGCCCAGGACCTTTTCCATCGTCTCCAGGAACAGACGCTCGCGGCTGACGTCGGGCGCGAGCTTGTAGGCTTCGTAGACCTGCGTGAAGCGCGCGGCCTGACCGGTCGCCTCGGCGGTGGCCTGATCGCGATAGGCCTCGGCCGCCTGCACGATCTGCGAGGCGCGGCCGCGGGCCTGCGGCACTTCGCGGCTGGCATAGGTCTCGGCCTCGTTGCGGACGCGCTGGGCGTCCTGCTGGGCGGCGTTCACGTCGATGAAGGCCGGACGGACCTCCGGCGGCGGATTGACGCCGGTCAGCTGGACGACCGCGATGATGACACCCGCGCCGTACTCGTCGAGACCCTTCTGAACGATGTCCTTGACCTCGGCAGCGATGCTCGACTGCTCGTTGGTCAGGATCGCCTGGATGTTGCGGCGGCCGACAACCTCGCGCATGGCGCTCTCGGAGAGCGCCTTGATCGTGCTCTCGGGGTTTTCGAGGTTGAAGACGTAGTCCTCGGCCTTGAGCGGGTTGACGCGCCACTGCACCTCGAAATCGAGGTCGACGATATTCTCGTCGGCGGTGAGCATCAGGCTCTCCTCCGGCACGTCGCGTTGGCGTGCCGCACCTGAGCCGGACCGAAAGCCGACCTGGATCGAGTTCGTGAAGCCGACATTCGGCTTGACCACGCCGCCGACCGGATAGGGGAAGTTGTAGCGCAGGCCCTCGCCGCTCTGGCCGGTGTAGCGCCCGAAGACCGTATTGATGCCGACCTCGTTCGGCTTCACCGTGTAGAAGCCCGTGAGAAGCCAGCCACCGACGAGGAGGCCGAGCAGGATCACGATGCCCTTGCCGCCGCCGAAGCCGCTGCCGGCACCGCCGGGGATGATGCCGCGCAGGCGATCCTGGCCGCGCCGGATCAGGTCTTCGAGGTCCGGCGGGGTCTTACCGCCACCGCCGCCGCCTCCACTGCCCCAGGGTCCACCGCCGCCATTGCCACCGCCGGGACGGCCGCCCCAGGGGCCGCCTCCCCCACCGCTGCCGCCGCCGCTCTGATTGCTCCAAGGCATTCTCGACGTAGACTCCTGCTCCGGCCCCGACCCACGCCACCATCGCCGTCCTGCTTCGGACGGCGGCCTCGCCTGGATCGGTTGCCGGACTCCCCTTGCCGGAAACGAATTTTTTCGAACCGTACGGTCGAGCGCACCTGATTGGCAGCACCCGGTCCTGTCAAGGCCGTGAGGTGGGCATCCGATGCGTCTACCGCAACGGTTACGCCGTACCGTGCAGCCGCACACGGCCTGCGGCCTAAGCGCCGTCCCTGCGGGATGAAATCGGGATCCGGGCTCAGCCGATCCGCTCCAGGTCGATGAAGACGAAGGCATGATCGTCCCGACCGCCCGCCGGATGCGCCTCGCACAGGGTCTCGCGGTAGGCCGAGCGGTCGAAGGCCGGCAGGTACGCGTCGCCCTCGGGCGCGGTGTCGACCTCGGTCAGGTGGATACGGTCGGCATGGGGCAGCGCCAGCGCGTAGATCGCGCCGCCGCCGACGACCATCAGCTCGTCGGCATTCGCGGCTGCGAGCGCCTCCTCCCAGTCGTGGACGAGTTCGGCGCCCTCCGCCGCGAAGCCCCGATCACGGGTCAGCACGAGGCTCCGCCGTCCGGGCAACGGCCTGCCGATCGCCGAAAAAGTCTTGCGGCCCATCAGCATCGGCTTGCCCATGGTGAGCGCCTTGAAGCGCTTGAGATCGCTCGACAGGTGCCAGATCAGACCGTTGTCCCGGCCGATGACGCCATTGCTGGCGACGGCCACGACGAGGGAGATTTTTGGACGAACCATCAGACCGCTACCGGTGCCTTGATCGCCGGATGCGGCTCATAGCCCGCGATGGCGATGTCCTCGTAGGTGAAGTCGAACAGCGAGCGGACCTCCGGGTTGAGGCGCAGGATCGGCAGCGGCCTCGGCTCGCGGGCGAGCTGCGTCCGCGCCTGCTCCAGGTGGTTCACGTAGAGATGGGCGTCGCCGAAGGTGTGGACGAAGTCGCCCGGCTGCAGGCCCGACACCTGCGCGATCATCGCGGTGAGCAGCGCGTAGCTCGCGATATTGAAGGGAACGCCCAAGAAGACGTCGGCGGAGCGCTGGTAGAGCTGGCAGGAGAGCCGACCCTCGGCGACGTAGAACTGGAACAGGCAGTGACAGGGCGCGAGCGCCATCCGGTCGAGATCGGCCGGGTTCCAGGCCGAGACGATCAGGCGGCGCGAATCCGGGTTGCAGCGGATCTCGTCGACGACCTGCGCGATCTGGTCGACGCTGCCGCCCGCCTTGTCCCAGCTCCGCCACTGCTTGCCGTAGACCGGGCCGAGATCGCCGTTGGCATCCGCCCACTCGTCCCAGATCGTCACGCCCCTGGCCTGGAGCGCGCGCACGTTGGTGTCGCCGGCGAGGAACCAGAGCAGCTCGTGGATGATCGAGCGCAGATGAAGCTGCTTCGTGGTGACGAGCGGAAAGCCCCGGCCGAGGTCGAACCGCATCTGGTGGCCGAACACGGAAAGCGTGCCGGTGCCGGTACGGTCGTCCTTGCGGACACCCTCGCCGAGGATGCGTTCGAGAAGGTGGTGATAGGCCTGCATGGGCCGCAGGATAAGGCGGCGGGGGCCGGACCGATACCCGGCGGGGGCCGTGGCGCACAGGCTTGGCCGTGCTGCGTCAGTAGGCGCGCGGCCAGAGCAGATAGGCCAGAAGCGCCAGATTGCTCCATCCGTGCAGCAGCATGCAGGGCCAGAGACGTCCGGTGCGCCAGCGCAGCCAGCCGAGCGTCAGCGCCAGGGGCAGGAGCGAGATCGGCCGCGCGATGCCACCGGATTCCGACAGGTGGGCGAGGGAGAACAGAAGTGCGGTCGCCGCGATGACACCGGCTGGGCGCATGATCCGGCCGGCGCGGGCGAAGGCCTCGCCGCGCATCAGAAGCTCTTCCGCCATCGGCGCGAGGACGACGACGTAGGCGAACCATCCCGCCACCGCGAGCGGCGTCAGGAACGGCGAGATGCGGATGCCCTGCGCGAGACCGCCGTTCAGCGCCCGGGCCGTCTCCGTCACCCAGAGGATGTGGATGACCGGCCAGACCGCCATGAGGAGCCAGAGCCTGAGCGGGCTGCTCGTGCGCGGCTCGGCGGGACGCGTGAGCGCGAGCCTCCGTCGCCAGGCGGCGCCGTCCTGCCAGAGGGCCAGGCCGACGGCGAAACCCGCGATCAGCACCTGCCGCAGCACGTCGGCGGCGACACCCCGGCCCGCCATCTCGTAGAGGGGCAGGCGCGGGCGCAGCGCGGTGGGCGTGAAGACATCGAGGCCGATCCTGATGTCCGCCGCGACGCGGACCAGAAGGAGCGAGAGGAGGCCCGCCAGCGTCAGCACCGCAGCGGGAATCGCTACGAACAGCACCGCCTGCAGCAGCCAGGCGCCGAGGCCGAGGGTCGCGCCCGGAGCGACCGTCGCAGGATGTTCCGGCCCCGCTTCGGCTGCATGCGAGGCGTGCGCGGAAGCAACAGCGGCATCATCGAGCAGTCCACTGCGAGGATCGCTCTTCAAAACCGCCCCCGGTCCCTCTATATTCGCTTTGCCGGTCGCAAGGCCGGCTATGGCGATAAACGTTCTTCGAAATAAACCTATCGGACCCGGGGGCGGTACCCGGCGCCTCCACCAAGACCCAGGACCGATGGCCGCAAGGCCCGGCTCGGCTTCAGGCCTGGGTTTCGGCGGGGGCGAAATAGGATCGACGAGGGCGTAAAGGGTGAACTTTTGCTCGGCATGGTTCCGCCGTTATCGGGCCTCTGCAATAGTTGCCAATGACAACTTTGCTCCGGTCGCTGTCGCCGCGTAAGCGGTGCCGGTTACCGAAATCAAGTCCTAGCGGGTAGCACTGCATAGGCGGGGTTCGGAGGTACCTGGCAACAGAAACCTCCACTTTCATTTTGACGACCCCGGCGGCTTCCGACGTCCGGAACGCATCCCGGGCAGAGCGAGCGCCGATGGCTGAAGACCTGATCCGCTACGATCTCATGGTGCAGGACGCTCTGCGCGGCGTCGTGAAGCGGGTGCTGACCGATGCGGCCCGCGAGGGGCTTTCCGGCGAGCACCACTTCTACGTTTCCTTCCGCACCGAGGCTCCGGGCGTGCGCATGTCGCAGCGCCTGCGGGAAAAGTACCCGCAGGACATGACGATCGTCCTGCAGCACCAGTTCTGGGATCTCGGCGTCACCGAGCATTCCTTCGAGGTCGGCCTGTCGTTCTCGGGCGTGCCCGAGCGTCTGCTGGTACCGTTCGATGCGCTCTCGGGCTTCTTCGATCCCTCCGTCCAGTTCGGCCTCAAGTTCGACCTCCAGGAAGAGGGCGAGGCCTCCGAGGAGACCGAATCTGCACCGACGCCGACCCTCGTGAAGAGCGGCCCGCGCGGTGCGGCCTCCGAGCCGATGGAGATAAAGCCGAAGAATTCCGGCCTCGCCGCCATCTCCGGGCCGCCCAAGATCGTTCCCGCCCTCGCCGCCGCCGCCGGTAACAAGGTCGACGAAAACGCGAACGATGCGGACAAGCCGGGCAAGGATGCTCCGGCCGAGAAGGTCGCGGGGAAAGACACCGGCGCCGAGGTCGTGAGTCTGGATTCGTTCCGCAAGAAGAGCTGAGCGGCGGAACGACGGGACCCCGCACGGACCGAGCGTCGTCCGGTCGCCAGTTCCGATTCCGTCTCCTGCCGATCTGATCGCGCGTCGGATCGTCCCCCCTGCCGGAGAATACGCGCCTTGCAGGCAGGCGAAGCGATCCCGCGGCCATCAACCGACGTCGTGCTTTCAGCCCTGGAAGGCGTCGCGGCGCTCTCCAAGACAGGCGTGGGCCGATCGTTTTAGCCGGCAACCGTATCGTCCGTGAGGTGACGATCCGGGGCGGAGCCTTCGATACCGGCAGGTGGCTGGGCCGCTCGTCGAGATCGGGTGCCCGGCGTCAACCACGGTCGGCGTGGGGAGCAGCAACGCCATACGGCCTTTCTCCGCACGCCTTCGGGTTGTCCGGGCGCCACCACGCTGCTGGATTTGGCTGCACGCCGTCCAGCCATCTGCGCGATCCATCGCGACCCCGAGCCGGGCAGCCGATCGCAGCGGACAAATCGAACCTCTACCAAGCCATCTAATCTTCGAGTTCAAGATGCATTCCCACTGAAATACCCGGTCGGCCGGAGCATCTTCTGCAAATGGAATTTTAACCAAGAATGTCTACAATGTGACGATCGCCATCGGGTCGCCATCAATGCTTTCCAACCTCACCATTCGCGTGCGCTTGATCAGCGCGCTGCTCGTGCTGTTCGTCCTCACCTGCGGATTGGGCGGCTTCTGCTATGCCAAGCTCGCCGCGCTCAGCAGCGTGACCGACAATCTCGGCAGCCACGCGTTGCCGTCCACGCGCATCCTCGGCCGTCTCGCCACGAATTTCGAAGCCATCCGCAGCCGTCAGCTGGCCTATCTCGTGTCGAGCGAGGAGCGTCGTCCTCAATCCCTGCCGCGACTGCGTGCAAGCATGGCCGATGTCGCCCGGGACCTGGAAGACTACGCGCCCCTGGTCGATGCCGGTGAAACCGAGCTGTGGAACGCCGTCAAAACGACCGTGGTCGCCTACACGAACATGGGCGAGGAGTTCCTGCAGCGTACCAACGGCGGCGATGCGAAGGGCGCGAGCGCTCATCTGCTCGACGGGATGCTGCCGGCTCTCAATGCGGCGCGGGCTGCCATCAAGGCCGATCTCGCCTTCAACGAGACGAGCGGCAAACAGGATGCCGCCGCGGCGGTCGCTCTCGGTGAAAGCGCCCGCACGGCGATCCTCGTCGTGCTGGGGACGGTGGCGGCAACGACGCTCGGTGTCGGCTGCCTGTTGGTGTTCACGATTTCCGTCCCCGTCCGCCGTATGACGGAGGTGATGAACGAAGTCGCGGCTGGCGGCGCCACGGCAATCGATGTGCCCTATACCGGCGAGCGCAGCGAGATCGGCGCGATGGCCGCCGCCGTGAAGGTGTTCAAGGATAATCTGATCCGCACACGCCAGCTCGAGGTCGACACCGCCACGGCGCGGTTGGCGGCCGAAGAGCAGCGCAAGGCCGGCATGCGCCAGATGGCCGACGGGTTCGAGGCGGCGATCGGAGGCATCGTCGGCATGGTCTCGGCCTCCGCCACGGAGCTGCAAACCACGGCCCAGCAGCTCACCGCCTCTGCGCGCGAGACGGCGGGCCAATCGACCACGGTGGCGGCCGCGGCCGAAGAAGCGGCCAGCAACGTCAACACCGTGGCCGCTGCGGCGGAAGAATTGGGCTCGTCCGTTCACGAGATCGGACGGCAGGTCGACGGCTCGGCTCACCTCGCGAGGATCGCGGTCTCCGAGGCGGACCAGACCGGCGCGCTGGTCCAGGACCTGAGCGTAGCCGTATCCCGGATCGGCGACGTCGTCGGCTTGATTTCGACGATCGCCGGGCAGACCAACCTCCTGGCGCTCAATGCGACGATCGAAGCGGCGAGAGCCGGCGAGGCGGGCCGCGGCTTCGCCGTCGTCGCCGCCGAGGTGAAGGAACTGGCCAACCAGACGGCAAAGGCGACGGACGAGATTTCGGGTCAGATCGCACGCATCCAGGCTTCGACGGGCCAGGCGGTCACGGCGATCGGTTCGATCACCGAGAGGATCCAGGAGATCAGCGGCGTGGCGACGTTGATCGCGGCAGCCGTCGAGGAGCAGGGGGCGGCAACGCAGGAGATCGTGCGCAACGTCGGTCAGGCGGCCATGGGAACCGGCGAGGTCACCAGCAACATTGCGGGCGTGGCCGGCGCGGCCGAGGAGACCGGAGCCGCAGCGGGCCAAGTGCTCGGTGCGGCTTCGGAGCTGTCACGCCAGTCCGAGCACCTCGCAACGGAGGTCGATCGCTTCCTCGCAAGCGTCCGGGCGGCCTGAGGCGACTCGCGACCATCGGCCCGAAATGCGACCTACGATTTTCGAAAAAGTCGAAATAGAGCAATAACTTGGTGCATCTGCAGCACACCATCGCGCATCGGATGACCGCCGAGGCGCGATGGATGGTGCCTGTCCGGCCGCGAACGGCCGGGCAAAGCCGATCGCGATCTCAAGACCGCCGCCGCACCATCATCCGCACCCCATCCTCCGGCCGTAGCGTGACCCGGTGCAGCGGCACCACCGGCGGATGGCCGGCAGCGAGGTCGAGGCGGACGGCACGGGCGATGTGCGTCAGCACGAGAGTCGCCTCCTGCAGCGAAAAGCTCTGGCCGATGCAGACCCGCGGCCCCGCGCCGAACGGCAGGTAGGCGAAGCGCGAAATCGTTTCGCGGTTTTCGGGCAGGAAGCGCTCGGGGATGAAGGCGTCGGGATCGTCCCAGAGCGTCCGGTGACGATGGAGCACCCAAGGCGCAACCATGACGGTGGAGTTCTTCGGGATCTTGACCCGTCCGATTCGGTCCTCGCGGATCGCCTGCCGGCTCATGAACGGCACCGGCGGAAACAGCCGCATCGTCTCTTCCACCACCGCTTTGGCGAAGGGCAAGTTCTTCAGGGCGAAATGGCCGTCTTCGCCGACGGCGGCATCGGCTTCCGCCTCCAGGCGTTCCCGCGAGGCGTCGTCCTGCGAGAGGCAGTACAGCGCCCAGGTCAGGGCATTGGCGGTCGTCTCGTGCCCGGCGGCGATGAAGGTGACGATGTTGGCCTTCACTTCGAGATCGGTGAGGCCGTTGCCGGTCTCGGGATCGCTCGCGGTGAGGAGCAACGTGAGTAGATCGTGCGGCGCCTCTGCGCCCGTCCCGGTCAGCGCGCGGCGGCGCGCGATCAGCTCGCCCACCACCTCTTCGAAGAACCGCCCGGCCGGACGCGCCCGCAGCCGGCCGATGCGGGGTACGAAGCCGGGCACGCCGAACACGTCGAGCGGATCGATCGGCCCGATCGCCTCCAGGAAGCGGGTGATGGCGCGACCGACCGCGTCGGGATCACGCTTCAGCCCCTGGGTGAAGATCGTGCGCTCCAGGACGTCGAGGGAGACGCGCGTCATCTCGTTCGCCGCCTCAATGTGCGCGCCGTCACGCCGGGCGAGCCGGCGGGCGACGCGGGCGCCGGCGAGATTCATCGGTTCCGCAAAGCTCATGACGTGGCGAGGGGAAAAGATCGGCGCGATGGTGCGGCGCTGGTTGCGCCATTCGTCGCCCTCGGCCGAGAGCAGGCCGTTACCGAGGCCAGGTGCCAGGATGCGGCGCTGGAGGTCGTCCTTGCGATAGTTCTTCGCGTTGTCGACGTAGAGGTAGCGGATCAGGGCCGGGTCGCTCACCACCGTGATCCGCCCCATCACACCGTCGGCGGCCACCACCGGCTGCTCGAAATGCGCACGCATCCAGGTGGTGATCGGGTTTTTTCGCGCGGCCTTGAGGAACGCGAACAGGCCGAGATCCTCGGTGCGCGGCTTCGGCACCACGGGGCGGAAGCGAAAGGGCGCAGTCTCACGCGAGAGGACGGTGTCCGGCGGCATCGTCTCTCCTCAGAAATGGGTCGGCGGCGGAATCGCACTCCGCTGCCTCCTTGGTTAAGTAGGAGCGCGAAGACGCCAACGAAGAGGCCATGATGTCGCCGGAACCCTCGACCGAAACCCGTACCGAGTCCGACACCTTCGGCCCGATCGAGGTGCCGGCGCACCGCTACTGGGGCGCGCAGACCCAGCGCTCGATCCAGAATTTCCGGATCGGCACCGAGCATCAGCCGGCGCCGCTGGTGCACGCGCTCGGCCTCGTGAAGCAGGCCGCGGCCCTGGTGAACAAGGATCTCGGCGGCCTCGACCCGAAGGTGGCCGACGCCATCGCGGCTTCGGCCGCCGAGGTCGTGGCCGGTGAGCACGACGACGAGTTTCCGCTGGTGGTCTGGCAGACCGGCTCGGGCACCCAATCCAACATGAATGCCAACGAGGTCATCGCCTCGCTCGCCAACGAGCGGCTCGGGGGAAAGCGCGGCGGCAAGACGCCGGTCCACCCCAACGACCATTGCAATCGCGGCCAATCTTCGAACGATACGTTTCCGACCGCCATGCACATCGCGGTGGCCCGCGAGATCCAGGAGCGCCTGATCCCGGCGCTGACGCATCTGCATGGGGCGCTCGACGCCAAGGCGAAGGCCTTCGCAGACATCGTAAAGATCGGCCGGACCCATCTGCAGGATGCGACCCCGGTCTCCCTCGGCCAGGAATTTTCCGGCTACGCGGCGCAGGTGGCGCTCGGTGGGGCGCGCATCACCGCGACCCTGCCGGGCGTGCTGGCGCTGGCGCAGGGCGGCACCGCCGTCGGCACCGGTCTCAACGCGCATCCTGAATTCGCAGAGCGTTTCGCGGCGAAGGTCACCGAGCTGACCGGCCTGCCCTTCACCTCGGCCGAGAACAAGTTCGAGGCGCTGGCGACGCACGACGCCCTGGTGTTCACGCAGGGCGCGCTGACGGCGCTCGCCTCCGGCCTGTTCAAGATCGCCAACGACATCCGGCTGCTCGGCTCGGGTCCGCGCTCGGGGCTGGGCGAACTCTCGCTGCCGGAGAACGAGCCCGGCTCGTCGATCATGCCCGGCAAGGTCAACCCGACCCAGTGCGAGGCCCTGACCATGGTCTGCTGCCAGGTCGTCGGCAACGGCACCACGGTGAGCTTTGCCGGTTCACAGGGGCATTTCGAGCTGAACGTGTTCAAGCCGGTCATCGCCAACGCGGTGCTGCAATCGATCCGGCTTCTCGCCGATGCTGCGGTGAGCTTCACCGACAATTGTGTCGTCGGCATCAAGGCGAACCAGGACAGGATCGCAGACCTGATGAGCCGCTCGCTCATGCTGGTCACGGCGCTGGCTCCCTCGATCGGCTACGACAAGGCCGCCGAGATCGCCAAGACTGCGCACAAGAACGGCACTACGCTGAAGGAGGAAGCGCTGCGCCTGGGCTATGTCACCGAAGCGGAGTTCGAGCGCGTGGTGCGACCGGACACCATGCTGGCGCCCAGCATCGATTAGACGCATGATCCATGATCCGGCGGGTTGGGCTCGCCGGGTCCGGTCGGAGGATGTTTCGCCGTGGCCGAGATCATCAACCTCAACCAGTTCCGCAAGGCGCGCGACAAGGCCGAGAAGGCTGTCCGCGCCGCCGAGAACCGCGTCGTCTTCGGCCGGCCGAAGAAGGCCAAGACGCTCGCCGAGAAGAAGGCCGCCATCGAGTCCGACCGGCTCGAAGGCCACCGCCTCAAGAATCCCGACGACGCATGAGCGACGACGCGCCGGGCGGCCTGAAAAAGCGCTCGGTCATGATCGCAGGCCATCGCACCAGCGTCTCACTGGAGGCGCCGTTCTGGGACGCGGTGCGCGAGATCGCCGTAGCGCGTGGGCAGTCGGTCCAGGCGCTGATCGGCGCGATCGATGCGGGCCGCGGCGGGCAGAACCTGTCGTCGGCGATCCGGGTGTTCGTGCTGACGGCGCTGCGGCGGATGCCGTAGCCGGCGGGTACCGACCAACACAACCTGAAGCAGTTCCCAGCCGAAAATCCCATCATAAGTAGCGATATATTCGATAGCCCGCATTATGTGCGGTTTTTATACTTGGTTAACCAATTCGAAGTCTTCTGAGAACCGTTCCGGAATGATTTTCCGGTTCCCGGATTGCGCCACGCGCCGGCATTCCGGGGTCGCCCTAAGCGCTCGAATGGTTGACATGCGCCTCCGTCTCTCGATCAAGAGCGCTCTTGCCGGGGCCTTCGGCCTGCTTGCCCTCATTGCCGCGGGGCAAGGCGCGCTCTCGCTCGCCAAGCTGTCCAACATCCGGCAATACGCGAACGAAGTAGCCATCAACTGGCTGCCGTCCGTCCTGGCGGTCGGCGAACTCAAGGGGGCGATATCGGAGGTTCGGATCAAGCAGCTTCGGGTCATCGCGCTCTCCGGTTCTCCGGCGCAATTCGCCGAGAACAACGCGCAGTTGGACGACACGCTGACGAAAGTCGTGCAGGCCAGGAAGGCTTACGAGCCGCTGATCACCTCATCCGAGGAGCGGGCGCTGTACGAAGAGTTCGCAGCTCTCTGGGGCCGCTTCGAGCATATGACGGCCGAGATGCGCGACCTGACACGGGCCGGACAGACCGCAGCGGCCGCAATGCTGCTGGGAAAGCCGGAAAACGTCAACATCTATAATACGATGCGCGAAACTCTTACGCGGGATGCTGCGCTTAACGCGCATGGCGCCACGCGGGATTCGCAAGGATCGGTCGAGGCGGCGGACGCCGCGGCTCTCGCAGCCTACGTTTCTGTCGCGCTCGCCATAGCGGCAGCCGTCGGCGCAGCGGCGTTCGGCATGATCGGTATCTCGCGCCCGATCGGCCGGATGACCGCGACGATGGATGTTCTGGCGAAGGGCGACGCCGCGATCGAAGTGCCTTATCGGACGCGCCACGACGAGATCGGCGCCATGGCTTCGGCCGTCCAGGTGTTCAAGGACAACCTGATCCGCACCAGGGCGCTGGAAGAGGAAACCATCCTCGCCCGCAAGAGCGCCGAAGAGCAGCGCAGGAAAGCGATGCGCGACATGGCCGATGGCTTCGAGCGTGCGGTGAGCGGGATCATCGGCATGGTGACCTCGGCCTCCACCGAGCTGCAGGCGACCGCCCAGACGATGACGGCGACGGCCACCGAAACCGCGAGCCAGTCGACCACGGTGGCCGCGGCGGCGGAAGAGGCCGCGTCGAACGTCAACACGGTCGCCGCCGCGGCCGAGGAACTCGGCTCGTCGGTCCAGGAGATCGGCCGTCAGGTCGATGGTTCGGCCGCACTCGCCGGAGCGGCTGTCGGCGAAGCGGACCAGACGGCGATACTGGTGCAGGACCTGAGCGTCGCGGCGGCCAAGATCGGCGACGTGGTTCGGATGATCTCGGACATTGCCGGTCAGACCAACCTTCTCGCGCTCAACGCCACGATCGAGGCGGCGCGCGCCGGAGAGGCCGGACGCGGCTTCGCGGTCGTCGCGGCCGAGGTCAAGGAACTGGCGTCGCAGACGGCCAAGGCAACCGAGGAGATCGGCAGCCAGATCACCCGCATTCAGAGCTCGACCGATCAGGCGGTCGGCGCGATCGGCGGGATCGCCGGACGCATCCGGGAGATCAACGACGTGGCGACGTCGATCGCCGCGGCGGTCGAAGAGCAGGGCGCGGCGACGCAGGAAATCGTGCGCAACGTCTCCCAAGCCGCGGCCGGTACCGGAGAGGTCACCTTCAACATCACGGGTGTCGCCCGCGCCGCCGAGGATACCGGAGCCGCAGCCTCCCAGGTCCTCGCCGCATCCTCGGAGTTGTCGCGCCAGTCGGAGCACCTGAACCAGGAAGTCGCACGGTTCCTCGCGACGGTGCGGGCGGCCTGACGCCCAGCCCCGGTCGCAAGCCCAGAACGACCGGACGCGCCGCAAGCAACGCGTCCTCGTCCGCTACTCGGCCGCGATCGGCAGAGCGCCGGCTTCTCGTTCGGAAAGGCGCTCCAACGCCGCCGGCCGCGGCCCGCCGGTCGCCCAATCCAGCAGTTCGACTGTGTGCAGGATCGGAATCCCCGTCCCCTTCCCGATCTGCGTAACGCAGCCGATGTTACCGGTGGCGATGAGGTCGGGCCGCATCCGCTCGATGTTGGCGACCTTGCGGTCGCGCAGGCGGTTCGCGATCTCGGGCTGCAGGATGTTGTAGGTCCCGGCCGAGCCGCAGCAGAGATGCCCCTCCGGCACGTCCTTCACGGTGAAGCCGGCCTTCTTCAGCAGGGTCTTGGGCTCGGTGCGAATGCCCTGGCCGTGCTGCATCGAGCAGGCGGAGTGATAGGCGACGACGAGGTCGGCATCCTGCACCGGCGGCAGCAGCCCGATTGAGGCCACGTATTCGGTGACGTCCTTGGCGAGGCCCGAGACGCGCGCGGCTTTCTCGGCATAGGCCGGGTCGTCGCGGAACATGAAGCCGTAATCCTTGATCGTCGTGCCGCAGCCCGAGGCCGTCACCACGATCGCGTCGAGGCCCTCGCCGTCGATCTCGGCCATCCAGGCGTCGATGGCGCGCTTGGCGAAGCCGTGGGCCGAGTGCTCCTTGCCCATGTGATGGGTCAGCGCCCCGCAGCAGCCCTCGTTCTTCGCCTGCACGACCTCGACGCCGTGGCGCGTGAGCAGGCGGATCGCCGCCTCGTTGAAGTCCGGCCGCAGCACGCTCTGTGCGCAGCCGCGCAGCAGCGCGACCCGCCCCCGGCGCGTCACCGGCGCGGTGTCGTCGCCCTCCTGGATCAGCGCGCTGATCTCCTGGGCGGCAAGATCGGCCGGGAAGGTGCCGGGCCGGTCCGTGGGGTTGCGGTTCGGCAGCTGTGCCGGCGCGAGATCGAGCATCGCCGCGAGCCGGTTGCCGACCCGCGGCAACCGCGCGACGAGCGGGCGGAACGGGCTCCCCAGCTTCGCCCCGAGCAGCGCCAGGCGAAACCGGTTCGGGTAGGGCAGCACGAACGCGAGCACCGCGCGCAGCAGCCGGTCGCTCAGCGGGCGCCGGTAGGTCTTCTCGATATGCGTGCGGGCATGGTCGACGAGGTGCATGTAGTGCACGCCCGAGGGGCAGGTCGTCATGCAGGACAGGCACGACAGGCAGCGGTCGACATGCTTGACCACCTCGGCGGACGCGGCCTTGGCGCCCTCCAGCATGTCCTTGATCAGGTAGATTCGTCCGCGGGGTGAATCCAACTCGTCCCCAAGCAGCACGTAGGTCGGGCAGGTCGCGGTACAGAACCCGCAATGCACGCAGGTCCGCAGGATCTTTTCGGAGGATTTCGTCGCCGGATCCGCGAGCTGGGCGAGGGTGAAATTGGTTTGCACTCTGGTGTTCCTGAAGCCTCAAACGGCCGCGTACATCCGTCCCGGGTTGAACACGCCCACCGGGTCGTGCGCCGCCTTGATCCCGGCGGTGAGCCGCATCAGCGGCGCGGTCAGCGGCTCGAAGACCGGTACGGCGGCACGCACCGCATCGGGCGCCCGCACCAGCGTCGCGTGGCCGCCATGCGCCCGGGTGGCGGCGCGGATCGCTTCGGCACCGGCATCGCCTGCGGCGTCGGTGGCGAGCCAGATCAGGCCGCCGCCCCAGTCGTAGTACCAGCGCGCCTCGCAGCTCAGGGCGACGGCCTGCGCGAGGGCCACGCCGCGCACCGGCGCCGTCGAGATCCGCCAGATCGCAGCGTTGCGCGGCTCGGTGAGCGGGGCGACGTCGCGCACGCCCTGCCAGAGGGCAGTGCAGGCCTCGCCGTCCACGGTCTCGGGCGCGCCGTAGCGCTTGAGCAGGCGCGCGAGTTCGCCGAGTCGATAGTCGATCGACTTCGAAAACCCCTCGACCCGCATCAGCGTGCGCGCCTCGCTCGTCCCAAGGCCGGCCGGCAGATGCGCCGCGCCGGTGAGCTCGAAGGGCGAGCCGAGGGCCGCGCTCAGCGCTTGGATGGCACGGGCATCGTCGAGGCCGCGGAACACCAGCGTCGCCACGCGCTCCTGCACCGGCAGCACCTTGAAGGTCACCTCGGTGAGCAGGCCGAGCGTGCCCCACGACCCGGCCATCAGCTTCACGAGATCGAGCCCGGTGACGTTCTTCATCACCCGGCCGCCGGACTTGATCGGCTGGCCACGCCCGTTGACGAAGCGCACGCCGATCAGGCTGTCGCGGGCCGCACCGGCATTGATCCGGCGGGGACCGGAATTGTTGCAGGCGGCGACGGCGCCGAAGGTCGGCTCGCCGGTCGACCCCATCAGGCCGCGATGGTCCATCGGCTCGAAGGGCAGCATCTGGCCGCGCTCGGCCAAGAGCGCCTGAACCTCGGCGAGCGGCGTGCCGGCACGGGCCGAGACCACCATCTCGGCCGGCTCATAGAGCGTCACGCCGGTGATGCTCGACGCCGAGAGCGTCGCCTCGTCCTGCGCCGGCCGGCCGATCCCAGCCTTGGTGCCCCCGCCGACGAGACGCAGCCGCTCCGTCCGGGCGACGGCATCCGCAACGATCGCGGCGGCCTCCTGCTCGCTCGCGGGAGCGTATGAACCCATGGTTTCCTGCCCGTGAGCGCCTGTGATCCGCGCTCTTTGGAAGCACTCAAAACGGAATGGCCATGGGATACAAGCGCGACCGCGGGGCGCAGGAGAGGATTTCTGCGCGAATACCCCTATTCCGCCGCCACCGGACGCCGGCGTCCGAACCGCTCCGTGACGAGCAGGCGCAGTCCCGCGATGTCGAAGACCCAAACCACCGCTCCGTAGAGCGCGACGCCGAGGCCGACGCAGATCGTCAGGGCGACGGCCGGTTCGAGATGGCGCAGGGGCGCCAGTACCACCAGCATGGCGAGGCTCGCTGCGGCGGAGAGCCCGATGTCGCGCCACGGCATCGCGAGCCGATCCGGGCCGAACAGGGCGCGGCCCGCCAGCAGCGCCACCGCCGCCGCGAGCCCCAACGACTGCGCCACCGCGATGCCGGCCGGTCCCATCAGCCTCGGCAGCACGGCGAGGCCGATGCCGTTGATCGCGCAGCCCAGCAGCGCGGCGGCGATCACCGGCCTCGTCCGGCGCCGGATCTGGAAGATCGGGTTCAGAGCGAAGTTCATGATCGAGAGGCAGAACAGGCCGGGGATCAGCAGCGCGGTGTAGAGCGCGAACGGCCCGCGAAAGGCCTCCGGCACGACGAGCTGCTGCAGCGCCGGCGTCACCGCCCAATAGCCGGCGGCGCAGGGCAGCAGCAGGGCGACCACGACGCCGATGTTGCGCGTGATCTGCGCTTCCGCCGCCTCGCGGCCGTGATGCTCCTCCGCCCGCACCGCAAGCTGGAACAGCAGCAGATCGAGGGCGGTGCCGAGCGTCGAGAAGCCGCGCGAGCCGAGATCGGCCGCGAGCGCGAAATAGCCGGCTTCGGAAAAGTCTGCCGCCGCCGCGATGGCGCCGCGGTTGATGAACGGCATCAGCTGGTAGATCGCGTTTGCCGCGATCAGCGGCAGCCCGTAGCCGGCAAACAGCCGCAGCGTCTGCCGGCTGCGCTCCGGCGCGAACACGCCCGGCCGGTCGTGCAGTGCGGCGCGCATCACGACCACGGCGAGCGCCTGGGCCGCCGCGCCCGCGAGCAGCACCCAGACCGGCTGCGGGAAGAACCAGGCCGTGCCCGCCATCAGCACGAGGCCGAAGACGTTCTTCCAGACCACGAGCTTGAGATAGGTGCCCCCGACGAAGCGGGCGCGGGCGAGCGCGGCGTGATAGTCGAACAGCCCGATGCCGACGGCGGTGAGCGCGGTCGCCGCAGTGATCGCGAGCCGGCTCTCGGGGCTCGGATCGATCGCGAGGCCGAGGCCGGCGCAGAGTGCGGCGAGAGCGACGAGGGCGACGGCGATGACGCCGTAGGCACGGTCGAGCCCGGCCCGGATCCAGGGCTCGCCGTCGCGCACGCGCGCCGAATAGAACCGCGTCGCCGAGAGCCGCAGCCACTCGAACAGCAGCGTGTTCAGCACCACCGCCCCGGCGGTCGCCAGGGCGAAACGCCCGAAATCCGCCGGCCCGAGCATCTTCGCGATGAGCAGGCCGAGCAGCAGGTTCAAGGCCGAGTTGATGACGAAGGCGACGATCACGGCCATCGGTGCAGAGGTCCCGCGCGACTGCGCCGGTGTCTCACCACGCGCCCACGGCATTCTCGGGGCGAGGCGCCAAGAAAGGCTGAACGGAAAGGTGGGACCAGATCCGATCCTGCAAACGACAACGCCCCTCATGCTGAGGCGCCGCGCCAGCGGCCTCGAAGCACGGCTGGCGGTACTGCAAAGCATCGGGTCGGCTAGCGTCCGGTGTGCGGGACGAGCCGCTGCCGTGCTTGGAGGCCCGCTGGCGCGGGCTCCTCAGCATGAGGGGCCGTGGTGGGTGCCCGGTCGCGCTTCGGAACGACCGCGTGGCCCCTACACCCAGCCCTTGATGCGAAAAATCAGGATCGGAAGCAGCGCCGAAAGCGCGATCAGAGCCAGACCGTAAGGATAGCCGTAGGCCCATTCGAGTTCGGGCATATGCTTGAAGTTCATGCCGTACATCGAGGCGATCAGGGTCGGCGGGATGCCGACGACCGAGACGACGGTGAGCACGCGAAAGGCGTTGTTCTGCTCGATGTTGATCAGCCCGAGGGCCGCGTCGAGCAGGAACTGAAGCGTCTCCGACTGGCGCGTCTCGAACTCGTCGAGCGAGGCGATGTCCCGCGAGAGGGTGTCGAAGCGGGGGCTCTCCTCTTCCCCGAACCCCAGCGCCTGCGGGCAGGAATCCTTCACGAAGGGCACGATCCGCTCGAGGCCGAGCAAGCTGGCGCGGACCTTCGCCAGGGACTTGCCCTGCCGGCCGATGGAGCGGAGCAGTCGGCGCAGGGCCAGATCGCGGCGCTTCGGCGAACCGCGGCTGCCGTTGTCGGAGCCGGGCTTGGCGGCGGGGTCGAAGTCGAAGATCCGCGTCGAGAGTTGGCCGAGATCGCTCGACATCTCCTCCAGCGTGTCGGCGAGGCCGTCGACCAGCTCCTCGATCACCAGCAGGAAGATGTCGACGCTGGTGGTGCAGTCGCCGTCATGCTCGGCCACCCGCGTCTTCACGGTCTCGTAGGAGCGCAGGTCGGCGAAGCGGATGGTGACGAGGTGCTCCTTGGTGAGCACGAAGCCCAGTGGCTTCAGGGCGAGATCGGTGCGGTCGAAGGTGATCATCGGCGAGGACAGCGAGAGGCCGCCGTTCTTCAGCCGGCGCAGGCGGCTCGACGACTCGACTTCGCTCAAAGCGGCGCGCGAGGGCACCCGGATGCCGGTGGCCGCCTCGACCTGCCGCGCCTCTTCCTCGGTGGGGTCGAGCAGGTCGATCCAGACCGCGTGCTCGGGCAGGCCACCCCCGGCCTTGAGCACGCCATGGTCGACCGGGCCGTGCGGCCCGTGCAGGCTGATCATGGATGCGAAGAACCTTCTGAGACCGCGTCCGGCGGAAGAAGCCGCTTTTCCGTTCGGGGCGAACGGCAGCGCTCATTGACTCGAAATTGGAGCGTGCCTATCTCACCGCTGCCGCTGGCACTCACGACATGAGAGTGCTAACGAGCGGGTCGTGACGCGGTCTTCGCCGCATCAAGACCATCCCAGAATTCGAAGCAAGAGGGCAGCTCATGAAGTTCCGTCCGCTGCACGACCGAGTCGTCGTCCGCCGCATTGAGGGTGAAGAGAAGACGAAGGGCGGCATCATCATCCCGGATACCGTCAAGGAAAAGCCGCAAGAGGGCGAAGTTCTCGCCGTCGGTCCCGGCGCCCGTGACGAGGCCGGCCGCATCAACGCGCTCGACGTCAAGGCCGGCGACCGCGTGCTGTTCGGCAAGTGGTCCGGCACCGAGGTCAAGATCGATGGTCAGGACCTCCTGATCATGAAGGAATCCGACATCATGGGCGTCGTCGCACTCTAAGCGACGCCTCCCAGAACGACCCGAACGACAGCCCTTTGAGGCCGCTCCCAGGAGCGCGCCTTGGGGCTTACCCGATACTTTGAAAGGATTGAGCACATGGCAGCGAAAGACGTTCGTTTCTCGTCCGACGCCCGCGATAAGATGCTGCGCGGCGTCGACATTCTCGCGGATGCGGTGAAGGTCACGCTCGGCCCCAAGGGCCGCAACGTCGTCATCGACAAGAGCTTCGGCGCTCCCCGCATCACCAAGGACGGCGTCACCGTCGCCAAGGAGATCGAGCTCGCCGACAAGTTCGAGAACATGGGCGCCCAGATGGTGCGCGAAGTGGCCTCGAA
This sequence comes from Methylobacterium haplocladii, assembly GCF_007992175.1. GTDB lineage: Bacteria > Pseudomonadota > Alphaproteobacteria > Rhizobiales > Beijerinckiaceae > Methylobacterium > Methylobacterium haplocladii. The sequence goes on along the minus strand of NZ_BJZT01000023.1, from coordinate 5,017 downwards.
GACCAACGACATCGCCGGCGACGGCACCACCACCGCGACCGTGCTCGCCCAGGCGATCGTCCGCGAGGGCACCAAGTACGTGGCCGCCGGCATGAACCCGATGGACCTGAAGCGCGGCATCGACCTCGCCACGGCCGCCGCGGTGAAGGACATCACCGGCCGCGCCAAGAAGGTCGCCGAGTCGAGCGAAGTCGCCCAGGTCGGGACGATCTCGTCGAACGGCGACAAGGAAATCGGCGAGATGATCGCCCATGCCATGCAGAAGGTCGGCAACGAGGGTGTCATCACCGTCGAGGAGGCCAAGACGGCCGAGACCGAACTCGACGTCGTCGAGGGCATGCAGTTCGACCGCGGCTACCTCTCCCCGTACTTCATCACCAACGCGGAGAAGATGGTCGCCGAGCTCGAGGACCCCTACATCCTCATCCACGAGAAGAAGCTGTCTTCGCTCCAGGCGATGCTGCCGGTGCTCGAGGCCGTGGTGCAGACCGGCAAGCCGCTCGTCATCATCGCCGAGGACATCGAGGGTGAGGCGCTCGCCACGCTCGTCGTGAACAAGCTGCGCGGCGGCCTCAAGGTCGCGGCCGTCAAGGCTCCGGGCTTCGGCGATCGCCGCAAGGCGATGCTCGAGGACATCGCGATCCTGACCAAGGGCCAGATGATCGCCGAGGACCTCGGCATCAAGCTCGAGAACGTCCAGCTCCCGATGCTCGGCCGCGCCAAGCGCGTCCGCATCGAGAAGGAGACCACCACGATCATCGACGGCGCCGGCGAGAAGTCCGACATCGAAGCCCGCGTCGGCCAGATCAAGGCGCAGATCGAGGAGACCACCTCGGACTACGACAAGGAGAAGCTCCAGGAGCGTCTCGCCAAGCTCGCAGGCGGCGTCGCGGTTATCCGCGTCGGCGGCGCGACCGAGGTCGAGGTCAAGGAGAAGAAGGACCGCGTCGACGACGCTCTGAACGCCACCCGCGCTGCGGTGGAAGAGGGTATCGTCCCCGGTGGCGGCGTCGCGCTGCTGCTCGCCAAGAAGGCGGTCGCCCTGCTCAAGAGCGACAACCCCGACGTCCAGGCCGGCATCAAGATCGTGCTCAAGGCGCTCGAGGCCCCGATCCGTCAGATCGCCCAGAACGCGGGCGTCGAAGGTTCGATCGTCGTCGGCAAGATCAACGACAACGGCGGCGAGACCTACGGCTTCAACGCCCAGACGGAAGAGTACGTCGACATGATCCAGGCCGGCATCGTCGACCCGGCCAAGGTCGTGCGCACCGCCCTCCAGGACGCGGCCTCCATCGCGGGCCTGCTCGTGACCACGGAAGCCATGGTCGCCGATGCTCCGAAGAAGGACAACGGCGGCGGCGGCATGCCCGGCGGCGGCATGGGCGGCGGCGGCATGGGCGGCATGGACTTCTAAGTCCGCGCCACCATCGCAACAGACGAGAGGGGTCGCCGAGAGGCGGCCCCTTTTTCGTTGGCAGCCCGCGAATCTCCTGAACAGTGTGGCACGCTGGAAGGTTCATTTCCCGATCCCCGGCGTTCCGAAGGATTTCTGCCTGAAGGGCGCCGTCTTTGCCGATGCCGGTACGCTCCTCGGTCGGCGGCTCGATCCTCTGAAACTCGCCGCTCTCGATTACGCCTATGCGCTCACCAAGGACGAAGGCGTCCAGACCTCCGTCGGCCGCGTCGGCGAAGACCAGATCCGGGCCTTCCGCTGCTCGGGCCGCTCCAAGTACTAAGGCCGTCGCTCGGCGATCCGGGTCATCGCGCGACGGCGGCCCGCGGCCGGGCGGCGGAGGGCGGATCGGCGGCGACGGCCTTCTCGACCATGGCGGCAGCGGCATCGCCGCTCCGCTCCAGCGTCGCCACGGCGAGTTGCTGGTCGCGCCCGCGCAGGGTGTGCGAGCCGAGGGGGCGCACGCTGATCCCGGCCGGCAGCGGCGGCAGACGGTCGAGCAGGGCTTGCGAGATCAGCATGTCGACGCCGAGGGGCCGGCACAGCGCCTCGATCCGCGAGGTCACGTTCACCGCGTCGCCGAAATACGCGATCTTGTGCCGGTCGACCCCGACTTCCGCCGTGACCACCGAGCCGCCGTGCAAAGCCGCGCGCAGCCGCGGCACGGTGCCGAAGCGGGTCTTCCAGGCCTCGGCCTCGGCCTCGATCCGGTCGCGGACGGCGAACAGGCAGGAGACGCAGCGCGCGTCCTTGAGTCCGCGCTCCATCGGCCAGGTGATCATCGCCATGTCGCCGATATAGTCGTCGGTGGAGCCCTGGAACCGGCGCACCGGCTCGGCCAGCGTGGCGAATACCGCCCCGAGATATTCTTGCGCCCGCAGGTCGCCGTGGGTCTCGGCGAAGGCGGTCGAGCCGACCACGTCGAGGAACAGGAAGATGCGCTCCTCCTCGACCGGCCGGTGATAGCGGCCGATCAGGAAGTTCACGAAGACCTCGCCACCGATGAGGTCGCGCATGCGGATGACGAAGACGAGGAAGGCCGAGACCGCGAGCGCGTAGGCCAGCACACGGGGCGTCGTGCGCACCGCCTCGCCGAGATGGTCGCCGGTGAGACCGAGCGCCCAGACGACGACGCCGCCGAGCGCATTGCCGGCAACGATCATCAGCACGTAGGAGAGTTCGGCCGCCGGCACGTAGAGGGAGGCGGGCAGGCGCCGGATGCGCGATTGCAGGCCGGCCAGGATCAGCCCCCTGTCGAAGGCCAAAGCCGCCGTGCCGATGCAGAAGCCGTAGACGAACCCGGCCGCCGGCGAGGCGCCCTGTGCGAACACGACGTTGTAGAGCAGGCCCGCGCCGCCAGCGGCGACGAGGATCAGGACCCAGAACCATCGGTGCTGCGGCAGCATCAGACGACCCTCGACACGCGCGGCCTGCCTGCGCCGGCCTGCAACCGTTCGGCGCGGGTCTGGGGCAGGGCGGTTCGCACGGGCGCTCCTTATCGTAGCTCGGATCGCGGGGCGGACCCTGCACGCAACGTCGATCCACCGCCTGCGAGGGTCATGCCGCCATGATGGCGCCAGTGTGGCGGCGATGCACGCCCGCCGGTTCCCGATCGCGTGAGGAACCGCGCAAAAGAATAGGGCCGACGTTTCCGCCGGCCCTTCGATCGATCCTCAGAGAACCGCACTCAGCGCTGGACGATGACCCGCGTGCCGACCTTGACCCGGGTGTAGAGGTCCGAAACGTCCTCATTCGTCATGCGGATGCAGCCCGACGACACGGCGGTGCCAATCGTCTCCGGCTCGTTCGAACCGTGGATGCGGTAGATCGAGCCGCCGAGATACATGGCGCGGGCGCCGAGCGGGTTCTCGATGCCGCCTTTCATGTAGCGGGGCAGGTCGGGACGGCGGCGCAGCATCTCCGACGGGGGACGCCAATCCGGCCATTCGCGCTTCATCGTGATGTTCTGCGTGCCGCCCCAGGTGAAGCCGGGACGACCGACGCCCACGCCGTAGCGCATGGCCTGTCCGCCGCCCATCACGAGGTAGAGACGGCGCTCGGCCGTCGACACCACGATGGTGCCGGGGCTGTAGGGGCCGGAGAATTCCACCATCTCGCGCTGGATCGCGGTGGCCTGGGGCACCGTGCTCTGCAGCGGGTCGGCGGCCGGAAGCGAAGCGTTCTGCGGGCGCACGCGCACCGTCAGCACGTCGCTGAGCGGCTGGCGGGTCAGCGGGTCGATCTCATAGGCGGAGGCGGGCGCCGCCAGCGCGATGGACGCGCAGGCGAGGCCCGCGAGGGCGGTGACGATACGGCGCATCGAAGCCTCTCGAGGGCAGGCGGACTTGTGGAAACTCGGTGGATAACTGCCGCGCGTCGCCGCACGGATCGACGCCCAGACGTAAACCGCAGCGCGTTAAAGCCAAGCTCTATTCGCGCACCGAACGCGGTTCCGCGGCCGTCGTGACCATGTGGCAACACGGTGGCAGCTTGGCCATACGCGCGGAAAACCGGTCTTCGGCGGCCCCGTGATTCCAAAGACTTGCCCGGATTCTGGTCCGGACGAATTCCTAACAGATTGTGACCTCGGCGTGGCGCTCAGGCGGCGTCGAGCCCAAGATCGATGATCGCCGCGCTGTGCGTGATCCAGCCGACCGAGATCAGGTCGACGCCGGAAGCGGCCACCGCGCCGACGGTGTCTCGGTTGATCCGTCCCGAGGCCTCGGTGATGGCCCGGCCGCCGACCATGCGGACCGCCTCGGCGAGCGTCTCCGGGCTCATGTTGTCGAGGAGTACGGCGTCGGCGCCCACCGACAGCGCCTGTTCGAGCTGAGCCAGGGTGTCGACCTCGATCTCGATCTTGACGAGATGACCGGTGCGGGTCCGGGCCCGCTCGATCGCCAACACGATGCCGCCGGCCACCGCGACGTGGTTGTCCTTGATCAGCACCGCATCGTCGAGGCCGAAGCGATGGTTCGCGCCGCCGCCGGCCCGCACCGCGTGCTTCTCCAGCGCCCGCAGGCCCGGCGTGGTCTTGCGGGTGCAGACGATCCGCGCCCTGCCATGCGGGCGCGCTGCCTCGACGAGAGCCGCCGTGGCCGTGGCGACACCCGAGAGCCGGCACAAGAGGTTCAGGGCCACGCGCTCGGCGGTGAGGATGGCCCGCGCCGGCCCGTCCAGCCGGATCACGGTATCGCCCGGCGCGACTCGGGCACCGTCGCCGCGCTCGACCGTGACTAGCACGGTCGGATCGATCAGGCCGAAGGCGATCACCGCGGTCTCGATGCCGGCAATGACGCCCTCCTGCCGGGCGGCGATGACGCCCGACAGGCGGGCCTCGGCCGGCACGATCGCATCCGTGGTGATGTCGCCGGCCCGGCCGAGATCCTCCAGCAGGGCCGCGCGAACGATCGGCTCGACGAGAAGCCGAGGCAGCGGAAGAAGCGTGTCGTGAGGCATCTTCGTGGTCTCGATCTTCACTGTGTATCCACAGTGCGCCTCTCCTCCCCGTTGCGGGGAGGAGTTGGAGGTGGGGCTGGTGCCGCTTGGTCCGACAACGGCGGG
>NZ_BJZT01000022.1 GCF_007992175.1 Methylobacterium haplocladii | reverse complement strand
CCTGGTGCCGCTTGGTCCGACAACGGCGGGCGGCACCACCCCCACCCTCGATCCCTCCCCGCAAGGGGGAGGGAAGGCGCTCCGATGGTCGTGCCGGATTATCCCGAAACCGCCTCGGACGACACGCGCTCACGCGCGCCCGCGCGCTCGGCAGCCACGCGCAGGACTTCGGCAAGCGTCGTCGCCGTATGGTAGCGCGCCGCCTGCCCCGAGAAATCGCTGCGCCAATGGGCGCCGCGGCTCTCCTGGCGCGACAGGGCGCAGACGGCGATCATCAGGCCGGTCAGCGCCGCGTCCGAGCCGCCCTCGGCAAGGACGTGCAGGCGGGCGATGGCCTCGCGCAAGCCGGCCTCGTCGCGCACGACGCCGACCCGGCGATCCATCAGCGCGCGCACCTCGGCCAAGGCCCGCCCATCATCGCCCTGACGTCGCGGCGCCGAGGCCGCGTCTCCGAACATGGCGGAGGCCGACACCCCCTCGATCGACGCGGCGATCGGTCCGGCGAAGGCAAGCGCTTCCAACAAGGAATTGCTGGCGAGGCGGTTCGCGCCGTGCAGGCCCGTCGAGGCGACCTCCCCGCAGGCCCAGAGGCCGGGCACATCGGTACGGCCGCCGGCATCCACCAGCACGCCGCCCATGTGGTAATGCGCGGCCGGGCGCACGGGGATCGGCTGCAGAGCCGGATCGATGCCGACACCGGCGCAGAGCCCAGCCACCGTGGGAAAGCGTCGCGTCATCGAACGGCCGAGATCGCCGCGCGCATCGAGAAAGACGTCGCGGCCGCCGGACAAAGCCTGAAAAATGCCGCGGGCGACGACATCGCGGGGCGCGAGATCGCCACCGCTGATCCCCGCCATCACCCTTTCACCCGCGCCGTCGACGAGCACCGCACCCTCGCCGCGTAGGGCTTCCGTGGCCAGCGGCATCGGATCGGCGCCAGCCGCGATGGCGGTGGGGTGGAACTGCACGAATTCGAGATCGCGCAGGGTGGCGCCAGCGCGTGCCGCGAGCAGCAAGCCGCTGCCGATGGCGCCGCGCGGGTTGGTCGTCGCGGCGTAGAGGCCGCCGACGCCGCCGGTGGCGAGCACGACGGCACGGGCCGGCAGGCGAAAGGCCGCGCCGTCGCTCGCACAGACGAGGCCGCGGACAGCCCCGTTCGCGTCCTGCATCAACGCCTTGGCCTCGGCGACGAGAACTTCGATCGAGGGCGTCGCGCGCACGGCACGGACCAGCCCTTCGAGAACCGTCGCACCGGTGGAATCGCCGCGTCCGCGCACGATCCGGCGGCGGCTGTGGGCGGCCTCAAGCCCGAGCGCGAGCGATCCGTCGGCATCGCGGTCGAAGGCGACGCCGAGGCCGACCAGCCAGTCGATCAGGGCGGGCGCTGCCCCCGCCACGTGGAGCGCGACGTCGGGCTCGGTCAGTCCGGCACCGGCGGCCTCGGTGTCGGCGGCGTGGAGCGACGGTGCGTCGTCGGGACCGATCGAGGCGGCGATGCCGCCCTGGGCCCAACCCGTCGCGGTGCCGTTGCCGAGCGGCGCGGCAGTGACGATGGTGACCGGACGGGGCGCGAGCCGCAGGGCCGTGGCGAGCCCGGCGACGCCCGCGCCCACCACGATCACGCGGTCGGCGGGGCTGCGCGAGACGATGCTCATCGTCAGGACTTCAGGACGGGGGTCGGCGCGGCGGTCGGCTTCACCGCGAGCATCCGCTCGACGGCGCGCCGGGCGCGCTCGGCCAGGGTCGGCTCGACGATGATCTCGTGCGTCATCGTCTCCAAAGCGTGACGGATGTTGCCCAGCGACATGCGCTTCATGTGCGGACACATGTTGCAGGGCTTGATGAATTCGATGTCCGGGTTCGCCACGGCAATGTTGTCGGCCATGGAGCACTCGGTCACCAGCACCACCTGAGAGGGGCGCTTCTGCGTGACGTAGTTCATCATCATCGCGGTCGAGCCCGAAAAATCGGAGGCCTGGACCACGTCGGGCGGGCATTCGGGGTGGGCTATCACGGTGATACCGGGATAGCTGTCGCGAACGGCCGCGATGTCGTCGGGCGTGAAGCGCTCGTGGACCTCGCAATGCCCGGCCCAGGTCAGCATCTCGACCTCGGGGACCTGCAGCTGGATGTTCTGCGCCAGGAACTCGTCGGGCAGCATCAGGACGCGCGGCACGCCAAGCGAACGCACCACGTCGGCGGCATTGCCGGAGGTGCAGCAGATGTCGGATTCTGCCTTCACAGCCGCCGAGGTGTTCACGTAGGTCACCACCGGAACGCCGGGGTACTTCTGCCGCAGCGCGCGGATATCCGCAGCGGTGATGGAATCGGCCAGCGAACAGCCCGCCCGCATGTCGGGGATCAGGACCGTCTTGTTCGGGTTCAGCAGCTTCGCGGTCTCGGCCATGAAGTGGACGCCGGCGAGCACGATGACGTCGGCATCCACCGTGATGGCTTCACGGGCGAGCGCAAGGCTATCGCCGACGATGTCCGCGACCGTGTGGAAGATCTCCGGCGCCTGGTAGTTGTGCGCCAGGATCACGGCGTTGCGCTCACGCTTCAGCCGGAGGATCGCCTCGATGTCGGGCGCGAGCGCCGGCCATTCGATCGCCGGGATGTGCCGGCTGACACGGGCGTAGAGATCCGGGAGCGGCAGACCGTCGGGGCGGGCATTTCGCTGCGGGAGAGAAGTCGCGGCCATGGCCACTCCTTTATGCTCACTTTGAGCATTGCGCCGCCTAAGTTAGGCGCGGCCCGGGGCGTTGTCCAGATATACCCAGACTGAGCATAACGTTTTTGCGGTGCGAGATTTTGGTGCGGACGCGAAGGCCCGCGCACGAGGTCGCGGGTCCCTAAATGAGGTCGGGCGTAGCGGCCGGCCGTGGGGTCCTGCACGAGGACATCACACGAGTGGCATGACAGCAGGGCGCAGGCTGCGAGCGCCGCCGAGGCTACCTGCGCCGAAGCAGCGCTGTACGCCCTCCCACGGCATCGACCGAACCCGCCTCGCGAGCGTAGCGATCAGCCGGAAGCGGACTCAAACCTTCTTTTCGAGCTGCTTCTTGACCATCATCAGCTGATCCCAGACCGTTCCGGGCGTGGTGCCGAAGAACTCGAAGCCGGCGTTCACGCCCCACCAGACCCCGAACACGATGATGGGAACGAGGATCCAGCCCAGGATCTCTTCCCCACGGCGCCTGGACTTGCGCCGCCTCCGGCGCGCCTCGCGTGCCGTCAGCTTCGGCTTCGGCGCACTATTAGGCGCTGAAGAAGGGGGCTGCCGGGTGACAGGCGTGAGGGTCTCCTCATGCGTGTCGCTCATCATGCTGCCCCCGTCACTGTTCGGTCCGCGCAACGCGCAAGCGCCCCGCCCGTCTCATCTCGGTGCGCCCGTATCCGCGAGCGGCCCGAGGAAGGCAACCCGCCTTCCCCGGAAGCGCAATCCGATCACGCCTTCACGAGCGGAACCTTCGGTACCGTGCTGCGAACGCTGCCGGGGCCGCTCGGACCGTCATCCTTGCCGCCGCCGACCTTGCGCTTGGGCGCGGCCCGCGGCTTCGAGCGCTTATGGCGCTTGACCGCGTTGGTGACGTCCTTCTCGGGTTTCGGCGTTACCGGGCCGGCCGGAAACTCGAAGCCGAGCGCGGCCTTACCAGCCTTCGCATCCTTATCCCTGTCGTCCGCATCCGCCTTCAGCAATACGACGCGAACGGCGCCGCCCGTCCTGAGCTTGCCGAACAGCACCTCGTCGGCGAGCGGCGTCTTGATCGTCGACTGGATCAGCCGTGCCATGGGGCGTGCGCCCATCGCATCGTCGTAGCCGTGCTCGACGAGCCATTCGCGGGCCTCGTCGGACAGCTCGATGGTGACGTTGCGGTCGGCAAGCTGTGCCTCGAGCTGCAGCACGAACTTGTCGACGACCTTGGCGACGACGTCCTTCGGCAGATGGCCGAAGGAGATGATCGAGTCGAGCCGGTTGCGGAATTCCGGCGCGAACAGCTTGTTGATCGCCTCGACGTCGTCCCCCGTGCGCTTGGTCTGGGTGAACCCGTAGGCGGAACGAGCCATGTCGGAGGCGCCCGCATTCGTGGTCATGATGATGATCACGTTGCGGAAATCGACCTGCTTGCCGTTGTGGTCGGTGAGCTTGCCGTGGTCCATCACCTGCAGGAGGATGTTGAAGAGGTCCGGATGGGCCTTCTCGATCTCGTCGAGCAGCAGCACGCAGTGCGGGTGTTGGTCGATGCCGTCGGTGAGCAGGCCGCCCTGGTCGAAGCCGACATAGCCGGGGGGCGCACCGATCAGGCGGCTGACCGTATGGCGCTCCATGTATTCGGACATGTCGAAGCGCAGCATCTCGACGCCGAGCGACGCGGCGAGCTGCTTGGCGGCCTCGGTCTTGCCGACGCCGGTCGGGCCGGCGAACAAGTAGGAGCCGATCGGCTTGTCGGGATCGCGCAGCCCCGCGCGTGCCAGCTTGATCGCCGACGTGAGCGCCTCGATCGCGTTCGGCTGGCCGTAGACGACCCGCTTCAGGTTCTCGGTGAGGTTCTGCAGCACGATCGTGTCGTCCTTCGACACGGTCTTCGGAGGAATGCGGGCCATGGTGGCGACCGTGGCCTCGATCTCCTTCACCCCGATGGTGCGCTTTCGGCGCGCCTCCGGCACCAGCATCTGCGAGGCGCCGGTCTCGTCGATCACGTCGATCGCCTTGTCCGGCAGCTTGCGGTCGTTGATGTAGCGGGCCGACAGCTCCACGGCGGCCTTGACCGCCTCGGTGGTGTACTTGAGCTTGTGGAACTCCTCGAAGTAGGGCTTCAGCCCCTTCAGGATCTCGATCGTGTCCGGGATCGACGGCTCGTTGACGTCGATCTTCTGGAAGCGGCGCACCAGGGCGCGGTCCTTCTCGAAGTACTGGCGGTACTCCTTGTAGGTCGTCGAGCCGATGCAGCGCAGCGTGCCGGAGGCGAGCGCGGGCTTCAGCAGGTTCGAGGCATCCATGGCGCCGCCAGAGGTGGCGCCGGCGCCGATCACGGTGTGGATCTCGTCGATGAACAGCACCGCGTTCGGATGCTGCTCGATCTCCTTCATCACCTGCTTGAGGCGCTCCTCGAAGTCGCCGCGATAGCGCGTGCCGGCGAGCAGCGTGCCCATGTCGAGGGAGAAGACGGTGGCGTCGGCCAGAACCTCCGGCACCTCCTTCTGGATGATCTTGCGCGCGAGGCCTTCGGCGATGGCGGTCTTGCCGACACCCGGGTCGCCCACCAGCAGCGGATTGTTCTTCTGGCGGCGGCAGAGGACCTGGATCGTGCGCTCGACCTCCGAGTGGCGACCAATCAGCGGATCGATCTTGCCGTCGCGTGCCTTCTTGTTGAGGTTGACGCAGTAGGCTTCGAGGGCGTCGCCCTTCTTCTTGGTGCCGCGACCGCCCTCCTCGTCGCCGCCGCCACCGGGCCGCTCGGAAGAACCCTCGTCGTCCGAGCCACGTACGGGCTTCGATTCCGAGGCGCCGGGCCGCTTCGCGATGCCGTGGCTGATGTAGTTGACCGCGTCGTAGCGCGTCATGTCCTGCTCCTGCAGGAAGTAGGCGGCGTGGCTCTCGCGCTCGGCGAAGATCGCCACCAGCACGTTCGCCCCCGTCACCTCCTCGCGTCCGGAGGATTGGACGTGGATCACGGCGCGCTGGATCACCCGCTGGAAGCCGGCCGTCGGCTTGGCGTCCTGGCGTCCATCGCCGGTGAGATTCGAGAGTTCGGTGTCGACATACTCGACGAGGTTGCGCTTCAGCACGTCGACCTCGACGCTGCAGGCCCGCATCACGGCGGCGGCATCCTGGTCGTCGACCAGCGCAAGCAGGAGATGCTCCAGCGTCGCGTATTCGTGGCGTCGTTCACCCGCCAGCGCCAGAGCGCGGTGGAGGGCTTGTTCCAGGCTGCGGGAGAAGCTTGGCAATGCTCGAGCCTTTTTCGCGGGGGCCTATTTCTTCTCCATAACGCACTGGAGAGGGTGTTGGTGCTTGCGCGCGAAGTCCATCACCTGCGTCACCTTGGTCTCGGCGACTTCATAGGTAAATATTCCGCACTCACCGACGCCGTTCTGATGCACGTGCATCATGATCTGGTAGGCGTCGTCGTGGTTCTTATTGAAGAAGCGTTCGACGACATGAACGACGAATTCCATCGGCGTGTAGTCGTCGTTCAGAAGCAGCACGCGGTAGAGGCTTGGACGCTTGGTCTTGGGTTTGGTGCGGGTGATGATCGCGGTGTTCGAGCGATCGCCGTCCCCCGGCCCGCGCTCGCTCGCGGCCGTCACCGGCGGGGTGCGCCCGAGCCCGTCATCGGCCGTCGCCATGACCTGCGTCGGCGTCTGAGATCTCGGAATCGTATCGAGTCCGTCCGGCGGCATGCTGCAATCGTGAGGCGTGAATCGTGGGAAGTTCGACGGACCTGCGGCAGCTCCTCCGCCCAGGCCGCCCGCTGACAACGCAACCAGCGAAAGGCAATCTATAGGCCGGGAAACGACTGCGCCAGTCGCCTGCGCGCACTTGTCCGTGCCGGAAGGTCCGAAGACCGGCGCAAGCCCGGCTAAAAGCTCGGCTAGAAGCCTGCCTCCAAACGTCGTTTCGTCGCCAGGTTGCGCCGCATTAACGGCCGCGTAACCGCGTCCGCATACCGTCACACTTCAGAGATGGAGCGGGACGTCGGGCGGACCCGGCGCTCTTCGCGGCAATGGCGCGGTGCGGGCCTGGCGGCGGCTCGAGAGTGCGGGACGGATCAGCGGTAATGCGTAGCGTATCAGGCCGTTTTTTTCGTAACCGTGCGACCCCCGCAGCCCTGGCTGCGGCGGGCATCCTCGCCGCGATCGCCTCGCCGGCCGAGGCGCGCCGGCACGCCCACCACCACCGCGCAGCCCACCATCGCGCCGTCAGCGGCTACAACCCGCCCTACGCGGCCATGGTCGTCGACGTGAAATCCGGCAAGACGCTGCACGCGGTCAACGAGGACGCGTTGCGCCACCCGGCCTCGATCACCAAAGTCATGACGCTCTACATGCTGTTCGAGCAGCTCGAGCGCGGCCGCTTCACCCTTGAATCGCCGCTGACGATCTCGGCCAACGCCGCCGCGCAGGCGCCGTCGAAGCTCGGCCTGCGCCCGGGCTCCACCATCGAGGTCGAGGACGCGATCAAGGCGATCGTGACGAAATCGGCCAACGACGTCGCCTGCGCCATCGGCGAGAACATCGCCGGCTCGGAGCCGAAATTCGCGGAGATGATGACCCGCAAGGCCCAGGCGCTCGGCATGAGCCGCACGCACTACGCCAACGCCTCGGGCCTGCCGGACGCCGACCAGATCACCACGGCGCGCGACCTCACGGTGCTCGCCCGTGCGATCCAGGACCGCTTCCCGCGCTACTACAAGTACTTCCAGACCCGCTCCTTCGCCTTCCGCGGCCGGGTGATCGGCAACCACAACCACCTGCTCGGCAACGTCCAGGGCGTCGACGGCATCAAGACCGGCTACACGCGCGATTCCGGCTTCAACCTGATGACCGCGGCCAAGTCCGACGACCGCCAGATCGTCGCGATCGTGCTCGGCGGCAAATCCGGCGCGAGCCGAGACCGGATCATGGCCGACCTCGTGCGCGCCAGCCTGCCCCGCGCCTATGCCGGCGCCCGTCAGTCGCCGGCCCTGATCGAGACGGCCGAGCGCGGCCGGCCGGCGGTGATCGCCGATGCCGCCTCGAAGACCCGCACCCGCTACGCCTCCGCCGACGACGAAGAGATCGAGACGACGAACGCGACGGATGCCGCGCCGACCACCACCCCCGGCATGGGCCGCCGGCCGCCGGCCGCGATCCCCGGCGCCGCACAGGCCTATGCCGGATCGGCCGGCCAAGCCGCGTTCCCGGGCTCGGCCAAATCGAACGCCCGGCTCCCGTCCTACGACACGGTCGCCGCGCGCTCCGAGGCACCGGCCAGATCCGAAGCCAAAACGGAGATTTCCTCGCGCGGCGTGACGCCGACGGCCTGGGTGATCCAGCTCGGCGCCATGGACGACGAGGACAAGGCTAAATCAATGCTGGCCGAAGCCCGCGGTCGCGCCGGCGGCGCGCTCGGCAAGGCCGCCCCCTACACGGTGCGCGTGAGCCACGGCGGCACCACGCTCTACCGCGCCCGCTTCTCGGGCTTCTCCGAACAGAGCTCCGCCCAGGACGCCTGCTCGGCCCTCAAGAAGAACGGTTTCAACTGCTTCGCGACCCGCAGCTGACGCCGTGCATGATGCGGGAAAGTGGAAGCCGGTTTTTCGATAACATCATGCGACACTTCTGATCTGCCCGTCGGCCCGCGTATCGGGCCGGCGGTTCGTCATCAGTCCCTTCTGACAACGCGCGTGGAGTTTCAGCGATGTCGGTTCGTCAGCCTGTCCCGAGCCGCGTTGATACGCGCGGCAAACTCGGCGGTGCCCCCCTGGTCGGGATGCAGCCGCTTCATCAGCGCCCGGTGGGCCGTGCGGACCTGCTCCAGGGACGCCCCGCTCTCAAGCCCCAGGATCTCATAGGCCTCCTTCTGCGTCATCGCCCCTGGGTCAAGCGCACGGCCCGCCCCCGGGTGAGGATCGCGCTCAGCGTCTACACGCCAGCCGGCGTGCCGGCGGTCCAGATACGCCTCTAGCAGCCGGGCCCCATCGAGGTCGGCACTGCGGCAGAGGGTGTGGAGCGCGACGAGATCGCCGCGCGGAACCGCCGACAGGCGCTCGCCGGTATGGGGCCCGGCCAGCACCGTGCCGTCACCGGAGGCAGGCTCGAACTCGATGGTGGCCGTGCGCTTCGGAGCGCGGTTCGGCTTCAGCTTCGCGACGAGGCCGGCGAGCCGCTTCGAGACCCCCTCCCCTCCCTCCAGCAGCCAGAGACCGGCGCCGGCGAGCAGAAGCGCTGGCAGCAGAACGCCGCGCAACGCCAGCAATGCCGCCACGGCGAAGGCGGCGTAGCTGCCGATCCGCCTTGGACTCAGTCCGGCCGGCAGCCGGCCGCCGCTGCGGCCGAGCCACCACAATCCGACGAGAGCGAGGAGACCGAGGGCGAGAAGCATGCTGCCGTGATCGGCCGGTTAGGTTCGCGCGTAAAGGCTGATCGAGCTACAACCGCGTCTGCGCCACATCCGCCGTGGTCACGCGGATCTGCCGGATCCGGCCGTCGCGCTCGACCTGGAGGGTCACGGCCTTGTCCATGCCGGCCGCCTCGACGGCGGCGGTGAGGTCGGCGAGGCGGTGGACGCGTTTGTCGTTCACGCCGACGACGATGTCGCCGATCTCGCCGGATTGCGGATCGACGCCGCGCAGGCCGGCATTGGCCGCCGGCGATCCGGGCAGCACCCGCAGCACCACGACGCCGTCGATGCCGAGGCGGGCGGCGGTGGCCTCCTGGCCGGCGATGATGCCGATGCCGGGATTGCGCATACGGCCGTTGCGGATCAGCTCCGGCACGACGCGGTTCACCACATCCACCGGAACGGCGAAGCCGATGCCGGCGCTGGCGCCCGAGGGCGAGAAGATCGCGGTGTTGACGCCGATCAACCGGCCGGCGGAGTCGAGCAGCGGCCCACCCGAATTGCCGGGATTGATCGCCGCGTCGGTCTGGATGACGCCCGCCAACTCGCGGCCCTCCTGCGTCGGCAGCCGGCGCTGCAGGGCGCTGATCACCCCGGTGGTGAGGGTGTGGTCGAGGCCGAACGGGTTGCCGATGGCGAAGGCCGCCTGCCCCACCTTGAGGTCCGCAGACGTGCCGACGGCGAGCGGCGGCGGCTGCCGGGCGACGCGCCCGAGCCGCAGTACCGCGAGATCGTAGTTCGGAGCGGTGCCGACGATGCTCGCCGAAACCACCTCGCCGGAGGACAGCCGCACCGAAATCGAGCCGCCCTTGTCCGTCGCGCCCTGCACGACGTGGTTGTTGGTGACGACGTGGCCGCCGGTATCCCAGACGAAGCCGGTGCCGGTCTGCGTGCCGCTGCCGCCCTGCTGGCCGCCGCCCTCGCCCTCGTCCATCTCGGGGTCGAGCAGGGCACGCCCCTGCGCAGCCGACTGCGCGAAGACGTGGACGACGGAGGGCGAGGCCCGGGCGAACAGGTCGACGGTCGTCGTCTCCGAGGCCGAGAGGTCGCCGCGCGCCGTCACGGCCCGGGGCTGATCGGCCGCGTAGAGGAAGGCCATGATGTAGGGCTGCGCCACCAGGGCGATCAGCAGCCCGAGGGTGATCCCCAGGGCGATCCGCACGAAACGATCAGGCACCGGACACATCCCGAAGCCGCGAGCAGGGACGACGGCGTCGTCGGCAGAGCTGCCCGTGCGGGTGCCGCCTGACGTGGGACCGTGGCGCGGTCCCGTCAACGCGCCGACGTCGCGAAAAACCCACAGCCGTCCACAAGCTGAGCAGGTGCGTCACCGCACTGCGGTAGAGTGAGTGCCGAGCTAACGAATTGCTTACACTTCGATCCCACAGTTATCGCATCGCAAGTGCCGAGCATCCAAGGCGTAACGCACGACGCCAGTTCTTCAGTATTTGTCAATCGCGGCAGGGAACTGCGTCGACAAGGTGACGATCGGGAAACAATTGCCCGAATTGATCGCAAAGACGCCAACAGATGCTCCCAATCGTGCTGACATATGCATCCCGTCGGCTGGTCGCTGATCTCAGCCCCGTCGACGAACCGACCGCGTACAGGGTTCACGAGGAAGACCACGACATGGAAACCGAGGCTCTCGAACGTCCGGCCGACCTGACGATCTGGCGCACGCTGCCTGCCGCGTCGCCGCTCGCCCAGCCCGAGCGCTACGATACGCTGCGCGAGGCACTCGAAGCCGCCGCAGGCGCTCTGACCGATCCGGCGAAGCAGCCCTGGATCATCACGGAAGAGGGCGAGATCCTCTCCCCGAACTGGATCCGCACCTACCTCAACTGAAACATAACACAGTGCCGGCGCGCCTATTCGTGGCGCGCCCCCTGACCGCGGGCCGACCAAGGCCTGCGCCGTCGCCGGGACGGCGGATGGCTCGACGGATTTCGAGCCCCCTCTCCTTATGAACCTGCGAAGTCATGTCCGGCCGAGGCTGGTGCCCGCCGGCACCGGCCCATCCGCGAACCGGCCTGCCGGTGCCTCGGCCGAATAGCGCTGAGGCCGGCTCACGAGCGTGACGAGCACGTACGAGACGATCATCAGCAGGAACCACGAACCGAGCTTGGCGGTCGACACCATGGACCAGCCGGCGGTCTGGTTCGGATAGACCCAGACGCGCGTGGCCGTGCCGATGTTCTCGGCGAACCAGATGAACAGCGCGACGAGGCCGAAGCCCAGGAGCAGCGGCATCGCGCGGTGGACGTGCCAGACCTTGAAATGCACGGTCGTCCGCCCGAACAGCACGGCGGTCGCGGCGAACAGCACCAGCCGCAGGTCCGGCCCGTAATGGTGCCCGAAGAAGTTCAGGTAGATCGCCAGGGCGAGCGGAAGCGTGAACGCCAGAGGCGGATGCCGCGTGAACCGGAAATCGAACAGCCGCCAGACGCGGGCGATGTAGGAGCCGATGCTCGCGTACATGAAGCCCGTGAACAACGGCACGCCTGCGATCCGCAGCAGGCTCTCACCCGGATAGATCCACGAGCCGACACCGGTCTTGAAGATTTCCATCGCCGTGCCGACCACGTGGTAGAGCGCAATGACCTTCGCCTCCTCCCAGGTCTCCATGCGCAGGGCGAGGAGCGCGACCTGGATCGCCACGGCCGACAGGGTGAGAAAGTCGTAGCGGCCGAGCCAGGCATTGGCCGGGTAGAACAGGTGGGTGCCGATCAGGAGCGCGCAGATCAGGCCGCCGAACAGGCAGGCCCATCCCTGCTTCACGCCGAAGCGCAGGAACTCGTAGGCGAAGGCAGCCGTCCGCCCCCGCGCGGCGACGCGGGCGCCGAGCGCCGCTTCCGCCGTGATGAAGCGCGCGAGCGGCGGCCAGAACCGCGCCGCGCTGTCCTGCTCGGGATTCGGTCCGCGACGCCATCTCATGCGAGCTTTCCTCCGGCACGCCGTCCGCCACCTTGAAAGCGACCGAAGCTGGGCGACGAAGGCGGCGCGTTCGCTGGCGCACGGACGCCAAGGTCGCCCTCGGGCAACAAGGCGCCGATGATTGGGAGGGGGACGAAGACCGATGCTGCCATCGACGACGCGGGACCCACGCGACCCGGGAGTGCTCCGGGTCGAGCGCGAACTCGTCCGGCTCGAAGCCCTCGCGGCCCGCAAAAGATTTCGGATCGCGATCCTGCGGGCTCTGCGCGGCTTCGTCGGCGCCGGCGGCGCCCTGGCGACCATGCTGAAGCTCAAGATCGCCGGCTCGGTGGTGCTCAAGATCGGCCTCGCCGTGATCGTCGGCCTCGGCTTCGCCTGGCCGCTCTACGCCTTCGCCGCGGTCATCCTCGGCTTCGCGATCCTGTCGATCCTCGACAGCAGTTCCGGGAGCGCGCCGAGCTGCGATTGCCCCGGCGATTGCGAGCGCAAGGAATCGCGGCGCGCCCGCCTCGATCGTCTGATCGAGCAACGCAAGACATGGCTCGTCGCCAACGCCGTTGCGCAGCCACCGAACGTGGGGGTCGCGCGTTAGGAGTAGCGGGCACCCCGACTGTCCCTATAATGGCGAAAAGGCCGCACGCCCCGAGAACCCAAGCGCCATGACGTCCCGCGTTCCCGATTTCACCACCCTCTCCTACGCGGCCGAGGCGATTCCGGCCCCGCCGCCGCCCATGGGCGAGCCGTGGATGACCCCCGAGGGCATACCGGTGAAGGGCTTTTACGGCCCCGAGGACCGCGAAGGGCTGGAGGGTGTCGACTCCTATCCCGGCATCGCGCCGTATCTGCGCGGCCCCTATCCGGCGATGTACGTCACCCAGCCCTGGACCATCCGGCAATATGCCGGCTTCTCCACGGCCGAGGATTCGAACGCCTTCTACCGGCGCAACCTCGCGGCGGGCCAAAAGGGCCTTTCGGTCGCCTTCGATCTCGCCACCCACCGCGGTTACGATTCCGACCACCCGCGCGTCTCGGGCGACGTCGGCATGGCGGGCGTGGCGATCGACTCGATCTACGACATGCGCACGCTCTTCTCGGGCATTCCGCTCGAAGAGATGACCGTGTCGATGACGATGAACGGCGCGGTGCTGCCGATTCTCGCCCTCTACATCGTCGCCGCCGAGGAGCAGGGCGTACCGCCCGAAAAACTCGCCGGCACGATCCAGAACGATATCCTCAAGGAGTTCATGGTCCGCAACACCTACATCTATCCCCCCAAGGGATCGATGCGGATCATTTCGGATATTTTCGGCTATACGTCCAAAAATATGCCGAAGTTCAATTCGATCTCGATTTCCGGCTACCACATGCAGGAAGCCGGGGCGACGAACGATCTCGAACTCGCCTACACGCTCGCCGACGGCGTCGAATACATCAAGGCCGGGCTCGCGGCGGGCCTGACGATCGACCAGTTCGCGCCGCGCCTGTCGTTCTTCTGGGCGATCTCGACGAACTTCTTCATGGAGATCGCCAAGATGCGGGCCGCGCGCCTGATCTGGGCGAAGCTCGTCAAGCAGTTCGACCCGAAGACCGACAAGTCGCTGCCGCTGCGCACGCATTCGCAGACGAGCGGATGGTCGCTGACCGCACAGGACGTGTTCAACAACGTCACCCGCACCGCGATCGAGGCTATGGCGGCGACGCAGGGCGGCACGCAGTCGCTGCACACCAACGCGCTCGACGAGGCGCTGGCCCTGCCGACGGATTTTTCCGCCCGCATCGCGCGCAACACCCAGCTCTTCCTGCAACAGGAGAGCGGCACCACCCGGATCATCGACCCTTGGGGCGGCTCCTACTACGTCGAGCGCCTCACCGCCGACATCGCCAAGCGCGCTTGGGAGCATATCAAGGAGGTCGAGGAACTCGGCGGCATGGCCAAGGCCATCGAGGCCGGCGTGCCGAAGCTCCGGATCGAGGAAGCGGCGGCACGCGCCCAGGCCCGCATCGATTCCGGCCGCCAGACCATCGTCGGCATCAACAAGTACAAGCCCGACGACGAGATGAAGATCGAGCTTCTGCGCGTCGACAACAAGAACGTGCGCACGTTGCAAATCGACAAGCTCAAGCGCCTGCGCGCCGAGCGCAACCAGGCCGATGTCGACGCGGCGCTCGCCGCCCTGACCAAGGCCGTCGACACGGACGAGAACCTGCTCGCACTCGCGGTGAACGCGGCGCGGGCGAAGGCCACGGTCGGCGAGATTTCGGAGGCGCTGGAGAAGGCCTGGGGCCGTCACCGCGCCGAGATCCGCTCGATCTCGGGTGTCTACAAGCGGGAGGTGGGCGGCATGTCGCCGGCGGTGGAAGAGGTCAGGCTGCTCGTCGAGGCGTTCGAGGAGGCGGATGGGCGCCGCCCGCGCATTCTCGTCGCCAAGATGGGCCAGGACGGGCACGATCGCGGCCAGAAGGTGATCGCCTCGGCCTTCGCCGATCTCGGCTTCGACGTCGATATCGGGCCGCTTTTCGCGACGCCGGACGAGGCGGCGCGGCAGGCGGTGGAGAACGACGTCCACATCATCGGCGTCTCCTCGCTGGCCGCCGGCCACCTGACGCTCGTGCCGGAGCTGAAGGCCGCGCTGACCGAGCAGGGCCGCGAGGACGTGATGATCGTCATCGGCGGCGTGATCCCGCCGGCGGATTACGACGCGCTCTATGAGGCCGGCGCCTCGGCGATCTTTCCGCCGGGAACGGTGATCGCCGAGGCCGCGGTGAAGCTGATGAGCGAGCTGAACCATCGGTTGGGCTACGTCGAGCGGCAGGCGGCGGAGTAGCGCGATCGCACCGGGGCGCCGCAGCACGACGACGGTCCGGAGGGTGTCGGCAAGGCGACGACGCCGACCGGAGTTCGGCGGCCCGGGACAAGGTTGGGAGCGGTTGGAGTTTCCGGCGATCCTTCGGTAATGGTGCGGTGCGATCGGTGCTCCGCGTGTGCATCGGCGTATCGGCAACGCTGACGGGAGTGGTTTTGGAATGTCGGAGCCCAACCGAGACCTCATCCTCCCGGTGATCTTGTGCGGCGGCTCCGGCACGCGGCTATGGCCAGCCTCGCGCGAGAGCATGCCGAAGCAGTTTTCGCGACTGGTGGACGAAAACGCCTCGACTTTCCAGGCGACGGCGCGGCGAGTGACCGATGCGGCGGTCTTCGCCAAGCCCATCGTCATCGCCTCGTCCGACGCCCGCTTCATCGTCGCCGAGCAACTGCTGGAGGCCGAGGTCCCCGCCGACATCGTGCTGGAGCCGAGCCGGCAGGATTCGGCCGCCGCCGTCGCCGTCGCCGCCCTCACCGCGGCCCGACGCGACCCCGAGGCAGTCGTCCTCATCCTCGCCGCCGACCACGTCATCGGCGATCCTCCGGCCTTCGCCGCCGCCGCTCGTATCGCTGCGTCGGGCGCACGAGACGGGCACATCATGACGCTCGGTATCGAGCCCACCCGAGCCGCGAGCGACTACGGCTATGTCCGCCCCGGCCCGGCCCTCGAGGGGCTGCCCGGGCTTCATGCCGTCGAGCGCTTCGTCGAGAAGCCGGACACGGCCGGCGCCGAGCGGCTGATCGCCGAGGGCGCCCTTTGGAACTCGGGCTACTTCCTGTTTCGCGCCGACATCATGCTGGCCGAGCTCGAAGCCTACGTGCCGGAGGTCCTCGCCGCCGCGCGCGCGGCGTTCGAGGCCGCCACCACCGATCTCGATTTCGTGCGCCTCGACGCCGCCGCCTTCGCCCAGGCGCCGAAGACCTCGATCGACTACGCCGTCATGGAGCGCACCGAGCGCGCCGGCGTGCTGCCGGTCTCGTTCCCCTGGTCCGACGTCGGCACCTGGGACGCCGTCTGGCAGGTGCTCGACCACGACGCACAGGGCAACGCCGTGCGCGGCCGGGTCGAGCTCGTCGGCACCTCGAACAGCCTCATCCACAGTGAGGGCGAAGGCCTGACCACGGTGGTCGGCCTCGACGACGTCGTCGTCGTTGCCACGCCCGATGCCGTGCTCGTCGCCTCGAAATCACGCTCCGGCGAGGTCAAGGAACTCGTCACCGCGCTTCGCAAGAAGGCGCATCCGGAGGCCGACGCCCATCGGCGGATGTACCGGCCGTGGGGCTGGTACCAGCGCATCGATATCGGCGAGCGCTTCCAGGTGAAGCGCATCATGGTCACGCCGGGCGGCCGGCTCTCGCTGCAGAAGCACTTCCACCGGGCCGAGCACTGGGTCGTGGTCAAGGGCACGGCCGAGGTCACGCTCAACGAGCAGATCATCCTCGTGCACGAGAACGAGGCGGTCTACCTGCCGATCGGCTCGATGCACCGCCTCACCAACCCCGGCAAGATCCCCCTCGAGCTGATCGAAGTCCAGGTCGGAAGCTACACGGGCGAGGACGACATCATCCGCGTCGAGGACATCTACGGGCGCTGAGGAGCGATGAGATGCAGGCGGGCCACGGCCGCCCGCCATCTTACCCCTTGAGGCAGCCGCGCCCGGCTCGTCGCTTGACGGGGCCGAGGGTGCACCCAAGGGTGGCGCACCTCACGCCTCCCGGGCCACCATGGCGCTGTTCGCACGACTGATCTCATACGCCTCGGCGGCCTTCGGCTCCGGGCGGCCTGCGCCCGAGGCGAGCGGAAACGCAGAGGGCGACGAGCATCTCGCCGCGACCGCCCTGCTCGTCCATGTCGCCCGCGCCGACGGCGTGCTCGACCCGGCCGAGTCCGAGCGCCTGACCCGCCTCGTGTGCTCCCGCTACGCGGCGACCGAAACGGAAGCCAACGAGCTCATTGCCCGCGCCGCTGCATTCGATGCGGAGACTCGCGACATGTCGAGCCTCGTCGAGCTGATCGGTCGCGAGGGCGGCAGCGCGGAGCGGGAGCGAATCCTGACAATGGCCTGGTCGGTTGCCGGTGCCGATGGCGAGGTCCACGAGTTCGAGGAGGCGCTGGTATGGCGGCTCGGCAAGCTGCTCGGCCTCGACGAGACAGCGATCGGCCGGGCGCGCGCCGAGGCCCGGACGGCCGGCGATGCTCCGGCCGCCGACGCGATCGCTCCGTAACGGATCCCCGACGGCGCCGTGATCGTCAGCCTTGCCCTGATCCTGCTGGCCCAGCTTCTCGGCGAAGTGGTGGCCCATGGCAGCGGCCTGCCTGTGCCGGGTCCGGTGCTCGGGGCCGTGCTGATGTTCGGTTTTCTGCTGGTTCGCGACCGCTACCACCGCTCGGCCGAGCGGATGCTGCCGAAGCCCCTCGTCCAGGGTGAGTTGGAGGGCACCGCGAAGGGGCTGCTCGCCCATCTCTCACTGATGTTCGTGCCGGCCGGGGTCGGCATCGTCGGCCGGCTCGACGTGTTGGCTGCCAACGGCCTCGCGCTCGCCGTCGTGTTGCTCGTCTCCGTGGTGCTGACCCTGTCGGCGACGGCACTCACCTTCGTCGCGGTCTCGCGCCTCGTGCGTCCGCGCCGCCCCGACGAGACCGCATGACCGGCGAGTTCGCTCTCTGGGTCTATCTCACGCGCACGCCGCTGCTGTGGCTGACCGTTACGCTCGTCGCCTACGTCGTCGCCGAGCGGTTCTCGGAAGCGACCGGACGCCATCCCCTCGCGAACCCGGTGCTGCACGCGATCTGGATGACCGGCCTCGTCCTGAAGCTCACCGGTACGCCCTATCCGACCTACTTCCAGGGCGCGCAGTTCGTGCATTTCCTGCTCGGACCGGCGACGGTGGCGCTGGCCGTGCCGCTTTACGAGCGCCGTGCCGTCGTGCTGCGCGCGCTCGTCCCGATGCTTGCCGCGCTGGTGGTCGGGGCGGTAACGGCACTGACCTCGGCGGTGCTGCTCGCACGCGCTTTCGGGCTGTCGCACGGCATCGTCGTCGCCCTCGCCCCGAAATCGGTCACCACCGGCGTCGCAATGGGCATCGTCGAGGCCCTCGGCGGCGATCCGACGCTGACCGCCGTGCTCGTCATGCTGACGGGGGTGGCCGGCGCGGTCGTCGTCTCGCCCCTGCTCAACCTGCTGCGCGTAAAAGACCTGCGCGCCCGCGGCTTCGCGGCCGGCCTCGCCGCCCATGGCCTCGGCACCGCCCGCGCCTTCCAGGTCAGCGACGTCGCCGGAACCTTCGCCGGCATCGCCATGGGGCTGAACGCCTTCCTGACGGCGATGCTGGTGCCGCTGGTGCTCGGGCTGGTGAAATAGGCGGACCTACTCCGCCGCCGCCGGCACCGGCAGCCGCTTCGGCTCGAACCGGCCGTCGTTCGCCGGCTGCATGTCGATGCGGCCGTCGTGCAGGGCGTGCAGGGTCGAGCGGTGACCGATCGAGACGATCGTGGTGCCCGGCAGTTTTTCACGAAGCGTCGTATAGATTTTGGCCTCGCTCGGCTCGTCGAGAGCGGCGGTGGATTCGTCGAGGAAGAGCCAGTCGGGCTTGGCGAGGATGGCGCGGGCGATGGCGAGGCGCTGCTGCTCGCCGCCGGAGAGGCGCTGGTCCCAGGCATCGGTCTCGTCGAGGCTGTCGGCGAGTTGCGGCAGCTGCGCCGCTATCAGCGCATCCTTGATCGCCGCATCCGAGAACTGGTCGGTGGTGCTGGGGTAGCTCACCGCTCCGCGCAGGGTGCCCAGGGGGATGTAGGGACGCTGCGGCAGCAGCAGTGCCGATTGGCCCGCCGGCACATCGACCCGTCCCTTACCGAACGGCCAGATGCCGGCGATCGCACGGAACAGCGTCGACTTGCCCGAGCCCGAGGGGCCGGTGACGAGCGTGGCGGCGCCCTTGGGCAGGGCGAAACCCGGCGTGTGGACGATCTCGCGGCCATCGGGCAGGGCGAGGACGAGGTCCTTCGCGGTGACGTCGCCCCGACTCTCGTTGCCCTGAACGAGTCCATAACCGGCGCCGCTCAGCGCCTCGGCCTTCGTCATCGCGCGCTTGAACGAGGAGAGACGGTTGGTGTTGGCCTTGTATGAGGCGAGCGTGGTGTAGGAGTTGATGAAGAACGACAGAGCGCCCTGCACGCTGCCGAAGGCGTCGCCCGTCTGCTGGAACTGGCCCAGCGTGATCTTCTTCGCGAAGTAGGACGGAGCTGCCAGAATGTAGGGGAAGACCACGCTGATCTGGCTGTAGGACAGCGTGAAGCTGCCGAGCTTGATCCGCCGGTAGATGATGCCGAGGTAGTTGCCGATGATCGAACCGAACAGGCCGCGCAGGCGCACGGTTTCGGCCCGCTCGCCGCGCAGGAGCGCGATCTGCTCGCTATAGATGCGGGTGCGGGCGAGCGAGAAGCGGAAATCCGCCTCCACCTTCTCCTGGCGGAAATCGAGACCGATCAGCGGCCGGCCGATGACGTGGGTCAGCCAGGTGCCGATCACCGCGTAGCCGATCACCAGCCAGACCAGGAAGCCCGGGATCACCGTGTCGGTGAAGGGCAGCACGAAGTCGCGCGACAGGCCCCACAGGATCACCATGAACGAGACCAGGGTCGCGGCCTGCGAGAGCAGCCGGATCGAAAGCGTCGTCGTCTGCTGGATGAACAGGTTGACGTCGCTCTGGATGCGCTGGTCCGGGTTGTCGGCGTGCTCGTCGGTGAACGGGATGCGGTAATGCGTGCCGCCGTCGAGCCAGCGCTCGTAGAGGCTGCGTGTCAGCCAGGTGCGCCAGCGGATGTGCAGGCTCGCATCGATGAAGACGTCGAGCATGCCGATGATCACCCAGACCGTGGCCAGCGGCCCGAAGATCCAGATCAGCTGATACCAGAAGACCTCGGCCTTATATTCCTGCAGCGCGTTGAAGAGGTCGCGGTACCAGAAGTTCAGGCGCAGTTGCAGGGCGACCTGGGCGAAGGTGACGAAGATCGAGAGCGCCACGAGCCGCTGGCCGATCTTACCCTCGGTGCCCCCGAGGAAGCGGAAGGGTCCGATCTCCTGGGTCGGTGCATCGTGGCCGGCGAAATACGGATCGGCGATCAGCGTGATGTCGCGGATCGGCTGCAGGTAGGAGATGCCCAGCACGACCGCGGCGAAGACGACGGCGCCCGTGGCCGCGAAATCCGGCGGCAGCAACGCCGCCAGCACGGGCGGCAGCAGGCCGAGAACCGCGGCCTGCTTGGCGCCCGCGAGGAAGAGGAAGCCGACGCCGTAGACCGAAATGAAGATCTTCAGATAGGCGGAGATGTTCTTGGCCGCGAGCAGGATGCCCGCCATCGCGAAGCCCGCGAGCGAGACGTAGAGCGGCGGCGACGGCATGCCCGGCGCGACGAGCAGCAGCAGCGAGACGATCGCGGTGAGCACGGCCTGGATGCCGAGCCCGCTCTTGAGTGCGGCCACGCTGGTTCCCCTTCGAAGTCTTCGTCACGCACGAAGTCGGCCCGATGGCATCGGCCCGGCGACGGGCGCCATCCCTGACGGCGCGCCGTGGCGACATAGTGTTGCCGGGCAGGCGCTGTCTCGTGAAATTTTGGTCAGGTTCGGGGCCGCGGCTCCTGCGAGGCCATGTTTCGCTCGGCCCGGCGCTCCGATGAAGCCATCGGGGTGCGACGCCGTGGCTTGCCCGACAGAGCCCCTACTTCCAGTTCCAGTCCTCGAAATCGGGCGACTTGCAGCGGTAGCCGACGGGACATTGCGGGTTGTCGCGGGTCGGCACGAAGCGCAGCTCGGCGATCTCGGTCATCTCGCAATAGCTGCGGTCGGCCACGATCCGCTCGGACATGCCGGGCCCGGTAGCGAGCATGACGTCGCCGTCCTGCTTCACCAACGCCTTCGCATCGGTACAGGACATGCGATTCGCCGCCAGCCGTTGCTGGGCGCCGGCCGGAGCCGCCTGGGCCATCGCCAAGGCGCTCGTCAGTAGGACGAGAGCGAGTTTCATGATCCCGACGGGCGGCCGGTGACGATTCCGGCCTAAGCTTGACCATGGCAGGTTCGATCGGCCGGGAAAAGAGGCCCATGCCGTGCAGAAGCCGCAATCGCGCCGTTTACGAATCGGTGTGGCCGGAAAGGCCTTTAACAAACGATGAAGCGGCCGTAGAAATTACGAATCGCGCCGCCTCCGAACGGGCGAGACCTCACCATGTCGGGCTTATCGATCCTCAACCTGGACGCCGTGCGCGCAGCCCCCGTGGCGCGCGCGCCCTACACCTATTTCCTCGGCAACGACGTGCTGAACCAGGGCGCAATCGACGAGATCCGCGAGGATTTCCCGGCCATCGCGAAGCCCGGCTACCTCACCGTCGACGAGGTCGCGCTGAAAGGCCGCTTCAAGGCGCTGATCGACGAACTCGAAAGCGACGAATTCTCGCGGATCCTCGGCGAGAAGTTCGGCATCGATCTCGTCTCGTGCCCGCGCCTCACCACGATCATGAAAAAGAGCCAGCCGAAATACGGCTCGATCCACACGGATGGCCCGTCCAAGGTGATGACGCTGCTCGTCTACATGAACGATGCCTGGGACGCGCCCGCCGCCGGGCGTCTGCGGGTGCTGTACGACGGCAAGAACTACGAGCCCTTCGCCGTCGAGGTGCCGCCGACCATGGGCACGATGTTCGCTTTCCTGCGGTCGGACAATTCCTGGCACGGCCACGAGCCGTTCGAGGGAGAGCGCCGCGTCGTGCAGGTGGCCTGGGTCAAGGATGCGGCCGAGCTGGAGCGCAAGAAGAAGCGCAACCGCACGGCGCAGTTCCTGAAGGGCATCTTCGGACGCTGATTATGGCCAGGGATCGAGCGGGGGATCGGACATGATCGTGGCGCGCGAGATCGGGGACGACGAGCCCGTGCCCCGTCTCGACGCGCCGATGTCGCCCGTCGCCGATGTCGACGGGCACAGGCCCGTTCGGCTGACGATCCCGCTCCTGCTCGCCGCCGGCTGGGGCGCGCTGCTGACCTTCAGCGTCATGTTCCTGCTGGAGGACGGTCGGGGCCAGATGGCGGGCCACCTCGCAGCGGCCGAGCGCACTGCCGTCGCCGATCAGTCCGACGCCGAGCGCATCGCGATGGTGCGGGCGCGCCGACAGGCAACGGCTGAGGTCGTCACCACCGGGGACACTGGCGTCATCGCCGAGGAGGCCGCCGTCGGGCCGGCAGGCGTCATCCGCGTCGCCAGCGTCGCTCCCGAACCGCTGACGCCCGTTGCACCGGTCGCACCCGTGCGTCCGCCGAGCCCGGCGATCGAGCGGGTAAACTATGTCGGGACCTGGGGGCCGACCGCGCAGGCCTGCGGCGCCACCTCCCGCCGGCGCGGCTACCTGCCGGCCCTGATCACGGAGGACGGGGCGAAGGCCGGCCGCACGCTCTGCCGTTTCCGCAACGGGCGGCGCGACGGCATCGCCTGGACGGTGGCCGCCGATTGCAGCGAGCGCGGCCGCCGCTGGACCTCGCAGGTTCGCCTGCTGGTCGACGGCGACCACCTGACCTGGACCAGCGCGAAGGGCGCCTCGACCTACGTGCGCTGCGGCCGCCGGGACGGGTGAGCCGTCTCAGAACGGCAGCAGCACGTCGACGAGTTGCTGGCCGTAGCGGGGCTGCTGGACGTCGGTGATCTGGCCCCGGCCACCATAGGCGATGCGGGCCTGCGCGATCTTCGAGGAATCGATGGTGTTGTCGGACTCGATGTCCTCCGGCCGCACCACGCCGGCGACCACGAGTTCGCGCACCTCGTAGTTGATGCGGATCTCCTGCTTGCCCTCGACCACGAGGTTGCCGTTCGGCAGCACCTGCGTGACGATGCCGGCGATGTTGGTGGTCACGGTCTCGGCCCGCTGGACCGAGCCGGCGCCGTCGCTCGACGAGGTCGAGGTGGCGTTCAGCAGCTTGTCGGCGCTGATGCCCGCCGCGGCGACGCCCGCCGCCTTCTCCAGGCCGAAGGCGTTGGGCAGACCGAACCCCTCGGCGTTCGAGCGCGAGCGCTTGGTCTCGTTGTTGAGGTTGGCCTTGTCGGTAAAGTTCACCTTCACGGTGAGCAGGTCGCCGATGCGGGCGGCGCGCTGGTCCTTGAAGAAGGCCCTCGAGCCGGTCCGCCACAGCGAGTTCGGCGCGTAGGAGACCGGCTGCACGTCCGGCATCGGCAGCCGCACCGGCTTGTAGCCGGCCTGCGAGGTCGGATCCTCGATTGCCGAGAGGTTCGGCTGCGCGCCGATCTGCGACAGCCGGTCGGCCGTGTTGCAGGCGCCGAGACCCGCGCAGGTCAGCGCGACGGCGAGGAGGTGGGGAACGCGGACGGTCATGGGAAGGGGGCCGCTCTGTGTGACCAGGGACGGGATCAATTGATGCGGCCGACCGGTGCGGCGCTGGCCTGCACCATCGGCTGCGGCCGGGCGGGGCCGACCGAGACGCGGCCGGGCCCGATCACGGTGGCCTGGAGCATCTTCTTCGAGGCCGGGTTGGTCACCGAGACGCTGGCGCCGAGGCGACCGTTCTCGTTGGCGACTCCCGTCATGGAGAGCGAGACGCCGGACGTCTCGAAGACGATGGCGACGGCATCGCCGCGCGCGACCAGATCCGGCGGTGCGACGTCGCCGGTCCGCAGCACGGAGCCGGCGCTGAGGCTGCGCTGCGCGACCTGCCCGGCGACGCTGCCGCCGTTGCCCAGCGCGTCGGCGCCGAGGGTCTCGCGCGGACGGCGCTCCAGGGTGAGGTCGGCGGCGGCGATCGCGTCGCCGCGGTTGAGCGCGCGGGTCAGCACGGCGACTTCGCGGATCTCGACGACCTGTCCGGTGACGCGCAGGGACGCTTGGCGCTCGCCGAGCACGATCAGCCCGGCGATCCGGTGCGAGCGGGCATCGTAGGTGACGTCCAGCGCGTTGGCCGGGCCGTCGAGTTCGACCGGGGCGAGCAGCATGGCCTCGCCTTCGAGGCGGACGCTGAGGTTGGCGGCGTCGACGCCCTGGCTCGTGGCGAGGGCGCGCTTGAGGGCGGCCTCGATCTCCGGCGGCCCGACACGGCGTGCGGCGCGCTGCACCTGGATCTGGCTGCGGCCGCCGGTCTCGATGGTGCCGAGGTCGAGCTTGTCGATCGCCTCGGCGATGCGCCGGGCCTGGATCGTGCCGGCGGCGCCCAATGCCGGCGCGCGGAACAACGGGCGGTTGCGGAGGGCGGCCGGCGCGTTCTCGACGAGATCGCCCAGCGTCAGCACGTCGCCCCTGGCGGTGATGTCGCCGCGCAGCCGCAGCGTATCGGCGCGTGCCAGCGACGGGAGGGTGAGGGACACGGCGACGAGGCCCGCGACGGCCAGAGCGGCGCGGCCGATCATGCCGAGGGTCGGCACGACGACGCGGCGGTTGGGGGCGGGGCGGCGCTGCTTGAGAGTCTGCATCGGATCTACGAGCCTCAGCCGCGGAACATCTGGGAGGTGGTCGAGAGCATCTGGTCGGCCGCCGTAACGACCTTCGAGTTCATCTCGTAGGCGCGCTGGGCGGCGATCAGCGAGGAGATCTCGGTGACGGCGTTGACGTTCGCCTCTTCGAGGTAGCTCTGCTGCAGGTTGCCGAAGCCCTCTGCGCCCGGCAGGCCGGTGATGGCCGGGCCCGAGGCCGCGGTCTCCAGAAACAGGTTGTCGCCGATCGATTCGAGGCCGACCTTGTTGATGAACCGCGCGAGCTGGAACTGCCCGAGCTGCTGCGGCGCGGTCTGGCCGGGGATCGTCGCCTGGACGGCGCCTGTGGCCGAGATCGTCACCGAGGTCGCGGTGCTCGGCACCGTGATCGAGGGGTCGAGCAGGTAGCCGTCGCGGCTGACGAGGTTGCCCTGGGCGTCGAGATCGAACGAGCCGTCGCGTGTATAGGCATATCCGCCATCCGGCTTGCGGATGCGGAACAGGCCCTCGCCGCGGATGGCGACGTCGTAGTCCTTCTCCGTCGAGGTCAGGGTGCCCTGCCCCATCGCCCGCGCGGTCGAAGTGGTCTTCACGCCCGAGCCGAGGGCGAGGCCGGCCGGCAGGATGGTGCCCTGGTCCGAGGTCGAGGAGCCGGAGCGGCGCAGGTTCTGGTAGAGCAGATCCTGGAAATGCACCTGCTGGCGTTTGTAGCCGGTGGTGCGCAAGTTCGCGATGTTGTTCGAGATGACCTGGACGTTGAGTTCCTGGGCCGCCATGCCGGTGGCGGCAGCGTAGAGGGCGCGCATCGCGGATGCTCCTTAGACGCTACGGATCAGGCGACGTCGGCGAGACGGCGGATCGCCGTGCCGCGCAGATCGTCGAGGCGCGAGATCACGCTCGAAATCATGGAATAGGTGCGGTTGACGTCCATCAGCCGGGTCATCTCGACGACCGGCTTGACGTTGGAGCGCTCCAGCGTGCCGGGCTCCAGGCGTCCGTCGATCCCGGCGGCCTGCGGGGCCTGTGTCGACGAGAACAGGTTGGCGCCCTCGCTCTTGAGGACCTGCGCATTCTTGAAGGTGACGAGGCGGATTTTCCCGCGGACGCCGAGATTGGTCGAGACGGTGCCGTCCGGGGCGATGCTCAGGCCGGTCTCCTGCTGGCTGACCGTGATCGGGCCGTTATCGCCCTGCACCGCGTAGCCGTCCGAGGTGACGAGGGTGCCGCGGGCGTCGAGCTCGAAGGCGCCGTTGCGGGTGAAGCGGTCGCCGGACGGCGTCTTCACGCTCAGGAAGGCATCACCCTTCACGGCCACATGCATCGGGTTGCCGTCGGGCTCGACCGGTCCCTGCGAGAGATCGAGGGGCGTCCCCGAGTCGATGACGTAGGAGACGCGCCGGTCGGCGCCCATGAAACTGTCGGCCGAGGCCGTCGGCATCAAGTACTCCTCGAAGCGGGCGTTGCGGGCCTTGAAGCCGGTGGTGGAGACGTTCGCCATGTTGTTGGCGATGACGTCGAGCTCACGGGCGAGCGCCACCTGGGAGGAAACCCCGACGAAGAGCGCGTTCTGCATGGTCTCAGGCCCCAACCGAGGAACGGTATCGCGACCATCTCCGCAGGGCTCGTGCCAAACGCGAATTTTTGGTTTTTCCGTTCAGGATGAGATGGTTAACCAAAATCCGGAGGCAGTCGGCCCCAGCGCAGGCCGTGCCGTCGGCAAGTCCGACTCGGCAGATTTTGCCGTACTTAAGCGTGTGTTAACCACGATCGGGAAAGCTTAACGCCAGGGGTCGCGTTTCGCGCGATCCGTGTCTCGTCGCGTGGTGCGGGTCAGGAGCGTTCGGCATGGCCAAGAAGCCCAAGAAGCTGCCCGAAGGTGAGGACGGCGCTGCGGCCGCGGCTCCCAAGTCGAAGAAGAAGCTCGTGATCATCGCCGCTGCCGCCGTCCTGCTGCTCGGCGGCGGCGGGGGCGGCTACATGATGATGAAGAAGCCCGCCGCGGCCGGCGAAGGGCATGGCGACGCGCACGGCGCGCCGGCGGCCGACGCCCATGGCGGCGGCGGTCACGGCGAGGCCGGCCCGAAAATGGGCGTGGCCTTTCTCGAAGTCCGCGACCTCATCGTGAATCTCACCCCCGAGCCCGGCCAGCAGAAAGGCGGCTTCCTCAAGCTGAAGGTCGCGCTCGAACTGAAGGACGGCCGCGTCGAGGCGGAGGTGAAGCCGCTGCTGCCGCGGGTGGAGGACACCTTCCAGACCTACATGCGCGAGCTGCGCGCCAGCGACGTCGCCGGCTCGGCCGGCCTCTACCGCCTGCGGGAAGAGCTGTTGCGGCGGGTCAACGTCGCGATCCACCCGGCCAAGGCCGAGGCGGTGCTCTTCAAGGACATCGTCGTCCAGTAATTCCGGCCTGAGACGCGCGAGAAGGCGATCGAGACCACCATGGCCGGACCCGACGAGCCCGAAGACGACTGGGCAGCCGCCCTCATCGAGCAGAACGAGGGCTTCGGCACCGGCGGTGGCGACGCCTCGCTCGCCGAGGAATGGGGCGCCGCGCTCGCCGAGCAGGGCACGACCAACAATGCCGGGGACGTCGCCGCCGAATGGGCGACGATGATCGAGGACGGGGAGACCGAGAACCTCCCCGAGCTCGCCGGCAACGACCGCATCCTCGTCCAGGACGAGATCGACGCGGTCCTCGGCTTCTCCCTGCGCGAGCTCTCGGCCTCGGGTGCGGGCGGTGTCCGCGCCATCGTCGATTCGGGCGTCGTCCAGTACGAACGCCTGCCGATGCTGGAGATCGTCTTCGACCGGATGATCCGGTTGCTGTCGACGAGCCTGCGCAACTTCTTCCAGGACAACGTCGAGGTCTCGCTCGACGGGATCACCTCGGTCCGGTTCGGCGACTATCTCAACGCGATCCCGCTGCCCACGCTGCTCGGCGTGTTCCGGGCGGATGCCTGGGAGAATTCGGGCCTCGTCACCGTCGAGCAGACCCTCGCCTACTCGACCCTCGACCTGCTGCTCGGCGGCAAGCGCGGCGGCACCTCGACCCGTCTCGACGGGCGGCCGTTCACGACGATCGAGATGAACCTCGTGCGCCGTCTCGTCGAGATCATCCTGACGGACCTGGAGCAGTCGTTCCAGCCGCTCTCCCCGGTGCGCTTCGCCATCGACCGGATCGAGACCAACCCGCGCTTCGCCACGATCACGCGGCCGGCCAACGCCGCGATCCTGATCAACCTGAAGCTCGACATGGACGGCCGCGGCGGCGGACTGCAGATCCTGTTCCCCTACGCGACCATCGAGCCGATCCGTGAACTGCTCATGCAGAGCTTCATGGGCGAGAAGCTCGGCCGCGACCATGTCTGGGAAAGCCACCTCGCCACCGAGATCTGGCAGGCCGACGTCGCCATGGACGCCGTGCTCCACGAGATGACCCTGCCCCTGCGCCGCGTGATGGGCCTCAAGGTCGGCGACACCCTGATGTTCGAGCAGAAGGCGTCCGACCTGATCACGGTCCGCTGCGGCGACTGGCACCTGACCCAGGGGCGGATCGGGCGAATCGACGACAACATCGCCGTGCAGATCGCCCGGCCCCTGCGCCGCTCTCGCACGACCCTGCAGGCCTTCGAGGCCGCGACCTCCAACCGTTCCGACGGGTGATCCGGCATGTCCCTCTTCATCACCCTCGCCGCCGACGTCCTCGTCGCCGTCCTGCTCGTGGCGACCATCCTCACCTCGGTGAAGCTGTCGCGCCGGATCACGGGGATGAAGGCCGACGAGTCCGCCATGCGCCGGACCATCGGCGATCTCGTCACGGCCAGCGCCGCGGCCGAGCGCGCCATCGCCGGACTGCGCGCGGCCCTCGACGAATGCGACCGCGGCCTGACAGAGCGGCTCGAATCGGCCGAGCGCTCGGCATCCCAGCTCGACGCCCATGTCGCGGCGGGCGAAGGCGTGATCGCGCGGATCGGCGCCATCGTCGCCCAGGCCGGAAAGCCGGCACCCCGCCGTGAGGCGGAGCCCGTGTTGGTCGCCGTGCCGAAGCCCGCAGCGGTGCGGACCGTCTCCACCAGCGAACGGCTCGACGTGGCGCTCGCCGCCGCGCAGGCCATGTCCGAGCGCGCCCTCGATCGGCTGCGGGCCAGGGCCGCATGAGTGCAGCGAAGCCGCCGGCGAATGCTCCGCCCCGACAGCCCAAGCCCGTCCGCCGCCTCAAGCATTACGCAGGGCTGCCGATTCGCCCGATCAAGCTGCGCCTGGTCGACGCCGTCACCCTGGCGGCGATAGGACTGCTCGTCCTGAAGCTGACGGCCCTGCTCGCCGACGGCATGCCCTCCGGGCCGCCGCCGCCCGGTACGCCGCTGCCGGACTTCGCGCGTGTGCTCTCCAGCGCCCGCACCGGCTACGAGCCGCAGGACCCGACGACGACGGGCTCGGTGACGCCGAAGGAGAATGCCGCAGAGCCGCCAAAACCCGCCGAGGCGCCGGTCTACCAGCCGGTGATGAAGGAGCCGGCCTCGCCGACGGAGCGCGTCATCCTGGAAAAACTCGCCACCCGCCGTGACGCCCTCAAGCAGCGCTCCGACGAACTGGACCTCCGTGAAAAGATGCTCGGCGAGGTCGAGCGGAAGCTGGAGACCGGCGTCGGCGACCTGCGCCAAGCCGAGGACAAGGCTGACCTCAACGGGTCGAAGAAGGCCGAGGCCGAGCGCGCCGGCCTCAAGAGCATCGTCACGATGTACGAAACGATGAAACCGAAGGATGCCGGCCGCGTCTTCGACCGGCTCAACCTCGACGTCCTGGTGCCGCTGGTCCTGGCCATGAACCCGCGCAAGATGGCGGAGATCCTGGCCGTCATGGGCTCGGAACCGGCCGAAAAGCTCACCATCGCTCTCGCCAACCGCGCCCGCGGCGTCGATGCCGGAGCGGTCCAGCAGGCCAGCGCCGGCGGCCTGCCGGCGAACGAGCTGCCGGCGCTCGATCCCGGGCCGCCGACGCGTCCGAGCGTTCCTTAATCGCAACGCTCCTTCCGGACCGTCGTGGTCTCGCCGTCGGCGTCGGTGCGGGTGACGGTCTTCGATTCGCAACCACCGATCGGCGGCCGATCCCGCTCGATCTCCCGGCGCTCGATCACCGCCGCCGGTCGATCGCGCACGATCACGGCTGGCTCGTCGCGCTCGATGATGGTGGTCTGGGCCGAAGCCGCGCCGCTCAGGGCGGCCAGCGTCGCGGCCGCGAGGATGATGGCTCGCATGGATGCTCTCCGAACTGTGGAACAGGCCCGACAAACGGCCCCGACAGCTGGACAGTTCCGAAATGTCCGGCTGTCGCCACGCGCGGAGAGGCTGTGGCTACAGGCGTTCGTCCAGATAGAGGACCAGCGTCGCGAACCCGAGACCGATGCACCAGCCGAGGAAGGCGCCGACCGTCGTCAGCAGGACGGATCCCGACTCGAGTGTTCGGCCGAGCCACCAGCCGCCGAGCCACACCAGGAGCCAGAGCACGATCGCGAGGGCGACGGCGGCGCGGTGCCGCCACTCGCTCGGCATGTCGGCATCCGACTCCGCAGCCGCGTTGCGAACAAAGTCTCCGTGCCGGTGCAATGCCAGGGTGACTCCCGCAATGAGGACGCTGTACGCCGTCACATTCCGTGTCCTGTCCGCAGGCCGTATGAAACGGGCGCTGTTCCGAGATGCGTGCCGGAGGGCTGGGGTGCCACCCGGCGCCGATACCGTTTCACAGAAAGAATACCGGCCATAACAGGGATCGGGAGCCGTTCGCCCGATGCGATCGGATCGGATACTGCTCTAGCAGCCGGCGTCAGTGGCCGCCACTCGTCGGAGTCGCGAAATTCACGCCGGCACCGGCTCGGCCAGCGCCTCGGTCACAGCCTTTTCCAGATCGGCCGGCTTCGTCTTCGGCGCGAACCGGGCGATCGCGCGGCCGTCGCGGCCGACCAGGAACTTCGTGAAATTCCACTTGATCGCCTCCGACCCGAGAAGGCCCGGACGCTCGCGCTTGAGCTGAACGAAGAGCGGATCGGCCCCCGCCCCGTTGACCTCCACCTTGGCAAGCACGGGAAACGTCACATCGTAGCTCAGGGCACAGAAACGGGCGATCTCCGCCGCATCGCCCGGCTCCTGGCCGCCGAACTGGTTGCAGGGCAATCCGAGGACGACGAGCCCGGCCTCGCGATGACGCCGCCAGAGCGCTTCCAGCCCCGCGTATTGCGGCGTGAACCCGCATTTCGAGGCCGTGTTCACGACGAGCAGCACGCGCCCGCGGTACTGCGCCAGCGGGTGGGGTGCACCCGACGCGTCCTTGGGTGACAATGCGTGGATACCGCCCATGCCGTTGGTCCTCCGGTTCTGCGACGCTCTCGATACATGGAGATCGCGCCAAATGCTCGCTCGGTGACACACACCAACATCAGTCACGTTTTGAACGGCCGATCGGCGAAGTCGGGAGAGTTGCGCAAGCTCAGTCTTGAATAACTCCAAGGTCAGCGCGGCATTCCTGCATCGTCACCAGACTTTCGGCCCGGCTGCGATTGCGCGCGGCACGCGGCAACGCTAGGCGGCGCCCACGCTGTCGTTGAAGGTCGTTCCATGACTCCGATCCGCTCCCACCTGTTCCAGGCGATCCTACTGACCGCAGCCGCGACGCTAGCGCCGGCCGCCTGGGCGCAGGAGCCCGAAGCCCCCGCGACGGAAGCACCGGCTGCAACCGAGGACGCCGCCAAGCCGAAGCCCCGCCCGAAGAAGCCGACGCCGCCCAAGCCCAAGACAGTCGAGACGAAGCCGGTCGAGCCGGAGAAACCGCCGGCCGCCAAGCCGGCCGGCGACGGCACGCTCCTGGAACCCGCCGCCTCCGACGCCAAGGTCCAATGGCCGAACGCCGCACGCTCGGTCAGCGAGGCCTATGGCGACTGGACCATGAACTGCAATCGCGAAGGCGCGCAGACCGATTGCGTCGTGATCCAGTCCCAGGGCGACCGCCGCACCGGCAAGCGCCAGTTCAGCGTCGAGCTGCGCGCGCCGAAGGACGGCCGTGCCGAGGGACTGATCCTGATGCCGTTCGGCCTCCAGATCGAGTCGGGCGTCACCTTCAAGCTTGACGACCGGACACTCGGCAAGGGCGCGCCCTACTCGTTCTGCGTCGCCGACGGCTGCCTCGTGCCGATCAGCCTGCCGACCCTCGCCACCGACACCATGAAGACCGCGCAGGCCCTGACCGTCTCGGCGATGAAGCCGGACGCGAAGGAGCCGACGGTGATCAGCATTCCGCTCGCAGGCTTTGCCGCCGCCTTCGCGCGCGCAACGGCCTTCGGCGGCTGACGGCGGCAGCGATTCCCGGGCTGAACAGGCAACCCCATTTGGGTTGACCACGGCAGCGTCCTCCCGCAACGGATTGGCAACGCGAGGCCATGCCCGCGCGAAGAAATCCCTTCGGGAGGAACACGATGAAGCATGCCCTGACCGCCGCATGCCTCGCGGCGGCACTCGCCGTCGCGCAGGCCGGACCGGTAGCCGCCGAAACGCCGAGCACGCCGGAGGCGGCTCCGGCCCCCGAGGCCAAGGGCGATCCGCGCGTCGAGCGCCAGCGCAACGGCGCCGCCAAGGTCGCCGGCATGATCCGCTTCGTCGCCGTCGAGTGCCCGGACGCGCAGCCGGACTACGACCGCTTCAGGAAGGTCATCGCCGCCATGGGCGTCGACATCAAGGATCTGGAGCAGGGTCCGCTGATGGTCGAGTCGCTGGGCTACAGCGAGGCCTACAAGAAGGACACGGCCGGGAGCTGCAAGCGCGCCTTCGAGCATTTCGGGGAGAGCGGCACGACCATCCCCGGCCTCGTCGCCCGCAAGGCGCCCGATGCCAAGACTCCCTGAGTGAAGACGTCCTGAGCGCGGGGGTTTAAGCGCGCGTTCACCCCGATCGGTGACACTCATGAGCGAGTGTGGCGTATGGCGGTCCCCGTTGCGGGACGGTCGGGAATTCGGACGGACGCGATGGGGTGGCGAGCCGATGGCGAGAGGCGGCTCGGCAGGACGCGCCCTGCCCGGCGGCTCGTCGCGCTGACGGCCCTGCTCGCTGCCTGTCTCCCCACCGCCCCGGCCGAAGCCGCCCGCCTCGTCTCGGCCAAGGGCAGCCAGCCCGGCGGCTACGGCCGCATCGTTCTGACCTTCGATACGCCGGTCGCCGTCAAGGCGCGCCTGTCCGGCACCGTGCTGGCGCTCGGCTTCGGCGAGGCGGTCGCCGGGGGGGCGGAGCGGATCGCGGCGGGGATGCCGGATTTCGTCAGCATCGTGCGGCGCGACCCCGACGGCACCGCCCTGCGCCTCGCCCTCCAACGGGGTTTTCGCGTCAACCTGCAGGAGGCGGGCGAGCAGGTCTTCGTCGACCTCCTGCCAGAGACTTGGGCCGGCCTGCCGCCGTCCCTGCCGCCCGAGGTCGTCGCCGAACTCGGCCGCCGAGCCCGTGAAGCCGAGGCCGCTCTCCGGGCCAGCAAGCCGGCTCCCCAGCCGAAATCCGCCGAAGTCGACGTGTCCCATGCGCCCGGACGCACCCGCGTGAGCCTGAAACTGCCCAGCGACGCGAAAGCAACCTTCGACGAAGCCGACGAGGGGCCGCGCCTGACCTTGGCAGGCGCGTGGCGGATCGAGGATCGGGCCGCGCGCGGTCGCCTCAAGCCGGAGATCGGCACCATCCGCATCGAGAACGATGGTGCCGGCGCACGCCTGATCGCCGTCCCGGCCGATGGCGTCACCGTCGAGACCGGCCGAGACGCCGAGGAAGCCGTCATCGACTTCCTCTCTAAGCCGGCCGCCGTGGCGAAGGACGCCCCCTCTGGCGACACGGTCGCAAAAGACGTTGCTTCTGATGCGATGAAAAATGCCGAGGCTGCCGTACCTGCCAAGGCTCCGGCCGCCGTACCTGCAAAGACTCCGGCCGCCGAGCCGAGCAGGACCGAGCCGGCGAAGGCGGACATCCGCGCCGCCGAAGTGCCGCCGCGGCGTGCCGGGTCCGGCCTGGTCTTCCCATTCACGAAGACGGTACCGGCCGCCTTGTTCGAACGGGCCGGCATCGCGACGCTCGTCTTCGAGACCGCTGACGCCGTGACCGTGCCACCTCCCGGCAGCAGCGGCCTCGTTCCGCTGGGACCGCCGCAGCGGGTCGGCCCCGTCACGGTGCTGCGCTTCGCCGTTCCGTCGGGCAGCCTGGTCGACCTGCTGCCGATCACCGAACCCCGCGGCTGGGAACTCGCTGCCGGCGACGGCGCCGCGCCAAGCGACAGCCTGCTGGCGAAGCGCAGTCCCGGCGGCCGGGGCCGCATCGGAATCGGAGTCGGCCTGCCGGATCCGGGCTCCGCCACCTGGCTCGACCTCGACGGGGAACGCATCGCCGTCGTGACGGCGGGCGGTGCACGGCGGGCCGGCGTGTCGAAGCCCCAGCGCTTCGTCGACTTCGAGCTGCTGCCGAGCCGGGTCGGCCTCGCGGTGCTGGCGCTCGCCGACGACCTCACGGTGCGGCCCGACATCGATGGCGTCGCGATCGAGCGCGAGGGCGGCGTCGCCGTATCCGGCGTCACGCGTGCAGCCGAGCCGCCGGTGGCCGAGGCCGGTGACCTCGCCGTCGACCGCGAGGTCTGGGCGGTGGCACGGCGCGGCGACGTCGGCAGCATGCTGCGCGAACGGTACGCCGCCGCCGCAGCCGCGTCCCATTCGGGGCGCGGCGCCGCTCGCCTTGCCCTCGCCAAGGCCCTCATGGCCAATAGCCTCGACATCGAAGCGCTGGGCGTGCTCGCCATCGCCTCGGCAGAGGATCCGGTGCTCGACGGCGAGCCGCTGACGGGGCTGATGCGCGGCATCATGACGGCCCGGATCGGCCGCTACGACGAGGCCGAGAAGATTCTCGCCACCGAGCGCTTCGCCCGCAATCCCGAGGCGCGGCTCTGGCGCGGCTACATCGCCGCCAGACAGGGTCGCTGGGGCGCGGCGGATTCGAACCTGAACGCGAGCCAGTCCGTGCTGGATCGCTATCCCGACGATGTCGCAGCCGTCCTCTACGCCGCCGCGTCGGAGGCCGCGGTCGAGCTTGGCGACTGGGATGGTGCGCTGCGCGTCAGCCGCGCCGCCGGCCAGGGTGCCGACGCCCTCACCCGGGACCGGGTCGCCCTGATCCGCGCCCGCATCGACGAGGCCAAGGGCGGCGTCGCGGCCGCCCTCGACGCCTATGACACGCTTTCCGCCAAGGCGGAGCGTCCCGTCGCCGCCGCCGCAACCCTGCGCGCGGTGACGCTGGCGCAGACACAGCGCAAGCTCCCTCTCAAGAACGCGATAGACCGGCTGGAGACGCTGGTGCTGACCTGGCACGGCGGCGCCACCGAGAACGAAGCGCTCGGCGCCCTCGGCCGGCTCTATGCCGAGGCCGGGCGCTGGCGGCAGGTCTTCGTGACGGCGCGGCGCGCCAATCTCCTCGCGCCGGACGCCCCCGCATCGCGCACCATGCACGAGGCTGCCCAGGCCCTGTTCGAGGACCTGTATCTCGGCGAGCGCGCCTCCACCATCGGCGGCGTGGAAGCGCTGGCGCTCTACTTCGACTTCAAGGATTTCGCACCCATCGGGCGGCGCGCCGACGAGATCGTGCGGCGGCTGGCCGACCGGCTCGTGGCCCTCGACCTGCTCGAATCCGCCGACGAGTTGCTGGAGCATCAGGTCGCGCACCGCCTGACGGGGCCGGCCCGCGCCAGCGTCGCCGCGCGGCTCGCGACGATCCGGCTGATGGAGGGCAAGCCGCTCGAAGCGCTCAAGGTTCTGGAAGAAACCCACCAGCCGGCACTCGGGGACGACCTGCGCCGCGCGCGAGCGCTCCTGCGCGCCCGTGCGCTCTCCGATCTCACCCGCACCGACCTCGCCCTGGAGACGATCGAGGGCGAGAGCGGTGCCGACGTCGAACGCCTGCGCGCCGACATCTTCTGGGGCGCACGGCGCTGGCGTGAGGCCGGCGAGGCGCACGAGGCCATGCTCGGCGAGGTCTGGCGCGGTCGCAAACCTTTGGACGACGCGGCGCGCGCCGACGTGATCCGAGCCGGTATCGCCTATGGGCTCGCCGGCGAAGGCCTCGGGCTGGAACGGTTGAAGGCGAAGTTCGCCGCCCCGATGGCGGAAAGCCCGGACGCGCGCACCTTTGCGCTGCTGACCCGAAGCGACGCGCCGCGCACGCCCGCCTTCCGCGACGCCGCCCGCCGCGCCACCTCGGCGGAAACGCTCGGCGCGTTCCTCACCGAGTACCGCAAGCGCTATCCCGAGGCCTCGGTGCCGGAGCGGGGTACGGACGGCGCCGCGCCGCGGGCCGACGCGGAAACGGCGACGACGCCCCCGGGCTGAGCCTCAGATCCGGCAGGTTCCGGCGAGCGCGTCGTTCTCGGCCTGGCTGAAGAGGCGCGAGCGGATGTGGAAGCGCTTTTCGCGGCCGTTCTCGAGCGAGAACATGCCGCCGCGGCCGGGCACCACGTCGAGTATGATGTGCGTGTGCTGCCAGACCCCGAACTGCGAGCGCGAGATGAAGAAATCCGCGCCGCCGACCTGGCCGAGATGCACGTCTCCGTCGCTCGTGATGAAGTCGCCGACGGGATAGCACATCGGCGACGAGCCATCGCAGCAGCCGCCGGACTGGTGGAACATCACCGGCCCGTAATCGGCCTTGAGCTCCTCGATGAGATCGAGCGCGGCCGGCGTCGCGGTGACCCGCAACGGCGTGCCGGCATTGTCGGCCTGCTCGGCGGTGACGGGGTCGATGGTCTCGGCGTGCGTCGCGACCGTCTCGGTCATGGCGTGATCTCCCGTAGCTGTTCCGACGTTATGTGAGGTTCTTGACGCGAAATTCCATGACGATGCTGCCCCCCTCCCCCGGTTCGGCGGAGGGCGGCCCGCGAAGCGGGTCGGGAGAGGGAAGCGCGCTATCCAGGTACGCCGCTCCCTCTCCCGACCCTCGCTGACGCGAGGGCCACCCTCTCCCGCAGAGGGGAGAGGGAGTAAGGTGCTCAAACAAAAAACCCGGCCTTTCGGCCGGGTTCGGAAGTTTGGGAGGACACACCTCCTAGAAGAAGCCGAGCTTCTTCGCGGAGTAGGAGACCAGCATGTTCTTCGTCTGCTGGTAATGGTCGAGCATCATCTTGTGGGTCTCGCGGCCGATGCCGGACTGCTTGTAGCCGCCGAAGGCCGCGTGGGCCGGGTAGGCGTGGTAGCAGTTGGTCCAGACGCGGCCGGCCTGGATCTCGCGGCCGAAGCGGTAGGCGCGGGTCCCGTCGCGGGTCCAGACGCCGGCGCCGAGGCCGTAGAGGGTGTCGTTGGCGATCGCGAGGGCGTCGGCATCGTCCTTGAAGGTCGCCACCGAGAGCACGGGCCCGAAGATCTCCTCCTGGAAGATCCGCATCTTGTTGTGACCCTTGAACACCGTCGGCTGCATGTAGAAGCCGTCGGCCAGTTCGCCGTCGCGGTTGCCGCGGCCGCCGCCGGTGAGGCACTCGGCCCCTTCCTGCTTGCCGATGTCGACGTAGCTGAGGATCTTCTCGAGCTGCTCCGAAGAAGCCTGCGCGCCGATCATGGTCGCCGGATCGAGGGGCGAGCCCTGGGTGATCGCCTCGACGCGCTTGATCGCGCGCTCGATGAAGCGGTCGTAGATCGACTCGTGCACGAGCGCGCGGCTCGGGCAGGTGCAGACTTCGCCCTGGTTGAGGGCGAACATCGTGAAGCCTTCGAGGGCCTTGTCGAAGAAGTCGTCGTCCTCGTTCGCGACGTCCGCGAAGAAGATGTTCGGCGACTTGCCGCCGAGCTCGAGCGTCACCGGAATCAGGTTCTGCGAGGCGTACTGCATGATGAGGCGACCCGTGGTCGTCTCACCGGTGAAGGCGATCTTGGCGATGCGCGGCGAAGAGGCCAGCGGCTTGCCGCATTCCAGACCGAAGCCGTTGACGACGTTGATGACGCCCGGCGGCAAGATGTCGGCGATCAGCTCCATCACGACGAGGAGCGAGGCCGGGGTCTGCTCGGCGGGCTTGATCACGACGCAGTTGCCGGCGGCGATCGCCGGGGCGAGCTTCCACACCGCCATCAGGATCGGGAAGTTCCACGGGATGATCTGGCCGACGACGCCGAGCGGCTCGTGGAAGTGGTAGGCGACCGTGTCGTGATCGATCTCGGAGATCGAGCCTTCCTGGGCGCGCAGACAGCCGGCGAAGTAGCGCCAATGGTCGATGGCGAGCGGGATGTCGGCGTTGACGGTCTCGCGGATCGGCTTGCCGTTGTCCCAGGTCTCGGCGAGCGCGATCAGATCGAGGTTCTCCTCCATCCGGTCGGCGATCAGGTTGAGGATGCGGGCGCGCTGGGCCGGGGCGGTGCGGCCCCAGGAATCCTTGGCGGCATGCGCGGCGTCGAGCGCCTTGTCGACGTCCTGCGCGTCGGAGCGGGCGATCTCGCAGATGACCTTGCCGGTGATCGGCGAGGTGTTCTCGAAGTAGCGTCCGGCGACGGGGGCGACCCACTGGCCGCCGATGAAGTTCTCGTAGCGCGCCGAGAAGGGCGACTTGGTCTTGGCGTCGGCCAAAAATTCCGGCTTGTTCATCGGTGTTCCTCCATGGTGCTCTTCGGCAGCATTCGGCGGCAGACAAGGCCAGCCGGTGCGTCAAATCAAGGTGGACTTTAGGCCAACCTGTCGCAGCCTACGGCAAGCCGTTGTGCGATAAGACGTTTTTCTCGAGGCCTCGGTTCGCCCGGGTGCTGCTCGCGGCGCACTGTTGTAGCCGCGTTCGTGCACGATGGCGACACCCGACGACACGGTCCACCCTTCAGCGAGTCTGCGATCGACCCGGCTTTCGCGTCGAGGCCTGATCGCCCTCGATGCGGGGGGCGGGGGTGTCGAGCCCGTTCTGGTGCAGGACGAGACCCGTGGCGCGCCCGTTGCCGTCGAGATCGAAGCTGAGCTGTGCGTCGACGGTCCTGAGGAAGAATTCCCGTTCGCTTTCCGGAAACAGCTCGTTGCGCGGCTGGCCGGTCGCCTGGGCATAGAGGCGTCCGTTCTCCAGGGTCACGCTCATCACGACGGTCGGGCCGATCTCGTAGCGACCGGTCAGCCGGCGCAGGCGGGAGCGGTCGATGGAGATCTCGCGGTGGAGCGGACGCGGCTCGGCCAGGATCCGGGCAGCCTCCTCCGGGCTGGTCCGCGGCGCGATGCGGTCACGGGCGCCTTGATGGTAGACGAGCCCGTTGGGGCGCCCGTCCGGCTCGGTGTCGATGGTGATGCGCGCATCGATCGCCGGCGCGACGAAGGTCCGGTCGCTCTCGGGCAGGAACAGGACCGGCGGCCCTGACGTCCCCTTCGAGAGGAGCCGGCCGTGCTCGCGGGTGAGCGTCAGGAAGAACCGGGGCCCGAGCCGGTAGGTGCCGGCGTAGCGGTCGAGGATGAGGTCCTCCAGCACGATCGAATCGGGCGGATCGAGTACGCCGAACCAGAGTGCCGAGAGTTCGCGCGAAATCTTCTGGACCGGGGCGTTCTCGTTGTTGGCGAGTACGATCACGTCGAGCGCGTCATCGGGATAGTGGTCGATCATCGACAGGAAGCCGGAGACGGCGCCGCCATGCGACCACACCCGCCGCTCGTGCGCCCGGCCGACATACCAGCCGAACCCGTAACCGCGGCCGCCATCGTCCACCGTCGCGGCAAGCGAGGCAGCCGAGATGAGCTTCCCGCCAAGCAGGGCTCGGCTCCAAGCGAGCAGGTCGTCGACGGTCGAGTACAGCCCACCGGCAGCATAGGCGACGCTGGAGGCCATCGGCGGTGCGTTGCGCCACTGCGCCTGACCGAAGCGGTACCCGGCGGCGCGCCGCGGCAGCACCGTGCTGGCATCGTCGTAGCCGGTCTCCTTGAGCCCCAGCGGCGTCAGGATCGCCTCGCGCAGGTAGCGGGCATAGGGCTCGCCCGATGCCGCCTCGATCGCCATACCGAGCAACACGTAGCCGGTGTTGCTGTATTCCATC
This sequence comes from Methylobacterium haplocladii, assembly GCF_007992175.1. Taxonomy (GTDB): domain Bacteria; phylum Pseudomonadota; class Alphaproteobacteria; order Rhizobiales; family Beijerinckiaceae; genus Methylobacterium; species Methylobacterium haplocladii. The sequence continues at coordinate 2,076 of NZ_BJZT01000022.1, read as the reverse complement.
CGCGTGCCCGGCTCGAACAACAGCGGCTCGGCCTCGACGAGGGCCACGATCTCTTGCGGCGGGCGCTCCAATCGTGAGATTTTCGCATAGTAGTCGGGTAGCGCCGTGTAGTTGATGATACCCGAGGTGTGGCCGAGGAGATGCCGCAGGGTCACACGGTCCCAGGAGGCCGGAGCGCCTGGCACGCACTGGCGGATGCGGTCGTCCAGGCCGAGCCTGCCGGCCTCGGCGAGCTTCAGGACCGCCGCCGCGGTGAAGGACTTGGTGAGCGAGCCGATGCGGAAATGCGTGTCGAGGGTGTTCGCCGCGTTCCATTCGCGGCTGGCCAGACCGTAGGCCCGGCGAAACACCGGCTTGCCGTCCTTCGCCACCAGGATCGTGCCCGAGAACAGGCCCGACTGGAGATACGGCTCGATCAGCGCTTCGGCCGCCGCCGCGTAGGTCGCCTCGGTCACGCGGGCACGCGCCAAAACGGTCGTGGCGGCCCCGAGCCACGCGAGCAGCCCGGCCGTGACGAACGCGACGAGACGCGATGCGAGCCTGTCACCGATCACGTCGCCCCCTGCCCGACTGCAGTCTCCATGCCGACATGGCGGCGAACGTAGCGCTTCGATTGCGGCCACGCGATAGCATCCTGCAACGAAGCGGCGCCGGACGCCGGTTGTCAGGCAGCAGCCTTGCCGGGGACACGGCGGAGCAATGCCCAGGCTCACCGTCGCCGACGGCCTCCCCCGGGATGCGCGTTCCGACAGTGCGTGCGCTCACGCTGCCGCACCTGACGACGGAGGGGCGTTCCGGATCCGCACCGACATCGAAGACGGCCTCGCCGCGCAGAAGCTCGATTCCGCGTGCCGTCTCCAAAAAGCGCATCACGATCGCCGTATCGGTGTCGAGATCGACATCCGGGTCGCACTTCACCGGCTCTCGGCATACGCAAGTGCATCGGTACGCGCGACATCCGCCCGCCGAGGACGGGACGTAGAGAACCGCTGACCAGAATCAGACCCTCGCACCACCAGCGCCGAATGGGCCATGCACCCCGAAGTGCCAGCCCCACGGGTGCCGAACGGGGCGTACAATCTTACGTTTACGTATTCCTAGGATTGAATTGGCAAAATCAGTGGATCGCAACCTGGGCGTCCCGATTGCCATGATTCCGCGCGCCGAAGAACGTCGGGACACCAATTGGATCGCAATGATCCATCTTGCCGACGGCACCGAGATTCCCTGCACGGTCAAGGACATCTCGAAATCCGGCGCGCGGCTCGGCGTGCCGAGCCATTGCGCCCTCCCCGAAAGCTTTCGCTTCAGGGTGCTCGGCCGCGACTTCCTCTGTTCGGTCAAGCTGGCCTGGCGCCGCGGCGAGTATGTCGGTGTCGCGATCGAGCAGGTTGGCAAGCTCAAGCCGACGGCACCGAAACCAGAGCCGGTGGCTCCTGAGCCACCGCCGGAGGCGACTCAGCCGATTCAAGCTCGCCGCAGCCGCTACTCGGGACTTTGACGCGTCCTGCAGGCAGGCGGATTCCGGTTATCCGAGAACATCATACGAAAACAGGAACCGCGCAGATTTCCGTCGGCCTGCTCGCACGAGCCTTCTCACGCCGTCGGCTGCGGACCGTCATAGCCCTCGATGATGACAATGTCGGATTCAGCGCCGCGCTGCTTGGCGCGGGCGTCCTGGTAGGTTCTGGAGTTCCAGCAGGCGAGCGCCTGGGCGTAGCTCGCGAACTCGATCACCACGTTGCGGGCACGCGACGTGCCGGAGACCGCCTCGAAAGGGCCGCCGCGCACCAGGAAGCGACCGCCGAACTCCTCGAAGGCCGCGCCGTTCGCCGCCGCGTACTCCTTGTAGGCCTCGGGGTCGTGCACATCGACCCGAACGATCCAGTAGCCGCGCGCCATTCCCGAAACTCCCTCTGTCACGCCATCTCGGCGACGATCGCCTGCGCCACGGCGCGGGGGTCGGCAGCCCCCGTGATCGGCCGGCCGACCACGACGTGGTCGATACCCGCCGCGCGCGCCTGCCCCGGCGTCATCACCCGCTTCTGGTCGCCGAGATCGGCTCCCGCCGGTCGG
>NZ_BJZT01000021.1 GCF_007992175.1 Methylobacterium haplocladii | reverse complement strand
GGCTCCCGCCGGTCGGATGCCCGGCGTCACCACGAGCCTGTCCGGGCCGATGACCGCGCGCACCGCGACCGCCTCGACCGCGCTGCAGACGATGCCGTCGATTCCCGCCTCCGCCGCCTGTCGCGATCGCTGCGCGACGAGATCGGCCACCGGCAGCGCATAGCCGGCCTCACGCGCATCGGCCTCGTCGTAGGAGGTCAGCACGGTCACGGCGAGGATGTTCAGACCGCTTCCGGAAGCACCGCGGACGGCGGCGCGCATGGTCTGCGGATAGGCATGCACCGTGAGGAACGTCGCACCGAGGCCGCCGAGCGAGCGCACCCCCTCCTCCACGGTATTGCCGATGTCGTGAAGCTTCAGATCGAGGAACGTCTTCAAACCGCGCCGGGCGAGCCGCGCGGCGAAATCGAGGCCGCCCGCGTACCCGAGCCGGTAGCCGATCTTGTAGAACGTCGCGGCATCGCCGATGCGCTCCACCAGCGCCTCCGCCTCATTCACGTCGGGGAGGTCAAGGGCGACGATCAGGCGGTCGCGGGGGTCTTGCATCGGCGGTCCCGGTGGAAAGGTGGCGGCACCATCACCGGGTAGCGGACGCTGTCAATGCCGCGCGCGCCGTGGCCGGTTCTCGGGGTGTGCCCATCACCCGAGCCACCTCGGCCTTCAACACCGGCAGGAGCTCCGCCTCGAACCACGGCTCGCGCTTGAGCCAGCCGTTGTTGCGCCAGGAGGGATGGGGCAGCGGCAGGATGCGGGGCGTGCGGGGCTCCGACAGGATCTCGCGCCAGCGCCGCACGGTCTCGGTCAGACCGCCCTCCATACGGCCGAGGTGCCAGCCCTGCGCGTATTGCCCAATCACCAGGATCAGTTCCAGCCGGGGCAGCCCGGCGAAGAGTTCCGCGCGCCAGCGTTCGGCGCATTCGCGCCGCGGCGGCCGGTCGCCGCCCTTGGCGTCGAGACCGGGGAAGCACGCGCCCATCGGCACGATAGCGACGCGCCGGGCGTCGTAAAAGTCCGGTTCGCCAAGGCCGAGCCAGTCGCGCAGCCGCACGCCCGACGGATCCATGAACGGCACGCCGGAGCGATGCGCCCGATTGCCCGGCGCCTGGCTCGCGATGCAGAGCCGGGCACCGCCCGAGCCCTGCACGATCGGTAGCGGCTCCTGCGGCAGCGGCGCGCCGTAGAGCGGCGCGTCCCGGCAGATCCGGCAGGCACGCAAGCGGGCGGCGGTGGTTTCGAATGACGGGCGGGCTGGGGCCATCAGCGGGAGATGGGTCGTGCCGTCAGGCGCGGCCACCGTCTCTCGCGGCCGCCGCTGTCGCACGACACGCCCGCGGCCGCCGACCGTCCTACACCATCAGTTGCGCCCGATCCGCTTGGCCTTGTCCTCGTCGAACCACCACAGACCCGGCGCACCGAGGGCGTATTGCGGGGGCTTTTCCGGTCGGCCGAACACGTCCCAGACCGCGAGCCGGTGGTTCGGAGAATACCACATCGGGATCCAGTAGCGCCCGGCGCGCAGCACGCGGTCGAGGGCGCGGCAGGCGATGGTCAGCTCCGCGCGGGAAGCGGCGGCGGCAATCTTGTCCAGCAGCGCGTCGACCGCCGGGTCGTCGATGCCGGCGAGGTTGTTCGAGCCGGGGATGCCGGCCGAACGCGAGCCGAACGCCTCGCGGATCTCGGGCCCCGGCGTCGGGTCTGCCCCCGAGGCCCGGGAGGCGACATCGAAATCGAAGTCGCGCATCCGAGCCTGATATTGCGAGGCATCGACCACGCGCTGGTTGGCCTTGATGCCGATCAGACCGAGATTCTTGATGAAGGGCTGAACCACCGGCTCGAACACGGAGTCGTTGTCCAGGAACTCGAATTCCAGCGGCTTGCCGCTCGGCAACCGGATGGTGCCGCCCTCGCGGGTGCAGCCGGCCTCCTTCAGCAGAGCGACGGCGCGCGCCAGCAGCGTGCGATCCTGACCGGTCCCATCGGCCGCCGGCAGCGTGAACGGCTCGCCGAAGACGTCCTTCACCCAAAGCGCCGGCAACTTTTCGTGCAGCGGTTCGAGCAGGGCCAGTTCCTCGGCCGAAGGTGGCCCGTTGGCCATCAGGTCGGTCTTCTCGAAGTAAGAGCTCGTGCGGGTATAGGCCCCGAACATCGCCGAACGGTTTGTCCAGGGGAAATCGAAGCACAGCCCGATCGCCTCGCGGATGCGCGGATCCCTGAAGGCCTCCCGGCGGCTGTTGAAGTACCAGCCCTGGATGTTGGGCGGCGACAGGTCCGGCAGCGTGTCGCGCTTCACACGGCCCTCGCGCACGGCCGGAAAGTCGTAGCCGTTCGCCCAGATCCGAGCGGTGTATTCCTGGCGATAGGTGAAGGCACCGCCCTTGAAGGCTTCGAACGCCACCTGCCGATCACGAAAATACTCGTACCGGATCCGGTCGAAGTTGTTCTGGCCGATCGCCACCGGCAGATCGGCCGCCCAATAGTCCGGAACGCGCTCGTGCTCGATGAAGCGGCCGATCTCCATGCGCCCGACCCGGTACGGGCCGGAGCCGAGCGGCGCCTTCAGCGTCGGCTCCTCGAAATCGCGACCGCCGAAATAGGCTGCGGAAAAGATCGGCAGCTGCGCCACGACCAGCGGCAGATCCCGGCTGCGGCCGGCGGTGAAGCGCACCACCAGCGTCTCGTCGTTCTCGGCCGTGGCCTCCGCCATGTCGCGGATCACCTGGGAGATCGTCGGGTGGCCCTTCTCCTTCAGGATCGACAGCGAGAAGGCCGCGTCCTTCGCCGTCAGCCGGGTGCCGTCGTGGAAACGCGCCTGCGGGCGCAGGAAGAAGCGATAGGTCAGGCCGTCCGAGCTGATCTCGACGGCCCGCGCCACGAGGCCGTAGAGCGCGTCCGGCTCATCGAGCGCCCGCACCATCAGCGTGTCGAAGGTCAGGTTCATGCCCGCCGCGCCGTTGCCGCGGAAGACGTAGGCGTTGAGGGTGTCGAAGGTGTCGAAGGCCTGGTTGCCGAAGGTCTGCGTGATCTGCGCCGAGAAGCCGCCGCCGCGCGGGGCCTCCGGGTTCACGTAGTCGAAGGCTCGGAAATCGGCCGGGTATTTCAGGTCACCGAAGCTGGAGAGGCCGTGCGCGACACGCGGTGCGTCGTCCGCGCGGGCGCGCATCGGCAGCATGCCGGCCGCTGCGAATGCGCCGGCCCCGATCACGAGGCCACGCCGGCTCGGCTGCAGCCCCCCGTCATTGCGAGCCGGAGGCGAAGCAATCCAGGGCCACACCCGCGACGTCAGCCCGTTGACCCTGGATTGCTTCGCTTCGCTCGCAATGACGGGGACGTGCTGGCTGGGCTCCTTGCTCAACGCGGCGCCCCTGTCTTCGCAGCGAGCCCCTCGTCGTACCACCACGTCGTCGGGAAGCCCGAGCCGCCGTATTTCGGCAGCACCTTCGGCCGCGAGAACCGGTTCCAGTGGATCGTCCGCGTCACCGGCGAGGACCATTGCGGCAGGACATAGTTGTGGGCGAGCAGCACCCGGTCGAGGGCGCGGGTCGCAGCGATCTGGCTCTCGCGGTCGGTGGAGTAGATCAGCTTCTCGATCAGCGCGTCGACGGCCGGGTCCTTGATGCCAGCGATGTTGCGCGTACCCGGCTTGTCGGCGGCGGCGGCCCCCCAGAACTCGCGCTGCTCGTTGCCGGGCGAGAGCGATTCCGGCCAGTTCGAGGTGGTGATGTCGAACTCGTAGCCGCGCATCCGGTTCTGGTATTGGGCCTGGTCGATCACTCGGATCGAGCTCTGGATACCGATGAGCTTCAGCTGCGCGGCGAAGGGCAGGATCACCCGCTCGAAGACGTTCTGGAATTCCAGGAACTCGACGGTAAGCGGTTCGCCGCTGGCCTTGTTAACCATCTGGCCGCCCTTGAGCTCGTAGCCGGCCTCGCGCAGCAGTTTTACGGCTTCGCGGAGATTGGTGCGCACGGCTTCGGGGGTGTCGTTGACCGGGTTCTTGTAGCGCTCGGTGAAGACGCCGGCCGGAATCTTGTCCTTGAGCCCTTCGAGCAAGGCTTTCTCGGCGCCCTCCGGCAGGCCCGGGCCGGCGGCCAACTCCGAGCCGAAGAAGTAGGAATCGATCCGGCTGTAGAGCCCGTAGAAGAGCTGCCGGTTCATCTCCTCGAAGTTCATCGCGAGGTTGAAGGCCCGGCGCACGCGCTCGTCCTTGAACTTGTCCCGGCGCAGGTTGAACACGAAGGCCTGCATGATGCCGGTGCCGCGGCCCGGAAACTCCTCCTTGATCAGCCGGCCTTCCTTCACGGCGGGGAAGTCGTCGTAGGCGGTGGCCCAGTTGCGGGCGATGTTCTCGGTGCGGAAGTCGTACAGATCGCCCTTCAGCGCCTCCAGCAGCACCGAGCCATCGCGAAAGTACTCGAAGCGCACAGTCTGGAAGTTGTTGCGACCGACGTTCACGGGCAGGTCCTTGCCCCAGTAATCGTCGACGCGCTCGTAGACGGCGCTGCGGCCGGCATCGATCTTGGCGAGGCGATAGGGGCCGGAGCCGAGGGGGATCTCCAGGGTGGTCTGAGTGGCGTCGCGCGGCTTGCCCTGCGCGTCCTTCCCGGTCCACCAGTGCTTCGGAAGCACCTGCATCTGGCCGAGCACCTGCGGTAGCTCGCGGTTGCCGGCCTCGTCGAAGCGGAAGGTGACCTCGCGCTCGGCCGTCTTCTCGGCCTTCGAGACGCTCTGGTAATAGGCGGCGTAGAACGGGCTGTTGGCCTTCAGCGTGTCGAAGGACCAGATCACGTCCTCGACGGTGAGCGGCTGGCCGTCGTGCCACTTGGCCTGCGGTCGCAGCCGATAGGTGACGGACTTTCCGTCCTCGGCGATTCGCACGCCCTCGGCGATCTGGCCGTAGGAGGAGAACGGCTCGTCGGTCGAGTCCTCCATCAGCGTCTCGTAGATCTGGGTGATCCCGCCCTCGAGGTCGCCCTTGAGGCCGTTGACGATGAAGTTGAGGTTGTCGAAGCCGCCCTGCGCCCCGAGGCGTACCAGCCCCCCCTTCGGCGCAGCGGGGTCGGCGTATTCGAAATGCTTGAAGTCCGGCGGATACTTCGGATCGCCGAGCAGCGTGAGGGCGTGACGCCAGGTGCCGGGCGCTTCCTGCGCGGAGACCTGAGCCGGATCGGCGCCTCCCTGCGCAACGGCGTTGCGGGCGGCAGCTATGGCCAGAGCTCCGGCGAGGAAACTGCGGCGTCCGATCGCGGCGTAGGCTGTCACGTTGAGGCGGTCTCCCGGATCCCGCGGCAGGGTCGCTGCGAGGATCGGGGGCCGTTCTAGGACGGACGCCGCTCGGAGGCCAATCCGGCGCGTGCGCGCAGGACGGAAGCCTCGGCGGCGTCGCGTATCGGCCGTTACGGCTGGGCCGGCTTCTCCTCGGTGGGCTTCTCGGCCGGCTTGTCGCCCTCTGCGGGCTTGGTGTCCTCGGCCTTCTTCTCGGACTCCGCAGGCTTCGCGTCCTCCGCCTTCTTGTCACCGTCGGGCTTAGCCTCCACGGGCTTCTGCTCCGGCTCGGCAGCCTTTTCGGCCGGCTTGGCTTCTGATGGCTTGGCCTCTTCGGCCTTCGCGGGCTCGGTAGCTTTAGCGTCAGGCTTCTTCTCGCCTTCGGCTTTCTTCTCGCCCTCTACAGGCTTGGCCTCTTCCGCCTTCTTCTCGGGCTCGACCGCCTTTGCGTCGGGCTTCTTCTCGCCCTCGGCCTTCTTGTCGCCTTCGGCGGGCTTGGCGTCGTCCTTCTTGGGCTCTTCCTTCTTCTCCGCGGCCGGCAGCGGCTTCGGAGTATCGGCGAGCGTGCGCAGATAGGCGATGACGTTGGCGCGCTCGGGTGCCGCGGAGATGCCCTGGTAGGACATCTTGGTGCCCTTCACGTACTCGCTGGGCTTCGTCAGGAAGTGGTCGAGCTCCTCGTAGCCCCACTCGCCGCCCTTGGCCTTCATGGCCTCGGAATAGCCGAAGCCCTCGTGCGAGCCCTTCTTGCGGCCGACGACCTCCCAGAGGTCCGGACCGACCTTGTTCGGGCCGCCCTTCTCGAAGCTGTGGCAGGCCTGGCAGGCCTTGGTGCCGGCCTTGCCCTTCTCGGCATCGGCGCTGGCGAGCAGCGCCGCGATGCCCTCGCCCTTCGGCGCGGCCGTCTCGCCGCCACCGGCCGGCGCGGCAGCGCCGTGCTCCCCGCCCTCGGAGCCGCCGGGCAGGGCATAGCCCGCATTGCCGGCGGGTTTCGGCGTGTAGATCAGTTCCGCGAGAAAGCCCGTCCCAAACGCGAACAGCAGGGTCCCGAGCACGGCGCCCGCGACCTTGTTCAACTCGAAAGAGTTCATTCTCGACGGCTCCCCGCGCAGGGTCTCGGACCCGGGCTACATAGCGCCCGACGCAAGCGCCGCCGGACTTTGGAGGTTTTCGAAGGTGCTTAGCCGCTCGGCCCCGTTTCTGACAATGGCCGCGCACGCCGCGCGTGGTCGCATCACGGGTTTTTAGCGAATGATCGCACTGCGGACGTCGTCCACCCGACGCTGCCGGCACGCCGAGCGCTTTCATGACAACGGCCGCCGCCCCTGGTAAGCACCGGCCTCCCGCCAGCCGTGCTCGCGCGTCCGCTCCGAAACATGTCCGATCCCCTCGTCCTGATTCCCGCACGGCTTGCCGCGACGCGCCTGCCGAACAAGCCGCTGGCCGAGATCGCCGGCGAGCCGATGATCGTGCATGTCTGGCGCCGCGCCGTGGAGGCGGGCATCGGCCCCGTGGTCGTCGCCACCGACACGGCCGAGATCGTCACCCTCATCGAGGCGCAGGGCGGCCTCGCGGTGATGACCAGCCTCGACCATGCCAGCGGGTCCGACCGGCTCGCCGAGGCCCTGGAGACAATCGATCCGGAGGGCCGGCACGATGTCGTCGTCAACGTCCAGGGCGACCTGCCGACGATCGATCCGGCCGTCATCGGCGCCGTGCTGCCGCCGCTCTCCGACCCCTCTGTCGACATCGCCACCCTCTGCGCCGTGATCACGCGTGCGGACGAGGCGGAGAACCCGAACGTGGTCAAGCTCGTCGGCCATCATGTCGGCCCCGGCCGCCTGCGGGCGCTGTATTTCAGCCGGTCCCGCGCCCCCTGGGGCGACGGCCCGCTCTTTCACCATATCGGCCTCTACGCCTATCGCCGGAAGGCGCTGACTCGGTTCGTCGCCTTGCCGCAGGGCGAGCTGGAGCAGCGCGAGAAGCTGGAGCAGCTCCGCGCACTGGAGGCCGGCATGCGCATCGACGCGATGATCGTCGACGACCTGCCGCTCGGCGTCGACACCCAGGCCGACCTCGACCGCGCCCGCGCCCTGATGGCGCGCCGGCGCTTGAACTGACCCCGTCCGACGGCCGCCGACCATGACCTCTTCTGCGATAGGCCGTCGGCAAGCGCGAATGCGCGCCGCCGCTTATGCGGCCGATGTCCTCGATCGTCTTCGGTCGAGGACAACACAAGAAAGTCCGAAACAATGACCGAAAACACCATCGCCTATCAGGGCGAGCCGGGCGCCAACTCGCACATCATCTGCGCGCAGGCCTATCCGGACTGGTCCTCGCTGCCCTGCCCCACCTTCGAGGACGCCTTCGCGGCGGTGACCGAGGGCCGGGCAGCGCTGGCGATGATCCCGATCGAGAACTCGATCGCCGGCCGCGTCGCCGACATCCACCACCTGATCCCGACCTCGCCGCTGCACATCATCGCCGAGCACTTCCTGCCGATCCATTTTCAACTGATGGCGCTGCCGGGCGCCCGCATCGATCAGCTCACGAGCGTGCACAGCCACATCCATGCGCTCGGCCAATGCCGCCGCATCATCCGGCGCCTCGGCCTGAAAGCCGTGGTGGCAGGCGATACGGCGGGAGCCGCCCGCGAGATCGCCGAAGCCCGCGATCCGAGCCGGGCGGCCCTCGCGCCCGGGCTCGCGGCCAAGGTCTACGGGCTCGACATCCTCGAAGAGGACGTCGAGGACGAGACCCACAACACCACGCGTTTCGTCGTGTTCTCGCCCGAGCCCGGCCCGGCCGTGCCGCACGGGACGGAGAGCGTGACGAGCTTCGTTTTCCGCGTCCGCAACATCCCGGCCGCGCTCTACAAGGCGCTCGGCGGCTTCGCCACGAACGGCGTCAACATGACCAAGCTCGAAAGCTACATGGTCGAGGGCCGGTTCACCGCGACGCAGTTCTACGCCGAGGTCGACGGCCACCCGAACGACCCGTCGCTGCTGCGGGCCTTCGACGAGCTCCGCTACTTTTCGCGCGAACTCCGGATCGTCGGGACGTACCCGGCCCACCCGTTCCGCGAGACGACGCGGGTGGCGGCGGAGTAATTGTTCGGAGCGCACGTCCGCAGTCAGCACAAACTCTGTCATTGCGAGCGTAGCGAAGCAGTCCAGGGCCAACGCGCCGACCGTCGAGCCTGTGGCACTGGATTGCTTCGCCTCCGGCTCGCAATGACTGGTATTGCCAAGTCTTGAGTGCCCCGGTCATTTAATCGCTGCGCGAAAGCGGTTTGCTCGAGCGGCTTGACGATCAATCCGCGATCACGCTCGGGAACCGCCCCGCCAACCCCCGCCGCGTCGCCTCGGCCCAACTGCGCGAGCGCTCGACGCGCGGCGTGTCGAGCGGAACCTCGGCGACAAGACTGGCGGGCCGGCCCGACAGCAGCAGCAGCCGGTCGGCGATCTCGATGGCCTCGTCGACGTTGTGGGTGACCATCAGCACGCTGGTGCCGAAGCGCGCCACCGCCTCCACGACGAGGGCGCGCAGGCCCGCCGCCGCCGCATCGTCCAGCGAGACGAAGGGCTCGTCGAGGACGAGGATGCGCGGCTCCTGCGCCAACGCGCGGGCGAGCGAGACGCGCCGCTGCATCCCGAGCGAGAGCGCGCCGGGATAGCGCGAGCGCCATGGCGCCAGCCCGAGGGCATCGAACAGCGCGTCGAGGTTCTTTTCGCGTTTGGGGCGCGGGAGCGCGAGGCGGACGTTCTGCTCGACGCTGCGCCAGGGAAGCAGCCGCGGGTCCTGAAAGACCATGGCGATGCCGGCCTCGGCCGGATCGGGCAGGACGGTGCCCTCGTACTCGGCATCGAGGCCGAGTAGGATGCGCAGGGTCGTGGTCTTGCCGGCGCCCGAGGGGCCGATCAGGCAGGTGATTTCCCTCGGGCCGACCTCGAAGGCGAGGTCGCGCACCGCCTCGACCGGTTCGGTCCCGGCGCGGCGATAGACCTTTTTCGTGATGGCGACGCGCAGCAGCGGCTCGACCTCGGGCCGCGGCGCGAGGATCTCAGCGCCAGCGGCGGACATGGGCATCGATCGGCTGGAGGATCAGAGTGTCGATCGCGAGCATCACGGTCATGAAGACGAGGCTGTAGCCGATCACCGCGGTAACGTCGAAGAGCTGGAAATAGTAGTTGATGGCGAAGCCCACGCCGTTCGGCCGGCCAATCAGCTCGACCACCAGCACGATCTTCCAGGCGAGCGAGATGCCGGAGCGCGCCGCCGCGATCACGAAGGGCTGCAGCTGCGGGATCAGCACGTTGCCGATCCAGGTGCGCCGGTCGAAGCGGTAGCTCGCCGCCATCTCCTCCAGCCCCGGATCGAGCCCGCGGGCGCCTTCGCGCATGATCACCGCGACGTTCGGCAGCTTGTTCAACGCCACCGCGACGATCGCCGCGGTCTCGGTCAGCCCGAGCCAGACATAGGCGAGGACGGTGATGACGAGGGCCGGCGTGTTGAGGATCACCAGCAGCGGTGTATCGAGAACCTGGTCGGCCCATTTGGACCGGCCGAGCACGATGCCGAGCAGGCAGCCGAGACTCATCGCGATGACGAACGAGATCGCCACCCGCATCAGGGTGATGCCGACGTTGAAGAACAGGTCGCCCTTCTGCGCTTCGCGCCCGATGAAGGCGGCGACGGCGGCGGGCGAGGGCAGCGTGCGCACGTCGGCATAGACCGACACGGCCTGCCACAGCACCAGCAGCACGACGAGGGAAGCAAGACGCGCGAGGAGAGCCATTCGCGCGTCAGTGGCTCCGGAAGCCAGCCGGCTCAACCATTGCCGGCCGCATCGAGATAGAGGTTCGGCGGCAGAGCCTTGGCCGTGCCGACGAGCTGTTCGCCCCCGGTTCGCACCAGCGTCGCGAAAATGTGTTCACCGTCGACGCGCTCGACCTCGATCGTCCGGCGCGGAATGCCGGCCAGGAACTGGCGCTTGAGGGCCTCGAACGTCGCATCGTCCTCGGCCGCCATCAGCGGCCGCACCGCGTTCCAGGCCTCGGGATCGCTGGCGAGGATGTCCTTGGCGGCGCGGGAGGCGCGGGCGAAGCCCTGCACCGCGTCGGGGCGCTGCGCCACGGTCTCGCCCTCGAACAGGTAGCCGATCAGCGAGACCGCGCCCTTGGCCCCGAAGGCGCGCATCACGTCGTCGGCGCTGATCAGCCGCTTGAAGCCCTTGGCCTCGAGCCGCGCGCAATATTGCCAGTAGAGCAGGGCCGCATCGAGTTCGCCGGTCTCCAGTTTCTGCGCCAGCAGCGGCGGCGCGCCGAAAGCGAGCTTGGCGGTGTTCTCGAGGTCGATGTCGCCGGTCTCGCGGCCCTGCGCCTTCAGGAGCACCCAGCTCTTGTCGAGGGCGCCGCCCGCCACGCCGAGGCGCTTGCCGGAGAGGTCCTTGAGCCCTCTGATCGGGCTGTCGGCGGGCACCATCACGGCGCCCTCCGTTGTGGAATACGGCAGGAACTTCACGCCGCGCCCCTCGCTGCGCAGCCGTGCCGCCCAGATCAGGTCGCCGATGATGGTGTCGAGCTGCCGGCCCTGGAAAGCGATGCGGGCGGCATCGTTGCCGGCGAGCTTGACGGTCTCCAGGGTGAAGCCGTTCGCCGTGTCGAGCCCCCGCGCCTTGATGACCGCCGCCTCCCAGGCCGCGGTGCCGAAGGGGAGCACGCCGAGCTTGATCGTCTCGGACGCCGCGCGAGCGGGCAGGATCGCCGGCAGGGGCCAGAGGGCCGCTGTCGCGAGCAGTCCGCGCCGTGACAGCATGGGCGCCATCTCCCTGAGCTCTCGAGGATCGACCATCCGGCACCGCGTGCCGGACGCAATCTCTTGCGTTTCAGATAAGGTTTTGCCCCCCCCGCGTCCACAGCGGAGACGGGCTCCGGTCTGCGGCAAATCCCGGAGGGTGGAGACGCTTGCACCCTGTCGGAACTCGGCGCAGGCTTTCGGGGGACGAGCCTTCGACAGATCACGGGAGCGACGAACATGGCCAAGGCGACGGTCTTCGACGAGGCGCAGGTCGAGGCGCGGCTGAAGAGCGAGCTGCCGACCTGGCGGCTGGAGGAGGGCTGGATCCGGCGGACCTACAAGACGGCGGGCTGGAAGGGCACCCTGATGGTCATCAACACCGTCGGCCACCTCGCCGAAGCCGCGTTCCACCACCCCGATCTGACGGCGTCCTACGCCTGGGTCGAGGTCCGGCTGATGAACCACGCGGCCAAGGGCATCACCGAGTCCGACTTCGCCCTGGCAAAGAAGATCGAGGAGGTGGTGACGTGGCAGCCCGGCCTGGACGAGAGCAGCCCGCTGTCCGGCACGCCGGACGACCCGCGCTTCGCGTACATCAAGTACGACAAGTAGGGCGATTTAGGCCCTCGACCGTCATTCCGGGGCTCGCCGACGGCGAGAACCCGGAACCCACCCGTGATGCTGCGCTGGTCGTCGCGCTCGGTCGTGAATCCCGGGTTCCGCTGCGCGGCCCCGGGATGACGGTGAGCCATCGGCCTCTCAATCCACCGCCGCCACCACGATCGTGTCGCCGTCGAGCCGAGCCTGCACCGCCTGCCCCCAGAACCGCTCGCCGAGATCGTCGGCGGTCTTGTAGAGGCCGTCGATGGCGATGAGTTCGGGCTCGAAGCGGCGGGCGAGGATGCGGGCGTTGGAATCCCCCGTCGCTCCCGCGATGGCCCGGCCCCGCAGCGCGCCGTAGACGTGGATCGAGCCGCCGGCGATGATCTCGGAGCCCGAGGCGACCGAGCCGATCACGGTGACGTCGCCATCGAGATGCTGGACCACCTGCCCCGAGCGCACCGGCGCATCGAGCACCAGCGAGCGCACCCGTCCCCCCGGCTTGGCCGTGGACACCGCAGGCTCGGCGGCGGCCGCCCGCGCCTCGCCCGCCTCCGGCACGGTGACGTCGTCGGCCGCCTTGCCGCCCGTCAACGGCGGCGGAAAGCCCGGTCCGAGGGAGGTCGGGCCGATGCCCTCGATCCCGAGGATGGTGATGTTGCGCTGAGCCAGAGCCGCGCAGAGGTCGGCGAGGTCCGAGCGGTCGAAGCTCAGGCCCGTGACGTCGAGGATGATAGCGCGCACCGTGAGGAAGGCCGGCGCGCGCTGCTTGAGTTCGTCGAGTTCCGTCAACCACTGGGCGATCGGCGGCACCGGCGCCAGCACCATGGCGAGGAACGAGCGGCCGCGGAAGCGGATCGTCGGGCGGGGAGAGGCAGGGCCGGTCAAGGCTGTGTCCGCTGAGCGTCGAAAAACAGAAAGCGTCCCGTCCTTATAGCAGGTTGCACGCCGCGCCCGGCGTCCCGCCGCCTCGTCAACACGTTTCCGAAGCTCCCGTTTCCGGGTGCGGGCGACGCATGCGCGTCGGTGTCTTGCCGGATGCGGCGGCTGTCTCTATTGCAGCGCGACACGATCACGCCTTTCCCGCCCGACGCCGAGGGCCGCATGACGCGGCTCCCGCCTTGTCGGGCTCGACCCGTTTCGGACTCAATTTCCCGATGAAGCTGCGCAACATCGCCATCATCGCCCACGTCGACCACGGCAAGACCACGCTCGTCGACAAGCTGCTGCAGCAGTCGGGCACCTTCCGCGACAACCAGCGCGTCGAAGAACGAGCGATGGACTCGAACGACCTCGAAAAGGAGCGTGGCATCACGATCCTGGCCAAGGCGACCTCGGTCGTCTGGAAGGACACCCGCATCAACATCGTCGACACCCCCGGCCACGCCGATTTCGGCGGGGAGGTCGAGCGCATCCTGTCGATGGTCGACGGCGTGATCGTGCTGGTGGACGCGGCCGAAGGCCCGATGCCGCAGACCAAGTTCGTGGTCTCGAAGGCCCTGAAGATCGGCCTCAAGCCGATCGTCGCCGTCAACAAGGTCGACCGGCCGGACGCGCGCATCACCGAGGTCGTCAACGAGGTGTTCGACCTGTTCGCGGCGCTCGACGCCACCGACGATCAGCTCGACTTCCCGATCCTCTACGGTTCGGGCCGCAACGGCTGGATGGGCGATTCGCCGGAATCCTCGCCGGAGGAAGGCCTCGCACCGCTGTTCGAGCTCGTGCTCAAGCACGTGCCGCAGGCGCGCGTCGAAGAGGGTCCGTTCCGGATGCTCGGTACGCTGCTCGAAGCCAACCCCTTCCTCGGCCGCATCATCACCGGGCGTATCGCCTCGGGCACGGTGAAGCCGAACCAGTCGATCAAGGTCATGGACCGCACGGGCAAGCTCGTCGAGACCGGCCGCGTCTCGAAGATCCTGGCCTTCCGCGGCCTGGAGCGCGCACCGATCGACGTCGGCGAGGCCGGCGACATCGTCTCCATCGCGGGCCTTGTGAAGGGCACCGTGGCCGACACCTTCTGCGATCCGCAGGTCAACGAGCCGATCCAGGCCCAGCCGATCGATCCGCCCACCGTCACCATGTCCTTCATCGTCAACGATTCGCCGCTCGCCGGCACCGAGGGCGACAAGGTCACGAGCCGCATGATCCGCGACCGCCTGTTCAAGGAGGGCGAGGGCAACGTCACGCTCAAGATCGAGGAAGCCGCCGACAAGGATTCTTTTTATGTGTCCGGCCGCGGCGAGCTGCAGCTGTCCATCCTGATCGAGACCATGCGCCGCGAGGGCTTCGAGGTGGCCGTGTCGCGTCCGCGCGTGGTCCTGGAAAAGGACGAGGCCGGCGAGATCCTGGAGCCGGTCGAAGAGGTCGTGATCGACGTCGACGAGGAGTATTCCGGCGTCGTCGTGCAGAAGATGTCCGAGCGCAAGGCCGAGATGATCGAGATGCGGCCCTCGGGCGGCGACCGCCTGCGCCTCGTCTTCCACGCTCCGACCCGCGGCCTGATCGGCTACCAGGGCGAGCTTATGACGGACACCCGCGGCACCGCGATCATGAACCGCCTGTTCAAGGCCTACGAGCCCTTCAAGGGCGAGATTGCCGGCCGCCGCAACGGCGTGCTGATCTCGAACGACAAGGGCGAGGCCGTGGCCTACGCCATGTGGAACCTGGAAGACCGCGGCCCGATGATGATCGAGCCCGGCGCCAAGGTCTATCAGGGCATGATCGTCGGCGAGCACAACCGCGAGAACGACCTCGAGGTGAACGTGCTCAAGGGCAAGAAGCTGACGAACATCCGCACCACCTCGAAGGACGAGGCCGTGCGCCTGACGCCGCCGATCCGGATGACGCTGGAGAAGTCGCTGGCCTGGATCCAGGACGACGAACTGATGGAAGTCACGCCGAAGTCGATCCGCCTGCGCAAGATCCACCTCGATCCGAACGACCGCAAGCGCTTCGAGCGCTCGAAGGAAGCGCTGACGGGCTAAGGCGTCCGGGGGTTACCCCGACCTTCGAACAACCTTCACGACGAAACGGCCCGGGCGCCACCGCCTCGGGCCGTTTCGCGTTCGGGCAGGCGCGTTGAGCGGTC
Organism: Methylobacterium haplocladii; assembly: GCF_007992175.1. Taxonomy (GTDB): domain Bacteria; phylum Pseudomonadota; class Alphaproteobacteria; order Rhizobiales; family Beijerinckiaceae; genus Methylobacterium; species Methylobacterium haplocladii. The sequence continues at coordinate 29,909 of NZ_BJZT01000021.1, read as the reverse complement.
GATCGTCGCCATGCCCGGCTCGCTATGGCGTCCGCCGATCCGAGGCTCCTTCCTTGACAGCCGAGCACCCCGCCTGGGATCAGGCAGGCATTCCGTCCGGCCAGGAGCCCGCATGACCGATCCCAATCGCCGCGCCCTGCTCGCCGGAACCGCGGGCGCGCTGATCGGCGGAGGGCTGATCGTGGGGCCAAGCACTGCGCAGAACCTCGTCGAGGGCCCGGACAACTGGGCGACGATGAACCGGGCCGAGCGCGACGCCGCCTACAACAATTCCGCCGCCGTGCCCGAGGGCGCCGGCATGATCGACCGCTGGAATGCGGCGTCGGCCGAATTGCGGCGACAGCACAAGGACACCGTCGACCTCCCCTACGGCAAAGGGGAGAGGAACCGCTGGGACCTGTTCCCGGCGAAGAACCCCGGTGCGCCCTGCTTCGTCTTCATCCACGGCGGCTACTGGCAGTCGCGTTCCCGCGAGAGCTTCGCCTGCCTCACCGACGGCGTGCGCGAGGCGGGCATGGCGGCGGCGCTGCCCGGCTACACGCTGGCGCCGGATGCGACGCTGACCGAGATCGTGTCGGAGCTGATCGCGGCGCTCGACTGGCTCGGCCGCGAGGGACTGAAGCACGGCATCGCGGGGCCGGTGATCGTGTCGGGCTGGTCGGCCGGCGGGCATCTCGCGGCGCGGCTCCTTGCGCATCCGAGCGTGCGGGCCGGGCTCGCGATCTCCGGCGTCTTCGAGTTGGCGCCGCTACGCGACACCTACCTGAACGACAAGCTGAAGCTCACCGACGACGAGGTGGCGACGCTGTCGCCGCTACGCCTGCCGGCCGTCGAGAAGCCGCTGACGCTGGCCTACGGCACGGCCGAGCTGTCGCCGCTCGTGGAGAATTCCCGGGTACTCCACGCCTTCCGCGCCGCGCAGCACGCCCCCGGCGCGCTGATACCGGTGGCGAAAGCCAACCACTTCTCGGTGTTGGATGCGCTCAGGCCCCGCGACGGTCTCCTCGCGCGGGCAGCGATCGATCTCGCTTACGGATTGTGAAGGCCGGTCAGCGGCGCAGGACGCGCAGGGCGGCATCGTTCAGGTAGGCCATGCCGAACAGGGCGAGGCCGAGCGTGAGCGGGGCGGAGGTGAAGAGGGCCATCGGGCTTCCTTGTCGCTGGGGGACGGGCCTGAGGTTCAGGCGCGAGTATCCGGGCAGAGGACCTTGCCCGCAAGGGCGAGGCCGATGGTGAGGGCGGCGATCGCGATCATCGACATGCTCTGGTGCCTTCAGGTCGGGACGAGGCCGGCCGGGTGCGGGTGCACGCCGGCCGGAGCGCGCGGTTCAGTCGTCGTCCTTGTCGGCGGGCTTCTCCTTGGTGATGGCGCCGGTCTTCGCGTCGGCGTGGAACGCGATCAGCCCGCCGTCCTTCGTCGCCTTGCCCTCCCAGTGGCCGTCGTCGGCCTCGACTTCGCGGATGTCGGCATAGCCGGCCTGGGACAGCGCCTTGACCACCTGGTCGATCGGCATCCAGTCCTTGCCGGGCTGGTCGGCCAGTGCCGGGGCGGCAGCACCGAGGGTGAGGCCGAGGGCGACGAGGACTGCGGTAGAGGTCTTCATGGGGACGATCCTGGGTTCGTTGCGGATGCCCCCCTTTTTGCAGACGCCGAGCCCGCCGGCCTGACGCAGCCTGTCAGCGTTCCGTCAGCCGCCGTTTCGTAGTGTCGCGCGGATGTCCCGCCGCCACGCCATCGCCCTGCTGCTCGTCGCCCTCGCCGGCGGCGTCTCCCTGTCGGTGCAGGCCAAGGACGACCAGGAGCAGGCGCGCCAAGCTGTCGAGCGCGGCGAGATCCGCTCCCTGGACGAGATCCTCGCGGCCGCGCGAAAAGCCGTGCCCGGGGATGTCGTCGCCCTGGAGCTCAAGCGGAAGGACGAGCGCTGGCTCTATGAGATCAAGATCCTCACCGCCGAGGGCAAGCGCCGCGAAGTCAAGGTCGATGCGAGTTCGCTGGCGATCCTGGGCCAGGAGGATGACGATGACGACTGATTCCGATGGCCGTCCGCCTCGACCCTTCGTGCGATCGGCCGTCGGCAAGCGCGACTGCGCGCCGCCACGGTCGCACGTCGTCAGACTGCGAACCCTTGTCCTCGTGCGGCGGACCGTCATCGCGGCCCCAGCCTCGATGACCCCTCGAGAAAAGCACTTCCGATGCGCATCCTGATCGTCGAGGACGAGCCGCGCATCGCCGAGGACGTGCGGCAGGGCCTGGAGCGGGCCGGCTACGTCGCGGACGTGGTGGGCGATGGTGAGAAGGCCTGGTTCCAGGCGGAGGTCGAGAGCTACGACGCCATGGTGCTCGATCTCGGTCTGCCGCGCCTCGATGGTCTGAGCGTGCTGAAAAAGCTGCGCGCGACGGAAAGGCCGTTGCCGGTGCTGATCCTCACCGCCCGCGACGGTTGGCGCGAGCGGGTGGAGGGCATCGATGCGGGTGCCGACGATTACCTCGTCAAGCCGTTCCGGATGGAGGAGCTAGTGGCGCGGCTGCGCGCCATCCTGCGCCGCAGCGCCGGCCACGCCTCCCCCGTGCTCAAGGCGGGAACGGTCGAGCTCGACACGCGCACGCGCGAGGTCGGTGTCGCGGGGCGGCCGATGAGTCTGACGGCGCTCGAATACCGGCTGCTCGCCTTCCTGCTGCATCGGCAGGGACAGGTCGTGCCCCCGGGCGAACTCCTGGACCACCTCTACGATTCCGGCACGGAGCGCGAGGCCAACGCCATCGAGGCGCTGCTGACGCGTCTGCGGCGCAAACTCGGCGTGCCTCTGATCGAAACGCGCAGGGGCCACGGCTACATCATCCCGGCCGAGCCCGAGGCATCGTGATCCCGATGGTCGTGACCATCGGCAAGCGCGACCGCGCGCCGCCGCTCATGCGGTGGTCGCCTTCGGCCAATCATGGCCGAAGGCGCGCATGATGAGACTCCGCTCCCTCAGGCTCCGCCTCAGCGTCGCCGCGGCAGGGCTGATAGCCCTGGCGCTCGGGCTCGCCGGGGCCGGCCTCGTCGTGATCTTCGACCGCGTGCTCGACGCGCGCACCGCCGAGGATCTCGACCGCACGGCGAAGTTTCTGGCGGGGCAGGTCTCGCGCGCCCAGGACGGGCACCTGCACCTCGCCGCCGAGCCGGCCGATTCGCGCTTCGCCACGCCCTATGGCGGCCTCTACTGGCAGATCGCGCCCGATGGTCCGGACCGGGCGGGCGACCTGCACTCGCGCTCGCTCTGGGACAAGAGCCTCCCGGCCGCGACCTCCGATGCACGCGCCGTCGATCTCGCCGGACCGGAGGGCACGCGCCTGATCGCCGTCGCCCGCCGCGTCACCATCGGCCGCGAGGGGGCGCAGACGCCGTTGACGATCACCGTGGCGATGGATCGTCGCGACCTCGCGGCGAGCCGCACCACCTTCCTCGGCCTCATCGTCCCGGCCTTGGCCGGCCTCGGCCTCGTGCTGGCGCTCGCCATGCTGGTCTTCGTGCAGCGGGCTTTAAGGCCCTTCCGAACGCTGCGGACGGATCTGCGCGCCATCCACGACGGCTCCCGGACCACCCTGCCGAATACCTTTCCGGACGAGGTGCAGCCGCTGGTCGACGACCTCAACCGGCTGATCGGCGTGCAGGAGCGCGCCCTCCAGCGTGCCCGGACACAGGCAGGCGACATGGCCCACGGCCTCAAGACGCCGCTCGCGGTGCTGACGGCCCTCGCCCGCCGCAGCGCCGACGACCGGCCCGAGCTCTCGGCGGAGATCGAGGGCCAAGCCCTCGCCATGGGCCGGCAGGTCGAACGGGCGCTGGTGCGGGCCCGGGTCGCCGCGTCGGGCAACCTGCGACGCCGCGCCTGCCCGGTCGCTCCGGCGGTCGACCGCCTCGTCGCGACGCTGCGGCGGCTGCCGGACGCGGATTCGCTGTCCTGGGAGACGAGCGTCCCGGCCGTGCTGAGCTACCCCGGCGACGAGGGCGACCTCACCGAGATGCTGGGCAACCTATTGGACAATGCCCGCAAATGGGCCCACCGCCGCGTCGTCGTCACCGGTGAGATGCACGGCTCCGAGTCCATCCTCGTCATCGAAGACGACGGCCCCGGCATGACAGAAACGGCCATCGCCCGCGTCAGTCGCGGCCGCCGCTGGGACGAAACCAAGCCCGGCACCGGCTTCGGGCTCGCGATCTCGTCGGATATCGCCGAGGAGACCGGGGCGCGGGTAACGCTGGCGCGCTCGGAGCTCGGCGGCTTGCGGGTCACGCTGGACTGGCAATCGGCTTTACCAGCCGAAAGGCGGACCGCCGGACGCGAAGCTACTCCACATTAGGCTTCGCAGGGGCCGGCTTGCGGCGCTGCGCGCTTGGCTTGGGCGTCGGCTTCGGTTTGGGATCTGCCGATTCGGCCCCGCTCTCGGCTGCCACCTTGATCGAATTCGTCGGAGCAGGGCGGTGTTTGGCCCGGTCGTCACGGGTCGCAATCGCGGCCTTGAGCCTGGCATCGGACGGTCGCGACGGTGGCCGGGGTGCTCGCGCCATCGCCTGGGGAGCGGATGCCGGCTCCGCGACCGCGGACACGGCGACCGGCGGCTTCGCCTCCGGCTCCCGGGTTTCGGGAGCGGGGAGCACCGCAAAACTTTTCACCTCCGACGCAACGGGCTCGTTTTGAAGCGGCAGCGAAGCCGAGAGCGTTGAAGGCGCCTGCACGGCTGCCTGAGTTTCGCGCGGGCGGCCGACAGTGGTCGCTACGCCGGAATCATCCTTCGAGGCTTGCTGGCCGCAATTGCTGACGACGGCTTCACGCGTCTCGTTCCCGATCGTCGCGCCGACGATGCAAGTCGGCGGATGATAGACGAGCTCGAACTGAAACGATCGGGCATCGTCGGACGTGGTCTCGTACCGGCCGTCCAGGACGACGCGCTGGCGAGGCTCATTGGTTGTGCCGAGCACGAAAAGGCGGCCGGCCGTGATCGTGGCGATCGCGATTTCATCCGCAGCGACGGCGGCGGCGATCGAACTCCCGAAGCCAGCGATGGATGCGGTGATCATCACCGCCCAGGCGACGGCGGCCCCACGTCCCGAACGACCGAACCGAGTGAAGCGCACGGATCGAAGTCTCCTTCGATTGGGTTGACGACCACTGGGTGCAAATTTCGCGCCCCGGCCGGCTGCCGGACATTATATTCGTCCGGACGCCGCCACTCAATCGTCCATCTTGAGCGCGGCGATGAAGGCTTCCTGCGGGATCTCGACGCGGCCGAACTGGCGCATCTTCTTCTTGCCCTCCTTCTGCTTGTCCAGAAGCTTGCGCTTGCGGGAGATGTCGCCGCCGTAGCACTTGGCGGTGACGTCCTTGGAGAGGGCCTTGATGGTCTCGCGGGCGATGATCTTCCCCCCTAACGCCGCCTGGACCGGAATCTGGAACAGGTGGCGCGGGATCAGGTCCTTCAGCTTCTCGCACATGGCGCGGCCGCGATGCTCGGCGCGGCTGCGGTGGACCAGCATCGAGAGGGCGTCGACCGGCTCGGCGTTGACCAGGATCGACATCTTCACGAGGTCGCCCTCGCGGTAGTCGGAGATGTGGTAGTCGAACGAGGCGTAGCCCTTCGAGATCGACTTCAGGCGGTCGTAGAAATCGAACACGACCTCGTTGAGCGGCAGGTCGTAGACGACCATGGCGCGCTTGCCGACGTAGTTGAGGTCGACCTGTGCGCCACGCCGGTCCTGGCAGAGCTTCAGCACGCCGCCGAGATACTCGTCCGGCGTCAGGATCGAGGCGCGGATCCAGGGCTCGTTGATCGAGGCGATCTTCATCACATCCGGCATGTCGGCCGGGTTGTGCAGCTCCTTCGTCGATCCGTCGGTCATCGCGAGGCGATAGACCACGCTCGGCGCCGTCGAGATCAGGTCGAGGTTGAACTCGCGCTCGAGCCGCTCCTGAATGATCTCGAGGTGCAGCAGGCCGAGGAAGCCGCAGCGGAAGCCGAAGCCGAGGGCCGCGCTGGTCTCCATCTCGTAGGAGAAGCTGGCGTCATTCAGGCGCAGCTTGCTCATGGCGCCGCGCAGCGTCTCGAACTCGGCGGCGTCGACGGGGAAGAGCCCGCAGAAGACGACGGACTGGACGTCCTTGAAGCCCGGCAGCATCTGCTTGCACTGCCGCTTGTCTTCGGTGAGCGTGTCGCCGACGCGGGTGTCGGCGACCTCCTTGATCGAGCCGGTGAAGAAGCCGACCTCGCCCGGACCGAGCTCGCCGATATCCTGCATCTTGGGGCGGAACACGCCGATCTTGTCGACGCCGTGCACGGCGTCGGCCCGCATCATGCGGATGTTCATGCCCTTCTTGAGCACGCCGTCGACGATGCGCACGAGCACGACCACGCCGAGATAGACGTCGTACCAGCTGTCGACGAGCAGCGCCTTCAGTGGGGCATCGCGGTCGCCCCTGGGCGGCGGGAGGCGCGTGACGATCGCCTCCAGGACCGCCTCGATGTTGAGGCCGGTCTTGGCCGAGATCGGCACGGCGTTCGAGGCATCGAGGCCGATCACCTCCTCGATCTGCTCCTTGACCCGGTCCGGTTCAGCGGCAGGCAGGTCGACCTTGTTGAGGACGGGCACGATCTCGTGGTTGGCGTCGAGCGCCTGGTAGACGTTGGCGAGCGTCTGCGCCTCGACGCCCTGCGAGGCGTCGACCACCAGCAGGGACCCTTCACACGCGGCGAGGCTCCGAGACACTTCGTAGGCGAAGTCGACGTGGCCGGGCGTGTCCATCAGGTTGAGGATGTAGTCCTTGCCGTCCTCCGCCCGGTACTCGAGGCGCACCGTCTGCGCCTTGATGGTGATGCCGCGCTCCTTCTCGATGTCCATGGAATCGAGCAGCTGCTCGCTCATGTCGCGGAGCGCCACCGTGCCGGTGGTCTGGATCAGCCGGTCGGCGAGCGTCGACTTGCCATGGTCGATATGCGCGACGATGGAGAAGTTGCGGATGTTGTCGATGGGTACGGTGGTCATCATGGTCCCCGGCGCGAGGCGGCCCGTCCGAGGGGCTGGCGGCGCACGGCAGGTCTGAAGCGGGAAGTCTTTGCGCCGCGGGAGATAGCAGCGGCAGGCTCCAGCGCCAAGGCGGCACACGAACGCGTCACGAAGACGTCGCTCGCCTCACAGCAGCGCGACCTGGGGCCGGGCCTCGCTGCGATCGTTTCGCGCGAGTTCGTCGAACACGCGGCGGGCGAGATCGCGGGCGACGCGGGCGCGTGTCAGGGCGGCCTGTTCGGCCGGTCCGGGCGCGGCCTCGGCCAGGCGGTCATGCGCCGAAGCGAGGTCGAGGAAGCCGAGCCGGCGGGCCGCCACGGCGATCGTCTCGGCATCTGTCCGGGCGGCGCCGGGGCTCGTCGGGTCGGCACCGTGGACGGCCTCGACCAGCACCACGAACCCGCGCAAGGCGCTCTCCGCCGCCTCGGCCCCGAGGCTCGCGATCAGGCCGTCATAGGCGGCGCGGTCGAAGATCGTAGGCGCCTCGCCGCCGCTGTCGCGACGGGTCTCCATCACCAGCGAGGAGGCGAGCTGCGCCTCCACCGCCGCGCAGAGGCCCTTGCGGTCCACCGGTTTCGCGACATGACCGTTCATGCCGGCCTCAAGGAACCCCTTCACCTGATCGGGCAGCACGCCGGCGGTCATGGCCAGGATCGGGACACGCCGGGATGGATGCTGGAGTGCGCGGATGCGGCGCGTCGCCGTGAGCCCGTCCATCTCCGGCATCTGCACGTCCATCAGCACGAGATCGTAGCTGTGCTCCTGCACCGCAGCCACGGCGCGCGCACCATCGCACGCGGTATCGACCAGATGCCCGGCACGCTCCAGGAGCTTGCAGGCGATTTCCAGATTGATCGGATGATCCTCGACCACGAGCAGCCGGGCGGGCCGGCCGAGCACGGTTCCGGGGGCAGCGGGAACCGGAATGGGAGCCTCGGCGGCCGGGAACGGCAGCGTGAAGCGGTAGGTCGACGGCTCGTTGCCACCGGCCGTCGTCTCGAGCCGGCCGCCCATCAGCCCGATCATCCGCTGTGCGATGATCGGCCCGAGCCCCATCGCATCCGTCGCGACGGCACGGCCTCCGCTCGACGACAGGCTAAAGCCGATCCGGTCCTGCGTTCCGCGGCGCCTCTGGATCGAGATGGTGACGAGGCCGCCGCGGCGGCTCCTGAGCAGCACGTTCAGGAGGTTGAGCAGAATCTGGCGTAGTCTCCGCTCGTCGCCGAGCACGTGGGGCGGCAGGTCGGGGGCGATGGTCGCGCCGACGGCGACGCCCCGGCGGGCGGCCACGGGGCGCAGGAACGCGGCCACGCCCTCGATCGCGCCGGCGAGCCCGAAGGGCCGCGGATCGACATGCAGGTCGCCGCCCTCGATCCTGGCGAAGTCGATGATGTCCTCCACCGCCGTGAGCATCGTCGCGGTCGCATCGTCGACGAGGGCGATGTAGCGGCTCTGCTCCGCACTCAACGGAGCCGTGTCGGCGAGAAGTTCCGAGAAACCTTTGATGGTGGAGAGCGGCGTGCGGATCTCGTGGCTCATCACCGCGAGGAATTCCGATTTCGCCCGGTTGGCGTTCTCGGCCTTGGCCTGGGCGAGTTCGGCCACGTCGCGGGAGATGCGCAACTCCTCGGCATGGCCCTGGCGCTCGGTGACGTCGCGCAGCACGGAGATGACGTCGGGTTCGTCGGGACCGGCCGAGGCGATCCGGCTGGTCACACTCTCGATCCAGATCCAGGCCCCGTCGTGGCGGCGTGTGCGGAACAGGCACGTCACGCTCCGCTGGCCGGCGCCGAGCGCAGCGTCGATGCCTCTCACGGCGGCTACGTCCTCGGGGTGAATGTTGTCGCCGATGTCGAAGCTCTTGATCGCCTCGGGCTCGTAGCCGAACATCCGCGCGCTCGACGGCGAGACGGAGCTGAGGGCACCGCTGCCGTGCCGGCTCATCACGATGACGTCGCTGAGGTTCTCGGCCAGCACCCGGTGGTGCGCCCGGCTTGCCTCCAGGGCGCGACCGCGTTCCTCCACCAGTGCCTCGAGGGAGGCTTGCGCGGCAACGGCGGCGGCACGCTGCTCGATGAGGCTGCGCGAGGCCGTACCAAGCGCCGTGCCGATCACGTCGATCTCCCGGATCGAGCTGGCCGCGAGGCTGACGGGACTGCCCTGACCGACGGCTTCGGCGGCCGAGGCGAGGGCCCGCATCGCCGCCGAGACGCGGCGCACCGCCGGCAGGGCGATCAGGCCTCCGAGGGCAGCCAGCAACACCGCGAAGCCGGCGAGGAGCGCCAGCGATAGCCGTAGGGGCGCCTCCAGGGCCGCCGACTCCACGCCCGCCACGACTGTCCACGGCGCGTGCTTGGCATGATGCACGGTGGTCGTGCCGCCGCCGGCCCCCGGCTCGTCGGCGCCAGCAGCAGGGTCTCCCGGCGTTGCGGCGATGACCCGACCGTCGGTATCGAGAATGGCCGCGGAATAGGGTTTGCCGATGCCTTCCTGCTCGATCAGGGTCTCGAAATGCTCGACCCGGACGACGACCGAGACGATTTTCGTCACCACGCCGGCGCGGATCACCGGCGCATGGACCCCGACGATCCGGCGGCCAGTGAGACCACTGACCATGAGGCCGGACACGTATGGTTGCCGGGAAGCGGTCACGGCCGCCACGATCGCGGGTCTCGGGATGGTCGGCAGCGTCCGACCGGGCTCGGCACGGGTATGGACCCTGTGACGTCCGTCGAGATCCGCCAGCACGACTGTGGCGGTGTCGACGTCGATCACCGCCCGCGCCTGGGCGTCGAAGGCGGCATCGTCGCCGGCATCGATCGCGGGCGAGGTCGCGAGCGTCCGGGCGATCGCCGTCATCTCGGCGAGTTCGCGGTCGACGCGTTCGCGCAGGTGGTCGCCGGTCAGCCGCCCGACCGTGGTGAGGCGCGCATGCTCGCTTTGCCCGTAGCAGAACGCCGCGACGGCCGTGAAGATCGCCAGCGGGATGGCGAGCGCGAATGCGAGCCGAGCGAACAAGCCGACGAGTGAATGCGTGCGACCGGCGCCGATCATCCCGAAAGTCCGCTGCCCCATCCGCTCCGATACGGTCCAGAGCTAGACCAACAGTGGTTGCCAGAGGATTGACCGGATCGGCCTCGCGCGAGCTTTTCCCGCTATCGTCAAACGCTTGCCGCCGGATCCGGTGCGCCCCCGCCGCCGGCTCGTGCGGCATGGGCCATCGTGACGAGGCTCTTGCGCAGACCGCCCATGTCGGCGACCGGACTCGGATAGAGGACGCGCGTGGTGCGGTCGCCGGCCAGGAGGTCCATGCCCTCCGGGTCGAGGCCACTGAGCCGCCAGCCGCTCCCCTCCCCTCCGGCTCCCTTCGCGTAGAGTTCCAGCGCGTCGGCATGGTCGAGGTTCATGTGCTCGACGGCGCCGCGTTCGCCCGCGACGATCGCTTCGGCCTGCGACAGGTCGAGCAGCAGGTCCGACGGCGTCAGCGTGGCGGCCTTGGCGAAACCGCCGTTGAGATGACCGGCGATCGGCTCCAGCGCGAAGAAGCCGAAATCGGGGAAGTCGGCATAGAGCTTCGCCTTCGGATGACGGGCGAGGAACCGCTCGCGCACCCGCGGCTCCTCGGTCCGGATCGCGCGGCCGGTGACGGTGATGCGCGGATGGGCGAGCGGGTCGCCCTTGCCGCCGGCCGAGAACAAGAGCGAGGCTCGGGGATCGGCCATCAGGTTGCGGGTATGCGCCGAGAGCCGCGAGAGCAGCATCAGCGGCGTGCCGTCGACATCGGTGGCGATGGTGACGAGGGAGGCGAACGGGATGCCGTCCCCCGGATCGAGGGTCGCGAGGGCGCCCGAGCGGATGGTGCGCAGCAGGTGCCGGCCGAGGCCGATCGCATCGAAGCCGGCCTCGGCGGCGGGCATCGGCCGGGCTTGCACTCGCGGCGGGGAAGCGCCAACCGGCTCAGCGACTTGGTTCGACGGCCCGTTCTCCGACATCGATGTCCCTCCTGCCCGGCGCGGCGCCGGATTGGGAAGTGAGCATAGCGCGGTTGGATGGCGCGGCACGAGGGCGGGACGCCGCGGCGGCATTCCGATATGGCCAAGCTATGACGGGCGCTCGCTTTTTCCCGGCGATGGTCGTAAAGGACCTGACTCTGTTGCGCGATCTGAACCCGCCCCCGAAGCGGGCCGCTATCGCGCCATGGCCAGCCTGTTCAACAGGACCGGCGCCGGGGCGGCTCTCTCTTTACGATCGACCGCCGACACGCCGACTAGTCAGGGAAAGCGCATGCCGACCATCGCCCTCGTCGACGACGACCGGAACATCCTGACTTCGGTCTCGATCGCCCTCGAGACCGAAGGCTACCGTATCCAGACCTACACCGACGGCGCCTCGGCGCTGGACGGGCTGAAGCACTCGCCCCCCGATCTCGCGATCTTCGACATCAAGATGCCGCGCATGGACGGGATGGAGCTTCTCAGGCGCCTGCGGCAGAAATCCGACCTTCCGGTGATCTTCCTGACCTCGAAGGACGAGGAGATCGACGAGCTGTTCGGCCTCAAGATGGGCGCCGACGACTTCATCCATAAGCCGTTCTCGCAGCGGCTTCTGGTCGAGCGGGTCAAGGCGGTGCTGCGCCGCTTCGCCCCGAAGGACCCGGCCAACGCCGCCAAGAACGAGGCCGACGCCGCCGCACGCTCCCTGGAACGCGGCCTGCTGATGATGGACCCCGAGCGCCACACCTGCACCTGGAAGGGCGAGCCGGTGACGCTCACCGTCACCGAGTTCCTGATCCTGCAGTCGCTCGCCCAGCGTCCCGGCGTCGTGAAGAGCCGCAACGCCCTGATGGATGCGGCCTATGACGATCAGGTCTATGTCGACGACCGCACCATCGACAGCCACATCAAGCGCCTGCGCAAGAAGTTCAAAGTGACCGACACCAATTTCGAGATGATCGAAACCCTGTACGGAGTCGGCTACCGCTTCAAGGAATCGTGAGAAGTCTTTTCAGGACGAACCGCCTCAGCGCGATGCTCGCCCCCTTCTTCCGCAATCCGATCTCCGACGAGCCGGGTTCGCCCCGGACCGGCTTTGCGGCCAAGCTCGCGATGCTGTTCCGGCAACCGCCGCTGAACTGGCTGAGCGACCTCTGGAACGGGATCGGCCAGCGGGCCTCGTCGAGCCTGACGCGGCGCATCGTCGTGCTGAACCTCGTCGGGCTCATCGTCCTGCTGTTCGGCTTCCTCTACCTGAACCAGTTCCGGCAGGGGCTGATCCAGGCACGGGTGCAGAGTCTCCTCGTGCAGGGCGAGATCATCGCCGGCGCGATCGCGGCGCAGGCCTCCGTCGGCAGCGACGCGATCCAGGTCGATCCCGACCGCCTGCTGCAGTTGCAGGCCGGCGAGGGCAAGGACGGCGACGACGACCCCTCGACGCTGAGCTTCTCGCTGAACCCCGAAAAGGTCGCACCGCTGCTGCGGCGCCTCGTGACGCCCACCGGCCACCGCGCCAGGGTCTACGACCAGGAAGGCGGGCTGCTGTTCGACACCCGCTCCCTCTCGGCCCGCGGTGACGGAGCGCGGCCCGAACCGCTGCCGCGCCGGAAGCGCAACTTTCTCGAACAGGCCTGGGACTTCGTGCAGATCCGTGTCCTCGGTCTCATGCTGGGCGATCGCACGGGTGCCGACGAGGTCGGCCCGCAGAACGGCAAGAGCCTGAAGGAGGTCGAGGCGGCCCTGTCGGGCTCACGCGGCACCATCGTGCGCCGCAACGCCTCCGGCGAGACCGTGGTCTCGGTGGCCGTGCCGATCCAGCGCACCGGCGGCGTGCGGGGCGCCCTGATGGTCTCGACCCAGGGCGACGACATCGACCGCGTCATCGCCTCCGAACGCTTCGGCCTGCTGCAGGTGTTTCTCGTCGCCGCGGCGGTGATGCTGGTGCTCTCGATCCTGCTCGCCGGCGCCATCGCCGGACCGGTACGGCGCCTTGCCGATGCGGCCGAGAAGGTGCGCATGGGCATCAAGTCGCGCCAGGAGATCCCGGACTTCACCAGCCGCACCGACGAGATCGGCCATCTCTCGGGTACGCTGCGCGAGATGACCCAGGCGCTCTACCGCCGCATCGACGCGATCGAGAGCTTTGCCGCCGACGTCAGCCACGAGCTGAAGAACCCGCTGACCTCCCTGCGTAGCGCGGTCGAGACCCTGCCGCTGGCCAGGACGGAGGAATCGCGCGGCCGCCTGCTGGAGATCATCCAGCACGACGTGAAGCGCCTGGACCGCCTGATCAGCGACATCTCCGACGCCTCGCGCCTCGACGCCGAACTCGGCCGCGCCGAGGCGCGCCGGGTCGACCTCAAGAAGCTCCTCACCACCGTGGTCTCGGTGGCGAACGAGCGCCGCCGCGCCAACGCGGCGATCATCAAGTTCGACATGGAATCGCCGCCGGGCGAGCTCGAGGATCCGTTCCGCATCGTCGGCCACGACAGCCGGCTGGGTCAGGTGGTGAACAACCTGCTCGACAACGCCCGCTCGTTCTCGCCGCCCGGCGCGAAGGTGCGGCTGGCGCTGCGGCGCTCGGCCAAGGAAATCGAGTTCATTGTCGAGGACGAAGGGCCGGGCATCCCCGAGCACGCCCTGGAGCGGATCTTCGAGCGCTTCTACACCGATCGTCCCGAGCAGGGTTTCGGCCAGAATTCCGGCCTCGGCCTTTCGATCTCGCGCCAGATCATCCAGGCCCATCGCGGCAGCATCCGCGCCGAGAATCGGCCCGGCCCGGCCGACGAGGACGGTGAGCCGACGATCCGCGGGGCGCGATTCATCGTGCGCCTGCCACCGGCCACGCGCGCCGACCTGTTCGGTCCGGACGAGAAGGCGGCGTGAGCGTGGCCGGTGACGAGACCGGCTGGCATGCGACCTGCCTTGTGCTCGGAGAGGCAGGCGTCCTGATCCGAGGCCCAGCCGGGGCCGGTAAATCCACGCTCTGCCTCGAACTCCTGGATCACGCCGATGGGGCCGCCGCGCATGCGCGACTCGTCGGCGACGACCGGGTCCTCCTGGCAGCGCGTCATGGCCGGATCGTCGCACGGGGCCATCCGGCGGTGGCCGGTCTCATCGAGATTCGGGGCGTCGGCATTCGACGGCTCGTGAACGTCGCTCACGCCGCCGTGATTCGCCTCGTCGTCGACCTCGTCGCGGATGCCCCTCGCCTTCCTGCCCAGCCACCAGATCCGGTGCTGATTCTCGGCGTCGCACTCCCCCGCCTCCGCCTTGAACCGCATCGACCTCACGCATACGTGATTCGACAGGCACTCGCTGCAATGCAGCAAGACGGGATCGTGTCTTCGCGGACGCACTCCGCCGCCCTGTTGGCGGCAGAACCCTGCGACGTGTAGCGCCCGCATCGCCATCATGTCATGTTGGTGGCGTGAGAATGAGCAAAGCGTCGCGAATGTCTTGCGCTATACCTCGCGTTGCACAACTTGGCGGCCCCGCTCTGACGGCGTCGGAAAGCGCTTCCATGATCGGCATGGTGCTCGTCACCCACGGCCTGCTGGCGACCGAGTTCAAGGCCGCTCTGGAGCACGTCGTCGGTCCTCAGGAGCAGATCGAGACCATCACGATCGGTCCCGAGGACGACATGGAGCTCCGTCGCCGCGACATCATGTCTGCCGTTGGCCGCGTGAACACCGGATCGGGCGTCGTCGTACTGACCGACATGTTCGGCGGCACGCCCTCCAACCTCGCGCTGTCCTGTATGAACGGTGGCCAGGTCGAGGTGGTCGCCGGAATCAACCTGCCAATGCTGATCAAGCTCGCGAGCGTGCGCGACGAGGAGAGCCTCGGCGACGCGGTGCTCCATGCCCAGGAAGCGGGCCGAAAGTACATCAACGTCGCCTCCCGCGTGCTCGCCGGCAAATAATCGCACCACGCGAGAGCCGCAGCAGACGCGGTTTCGCCGAAAGTCCAACCGTTCCCGTCGGTCGCCGTTCAGCTTGACCGCCCTATCTGCGGTCGCGCCGTCCCGATCGAATGGGGCTGGCTGAGACGATGCCGGTCAGCGGCACGACCGTATCCAGGGACGACGCCGCGCCGATGAGCGAGAGTTTCGAGACTGACGACGCCGCGCCGGAGGTCCCCGAGGGCGGCCTGTTGCGCACGCTGCCGATCATCAACCGGCGCGGCCTCCATGCGCGGGCCTCCGCGAAGTTCGTGCAGACGGTCGAACGCTTCTCGGCCATCGTCACCGTGACGCGGGCCGGCGAGACCGTCGGCGGCCGTTCGATCATGGGTCTGCTGACGCTCGGCGCCGCGCAGGGCACCGCGATCTTCGTCACGGCGGTCGGCGAGGATGCGGAGGCGGCGCTCGACGCGATCGGCGAGCTGCTCGCCAACCGTTTCGGAGAAGACGAGTAGGCGTCCCGATCGCTTTCCGGACGTTCAGCGATCGAAACCGGGGGAATAGCGGCACTGTGCCCGTGGCGATGACTTGGCCCGGTCCTAGATAGACCGCCATGACCGCGGTTGCTGGCGCGGCCCTCCACTCGGAAAGCCACGGACTCGGGAGCCCCCATGCCGAAGCAGGACCGCCATCAGCCACGGCCGCCGGACCTGCTCTCACCCTGGAAGACGGAGACGCGCGTGCGTCTGCAGAAAGAGGCCCGCGCCTTCGCCCGCGACGTGGTCATGCCGATCGCCGACGAACTCGACCCGCAGAAGGGCGAGATGCCGCGCTCGCTCATCGACGCCATGGCGGAGAAGGGCTGGTTCGGCATCACCATCCCCACCGAGTACGGCGGCATGGGTCTCGGCGTGTTCGAATATTGCCTGATCTCGGAGGAGCTCTCCCGCGCCTGGCTGTCCGTCGGCTCGATCCTGGCGCGTGGCCAGGGCCTCGGCACGCAGACCCTCGACGACGACCGCAAGCGCGAATTGCTGCGAAAGTCCGCGCGCGGCGAATGGATCGGCAGCATCTCGCTCTCGGAGCCCACCGCCGGCTCGGATCTCGCCGGGGTACGGACCCGCGCCGTGCGCGAAGGCGACGATTGGGTGCTCACCGGCACCAAGCGCTGGGCCGGCTTCGCCAAGGCCGCCGACTTCATCGAGGTTCTGGCCCGCACCCGCGACCCGCGGGAGGGCGAGCCGCGATCGGCGGGGCTGGAGCCGTTCCTGGTCATCAAGAAGCCGGGCACCTTTCCCGAAGGCGTCACCGGCAAGGTGATCGACAAGATCGGCTACCACGGCTTCCTCACCTTCGAGCTCGAGCTCGACGGGGTACGCGTGCCCGAGAGCGACCGGCTCACCGGCCTTTACGGCGACGAGGGTGCCGATGCGGATTCCGGCGGATTCGCCTCGGTCCAGCGCGGCCTCAACATCGCCCGGGTCCATACCGCCGCACGGGCGGTGGCCGTAGCGCGCGCCGCCGTCGAGGACACGCAGGCCTACCTGCAGGAGCGCGAGCAGTTCGGACACCCGATCGGCGAGTTTCAGGCCCTACGCTTCGCGCTGGCCGACATGGCGGCGGAAGTCGCACAGGCCCGCGCCTTCTGGCAGCAGGCTGCACATCTCTTGGATGAGGGCGAGCCGGCGGAGAGCGGCTGCGCCATGGTGAAGCTGCTCGCCACCGAGATGGCAGTGAAGGTCACCAACCAGGCCATGCAGCTGCACGGCGGCAACGGCTACACTACGGAGCGGCGCGTCGAGCGCTATTGGCGCGACGCGCGGCTGACGACGATCTTCGAAGGCACCAGCGAGATCCAGCGCCGCATCATCAGCGACCGGATGCTACCGAAGGCGTGAGCGCGGCGACCTGCGTGTGGTTGTGGATCACCGCTTGCGGGAGCGATCCTCCTGGATCGCGGCGTCGTGATACGAACCGCTTCCGAAGTCGCAGAGCGGCAGTCGCGTCGGCATCAGCTCGACGACGGCCGCGGTCCCATCGTGCCGGGCCTGCTGACCCGGGCGGACCTTGGGCACGAACTGATAGATCCGCGCCGACTCCTGCTGGCTGCTCATAGACATCGGATCGCCTCTGCTTTCGTGATCCTGCTTTTACCTGTTCGGCAATTCGGTCTTCGTATCAGACCTTTCAAGTCGTTAACATGATCTTAAGGATGAAAAGCCGCGAATGCTTTCATTATGAGCATGATGAATTTCATTCCATTCGTGAGCACCTGCAGCAGTGTCGGCGAGACCATAGGGCCGGTTCAGAGGCGGACCGCGCCCGATGCATGCTCGTTCTGCGAAGTCGGCCGGTGTGACCTGACGGCGACTTCCCGGCGAAGAACCGTCTGTTAACCATGAGGTTGGACGATGGAGCCGTAATGACGCGTGCGGCGCCGGCGTTCAGTGCACCTCGCAGGAAGTCCCGCTCGGCGGGCGATTTGCGGGACACCCGGTCGGGCGCCGTTCTGAGGACACCCCTGTCGTGACCATGTCCGCCCTCTTTCATCCGCGCAAAGCTCTCGTCTCGGCGGCCACGCTGTTCGGTATCGCAGCCCTCGGCCTCGGGAGTGGCGCCGAGGCCCGCCCGCGAGCGCCGAAGGCTCCCCCCGGCGGCGCCGCGGTCGTCGTCGATTACGGCGTGAACCTCGCCGGCTTCCCGATCGGGACCGCCCAGATCTCCGGCGCCTTCGAGGGCAGCCGCTACCGCATGGACGTCTCGGCCCAGCTCACCGGTCTCGTCGGCGCCGTGACCGGCGGCCAGGGCTCGGCCCGCGCCGCCGGCAATCTTTCCGAGAAGCCGCTGCCGAACGCCTTCTCGATCGCCACGCGGACCTCGAATTCCGGCATCGCCGTGCGGATGGCGCTCGCCAACGGCAACGTCTCGCGTGCCGAGATCACCCCGCCGCTCATCGATATGGGCGACCGCGTGCCGGTCTCGGCCGCGGCCAAGCGCGGAATCGTCGACCCGGCGAGCGCGCTGCTGATGCCCGCGCACGGACGCGGCGACCTCGCCGACCCGGCCAATTGCAACCGCACCCTGCCGGTCTTCGACGGCGCCACCCGCTTCAACGTGGTGCTCAGCTACAGTGAGACCCGGCAGGTGGACAAACCCGGCTACAGCGGCCCGGTCCTCGTCTGCAACGCGCGCTACATCGCCATCGGCGGCCATCGGCCCGACCGGCCCGGCGTAAAGTTCATGGAAGACAACACCGACATGTCGGTCTGGCTCGCCCCCGTCGAAGGCGCACGGGTGCTGCTGCCGATGCGGATCTCGGTGCGCACGACGCTCGGCACCAACATCATCGAGGCGACCCGCTGGACCCGCTCCGGCGGCGCACCGACGGCGCAGGCGAGTCTCGCCGCCCACTGAAGGCGGTTGGGATCGCAGGCGGAATGTTTACGCTTGCCGCTATGATGTCCCCATGCGCCCAACGCCTCTCCTCGTGCTCCTCCTGACTTGTGCCGCCACGGCGTCGCAGGGTGGTGAACTCTCGGCCGGCGGTTCCGATTGCGGCGGCGACGCCTTCTCCTCCGCCCAGGTGGTCGAGCACCGGCCGCCCCGGCGCGGCCCGCTCACCGCGACGCCCGACACGCTCTGCGCCGACCTCGCCCCCCAGCAGCCTCCGGCGCGGGTCGACATATACGCAAACCCGATCATCACGCCGCAGGTTGGTCCCGGGCGCCAGCCGACCCCATATGACGGGTGGTCGCCGTCCGGCGGCAGGCCGCCGCGGCCCCGGAGCCCTTGAGCGGGCTCCGTGCAGAAGCCGGCACCGCAGGCGGGCTGAAACGACGGACCTCCCGTGAACGGAGGCCGCAGGGGTCGCCGACCACACCGATGAATCTTCACCACCTCCCCCCGCATGCCCGCTCGCGCGGTGCCACGGCGGTGCTCGGCCCGACGAATACCGGCAAGACCCATCTCGCCATCGAACGGATGCTAGCCCATCCGACGGGCATGATCGGCCTGCCGCTGCGGTTGCTCGCCCGCGAGGTGTATCTGCGCGTCGTCGCGCGGGTGGGGCCGGAAAAAGTCGCGCTGGTCACCGGTGAGGAAAAAATAAAGCCGGAGCGGCCGCGCTACTGGATCTGCACCATCGAGGCGATGCCGCGCGATCTCGACGTCGCCTTCGTCGCCATCGACGAGATCCAGCTCGCCGCCGACATGGACCGCGGCCACGTCTTCACCGACCGCCTGCTGTATCGCCGCGGCCGCGAAGAAACCTTGCTGATCGGCTCCTCGACCATGACGCCGCTGGTGCAGGCGCTGGTGCCGGGCGTGCACGTCACCACCCGCCCGCGCCTGTCGAGCCTCACCTTCGCCGGCGAGAAGAAAATTTCGCGACTGCCCCGGCGTACCGCGATCGTCGCCTTCTCGGCGGAGGAGGTCTACGCCATCGCCGAGCTGATCCGGCGTCAGCGCGGCGGGGCGGCGGTGGTGCTCGGCGCTCTGTCGCCCCGCACCCGCAACGCCCAGGTCGAGCTCTACCAGTCCGGCGACGTCGACTACCTCGTGGCGACCGACGCCGTCGGCATGGGGCTGAACCTCGACGTCGACCACGTCGCCTTCGCCGCGACCTGGAAATACGACGGCACCCGCTTCCGCAAGCTGACGCCGGCCGAGATGGGACAGATCGCGGGACGCGCCGGCCGCCACCTCTCCGACGGTACCTTCGGCTCCACCGGGCGCTGCAAGCCGTTCGAGCCGGAGATGGTCGAGGCGCTGGAGAACCACCAGTTCGATCCCGTGCGCATGCTGCAGTGGCGCAACCCGGATCTGAGCTACGCATCCCTCGATGCGCTCCAGAAAAGCCTCGACGAATATCCGCGCGAGCCCGGCCTGACCCGCGCGCCGCTCGGCGAGGACCAGGCCTCGTTCGAGATCCTCGCCCGCGAGGACGACATCCGCGACATGGCGACGAGCCCGGCGGCGGTGCGGCGCCTCTGGGACACCTGCGGCGTGCCGGATTACCGCAAGGTCCATCCGCAGACGCACGCCGACCTCGTCGCCCAGCTCTTCCGCTTCCTGATGCGCGGCATGGCGGGGCGTATCCCGAACGACTGGTTCGCCAAGCACGTGAAGATGATCGACCGCACCGACGGGGACATCGACGCCCTGTCTCAACGGATCGCGCAGGGACGCACCTGGACCTTCGTCGCGAACCGTCCCGACTGGCTCATCGACCCCCTGCATTGGCAGGGCGAGACGCGTCGGGTAGAGGACAGGCTGTCGGATGCCCTGCACGAGCGCCTCGCGAGCCGCTTCGTCGACCGACGGACCAGCGTCCTGATGCGGCGCTTACGAGAGAACGCGATGCTCGAAGCTGTGATCACTCCCGGCGGTGACGTCACCGTCGAGGGTCAACATGTCGGCCACCTCCACGGCTTTCAGTTCGTCCCGGACGCCAATGCCGAAGGGCATGAAGCGAAGACCCTGCGCAACGCGGCCGAGAAGGCGCTCGCCGGCGAGATCGAGGGGCGGGCCGAGCGGTTCTCCGCAGCGGCCGATTCCGCCCTCGTGCTGTCGCATGACGGCATCGTGCGCTGGACGGGCGACCCGGTGGCCAAGCTGGTGCCCGGCGACAAGCTGTTCGAGCCGGGGCTACGCATCATCGCCGACGACGGGCTGACCGGACCCCACCGGGAAAAGGTCGAGACGCGGCTGAACGCCTGGCTCAAGGCCTATGTCGTGCGCCTGCTCGGGCCGCTGACGGAAATCGAGTCCGCCGCCGACCTGACGGGTCTCTCCCGCGGCATCGGCTATCAGGTGGTCGAGTCCCTCGGCGTGCTGGAGCGGGCCAAAGTCGCACAGGAGATGCGCACCCTCGACCAGGACGGCCGGGCGAACCTGCGCCGCCATGGCATCCGCTTCGGCGCCTATCACATCTTTCTGCCGGCCCTGCTGAAGCCGGCACCGCGCACGCTGGCCGCCCAGCTCTGGGCGCTGCGCAACGGCGGACTCGACCAGCGCGGCCTCGACGAGATCGCGCATCTCGCCGGCTCCGGCCGCACCTCGATCAAGGTCGATCCCGAGATCGCCAAGGGCCTCTATCGCGCCGCCGGCTTCCGCGTCTGCGGCGAGCGGGCCGTGCGCGTCGACATCCTCGAGCGTCTCGCCGACCTGATCCGCCCGGCCATCGCCTACCGCCCCGGCGCCACGCCCGGTGACCCGCCGGCCGGCACCGCCGACGGCGAAGGCTTCGTCGCCACCGTCAACATGACCTCGCTGGTCGGCTGTTCGGGGGAAGACTTCGCCTCGATCCTCAAGTCGCTCGGCTACGTCTCCGAGGCACGTCCCGGGCCGGCGATTACGGTTCCGTTGGTGCCCGCCGCCGCGACAACACCGGCTGCTTCGGCTGCGCCTGCGCAGCAGAAAGCCGGCGCCGAAGAGGTTGTTTCCGGCGAAGCCGAGGTTTCGGGCAACGTGGCTGCGGACACGACCGAAACCGCTTCGGACGTGGCCGAGACGACGGACGCCGTCGCCGTGTCGTCCGAAGAGGCACCTTCCGAGGCCTCACCGGCCGAGCCTGTCGCCGAAACCGTGGTGGACGCTGCGCCGACGGCCGCTGCTCCCGAGCCTGAAGCGCAGTCTGCCGAGCCGGAGCCCGTTGCGGCAACCGCCGAGGAGCCGGCCGCTGAGGTCTCGGTGCCGGAGCCTGCGGCAGAACCGACCATCGAGTCGCCGGCGCCCGAGGTCCTCGCAGCGGACGCGGATGCTTCGTCCGAAACCGCATCCGCCGAGACGCAGCCCGACACCGCGGCTTCGGCCGAGCCCGAAGTCGCCGCCGAGCCCGAGACCATCGAGATCTGGCGCCTGCACCGCCACCAGCGCCCGGCCGGCCAGCGGCCGAACCGCGGTCCGCGCGGCGATGGCCGCTCCGGCGAGGTCCGGACCGGCGAGCCGCGGCCCGAAGGCGGACGCCGGGATGGCCGCCGGCCGGACGGCGCCGGCCGCGACGACCGCAACCGTCGTGGTGGCGATCGTCCGGATGGCATCTCCCGGCCCGAGCCTCGCGCCGACGGTGGTCCGCGCCGCGACCAGCGCGGTCGGCCGGATCGCCGCCCCGATCAGGGACGCGACGAGGTCCGCAAGGTCGAAGCCCGGCCGCCACGCCGCGAACGTCCGGTCGATCCCGACTCGCCCTTCGCCAAGCTCGCCGCCCTCAAGGCGCAGCTCGAATCCGGCGACGGCGGCAAGCGCTGACCGGATGAGGATGCCGGCGGTGGAGCACGGTCCCGGTTGAGCGTCGACCGCCAGCGCCTCGACAAGTGGCTCTGGTTCGCGCGCTTCGCCAAGACGCGCTCTCTCGCCGCGCGCCTCGTCGCGGACGGGCACGTGCGGATCAACGGCCGACGGGCGGAGGCGCCAGCCAAGGGCGTTGCCGTCGGCGACGTCCTCACCGTCGCGGCAACGCACGTCACGGCTCTGGTGCGCGTGGTCGATCTCGGCCAGCGGCGTGGCCCGGCACCGGAGGCCCGCGGCCTCTACGCCGACCTCGGCGGCACCGACTTACCGACCGACGATCGGGACACGTCGTAGCAGGACCGGGCCGCCACCATGGCGACGAAGCGACACCGGGTCGCCAATGGCGATGCTGGCAGTCCGCATCGGGTTGTCAGCCCCGTGGGCAGGGGCTAAGGCGCACGAACGCGTGCAGGTCGCCTTCCATCCTGTGCGCCGCCCGACGGGAAACCAGCGCCCGACGGACCTGCACGGTCCGTCACCGCACGCGGCAGGACAGGCCCGAGAAAGCGTTCCGAGGACCGAGCAGCCCATGACCTACGTCGTCACCGACAACTGCATCAAGTGCAAGTACATGGACTGCGTCGAGGTCTGCCCGGTGGACTGCTTCTACGAAGGCGAGAACATGCTCGTCATCCACCCGGACGAGTGTATCGATTGCGGCGTCTGCGAGCCGGAATGCCCGGCCGAGGCGATCAAGCCGGACACGGAGCCGGGCCTCGAGAGCTGGCTGAAACTCAACACGGACTATGCCAAGAGCTGGCCAAACATCACCCAGAAGAAAGATGCTCCGGCCGACGCCAAGGAGTGGGACGGCGTCGCGGGCAAGCTCGAAGCGCATTTCTCGGCCAGCCCCGGCACCGGCGACTGATCGCGATCCCGGGACGGCGACCGAGAGCCGCAGGCCCGGATGCTCCGCTAAGAGCCGGACCGGACAGAGCGCTCTCCGCAGCGGTTCGATCGACGTCCACGCTTCGCCGGCCCCTCGCGCGGACGCGTCGGCCTGCGCCGGCAATCCTTTGATTCGAAGCCTGGATTGTGGTAGACCTGTGTCTGCCGTCGCACTCGCTTGACGTGCTCCCTCCGCCGTTCTCCTGCGGCTCCAGCCCTGGATAGAGGTTGCATGTGATCGACCGCGGGAAGCCCCGATGCTTTCCGCGGCGGTTCAGTCTTTGCGTGGACGCATGGCGAGCCCGGGAGCCGGCGGGAGCGTGAGCAGCGCCTGCCGGTCAAGTGGTGTGAGCCGGGTGTCCCGACCCGGAAGTGACCCTGTGCGGACGTCTGATCCGCGCGATGATCTGGAGCCCTGTTCGCATGACCACAGCCAAGAAGACGACGACCGCCTCAGGCCGTCAGGGCTTCAAGACCGGCGAAGCTGTCGTGTATCCGGCTCACGGCGTCGGGCGCATCACCGCGATCGAGGAACAGGAGATCGCCGGCTACAAGCTCGAGCTGTTCGTCGTCGCTTTCGAGAAGGACAAGATGGTCCTGCGCGTTCCGACCGCCAAGGCCAACAGCGTCGGCATGCGCAAGCTCGCCGAGCCTGAACTCGTCAAGAAGGCCCTCGACGTGCTCACTGGCCGTGCCCGCGTGAAGCGCACGATGTGGTCGCGCCGCGCCCAGGAATACGAGGCCAAGATCAATTCCGGCGACCTGATCTCGGTCACCGAAGTCGTGCGCGACCTCTACCGCTCCGAGGCGCAGCCCGAGCAGTCCTACAGCGAGCGGCAGCTCTACGAGGCCGCCCTCGATCGCGTGGTTCGCGAGATCTCGTCGGTGAACAAGATCACCGAGACCGAAGCGTTGAAGCTGATCGAGCAGAGCCTCGCCAAGTCGCCGCGCCGTGCGAAGGCGGACGCCGATGCGGAGGGCGAAGCCGAGAGCGACGACGTGCAGGAAGAAGCCGCCTGAACGATTTCTCTCCTCGGCCGATCCGATCGAATCCAGACCCGGTGTGCCAGCGCCGGGTCTTTTCTTTTGTGGATCGGCCTGGTCTGGCCCACTTGAAAATCTTTCGGTCCGTTCCACGTCGCACCGCGAAAAATGCGGAACAACGGCCGCGGTCGGCATGTTGTGCCTGAGCCCAGCGAGGGCTTGCCCGATCGTCTCCGATGTGGCGACGCCCCTGCTGCCAGAAGACTCTGACTAGAAAGGCACGACGGGGATGGCGGAAATCGCTGGAATTCGGCGTCAGTTCATACGGACCGCGATGGAGGCGCCCTTTCTCGCGCGAGACGAAGAGCGTGGTCTGGCAGTCAGCTGGAAGGACAAGGGGGATGAGCGAGCCCTTCATCGTTTGATTTCGGCCCATATGCGCCTCGTGATCGCGCTGGCCGGCCGCTTCCGCCATTACGGCCTGCCCATGGCCGACCTCGTCCAGGAAGGGCATGTCGGTCTCATGGAAGCTGCGGCTCGATTTGAACCGGAGCGGGAGGTTCGCTTCTCCACCTACGCCACCTGGTGGATCCGGGCTTCGATTCAGGACTACATCCTGCGGAACTGGTCCATCGTGCGCGGTGGGACGAGCTCCGCCCAGAAGGCACTATTCTTCAATCTGCGTCGCCTGCGCGCTCGGCTGATGCAATCCACCGAAGAGCAGGTCGGCTCCGAGATCCACAGCCGCATCGCCATCGCCATCGGCGTCTCGACCAAGGACGTGGCGCTGATGGATGCGCGCCTCTCGGGTCCCGACATGTCGCTGAATGCGCCGGTGGGCGAGGAGAGCGAGGCCTCTTCCGAGCGCATGGACTTCCTCGTCGACGGTGCCGCACTGCCTGACGAGACCGTCACCGCCACGGTCGATGGCGAGCGCCGGCTGAGCTGGCTCAAGCAGGCTCTCACCGTCCTGTCGGAGCGTGAGTTGCGGATCCTGCGCGAGCGTCGCCTCGCCGAGGATCAGGCCACGTTGGAAGCCCTTGGGCATCGCCTCGGCATCTCGAAGGAGCGCGTCCGGCAGATCGAAAACCGCGCTCTGGAGAAACTCCGCCGCGCATTGGCCGATCGGTTCCCGAATTCGGCGAACAACATCTACGCCTGAACGAACTCAGATCTTGGCGAGCGGGTCGACGGGGTAGACTGCACCCCGTCGGTCCGTTGTCCAAGCGATGAAAGACGGGGTGAGGCATCCGGCACACGGTCGGAGAAAATATGCTTCCAACACCGTGGGGTTGTTCTTGTTTCGAGAACCGGCAGGTTAGGACGATATCGGGTCGCGTGGCGGCCTCTCCGTTTTCCTGTCTCCTCCGCGGGCATTCCGTGAAGCCTCTTCCGTTCCTCGCCGCCCTCGTGCCGGCCCTCGCGAGCCTCGTCTTCATCGCCGCACTACGGCATGAACTCGCGTGGTACGAGGCGACCGCCTTGTTCTACGGCACCCTCGCGCTGGCGGAAGGAGGCTATCTCGCCACCATCTTTCTGCACCGTGGTCACGCCATGCAAGCTGTTCAGGAGCGCAGGGCGAAGACGGGCGCAGGGGAGTAATCGCGGGACGGATCGATATCGATCGTCTCGGGCACTGGCGTTCCTCGTGCGACGGCGGTCAGGATCGCGTTGATGCGCTTCGTCGCGAAATCAATGAAGCTGCGCGCCTTGGCGGGCAGAAGCCGGGACGTCGTGACGATGTAGACCGGCGTCGGCGGCAGCCGCCATTCCGGCAACACCCGTTCCAACTTGCCGCTCAGCACGTCGCGTTCGACGTTGATCAGGTTCGCCGGGGTGATGCCCTGTCCTGAGACGACGAAGCGGCGTGCGAGACTCAGACTGTTGCAGGAAACCGGTCCGCCGACGGTGACCGATGCGGTTTCCGTGCCCCGCGTCAGGGTCCAGTTCGAGCTTGCCCCTTGGGACGGCAGCACGATGCGATGTTGGCTCAAGTCACGCGGATGCTGCGGCCGACCATGCGCCAGCAGATACGAACGTGAGGCGAACAGGCCGTTCTCCAACTCCCCCACCTTGCGCACGATCAACGAGGTTTCGCGCGGCTCTTCGATCGCGATGGCGAGGTCGTAGTTGTCGGCGGCGAGGTCC
This sequence comes from Methylobacterium haplocladii, assembly GCF_007992175.1. Taxonomy (GTDB): domain Bacteria; phylum Pseudomonadota; class Alphaproteobacteria; order Rhizobiales; family Beijerinckiaceae; genus Methylobacterium; species Methylobacterium haplocladii. The sequence continues at coordinate 3,660 of NZ_BJZT01000021.1, read as the reverse complement.
ACCGGCGCCGGCCGCAGATCCACGTGGATCTGCACGTGCTCATGGTCGCGGGAGAACTCGGAAATGACGCCGGAGAGATGGCGCAGGACCCAGAAATCGGGCGGCACCGCGATCTTGAGGAACCCGCTGGGTCCTTTGGCCTGCGAAACCATATCGTCAAAGGTGCGTTGCGCCTCTTCCACGAGCCGGGTCGCCTGGCTGAGATAAGCCTCGCCGTAAGATGTCAGGACCAGCTTACGCGTCGTCCTGTCGAGCAAACGCAGTCCTACAGCCGACTCGAACAACGTAATTCGCCGAGACAGCGAAGAAATCGGCATCCCAAGCGCAACGGCAGCTTGGCTGAAGCTCTTTCGTTTCGCGACCTCGACAAACAAGGCCATGTCTCGGAGAACTTGCGGATGCGGCATGAGTGTCCCCGTCCCTCTCGTTCAGAAGCCGGCAAGATCCGCCGCAGGATTTGCCGATTGTGAACCGTTCCAATCTCCATAGATCATACACGCTCGCGATCAATATCGGGTTGCATTTTCTGTCTCATTTTGGGCCATGAAACTTGTTTCCCTCACCTGGAACAATACACATATGATGGTTTCAGATGGCAGGATACGACGCTGTCAAGACTGAAAAGCTGTGGTCTACCAGACCTATCGCGTACAATTTTCGAAAAGCAGGGCCGGCCGCCTGCTCAAGCCGGCGCATGTGAGAAACACCAATCCGACGAGCCCCGCGACGGCGCCGCTCGGTAGTATTTCGGCGCTCAGGCCCGACACGCCGCCTCCGCCGACGGAGCCGAGGTTCATCGTCGCCATGAACACTTCGAACTGCGTCGCCGCGCCCGGACGCCCACGGCTGGCCCGCATCAGGGCCGGCACCAGCGCCACGACGAGGAGTGTGGGCAGCACGTTGGTCAGGCCGAGGATCAGCGGCGCGGCCGTCGCGACGCGATCGGCGCCGATCAGCATCGCAGCCGTGCCGAAGGTGGCCGCGCCGCCGAGGAAGAGACCTGTCAGCGCCGGCAGCGGTCCGGCCCGGTCCGACCACACCCCGATGACGAGCGCGCCGACCGTACCGCTCGCCAGCGCGAGGCCGGCCTGAAGTCGTGACAAGGCGGCGGCGTCCCAACCATGCGCCTGCACGACCTCGACGTTGAAGCGCACCTCGAACAGAGAGAGGATGAAATCGACGCAGAAGCACAAGACCAGCAGCCGCAGGGCCGTCGGGCGACGCAGGCCCACGAGCAACCGCAGCAGGAACGACCTGAACGATCGCGTCTGCCGTGCCGTCCCATCGGCGCGCCTGGCGAGGGAGACGAGCGCATCACCGGGCGCCTCCCGCACGATCACGAGCGGCAGCAGCGCCAGCGTGCTCAGCGCCATGAGTACGGCGATGCACCCATAAAAGCTCATCGAGGCGAGCAGCGTCGAGAACACGGCCGCGCTGAGACTGGTACCGATGACGAAGCCGCCGCGGGTACATCCGCTCATCCGTCCGAACGCGTCCTCCGGCACATGATCCATGATCATGCGGTCGCAGGCGGTATCGAGCAGCGCCGCGAACAAACTGTGACCGAGGAAGGCGAGGCCGACCCAGCCGAGCGCCTCCGGCCCCGGCACGAACCAGAGCAGACCGAGGCTCGCCTGCGCACCGAGCACCGCCCAGAACGCCCAGACCCTGCGACGCCCCATGCGCGCCCCGCCGGCCCGGTCGATCAGCGGCCCCCACAGGATCGGCTGCAGCGTCCAGGGCAGACCGGCTATGGCGAAGTGCAGGCCGACCTCGCTCGCCGGAATTCCGATCCCGGCATAATGGTTGGCGAGCGCGGTCAGCGAGAAGCCGGCGACGAGCCCTTGATAGAGATACACGCCGAAGAACACGACGTACCGGGCACCGGGCCAGGCCAGCGTCGGCTGCCAATCGGCCGAGACAGGAGCAGCGCTCAAGCGGACGCCCTGGCCTGTGGCGCGGCAAGGACGCAGCGAGCCGGGGCGGCACGATGGTCGATCATACCGCTCGCGTCCTCCGGTGGCTTCGCCCAGCCTAAGCAGGCTCTCGTCGGCAAGCCAACGCCTGGTCCGCTGAGGCCCTTGTCGCATCGCAGAATTTTAACGGAAAGCCGCGGCGTCCCTGCCCGAAGCCTGCTGACTCCGTCGTCGCGCCCGCCGGGAGGACGGCCGTGACCGACCGCGTCGCCTGGACCGTCGCAGCACCGGGTCCGTTGCACGAGCCCACCGTGTGGCGCGTCCCTCTCACCCTCGACGAGGCCGGCCGCCATGCCTGCCTCGCCGCCCTCTCGGACGAGGAGCGCCAGCGGACCACTCGTTTCCTGCGCCAGGAAGACCGCGACCGTTACGCTGCCAGCCACGCTGCGCTGCGGCGGATCCTGGCAGGCGCCCTCGCTGCCGATCCGGCAGACGTTCGTTTCCTCGCGGACGAGGCCGGCAAACCGGAACTCGACGGCCCCTGGCGCGGGCACCTCGCCTTCAACCTCTCGCATTCCGGCGGCGTCGGCCTGATCGCCCTGTCGCCCGACGCGCGCATCGGCGTCGACGTCGAACGGATCAGGCCGATCCCCGATTGCCTAAGCCTGGCGCGCAGCTATTTCGCGGCTGGCGAGGTCTCGGCCCTGCAGCGTCTCCCGGCCGAGGCGCTGCAGACGGCCTTCTATGCCTGCTGGACCCGCAAGGAGGCCTTCGTGAAGGCGCTGGGCCTCGGGCTCGCGTTTCCCCTGGACCGCTTCGCCGTGTCGATCCCGCCTGCCGCGGCCGCCCTCCTCTCGATCGACGGATCGGCGGACGCCGCGCGCGCCTGGAGCCTGCAGCATCTCGCCCCCGCCCCCGGCCATGTCGCGGCCGTCGCCATCGAGGCGCCGGGCCGAACCTGCGCCCTGCGCAGCCTCATGCCGGACTGGTCTTCCGGCCCGGCGTGAGCGCCGAAATCCTTTTGCCCAATCCGCTTGCGGGTGGACCAACCCCCAGCTATAAGCCCGCTCGCTGGCCCGAGGGCCGAGCTTCGGAGTGTAGCGCAGTCTGGTAGCGCACCACGTTCGGGACGTGGGGGTCGCAGGTTCAAATCCTGCCACTCCGACCAAAATTCAGGTCGATCCCGACTGACCTAAGCGACAGAATAACCGACAGAGTCCTCGTTCTTACGAGGGATTTTGTCGTGTGTTGGGCGACGCGATCACGCCGAAGCCGATCCGATTCGGAGAACGGGCCGATGATCGTGCCGGCCAACTGCTGGGCTCCGTTTGCGATCATCTCAACGAAGCCGAGCGCCGCGCCCACTTCCGAACCCTCTGCGCTAACGTCCGCTCCTCGACTGGCCTGCGCGGTGCCCGCCTCGATTGCTTGCTGCGCCAGGAGGCCGAATGCGAGCCGGACGCGCTGGATCCGGTGCTGGCTGCCCTCGACACCCTCGCCTCAGTTGACCACTGGCACGTCCTAGCGAGGTACGCCGCCCTCCCCCGTCCCGCCTGAGAGGATCAGCCGATGCGTGCCACCGAGATCGATAGCCTCTGATTTCACAGCTTCCCCGATCGGCACTTCCGCCTCCGCCGGCAGACCCGCCCGAGATCGCGCAGTTGTGCGTCCAGCCACGGCCTGACTGCCCGGTGTGGTGCATCATCAGCCGCGCGACCGGCGAGCTGCAGGCGTTCGCGCTCTA